>JADHYN010000019.1 GCA_016782425.1 Candidatus Omnitrophota bacterium
AGTGGTGGAGGTGCCGAGAATTGAACTCGGGTCCCTTATTCCTTCCCTAGCAGTATCTACATGTTTAGCCTAACGTTTATCTTTTTCTTCCCGTCTCCGTAAGGCTGGATCCGGAAAGAAGCAGCTTCCAAATTTTCGCGCAAAGGCGAGAAGCGCGCCCTTACGCTATCCTGATTTTTAAACTCCTTTTTAGCTTACCAGGCGAAAGCTAAAGGAGCTGTTCCTGCAAATTGAGGAACATGTAACGCATCCTCAGCCAAGATTGACTCGGCTTCGGCTACTGGATTGTAGTTTGCGTTTATCATTTGCCAGGTGTTTTAATAGGCCTCCCGGCAACCTATACATGCTGCTCCTAAGACCAAAAACAAGGTCGAAACCTTTCACCCCCCAAATTAATACGTTGGTCGGCTACGGTTGCGTCGCGCGAAACGGTTGTGTCGGTCGGTTGCGTATATCAGCGTTTCCGGCGTAATGCCCGATCTACGTCGCGTTTCGCCTCTTTTGCCTTGAGCGCTTCACGTTTGTCATAGAACTTTTTTCCCCTTGCGAGGGCGAGCTCAATCTTTGCAAGCCCCTTTTTAAGATATATTTTAAGCGGAATGAGCGTCTGCCCCTTTAGGGACATTTTTCCCGCCAGATGCCGTATTTCGCTTTTTTTAAGAAGCAATTTTCTCGGCCTTGTGGGGTCGACTTCTTCCCGGCGGGAAAACTCATAAGGGCTGATATGCATATTATATAACAAAACTCCGCCTTTTTCAACCCTCGCGAAGCTGTCTTTCAGGTTTACCTCGCGTTTCCGGATAGACTTTATTTCGCTCCCTTTCAGCGCTATTCCCGCCTCAAAGGCCTCGATTATGAAGTAATCCCGTAGCGCCTTCCTGTTTGTAACAATAATATTCTCAGCCATAATGAGGTTATAGCATAAGCTTCCTACGAAAGCAAGAGGACTAAAGCACTTTGCGGGCATTGCTTTGTGGTCCCCTCTCGGGGGCATGCTCCGCGGGAGCGCTTGGCCGCCCCGGCGAGGCGGCCTGCGCTCGTAAAGACCCCTCGCTCCCCGCCTTCGCCACATTTCTTGCGCGTGTGACTACGGCGGGTCCGTGCCCGCTCGGGGTCTTTAAAGTCCCGCTCCGCATACCCCCTCGGGGGCCCCTATTTATATAGCAATGCCCGCAAACTCTCCCCATTACTAGTTGCTAGATATAAAAAGGATTCCGGGTGAGTGCTTAAGCGACTCAAGGGGGCGCCATACCCCCGAAGGAGCGCGTCGCGAAAGCACTCACCCGGAATCCTTTTTCATATCAAGGCACTTGAAACATCTTGAGCATAGGTGCTGGTTGTGATATATTATGAACTAATTATGAGAAAAGGCATTGCTATTATTATTGTAAGTTGCCTGGCGATGTCCGGGTGCGTCAGGACCGGACAGTACGTCAGGCCTCAAGGGCCGCCGATATATACGGAGGCTGTCAGCATACATAATACCGAATACCTGCCGCTTATCAGATTTTGCAATTATTACGACCTTAACTGGAACTGGGACCTCGTGTCTCAGAGAATAAAGATCGAAAAAGGCAATCAGGTTGTCGCCCTGCGCCCCGATTCGAAGGCAGTGCTTATAAACGGGAAAGAATACTCTTTAGTGAAACCTCTTGAGTACATTGACGGGACGGCGTATATTCCGGTAGATTCAGCGGCTTACCTTGCGGAAAATGTATTCGGGGTAGAGGAAAAATACGCGCCTGCCGTAGGCCGGCACAGGATAAATACGGTCGTTATTGACCCCGGGCACGGCGGTAAGGACCCGGGTGCCGTATCCCGTTACGGCACAAAGGAAAAAAACATAGTGCTGGATGTCTCAAAACGCCTTAAAAAATACCTCGAGGCAAAAGGGTTAAAAGTGTATTTGACAAGGGATAGAGACGTCTTTATATCGCTTTATAAAAGGCCGGCATTCGCGAAAAAGAAAAAAGCAGATCTTTTTGTGAGCATACACGCGAATGCTGCTAAGAAATCGCGGGCAAAAGGGTTCGAAGTATTTTATCTTTCAGAGGCTACCGATGATACAGCCAGGGCCTTGGCAGCCGCGGAAAACGCGTCGCTAAAATACGAGGAAGTAATGGTAGATGATAAAGGCAGTTATAAGGATCCGACTCTTTGCGATCTCGTGCTTTCGGAAAACCGCACAGAGTCAAAGGAGCTGGCCAAGGACATGGCTCGAGTTACTGCTAATAAACTTGGCATGAAAGCAAGAGGAGCCAAAGCGGCGCGCTTTGCCGTTCTAAAAGGTGCATCCATGCCGGCCGTACTTGTTGAAATAGGTTTTTTGACAAACAGATCCGAAGAATCGCGATTGAAACAAAGTTCCTTCAGGGACCGGATAGCAAACGCAATAGCCCAGTCGATATTGGTGTATAAAAATGAATATGAACGTACGGACGGATTTTCCAGATAATGGATAAAAGGCCGATAGGTGTATTTGATTCAGGGGTAGGCGGCCTTACGGTCGTGGATAAAATCCGAAAATTTCTTCCTAATGAAGACATAATTTATTTTGGCGATACGGCAAGGGTGCCGTATGGAAATAAATCCAGGGATACGGTTACCGGGTTTTCACGGGAAATAATCAAGTTCTTGCTCAAATTCAGGGTAAAGCTTATAATTGTAGCGTGCAACACGGCTTCGAGCTTAAGCGTAAACGCTCTCAAAAAGGAATTCAACGTTCCCATCCTTGGCGTCATAAGGGCGGGCGTTAAAGAGGCTATGAACTTAAGTAAAAATAAAAGAATAGGGGTAATAGGCACGAACGCCACGATAAAAAGCGGCGTCTACAAAAAATGCATAAAAACCGTTTGCAAAAAAACAGTTGTCAAAGAAGAAGCGTGCCCTCTTTTTGTTCCGCTCGTGGAAAACAAATGCTTGAGCGGTGACATAGCGGTCAGGGTTGTGAAAAAATACCTTGCGCCGCTACTTAAAAATAAAATAGATACCCTAATACTTGGCTGCACTCATTATCCGCTTTTAAAGGGTGTTATCGCAAAAATATCCGGAAAGCGCGTAAAACTGGTGGACTCATCTTCCGCTGTGGCCAAATTTACAAAGGAGTTCCTTAAAGCAAAGCGGATGAGCGCTTCTCCCGAGAAGAAGGGGCGCACAATGTTTTTTGTAAGCGACGACGGAGAGAATTTCAGGGAACTGGCGAAGATATTTTTAAAAAAGAAAATCACGGCAAAAAAGGCAATACTCTAAAGATGCGAAACATACACGTAAAAAAGATAAAAAACGCTGTGCGGGAACTTTGCCTTGAGGCAAATTTTAACCTTAGGAAAGATATACTCGCGGCACTTAAAAAAGCGTTACGGCAGGAAAAAAATAAAAGGTCAAAGCGCATTCTAATCATGCTTGTTGAAAACGCGGTTATCGCCAAAAAAGAGCGCCGCGCCATATGCCAGGACACAGGAGCCGTGTCGGTATATATTTCCATGGGACAAGGTGTAAGGGTTACGGGCGGAGATTTTGAAAAAGCAATTCAGGAAGGTGTAAGGGAAGCCTATAGAAGCGGGCACTTGAGAAAATCGATTGTCGCGAGCCCTATAAAACGAAAAAATACAGGCACTAATACTCCGGCTGTAATCCATACTGAAATCGTAAAAGGGGAGAAAATAAAGATTACGGTTTTACCTAAGGGTTTCGGAAGTGAGAACAAAAGCAGCATTAAAATGATGAAGCCCACGGACAGCGAAAAAGAGATTATATCGTTCGTGACCGAAACCGCAAAAGTCGCAGGCGCGGACGCCTGCCCGCCTTATATAATCGGGGTTGGCTTAGGGGGTACGTTCGACAAGGCGGCATGGTTGTCAAAAATGGCGTTAACTATTCGCATAGACAGAAAAAACCCCAGGCCGCATTTGCGCAAGCTGGAAGAAAAGATATTAAAAAAAATGAATACGCTTAATATAGGACCAATGGGACTAGGAGGGAAGATGACTTGCCTCGGGATTAATGCGTTGGAATACCCCACGCATATTGCCGGTCTCCCGGTAGCTGTAAACATAAGCTGTCACGCTACAAGGAGCGCCAGTAAGATTTTATGAGGAAAATCACTACACCGCTAACTAAAGCGGTTCGAACCAAGCTGAAGTGCGGCGAGCACGTGCTTTTAACGGGAACGATATATACTGCACGCGACATGGTGCACAAAAGGCTCAAAGAACTTGTGGACAGAAAAAAAAGACTTCCGCTCGAGCTTAAAAACGCGGTTATCTATTATTGCGGTCCAACGCCTATCCGTACAGGCGGGGATTTTGGGTCATGCGGGCCCACAACAAGCTCACGCATGGATTCTTTTACGCCGGCTCTTTTACAAAAAGGTCTCGCTGTAATGATAGGAAAAGGCTCTCGTTCTAAAGACGTAAGAGATATGATAAAAAAGCGAAGGGCAGTGTACTTTTTAGCGGTAGGTGGGGCCGGCGCGTACCTGGCTAAAAAAATCATTTCCGCGAACACGCACGCTTACGCCGAACTTGGCGCCGAGGCGATATATAAACTGAAAGTTAAGAATTTTCCGCTTATAGTAGGAATAGATTCCAGAGGGAAGGACATATATGAAAAGAGATAATGGCAGAAAGTATAATGAGTTAAGAAAAGTAAAAATTACCAAAAATTTCATGAAATTCGCGGAGGGTTCATGCCTTTTCGAAATAGGAAATACCAAAATAGTGTGCACAGCTTCCGTAGAGCCGGGCGTACCGAAGTTTTTGCGCGGCAAAGGATCGGGCTGGGTGACAGCGGAATACGGCATGCTGCCGCGTTCCTGTACATCGAGAATTGTCCGGGAAGCGTCGCGCGGCAAGCAGGGCGGCAGGACCCAGGAAATCCAGCGGCTTATAGGCCGCTCATTAAGAGCGGTGACGGACCTTAAGTCTCTCGGGGAAAGAACTATTTGGATGGACGCCGACGTTGTCCAGGGAGACGGCGGGACAAGGTGTGCGAGCATAACGGGATGTTTCGTGGCGCTTATTTTGGCGCTCACAAAACTTAAGAAACAAAAGGTTTTCGATAAACTTCCCGTGAAAGATTACGTAGGAGCCGTGAGCGTGGGTATTGTAGGTGGTGAAAAAATTCTTGACCTTAGTTACGAGGAAGATTCCCGGGCTAGCGTAGATATGAACGTGGTTATGACCGGAAGCGGGCGTCTTATAGAAATTCAGGGCACAGCCGAAAAAGAGCCGTTCACGCCTAAAGAACTTGCAAACCTTGTAAAACTCGCGAAAAACGGCATAGATAATATTCTGACGAAAGAGAAAAAAATACTACCTTTAAAAGTATGAAGACTATTGTAGTAGCATCCACAAATTCCAGAAAGAAAGAAGAACTAAAAGCGATTTTAAAGGGGCTGAAAGTAAAAATAAAAAACCTGGGGGACGTCAAAATACATCTCCCCATGGTTATAGAAAACGGCAAGACCTTCCGGCAAAATGCGATCAAAAAAGCGCTTACTTTTTCACGTTACATAGAGGGTATCATAATAGCCGATGATTCCGGGCTCGAGGTTGAGGCACTGTATGGTAAGCCCGGAGTGCGCTCGGCGCGTTTCGCGCACGCTAAAGCGACGGACCGGGAGAATAACGCAAAACTCCTCACTCTTATGAAAGACGTGCCGGTAAAAAAAAGAAAAGCCGTGTTCGTATGTTCCGTCGCGGTGGCGGAGAAGGGGAGTCTTCTGGGTACGGCGGAGGGAAGATGTAAAGGAGTTATTGGTTTTAGCCTCAAGGGGAAAAATGGCTTCGGATATGATCCGCTTTTTACGCCGGAAGGCGGCAAGAAAACCTTTGCTGAAATTACGCACAAATCAAAAAATAAAATAAGCCACAGGGCGAAGGCTCTTAAAGCCGTAAGGCCGGTTATTCAAAAATATTTTTAAAGGCTCCACTGAGCTTATTCTTCAACATTTCCTTTATCCCACCGAAATATTCAAATTTCCATTCAGGTTTATCCAGAGTACCGGTCAAGCGTGCTTTGCTCATAATTTTACCGAATTGCGCTATTGCTTCCTGAAGGCTTGCCTGCCAGTCTTCTTCTTCCGTTTCCTCCGGCTCAACAAACTCGTTTTCGATATCGAAATTAAGGCGCTTGTCAAAATCCACGTACCCGTAAGCGTGTATTATTATTGTGTCTCCCCAAAGGATAAGGTTTTCCGTGGCAATTTTTCGATTAGCTATATAAAAGTCCGCCGTAGCCTCCGTTATATCTATTTTTTTTAAGTCCGTAAATACGTTAGTTTGCAGGTACCCGTATAAGTTGCCAAGAAGAGGCGTAAGGAGCGGCATGGGCCCTAGATTCGCGTTTGTAATACGGATAGAACCCTGGCCCTCGGCAGTGGCGGAATTATTAGCTTCACCTCTTACAGCCGCTTCGGCAAACAAAAGGCCCCTTATTTGTTTGTCTTTTAATTTTGTATCTTTTACAAGAAATGCCATGTCCACGTTTTGTATTGCGCATTTTATAAAGTATGGACGGTAATCCTTCTTTAGGTCCACGGAAAATACAGCCTGCGCCTTACCATTGTATGGGTAAGCAATGATAGCCGGCGCTTCGAGTACGCCGTCCTTGAGCCGTATTTCAGAGGAAAATTTTTCAAAAGCAAACCCTTTTATCTTTAAGTTATCCGAAGAAGATTTTATTCCAAGTTCGAGTTTCAGCATATCCTTTACGCTGCCCGAGCAATATACCGAATTGCTTAAAACGCCCTCGAGCGCTATGGATTCAAAAGCGCTTTTCGATTCAGCCGGAATAAAAGACGCTATATCTTTAAGGTTTATTTTCGCTTCGCCGTAAAGCGAGATCAGCATGGCTTTTATGTCCTTTATTTCGCCCATGCACGAGAAGGATGAGTTTAAAAACACGCCCTTCAAGGAAGGAATTTTGTAAAAATTTTCTTTCTTATCAATCGAGCCGACTATGCTTAGATTTTCCGCGGAAAGCTTGAAAGAAGATGAAAACTCGCCTAACGGGTTTTTTATGTCAAAATCCAGGGAATGTGGCATATCGTTCATTGAAAACGATAAATCCTTAGAGGAAATGGAGAGCGCGCTTAATAAAACGAGCCCATTTATGTTTTTGAACACGATATTATCGCGTGAAATCACGGCTCCGGCGATTCTAACTTGTCCGAGATCGTCAAGAAGAGGTTTTATGCCGGTTGTGGGCCTGCTTAAATTGAGGGAAAAGCTTATCCTGCCGCTGGCGGAGATGTTGTCGATTTTGAGTTTATTTATGGAAATATCCGGAGAAAAGAGTTTTTCCTTCACGAGAGTCAAAAAAGAAAACTTTACATAACCGCGCTCTATAAAAAGCAGCTCTTTTTCCCGGGAAGGCGTCTTATATACCGAGATCCCGTCAAGGCGTATGCCCTTTACCGGAACGTAGCCTGCACGCTCTATTTTTATGCCGCGGCCCGTAGAGAATTCTATTTTTTTTATGGCAATGGTTTTGACTTTGTCAAAGATAAGATGCCTCGTCAGAAAAAGCACAACCCCGGCTAAAACGATGAATATTACAAGAAAAAGAAGAATTTTTTTTATCATATTTTCTTAAGGTGAAAATTTGGGGTCCCTCACCATTGAGCCGAGGGAGAACCTCTAGCAATTCCTGGATACAGATTATATAGCGGTTAACCCATTATGGCAAGAATTATCTAAAAGAGAGAGGCGATTTTCTGGGCTGGTGACGAACAAAAAGGCTCGAAAACATGTCCCTTTTGCGACCACAATTCTGCCAAATACTAGCCATATATGCCTGTCGTAAATCACCTCCCAAATCCGATAGGAATTGAGCTATTTTGCCCTGCTACGCTCTTCTTCGCTAAAGCTTCGGAGAGCTTCGCAGGGCACTTCGAAGCCCTCTCTTCTTTTGTTTAGAGAGGGCGAAGAAGTGGAGATTATTGGAGCCGATGAGGAGAAATTCTACACACACGATGCAGGAAGAGAAAACTGCTGCTAAACCAATCTTTTTCTGGCGAGTGCAAATCCTGACCCGGATTTGAGGTATTTCTCGAAGTTTGCGGCTTTTAATTTGTCCTCAAAGCAACAATACCATGCCACTTTGAACGGACATTTCATAGATGTGTAAGCAACTTGGCCGGAATTGTGTTTTTTCAGACGAGCTTCTACGTCTGTAGTAAGGCCTGTGTAATAACTTCGATCTTTCAAGCTTTGTAGAATATAGACGTAGTACATAATGATTTGCCCTCCTACGCTCTCCTTCGCTAAAGCTTCGGAGAGCTTCGGAGGACACTTCTTCGCCATTGCTTAAGTAGAAGTGTTTACACTTCGTAGCCCTCTCTTGTTTTACTTTAGAGAGGGCGAAGAAGTGGGGTCCCTCATCATTGAGCCGAGGGGGAACCTCTCTGTTTCTATGGTATGTATTATAGCGGAATTATGGCCGGAAACAAGAAAATTCTGGCCTTTAGAGAGGTCTATCCCTCACCAAATTTGCCTGCACTTCGAAGCCAAATACGCAAGTATTTGGCGAAGAAGTGTCCGTTTTGTCCTGTATTTTTCAGGACAAAAAGTCGTAACTCTTTTAAATACAGTGAAATAAAAATGTCCATGGTGGGGGAAGTGGACATTTTGCGTAAACGAAGAAAATTTTGTACAGGTAACCGTGCAGGATACCGGACAAGGAATAAAAGACTTGTATTACAACCTGTTATCTGACAGGGAGGTAGGAAAACACGCATAAACGTTTCCCTGCCTCTCTGCCAGGCAAAATTGATTCTACCAAACAATCGAACGATTGTTTAATCACTGTGCAAAAAGGCGGAGAGGTAGAAGTTCTTACTCACCTGTGAATATCTTGTAAGAAATTGTATAAAGTTGTATAACTAATAGAATCGCTATCCTCTTGACAATAAAAGGCTTCTGTTATAACCTATTATCCGACGGGAAGTTAGGGAATTACACATAAAGGACTCCCCCTCCGCTATTCTTGATAGGGAGTAAAATTAACATGACACAATTTTTAAGTTCCGATGCATTCAGCTTTGCGATATTGCCCCTGTTTATTTTTCTTATAAGGGTTGTCGACGTAAGCATGGGGACCATAAGGATCATATTCATATCAAAGGATATAAGAAGTCTATCGGCGATATTCGGATTCTTTGAGGTGTTGATATGGCTTTTTGCGATCAGCCGCGTTATAAACAACATAAATAGCCCGGTTTATTATATCGCATATGCCGCGGGATTTAGCATGGGTACATTTGTCGGCGTTACGATTGAGAGGGCTTTTTTATACGGGAATAGAATAATACAGCTTATTACGAAAAAAGACGCAGCCGCATTGGTTGAAAAGTTGAGAAAAGCCGGATATGGAGTAACGAGTATTTCAGGAGAGGGCGCCACAGGACCTGTTAAATTGATTTTTACCGTTGTTAAAAAAAATAAGGTTAAAGATGTAATAGAGCTTATAAGGCGCTTTAACTCAAAGGCTTTTTACACCGTCGAAGACGCAAAATTCGTTCAGGACAGATATGATGACGCAGTGGACAGCGAGCAGAAAAAGCTCATGTCCCTGGGGCTGCTTTTTCAAAAAAGAAAATAAACAGTATCTCCGCAATTCTCTTCTTAACCCGTCGACAAAGATCAACTTTTTCGCGCAGATCCGGAAATAAACCAAAAAGACTTGACAAGGCGGAAAAAATAGTGTATATGAACATATGTTCATATGGTAAGGTATGTACGATGGAGGTATTAATGAAGATAAGAAAAGCGCGCCAGATATTAAAGTCTTTTGCCGATGATAACAGAATCAGAATCATCAGCTTGTTAAATAAGGAGCCGCTTAACGTGACGGAATTATGCGATATTATAGGTACAGCGCAGTCCAATATGTCCAAGCATTTAGCAAGGCTAAGACTTACAGGCGTGGTAAGAGATAAGCGTGAAGGATTTAATGTTTATTATAAGTTAACGCAGCCGGGGAATAAGGACCTTAGTAGATTTGTAAGCAAAATAGTACAAAGCCTGTCTCGTATCGAGGTAACAAGACACGATTTGGATAAATTAAGAAAAATCAAAGGTAATAGGCAAGAACAGTTAAACAAGAAAAAGGAGGTAAAAAATGGGTAAGCTTTTAATTTTTGGTCTACTGTCCGTTAGTTTATTTTTATTTCCAATTGCAGGATTTTCGCAAGAAGATATTCCGCAGGAAGGAGACGCTGAATATGGATACGGCACTGTTGTGGAGCTAAGAGAAAATTCAAATGAACTTGTTATTAGTGAATACGATTGGGAATCGGACGAAGAAGGCGAAGTAGTATATTACGTAGATGATGCTGTGGAAATAGAGAATGTAGATTCCTGGAAAGAGCTTCCGGTCGGCACCCCTATAGACATAGAATATATAACGGGCGAAAAGGATAAAAAGGTAATAACCCGCATAAATTATTACGATACGGAGGCAATGGAACCTAACACGGAGTAAGTGTTAAGCGTTGACATCAATATGAAATCAAGATTATCAAAGGGACTTAGAAAACATATAAGACGCCAAAAAATGGTTATAAAAAGAATGGCGAAAAACAAAGAAGAAGAGAAGTGCTTAATAAAAGAGTTGTTGGCGAAATTTTACAAACATTAGCATAAAGGATCTGATAACATGTGTTGCGATATATGCGCTAAATATCACAAGTGTGAGGGAGAAAATAAATTAAAAGCAGGGTGCTGTTCGAAATGCAGTGATTATGAGTATTGTCAGGAAGGTAATGATTATAATGATACAGGGAATGATGGTGAGGATAACGATAAAAAATTCCATAATTATTATTAACTAGATTTAACAGATTAAAGGAGAAAATCCAAATGAAACTGGATAGCGAAGAAAGCTGTTTAGAAACAGATGAACCTCCTGGCTGTGAGGGGAAGAGTGAAAAATGGAATGATTGGAGGTGGCAATTAAGAAACTCAATAACAGATCCGAAGAAGCTTAACGAGGTATTTAAATTCAGCCCTTCTGAATTAGAAAAGCTGGAAAAAGTTATTCTAAAGTATCCTTTCGGCATAACCCCTTATTATTTTTCACTTATCGACATAAGTAATCCACAAGATCCCATAAAGCTGCAATGTCTGCCTAATCCGGAAGAGGATAATCTGTATTTTGATGTTCAAGAAGATCCATTGGACGAAGAGCGCGATTCAGTTTTGCCGGGCCTTGTTCATCGGTACCCAGATAGAGCACTTCTTACATTAACAGATATGTGCCCTGTATATTGCAGACATTGTACGAGAAAAAGAGAATGGCAAAAAGGTAAATGGACAAGAAGCGAAGCCGAGCTTAAAGAAGTATATAATTATATCTCTCTCCACGATAAAGTAAGAGACGTTATTATATCTGGCGGCGACCCACTTATCCTCTCTACCAATAAAATCGAATCAGTATTGAGCAACCTAAGAAGCATTCCTCATGTAGAAATAATAAGAATAGGTACTCGTTGCCCTGTTGTTTTGCCTCAAAGAATTGATGACGAGCTTGTGTCAGTGCTTAAGGAATACAGGCCCATATGGCTCAACACACATTTTAATCATCCGAATGAAATTACGCCAGAATCCAGCAAAGCCTGCGACAGGCTAGTGTGCGCCGGCATACCGGTTAATAATCAATCGGTTCTTTTAAGGGGCATAAATGATGATATTACCGTTATGACAAAACTGTGCCAGGGACTTTTGAAAATAGGGGTAAGGCCGTATTATCTTTTCCAATGTGACCCTATAAGCGGAACAGGTCATTTAAGAACATCAATAGAGAAAGGTTTGGAGATAATAAAAGGCATGAGAGGTTTTACTTCTGGTCTTTGCGTGCCTACCTTTGTTGTAGACGGGTTAAAAGGTCAGGGTAAAGTTCCCCTACAACCGCTAGATTATGTAGTTGCATTAGAAAAGGATTACGCTGTTTTAAAAGGTTATAAAGGAGAAGTGTTTAGATATTATAACCCGGAGAGTATTAATGAAAATAGGCATAACGTACAATTTAAAGGATGACCTGTCTCCCAAAGCAATCATAGATAGCGAGTCCTATGAGGAGTTTGATACGCCCAACACTATAAATGCCATATGTGACGTTTTAGAAAAAAATGGGTACGAAACCGCAAAACTTGGAAGCGATATAGATATTGTGGATAAACTTAAACAAGAAGGCATTGATTTTGTGTTTAATATTGCAGAAGGCCATATTGGAAGAAATAGAGAATCCCACATTCCTTCTATTTTAGAAATGTTAAACATCCCTTATTCCGGGTCAGATCCTTTGACGCTTAGTTTAACGCTCGATAAAAATATGACGAAAAAAATAGCTTTACAAGCAGGCATTCCCGTACCCCGCTATAAGATTGTACAGGCAATATGTGATCTTCACGGATTAGAGAGTCGGTTAAGTTATCCTCTGGTCACTAAACCGGCATGGGAAGGGTCAAGTAAAGGCATATATGATTCTTCAAAGGTTTTTACCAAAAAAGAACTAGAAATAAGTATTAAATTACTTTTAGATAAATACCCGAACCAACCTCTATTAGTGGAGGAATACATAGAGGGGCGGGAGATTACCGTTGGTGTGATAGGAAATAATAATCCGGATATTCTGGGCCTAATGGAAATTGTAAACAAGAAAACGCCAGGAGAAGATATTTTCTACTCCCTGGAAACAAAAAGAAATTGGAAAGAATTAGTTGAATATAAGTCACCACCTGATCTGGATCGTGTCTTGAATAACCACATACGATACCGCGCTCTCACAGCATTTAAAGAATTTGGATGCCGTGATATTGCAAGAATAGATTTTAGGATTTCCGAAAAACGTAATAAGTTATTTATGCTCGAAGTAAATCCGCTGCCCGGGCTATCTCCGGAATACGCAGATTTAACGATAATGGCAAAAGCACAAGGCATATCCTATGAAAAACTTGTATTGTCAATTTTGAATCACGCGCTTTCAAGATATAAAAATGAGAGAGGTAGCCTTACCCATGAAACAATATGATTTTGCATTAGCATGGAATAGTGGCAGTAAGGAAAATTTTGTAAAATGGCTCAAAAAAGAATGTAGCCTTCTGGGGTTAAGGTTTCTTTTAATAACAGAAAAGGATGCGGAAAGGGTAACTAACGATCTTGAAAAGGGCAGGTTGAGGATTAAATTTCTGTTGGATAACGAGGCCGATTACGATAATAGTCAAAACTTGTTTGCCCGCCTTTGTTATGCCGTAAAAGATATAAACGGCTATGTTGTCTGCGATCCGGACGACGCAAGGCAGGCCTCTAATAAAGCAATAACGCATTATGACTTAACTAAGGTAAAAATACCCGTTCCTTATACGATTGTCGTAAGAAACTGGGAACCGGATGATTTTGTTTTGACAAAGGATGAGCGCAAACAGCTGGGGATGCCCTTTATCATAAAGCCCGCCTCCGGGTTCGGTCAGAAAGGCGTTATCAAAAACGCCAGTGGGTCTATATCGGAAATAGCACAAGCCCGCCATTTTAATAGAGGCGACGATTTCTTGCTACAAGAAAAAATAGAGCCACTTATTATAGGGGATAGGCAGGCCTGGTTTAGGGTTTATTTCCTGTTCGGAGAAATCATACCCTGCTGGTGGAACACGGATACGGGGCAGTACAGCCATGTAACCTTAAGAGAAATGTATAATTACCGTCTTCTACCGCTGGCGCGTATTATCTCGGAAATAGCCAGAATAACAAACATGGATTTCTTTTCTTCTGAAATAGCGATATCAGGCAAGGGCAAGGAAAGGCGTTTTGTCGCTATAGATTATGTGAACGACCAACCAGAGCTTTGTGTTCGTTCGGAAAAAGTAGGTGGCGGGCCTGTTACTGAAGTGGTCCAGCATATAGCGGAACGGATCGTTCATATGGCCTGGCGCATGCAAAACGGATCTTCAGTAGGCATCCATCGTTCGATTTGGCTGGCGAAAGCCAAACTTGAAGACGAAAGCATTTAAACATGATTGGTGATTTGACTAGTTTTCGGAACTTGCGGCAAGAGCTGCGTTTTTCTTTAAAAAAATACGGATACACGCTTAAAAGAGTCCTTAACAATAAAAACAGGTGGCATACCAAAATAGTATGTGATATTTTAGACAGCGATTCTCGAAATTACGTGTCTACTACCTACTCGAAACAGGATGACTATCTAAGGCTTATTGAAACAACTACCTTTTTAAGATGCAACAACAAATTATCCCCTAAAATTGCCAGTCTCTACCCGGGGGATAAGACCGTAATTTGTAAGCATATAGGTGAATTTTTATCGAGTTATCTGCTGGCCAATCCCACCAAAATTAAATCTTCACTAGAAGCCATCGTTGAATACCTTAATAGGATAAACGCTATTAACCGTGATTATAAGGTGTTTGTAGTGCCGGCAATTGTCAGGACAGTTTTAGAAATATCAAATGACCTTATTTACGATTTTGAGTTTTTGCCAAAAGTAAAAACCGTACTACCAAAACTTGAACGTTCAGCTAATAAATTTATCTATGGCTTTGGCATTGAGGATCCTCATATCTGGAACTTCAGGATTATAAGAAACAAAAATAAAACCCAGGCTCTGACAACAGACTTTGACTATTTTTCAGATAGGGTAAATGTTTTTTGGGAGCTGGGTTATCTCTATGCCACATTCAGGTGGCTTAATAAAAGTTCACTTTCTCTAGCGCATGAAGCCAAAAATATTTTATTATCCCTAATCCCGAAAAAAAGCCCTAAAGCAGAATTTATGTTCTGGCTAGGCGCGCTATCAAGCTATTGCGGATACGAAGATAGCATGCGCGATCTGGCGGCAAATGGTGAAATTGCCAAATCAGAGCTGAAGCAGCAATATAGGACAATCAGATGGCTGGATGAGAAGGTTGCGTCTTTGGCCGAAAGCATATTAACCGAGCCTGAATAAGGTACCTATTACATGAAAAAACTTTGCGCAAAAAAATCCGCCGCGCTTAAAAAAGGAGATACAATAGGCGTTGTCGCGCCCGCCTGGTCTTTTGATAAAGCAAATTTCATGCGCGGCGTAGAAAAGCTAAAGGATCTCGGCTTTAAGATTCGTTATGACAGACGTATTTTTAATAAATATTGGTCAATGGCCGGCCATGACATAGAACGCGCAGACCAAATAAACAGAATGTTTGCGGACAAAAAGGTAAAAGCAATTCTATGTGCTAAAGCGGGATATGGTTCTATGCGAACGATCCCATACCTTGACAAAAAAATAATTATAAAAAATCCAAAAATATTCGTAGGTTACAGCGATATTACAGCGCTACTTTCTTATCTGTATAAGGTAGCAAATATGGTTGTCTTTCACGGCCCCGTTATAGCCGGCGAAATACACGGAAACATGAACCCAATTACGCTAAAATATCTTTTGCGTGCAATTACGCAGACTAAACCTATGGGTAGAATAAAAATACATGGGTTAAAGGCATTAAGGCCTGGTGGCAGGTCAAGCGGTGTCCTGGTAGGGGGCAATATGTCGCTAATTATGAGCATGATCGGCACCCCGTATGGCATAGACACGAACGAGAAGATTCTTTTTCTTGAGGATGTAGGCGAAGGGCTTGAAACCATCGACGATTATCTTATGCAGCTTAAGATGGCCGGCAAGTTCAAAAAAGTAAAAGGCATAATTTTTGGAAGAATGGTTAAATGCGTAGATCATTCAGGAAAAATGTATACAATTCGAAACGTCTTGAATGACATATTAGGCGATCTGAAGATTCCTATTCTTTATGGCTTTCCATCGGGCCACAGAATACCCGGTGATATAAATGTAACACTGCCGATAGGTGTTTCAGCTACCATTGACGCCGCTGATAAATGTCGATTAATAATTAATGAGTCCGGAGTTTCCTAGCGCTCGCATTTTTAGGTAAAGAATGCCGCGGGCCGGACGGCGTCTAAGAGGACTAAGCAGGAAGGTTATGAAAATAGCGATCGTTGCGCCCCCATGGATCCCTGTGCCGCCACCGTATTATGGTGGCATTGAACTTGTTGTTTATAATCTCGCGGAAGGATTAACGGCTTTGGGCCATGAAGTTCTTCTTTTTGCGCCAAAAGATTCAAACGTTTCGTGCAGGCTCTTCCCGTATTTAGAGCAACACCAATTTTCTTTCGGATTGGACTCCTCTCTGCGTGAAAAGATACTTGTAGGAGAGCTGGCAGGTAAATACGCCTACAGTATGGCTGCTTATGAAAAAGTGGACATAATACACAGCCATACAATATTGCGGGCACCAGAAAATATTGATGTTCCGATTGTTCATACGCTTCATGGACCGGCAAACGAAGTAACGATAAAAAAATGCGTTGAATTCTCAAAATATCCCAATAACTATTTTGTTGCGATATCAAATAAACAAAGAGCAAATCACACTACTTTAAGCAATAATATCAATTTTATAGGCACGATTCATAATTCGATTAATGTAAAATCCATTAGTTGGAGCGCTAAGAAAGAAGACTTTTTTCTTTTTGTAGGCCGCGTAAATTGGGAAAAAGGGCTTGATCTCGCCATACGGGTAGCGAATAAATCAAATATTAACCTGGTAATGGCTATTAAAATGAGCGAAGATTTTGAAAAAGAATTTTTTAAAAAAGAGATAAAACCCCTGGTAGATCAATATCCGAAAGGCCTGTTGCTTAAGCTTCATGAAGATTTGCCAAGAGAAATGATATTAGACCTTTATAGGCGAGCCAAGTGTACCTTATTTACAAGTCAATGGGAAGAGCCTTTCGGGCTTGTTATGATAGAGTCTATGGCATGCGGAACGCCTGTAATCGGCCTGAGACGGGGGGCAGTCCCGGAGGTAATAGTAGACGGAAAAACCGGTTTTGTAGTTGACACTGAAGACGAAATGGTTCGGGCGATAAAGGATATAGATAAAATAAAACCCAAAAATTGTCGCAAGCACGTAGAAGAAAATTATTCCAGAGAAAAGATGGCCGAAAACTATATTGCCGTGTACAAAAAAATCCTTTCAAAAACGTAGCGTTTAGGACTCAAGAGATGAATAACTATAAACATGGAATAATAGGTAACTGCACAAGCGCGGCGCTTATCGGTCCGGATTGCAGTGTTGACTGGTTATGCTTGCCTTTTTTTGATTCGCCGTCTATTTTTGCCAGAATTATAGATGCAACCAAAGGAGGGTTTTTCAAAATATCAGCTACGGAGATAGTATCCGTAAAACAGAGCTATATTCCCCATACACCAATTATAAGAACTATTTTTGAGACAAAAAAAGGTGTTTTTGAGGTTAGGGACTATATGCCGCGCTTTCTTACAGCCAGAGAAGAATACTATTGTCCTTCGGAAATACACAGGGATATACTTCTTATTTCAGGTAATCCGGAAATCATAGTTGAATTGAATCCAAGGCCTAATTATGCAATAAGCGGCGCAACATTCTTACGCGAAGACGATTTTATTAAGATCGTTTCCCAGGAGGGGGAATACAACAGCTTTTATTTTTATAGCAATCTTGATTACGACGCAATAATCAAGGGCCGGGCGATCGAGTTAAAAGGAACCTCCTATATGCTGCTTTCTTACCATGAGAAGCTCGTTCAAATCAATACCGATAAAATATATATCGAATATGAAAAAACCAAAACATATTGGCTTGACTGGGCTTACAGAACAAAACTTACGGAAAAATATAAGGATTTACTTATTCGCTCGGCAATCACGCTTAAATTATTAACCTATCAAAGAACAGGAGCCGTTATAGCCGCTCCGACAACTTCATTGCCCGAGATAATCGGAAAAACCCGTAACTGGGATTATCGTTACTGTTGGATTCGGGATGCCTCTATGATTATCGATCTCTACGCGCGTATCGGGCACATGCACTCGGCAACCAGATTTATCAATTTCATCTTAAACAAGAGGCTCTTAAAACATGAAAATCTTGCCGTGATGTACGGCATTAACGGAGAAAGGGAACTGAAAGAAAAGACATTGGATCATTTAGCCGGTTATGAATATTCTAAACCTGTCAGGATAGGCAATGATGCTTATCGACAAAAACAGAACGATCTTTACGGACAGCTTATAGAAACGATGTACACTTATTTCATAGTTAATCGCAGAGGAAAGCTTGCGCTTGATGAAGAAATCTGGACAATCGTTCGCTCGTTAGCGCATGAGGCTATAAAGTTGTGGAAGGAACCAGACAGCGGCATATGGGAGAGGCGTGGTCCGCTCCGGCATTATGTGCATTCAAAAATGATGAACTGGGTTGCCATGGACAGGGCTGCTAAAATCGCACAATTTATAGGAAAGCCCGGCTATGCGCAAAAATGGCTGGAGGTAGCCGATATTATAAAGAAGGATATAATGAAAAATGGCTGGAACGAAAAACTAAAGTCATTTACAATGTATTATGGATCAGATGCCCTGGATGCCTCGAATCTCCTGATGCTTCACTATGGTTTTTTGGAAAGAACTGATGCGAAGATGATAAGCACTGTTCGCCAGACCTACAAAAGCCTTGTTAAAGATGGTTTTACTTTTCGCTACATAGAAGAAGATGAGCTTGGATTGCCTGAAAACGCCTTTATAGTGTGCACATTCTGGATGATAAATGCCCTGTATTTGATCAATGAAGAAAAAAAAGCCAAGGCGATGTTTCAAGATATTCTGCTTCGCACAAACAAATTCGGCTTATATTCAGAAGATATAGAAGTAGCAACCGGGCGCCTAACAGGCAATTTTCCGCAAGGTTATTCACATCTTGCCCTAATTCAGACAGTGCTACTTCTCGAAACTTCCTACAATTGGAGCGACGCATTTTATCTTAAAAACGACAGTGTTAAATTAAAAGTATAACGGATAAATCCCCCGATTCTTTACAACATATTTTTTTAGTGCCCAAACAATGCCCACCTAAAGAGAAAATCTAATAGTCCCGAAACGCTTTCGCGTACCCCTTGGCTGACGCCAAATCTCTTGCGACTTCAACAAATCCAACCTATTACGTTAATCTATAAGGACTTACGTCAAAATTTGACTACTGTGGACAACGGTGGAAAACGGTCTATGCGGACCTGTACTGGACACTATTTGGACACCAAATCGTACCCCTTAAAATTAAGAATACAATAAAGGTTTTCCTATGACTAGCTATGTCCAAAATTCTATAGTTACACTTCTCTTGATAACCTAAACTGCTAAGGGTATAATAATATGTGCAATAACCCTTTACAAGGAAAGGAGAATTAAATGAACTGGAAAATGGTATTAATATTAATCCTGCTATTAATTGCGGTAATTTTTACTGCACAAAACTATGAAGTCGTAAAGATTAAATTTTTATTTTGGTCTTTTGGAGCAAGCAGAGCTATTATTTTGTTTCTGACTGGCCTGCCCCCAATAGTTGTACCACTTCTTAAGAGAGAGCTGGGCACAATATTGTCTCTGGAACGGGCGTTTTATAGCCTAATGAGCTGTGCGGTCTAAACGTATTATATTCCCTCCTCCAACGCTCCGCAAGGACTT
>JADHYN010000002.1 GCA_016782425.1 Candidatus Omnitrophota bacterium
TGAGGTAAGCTCCGAGAACAAGAACCAAAAGCGCAAAAAGAAAATGTAACCGCATGTTGCGCTGGGTTCTCAGAACATAAATGAGCCCACCTGCAGCGGAATTTAGACTTTTAACAAGCTTTCGAGGTGACATAATAATTAAAATTAAAAATTAAAAATCTCCGCCAAAGACGGATCCCTGCCTGACCGGCAGGCAGGCGCCTCGGGCGGAAAAAATCAAAGATTGCTCGCTTTCGTAAGAAATTTTTCCTCTAATTTTCTTATCCTAATCTTCTCTTTTTTTGTTTTATCGCCGAAACCGAGAACATGCAATACGCCGTGTACAACATAAAGAGCTAGCTCTTTATGGAAGCTCGTATTGAAACGCCTTGCGTTGCTATCGGCCATGTCGGACGAGATGTAAATGTCGCCAACGAGTCTCTTCTTTGCCAGGGGAGATTTCTCTTCTAGTGAAAACGAAATAACGTCTGTCGGCTTGTTCCTGTGCATGTATTTTCCATTGAGTGTTTTTATCCTTCCGTTGCTTAAAAACGTTATATCAACGAGCGCGTCGGCCTTTTTGAAACTTCTAATAACATGCAAAGCAACTTTTTCTATACTCTTATAATTTATTCTTCTTCTCTTATTTAGATTCTTTACTCTTATTCTTAGAGGCATTCTTTTTTTCTTTTTTCGGTTTTACATCCGGGTATTTCAAGCGCGTATGAAATACGCCTGTCAGCACCCTTACAAAGCTTTCCGAGATCTTATTCAAGTCCTTCAGGGTAAGATCACATTCGTCTAATTGCCCGTCGATAAATTTATTATTGATTATCTTCTGTACGAGGCCCCTGATGCGCGCAGGCGTCGGGTCGCTTAACATGCGCGAGGAAGCCTCGACAGAGTCCGCCAGAAGGACAACGGCCGCTTCCTTTGTCTGGGGCTTTGGCCCGGGATACCGGAATTCTGCCTCTTTTAGCTCGTCTTCGGATTTTACTTTCTCAAGCGCTTTCTGGTAAAAATAATAGATGAGGCTTGTACCGTGGTGTTGGCTGATAAAGTCTATGATGGCATTGTTTAACTTGTGTTTTTTGGCAAGTTCAACCCCGTCCTTTGTGTGATTGGTAATAATCAGTGCGCTCATCGAAGGGGTAAGTTTTTCGTGCTTTGAGCGCGTGCTGACCTCGTTTTCCACAAAATACTCCGCTTTCTCCGCCTTGCCTATATCGTGATAGTAAGCCCCGACCCTGGCAAGAAGCGCGTTTGTACCGATTGCACTGCACGCTTCTTCCGCCAGGTTACCGACCAGAATGCTGTGGTGATACGTGCCTGGTGCCTTGATCGTCAGTTCTTTTAAAAGCGGATTGCTTGAATCCGAAAGCTCCAGAAGCGTTACGTTGGTAATAAGATTAAAAGTATACTCAAAAACCGGCAGAAGCCCTATAACTATGAAACTTGAAATAATTCCGTTTGCTATTCCGTATAGGCCTTCTCTGAAAATTGCTTCTTTTCCTAGATTGTCAAGAAGGCTTATGCCTGTTATTGCGCAGAAATTTACTATGGATACGGCAAAACCCGCAAGAAATATCTGTGAGCGCTTCTTTGCTCCGCGGACAGCATAAATGCCTGCAATGCTGCCCAGAAAAAGCATAACCGATAAACCGAGCTTGCCGCCTGATAGAAAACCTATGTACACACTTAGCACCAAACTCATGATAAAGGCAATGTTATTAGAGAGAAGAAGAACCAAGATCATGCTTATGCTGGCTAGCGGAATAAGATACGGTGCAAGCTGCGATTGTATAATTACAAGTGAAACCAAAATAGCCAGAAATGCATTTATGCTGATAAGCAGCGCATTTTTGGGCATCTGGATAAGTTTTTTTTCAGACCACCCCAGATATACCACGACGACCAGAATAAGCCCCACAAGAAGAATAAAGAGGCCCGAGAGGTACGATGTCCTGTTAACGATGGCGTGTATACGCGTTATTTGAGTAAGTTTGATTATGTCGTCTTTTGTGAGCTTCTTGCCTTTTTCAACAATAAGTTCGTTTTTCTTTACCGTCTTTCTCCTGTAGACGGGAGGAACTTCGCTTCTTGTTTTTGCTTTCCTGCTTGAGGTTTCTTTCTCATTAAATGATGCATTTTTTACTACCTCGTTCTTGATGAGATCATAAACTGTGACTCTCGTTGCCCTGTCTTGTGTAATCAGTCTTTCTAGGGTGTTGTGAACGACTTTTCTTGCCTCTTTTTCATCGATAAGTTCTTTCGGGGCAATCATGCGTTCTATTTTGAATTGTGGGTTTCGCACCGAAACTTTTTTGACTTTGCTATGTATAAGCTTTGTTTTATCTTTTGCGTTGACTATACCGGCGAGATAGGCGTTTTCCAGCGCATCCTTTGAAAGTTTTTGAATCCTGCCCGGATTTTTTAGCTTTATGAATCTCGATAAATCCTTATCGGATAGCATGAAATTTGTTTTTGTTTTTAGAATACCAACTTTCTCCTTATCGGTGAGGGTGGGGGTATGCTTGGATTCTTTTACGCTTTCAAAGAAATTGTCTATTTTTTCAAATGCGTTTTTCTGTACGGAGCTATCGATATCGTAAACGGGTGCGACCTTGGATTCAAACTCTGCGCGAATCTTTTGCGTCTCCTCTTCGTCAATGCTTGTGGGATATGTAAAGTTGTATGGCGCGTAGACCGTTCGGAGCGATATGTCGCCTTCTTTAAGCTGGGAGAGTGCCGGTGCGCTTCCTATGTACAGTATGGCCAAGGAAGCAAGACAAAACACTATAACAATGACGGAGGGATAAAAATACTTGCTTTTATTAATGCTCTCTATTCGCTTACTTTTTGGAAACTGCATATGCTTTTATAATTTCCTGCACAAGTTCGTGTCTTACGACGTCTTCGCCTTTCAGATAAACAAATTTTATACCTTCTATCCCGTCTAAAATAGACTGGGCCTCTACAAGACCCGAGGTCCTGCCTTTAGGTAAATCGCTCTGGGTTATGTCACCCGTGATAACCGTTTTCGAGTCGAATCCCAGACGCGTGAGAAACATCTTCATCTGTTCCGGTGTTGAATTCTGGGCTTCGTCCAGAATAATAAAGGAATCATTCAGCGTTCTTCCTCTCATGTAAGCAAGCGGGACAACCTCGATAATTCCCCGCTGGAGGTAATCGTGTATCATATCGCTTTCTACCATATCGTATAGCGCATCGTACATGGGTTTGAGATAAGGACCTACTTTATCGTGTAAATCACCCGGAAGATAGCCGAGGCTTTCCCCTGCCTCCACTGCTGGCCTTGCCAAGATGATTCTACTTACAATTTTCTTCTTCAAGGCATTAACGGCCATGGCCATGGCAAGATAGGTCTTACCCGTGCCTGCAGGGCCTATACAAAATACTATGTCGTGCTTTCGGATGGCGTCTACATAGGCCTTCTGGCCCTTACTCTTCGGGGTGACGTAGAGCCTTTTGGATGAAACTTCTATTCTCTCTAAATAAATGTCGTGCAGCTTTAATTTCTTGTCCTCCCTTATGGCTTTTACGGCATAGCTAAGATCGTGTTTTTTAATGAGGACTCCTTCGCGAATAATTATGAGGAGTTCTTCTATGACACGCGCAGCCTTTTCAACGTTATCGTCCTCGCCAGTTAATCGCAATATACCCGAGCGTAATACCGAATCGATACCGAAAGATTTTTCGATCAGTTTCATGTTCTCGTCGTGTTTCCCTAAGAGGCTGCGTGCCTCCGAGTCATTGTTTAGCCGTATATCCTTTTCCATTCCTATTTAATCCACTCTTCTTCGCTTTCTTCGGCTTCTTTTTTTGGTTCAAAATTTATTCTTGCAGAATTTTCACCAGCGACTGGTCCTTGGTCTTCTGCAACATATCCGATTTGGTCATCAATGGTACTTCTTTTTGGTAAAGTTTTTACTTTTTCACCGGGTAAAATAGGGATTTCTATATCTATGCCTATCATAGTTCTCTTTGGGGTCCCCTCTTCTATTGGTGCAGGCGGAGGTGTGCCCAATATATATCCCCTATTACCTTCCCGTGTTTGGTCAACTCTGTCTTTTGTAAAAGTGTACGTCTTTACATTTGAGCAACCAGTTAAGGTTATGCTTACTAATAAAATCGCAACTAATAAAAATTTCATGACTCCTCCTTCTTACTTTACCTTTTTAATATGTAGCTCTTTGAGTTGTTTATCGTCAACGTCCGAAGGCGCACCTGTCATAAGGCCTATCGCCTTCTGCGTCTTCGGAAAAGCTATTACATCACGTATTGTGCTGGATTTCGTAAAAATAGTAACGAACCTGTCCAGACCGAAGGCTATTCCGCCGTGCGGCGGTGCGCCGTATTTAAAAGCCTCAATAAGAAATCCGAAACGCTTCTTTGCCTCGGCGACGCCGATTCCTATGGTCTTAAAAATCTTTTCTTGAAAATCCCTTTTATGAATTCTTATGCTTCCCGATGCAATTTCTTGCCCGTTTATTACAAGATCGTAGGAACGCGCATGGATCTTCTCGAGATTCTTGCCGTCTAAAAGTTTAATGTCTTCTTCCTTGCAGGCCGTAAAGGGGTGATGCTCTGATTCCCATCTTTTCTCTTCTTCGTTATATTTAAAAAGCGGGAAATCCGTTATCCAGAAGAAATTGATTTTTTTATCATCTATGATACCACTCTCGGCTGCAATCTCCAGTCTCATGCTTCCCAATACGCTCTGGGCAATACTTTTTTTGTCCGCCACGATAAGCACAAGGTCATTTTCCTCGGCGCGGGTTTTATTCTTTATTGAATCGAGCTCATTCTTCTCAAAGAACTTATCGATGTTGGACGAAAGCTTGGCATTCTCGCATTTGAAATAAGCAAGCCCCATCGCCCCTAAATCTTTGGCTTTTGCTATAAAACCATCCAGTTTTGAACGGCTGATTTTGGCGTAGCCTTTCGCATTTATCGCATAAATGCTTCCTTCCTTTTCAAGGGTCTTCTTAAATACGTTAAATTTTGTATTCTTAAGTACTTCCGAGAGGTTGGCAAGTTCCATGCCGAATCTTGCATCTGGCTTATCAGTGCCAAATCGTTCCATCGCTTCATGGTACATAAGCCTCGTAAACGGAGTCGGGATATCGATGCCCGATACTTCTTTAAATATTGCCTTCATCAGCCCTTCAGAAAGTGCGAATATGTCGTTTTCATCCACGAAACTCATTTCAAGATCGAGTTGCGTAAATTCCGGTTGTCTATCTTTTCTTAAATCCTCATCCCTGAAGCAACGCGCTATCTGGAAGTATCTGTCAAACCCCGAAACCATGAGGATCTGTTTAAAAAGCTGGGGTGACTGCGGCAGGGCGTAGAATTTACCTATGTTAAGCCTTGAAGGAACGAGGTAATCGCGCGCCCCCTCCGGTGTTGAACGTGTAAGAAAAGGGGTTTCTATTTCCACGAAATTTCTCTTTTCGAGGAAATTCCTTATGGAAGTGTTTGTTTTGTGCCGGAGGCGCATGTTCTTCTGCATGCGGGGCCTTCGTAAATCTATATATCGGTATTTAAGCCGCATCTCATCTGAAACCGCGATGCTGTCATCTATCTCAAAAGGCGGGGTCTCTGACGGGTTTAAAATAAGAAGTGCACTTACAAGGATCTCTACTTCGCCTGTCGGGATCTTGGTATTTACCGTACCGTCCGGTCTTTTGCGGACAACGCCTTTTGCCCGTATTACATATTCGCTTTTTAGTTCGTGCGCCTTTTTGTGCATCTGGCGATTCTCTTTGGGGTCGAATACGAGTTGCGTTACGCCGTAAGCGTCTCTTACGTCGATAAATATGATCTCGCCGTGGTCACGCCTTTTATGCACCCACCCGGCAAGGCTAACCTCTTTCGCGATTTGTTTTGCATTAAGTTCGCCGCAGGTATGTGTCCTTAGCATATGGCTCCTTTTTTAACTTCTTCTACAACACTATTAATATTTACGGATTTTTGTTCTTTCCGAGCCATATCGCGTATAACGGCTTTACCTTCTTTAAGTTCGTCTTCTCCTATAATTATTACGATCTTGGCATTATTTTTATCGGCCGTTCTCATTTGCGATTTAAGAGACGCCTCTTTCAAATCCGTAAGAACCCGCAAACCGCATTCCCTTCTTATTTCTTCGGCTATTTTCATGCCTTCGATTTTCGCCTTATCGCCCATGGTGGCTACGTATAATATTTTTGTTGTTTCAGCACTCTTGGCCTGGCCTTTGGCTTTTAGCGCTATTATGATTCTCTCTATACCCAGGGCGTATCCTACGGCACCGAGACTTGGCCCGCCAAAATCTTTCACGAGATTATCGTACCTTCCACCTGCACCTATCGCATCCTGCCCGCCCAGTGCCGAATGCGTGATTTCAAAAACTGTCCCCGTATAATAATCCAGGCCTCTTACAAGGTTTTTTGTTTCAACGAATTTAGTCTTTGTGGTGCTTAAGATGCCTTTTAGTTTTTCAAAATGTTCCTTGCAGGAAGCACACAAGCTATCGATGAGATTCGGGGCTTCTCTCGCTACCTGGACACAGCATTCGTTTTTGCAATCCAATACCCTTAAAACATTCTTTTTTATTCTCTTTTTACAATCCCCGCATAACCGTTTTTTTCTATCTTCCAGATACTTTTTTAACTTGCCGGCAAATTCAGCCTTATCGGCCATGCAACCGAGGCTGTTTAACTTTATGGTAAAATCTTCCAATCCGAAACTCTTCAACATTTTATCAAGCTGCGCAATGATCTCGGCATCCGCGAACGGTGATCTTGTTCCGATAACTTCCACACCTATCTGGTAAAACTGTCTCGAGCGGCCCTTCTGGGGTCTTTCGCTTCTAAACATGGGTCCCATGTAATATAATCTTAATTCCGGCGAAATCTTATCAAGGGCATGCTCTATGTAGGATCTCACAATGGGTGCTGTGCCTTCGGGCCGCAGGGTTAAAGAGCGGCCTTTTCTGTCTTTAAAGGTGTACATTTCTTTCGTTACGATATCGGTAGATTCGCCTATGCTGCGCTCAAAAAGAGAGGTGTCTTCGAGAATCGGCGTTCTTATCTCTCGATAGCCGTAAGATTCCAGGATCTTACGCGCCGTATTTTCCAATTTCTGCCACGCCCCGATATCCCCGGGAAGTATATCCTCCATTCCTCTTATTGATTTGTACTTCACGTCTTACCTCTTTGGCTTATCGCTATTTAGCCTTATCCTTCATAACGAGCCCGGCTTTAAATGTGACTGCCTTCTTCTCCGGTATCTGGACGCTTTCCCCGGTCTTTGGGTTTCTGCCGAGTCTTGCCTTTCTGGATTTTACCTTGAAAATCCCGAAATTGCGAAGTTCCACCGTTTCGCCACCAGACAAGCTTTCTACGATTATGTCCAGCGCCATCTGGACAACTTTTTTAACATCGATCTGCTTTATATCCGTCTGGTCGGCGATTTTTGTTACTATCTCTTTTTTCGTCATCTCCTACCCCCTTGTCTATCTAAGCTTTGTTATTCCTTTTTTAAGCACAAAAAAGAATCTGTTAAAACCTTCTATGCGCCTTTTTTTTCTTTCCAGTCTATTGAATAATGAATCCAAAAATTTCGAGGATTCCTTCCAGTCTTTATCGACAATTTTTAGCTTTTCGTCTGACATGATAGAAAGCTTTTCAAGCGACAGGACATTGTATACGAACGGGCTTATTATGAACCGCCCAAGCGGCTTCACTTCCAAAGAATCCATGAGATCCTCGTAGCGGGAGTTCACGAGACTTTTTATGGATAAAAATTCCTTTTCTTTACCTTCCGTAAGATGATTCTCGGAAATTGCATTTTTGAAAATACGGTGAAACTTATTCCATATCTCGATGAATTCTTTCGTCTTTTTTATATTTTCTTCTAATTTTTTATCTACCATTTTTACTTATGTTTTAAACCGTATGCTGTCGTTTCCGCACAGGTTCTCGATTTCTTCGAATAAGACCTCATCGAGTTTTACAGCGTAATTCTTGCCCGCCGATATACTGACCTTTCTGCCCGTGGGCTGTTGGAAATTCAAAAGAACCGGAATCTTTCCGCGATGCCGGGTGAGTATGTCCTTTAGGGTATCAAGCACGGGTTTCTCAAGTCCTGGGGTTGAGAGGTCTATTAATATTGCTTTAGTGAATTTTGATTTTACCTCTTCCAAAGGAATAATCTCGTCCGCAAGAAGCTTCGGTTCTTCATCCCTCAGGCTTAATTTGCCGGTTATGAATACCATGGAATCAACCCTCACAAGATTTGAGAATTTCTGGAAGGTCCTTGGAAAGACCAAGGTCTCCACAGTACCTGTTAAATCTTCCAGGTTCACTATGGCCATTTTCTCTTGTGTTCTTCGGGTCGTCGTAATCTTTGCCTTGCTTATTATCCCGCCCAAACGCATTTCCTCACCGTCTCTTAGAGTGCTAAGGTTTGCGATGGAAGAAGAGGAATAGTTGTTTAACAATTTTTCAAAACGAGCCAAGGGGTGCTTCGTAATATAGAAACCGAGCATTTCCTTCTCATAAGAAAGAAGCTGGCTCTCCGTCCATTCGGGAATATCGGGAATTTCATGAAAAGTTTTCTGGAAGCTTTCCTGCATGTCAAAGGTATCGAAGAAAGAATATTGGCCGTTTAGTTTATCCTTCTGGACCCCGCCGGCGATCTCGAGGGCCTTGTCCAATATTGCCAGCTGCTGCGAGCGGTGCAGTTTGAGTGAATCAAAAGCGCCGCATTTGATAAGGCTTTCTACGACTCTTCTGTTGACAAGACGCGAATCCACCCTTTGTGTAAAATCATAGATGGATTTAAACTTGCCGAATTTAGTTCTTGAAGTAATAATCGAATCTATGGCGCTTTGACCAATGTTTTTTACGGCTGCCAGGCCAAAACGTATTCCTTCTTCAACAACAGTAAAATTGGCAAAGCTTTCGTCTACGTCCGGAGGCAGAACCTTTATGCCCATCCTTATGGCTTCGTTTATATACAAAGCAACTTTATCCGTGTTGTCGCGTTCACTTGTAAGCAGCGCCGTCATGAACTCGACCGGGAAATTCGCCTTGAGGTAGGCGGTTCTATAGCTTATCATGGCGTAAGCCGTGCTGTGAGATTTATTGAATCCGTAACCCGCGAAGTACTCTATTTGATTGAATATCTTATTCGCTGTATCTTTGTCGATGCCTTTTTTTAAGGCGCCATTTACAAAATTGTGCCTGGCTTCGGCCATGATCTCGGGCGTTTTCTTGCTGATTGCGCGCCTTAACGTATCCGCTTCGGCCAGGCTGAATCCTGCCAGGTCCGAAGCGATTTTCATGACCTGCTCCTGATATACTATAATACCGTGTGTCTCCTTAAGTATGGGTTCCAGTAACGGATGGTCGTATCTTATATCTATTCTTTTATGCTTTCTTCCGATAAAGTCATCAAGCATCCCGCTTCCTATCGGGCCGGGCCGGAAGAGCGCCAGAAGTGCTATTGCTTCTTCGAATCTTTCCGGTTTAAGCTTTTTTAAGAGGTCGCGCATGCCCGAACTTTCTAACTGAAATATGCCTATGGATTCGGCTTTGGTTAAAAGCTCGAATGTCTTTTTATCATCGAGATTTATCTTTTCGATGTCAATGTCGATGTCTCTTGTTCTTTTCACTATTTTTACCGTCTCGTTTATGACGGTTAATGTTTTAAGCCCCAGAAAATCCATTTTCAGGAGCCCTATTTTTTCCAGAGACGTCATTGGAAAGCCGGTCGTAATCTGGCCGTCGTTGGTTTTGAAAAGCGGCACGTAATTTGTCAGATCCTCCTGGCTTATAACTACTCCTGCGGCGTGCGTGGAGGCGTGGCGCGTTAACCTTTCGAGTTTCATCGATATATCGATGAGCTTGGTAATACTGGGGTTACTTTTATATAAATTTTCAAGTTCTGGTTCTACCTTTAAGGCGTGTTCCAGGGTTATGTTCAGTTCGTTGGGTATGAGTTTGGCGATCTTATCGGCTTCGGCATACGGCATGCCCATGACTCTGGCAACGTCACGCACAACGCCCTTGGCCATCATTGTTCCGAAAGTAATGATTTGTGCGACGTTGCTTTTGGAATATTTGTTTATGACGTAATCGATGACTTCGTTTCTGCGTTCGTAGCAGAAGTCAATGTCGATATCGGGCATGCTGATTCTTTCCGGATTTAAAAACCTCTCAAAGATCAGCCCGTAGCGTAGCGGATCTACGTCCGTAATGCCGAGCGAGTAACTGACAACGCTTCCCGCAGCCGAACCCCTTCCTGGGCCGACGGGTATGTTTCTACCTTTAGCGAAATTCACAAAATCCCACGCTATGAGAAAGTAACTTGTATAACCGCTGTTCTTTATAATCTGCAATTCGTGCCCTACCCTGTCTTCGACCACTTTATCGATTTTCTCGTATTTATTTTTTAGTCCTTCGTAAACTAACTTTTCCAGATATTTCTCGCGCGTTATGCCTTCGGGCGGGTTGTATTGCGGGAGGTGAATCTTACTGAAATCAAGTTCTACGTTACACTTCTCGGCTATTTCCATTGTGTTGCTTATTGCGGATGGTGCTATATCGCGGAATGCCTTCTTCATGGTTTCGGGCGGTTTGAAATAAAACTCGTCTGTCTGCATTCTCATACGGCTTGGATCATCTAGGGTTGTTTGTGTTTGAATAGAGAGAAGTGCTTCGTGGGCTCTTGCATCATCCTTGTAAATATAGTGCACGTCGTTTGTTGCAACCAGCGGAATGTCGAGGTCTTTTGAGATTTTTATAATCGCCTTGTTTACTTTTGCCTGATCATCTATCCCGTTGTCCTGAAGTTCCAGATAGAAATTTTCTTTGCCAAAAATATGTCGATACTGATCGGCTGTTTTTCTGGCTTTATCTATTTCTCCGGAAAGAATAAGATGCGGGATTTCTCCCTTCAGGCAAGCCGAAAAACCTATGAGCCCGTCATTATGCCTTGCGAGTACCTCTTTGTCTATTCTCGGCCTGTAGTAAAAACCCTCCAGATACCCGATGGAGACCAATTTCATGAGGTTTTTATATCCGACTTCATCTTTTGCCAGTAAAACGAGGTGAAACGATGCTTCCTGAATTCCGTGGCTTGATTTTTCGAAACGGCTCTCGGGCGCGATATAAACTTCGGAACCGATGATGGGCTTGATGCCTTTATCTTGCGCCTTTTGATAAAATTCGATCGTGCCAAACATGTTGCCGTGATCCGTCATGGCGCAGGCAGGCATTTTCAAAGCCGCGGTGATATTCACCAGGTCTTGCAACCTGCAAGCCCCGTCCAGAAGGCTGTACTGGGTATGTACGTGTAAGTGTACGAAATCCGAGTGTTTCATTTTATTCGTCATTGCTTCGGCATTGACATCAAAGATGTCAATGCCGAAGCAATCTCTAGTTGAGATCCCTCGCCCCGCCCTTTGGCGGGGTTCGGGATGAAATTCGGCCATATGACCCCGAAACTTCGGGGTCATGGCCTCATTTCATTTTCCCATTCCGACGCGCTGCGCCGCCTGGAAGACTTTCCCCTCTGTCTGTATGGAAGGGGCTATAATGATTTCTACCGAATGCATTTCTTTTAGGTTACGCGCGCCGAGGTTTCCCATGCTGGTCATGAGGGCACCCACGAGGTTTTGTGTTCCGTCGTCTGTCCGCGCAGGCCCGAATAGAATTTCTGAAAGCGTCCCCGATGTGCCTACTTTAATCCGCGTGCCACGGGGTAAATTCGGATGAGGAGTCGCCATCCCCCAGTGGTAACCCCTTCCAGGGGCTTCTTTGGCTCTCGCGAACGCGTTTCCAAGCATGACGGCATCCGCTCCGCAGGCGAAAGCCTTGCATACGTCTCCGCCGGTGGACATGCCACCGTCTGTTATTACCGAAACATATCTTTTCTTTTTCTTGAAAAAGTTATTCCTTGCTGCCACGCAATCCGTAGTTGCGGTTACCTGCGGCACGCCTATTCCCAAAACCCCTCTTGTCGTGCAGGCGGTTCCCGGACCAATTCCTATCAAAAGACCACTGCATCCGGTATCCATAAGTTCCAATGCGACATCATAAGTTACGCAGTTCCCGATTATAACCGGTATCTTGAGTGATTTGCACAATTTCTTGAGATCCACAGCTTTATACTGCTTTGATATGTGTTTTCGCGTGGTAACGGTAGCCTGAATTACAAATATGTCGCAACCGGCTTCTTCGGCCATTTTGCCGAATCTTTCCGCTTTTTGCGGAATCGAACTTACTATGGCGGGAACTCTTGCTTTTTTAATTTCCTTTATCCGCTTCGATATAAGTTTTTCTTTTATCGGAGGGGCATAAACTGACTGGGTGAGCTTGGTCGCTTCCCACGCAGTAGCGTTTGCGATCTTATCCAGTACTCCTTCCGGATTATCGTAACGCGTTTGGACTCCTTCGAGATTCAAGACAGCGATTCCTCCGAGCTTGCCCATTGCAATGGCAAAATTGACATCGACAACGCCGTCCATCGCGGATGCCATAATGGGGACTTTGTATCTTTTCCCGCTAAATTCAAAGGAAGGATCGACTTCGGCGGGATTAATTGTCACATTGCCAGGAACGAGCGCCACCTCGTCAAAACCGTAACAGCGCCTCGCTTTTCTATCCACTCCGATATAAAATTGCGCCATGAGGTACTCCTTCTAACTCCTTATTTTTTAACTACTAACGACAAATCGCACCTTACAGTTTATACAGTTTATTGTAGAGTTATGATACTATTATAAAGATATTTTGTCAATAATAAAGGAGGATAAAAAAATGGGGCAAGGTTTTTAACCTCGCCCCATTCGGCTTGCTGTTTATGGCTTAGAGCTTTTTAGTACATTCCGCCCATGCCGCCACCAGGTGGCATGCCGCCTGGCATCGCCGGTTGCTTTTCCTCTTCCGGTATGTCGCTTACGAGGGCTTCCGTTGTAAGCATTAATCCCGCGATACTCGATGCGTTCTGAAGAGCGCTTCTGGTAACCTTTGTCGGATCAATAATGCCTGCCTGGACTAAATCCTCGAATTTTCCGTTTTCCGCATTATACCCGACAGCTGCCTTTTCCATTAACACCTTCTGAACGACTACAGAACCTTCCTGGCCCGCGTTCTCGACGATTTGTCTTATCGGCTCTTCGAGTGCTCTTTTTATGATTGATATGCCAACGATCTCGTCGCCTTCGGCTTTAAGATCGTCAAGCGCTTTTTTGCATCTGAGAAGTGCGATCCCTCCGCCGGGAACAATGCCTTCTTCGACTGCCGCTCGTGTGGCATGAAGAGCGTCCTCGACGCGCGCTTTCTTCTCTTTCATCTCTGTTTCTGTCGCTGCTCCTACGTTTATAATCGCTACTCCTCCGGAGAGTTTTGCAAGGCGTTCCTGCAGTTTTTCCTTGTCGTAATCGGAATCACTGTCCTCGATTTGCTTTTTTATCTGGGCAATTCTCCCGTTTATTGCAGACTGCTTGCCGGAGCCCTCGATAATCGTGGTGTTCTCTTTATCGACGGTTATCCTTTTTGCCTGACCCAGGTCATCCAATTTGACATTTTCAAGTTTTATGCCCAAGTCCTCGGTTATGGCTTTGCCGCCTGTTAGCAATGCTATGTCCTCGAGCATTGCTTTTCTGCGATCGCCGTAGCCGGGGGCTTTTACCGCACAGCAGGAAAGAGTTCCGCGTATCTTGTTAACAACAAGCGTAGCAAGCGCCTCTCCGTCTGTCTCCTCTGATACGATAAGGAGGGGGCTTCCTGTTTTTGCTATCTGCTCCAAAAGCGGTATCATATCGCGCATACTTGAGATCTTTTTCTCAAAAATGAGGATATAAGGTTTTTCGAGCACGGTTTCCATTCTTTCCGCGTCGGTTACGAAATATGGCGAGAGATAACCCTGATCAAATTGCATTCCCTCGACAACCTTGGTCGTTGTCTCGACGGATTTTGCTTCTTCGACGGTAATTACACCGTCTTTACCGACTTTTTCCATTGCGTCGGCAATCTTATCGCCGATAGAAGGATCGCTGTTAGCCGCGATGGCGGCAACCTGCGAGATTTCTTTTTTGCTGTCTTTTATGGGTTTGGAAAATTTTTTAAGTTCGCCTACTACTTTTTCCACAGCCTTGTCAATACCGCGCTTCAGCGCCATCGGATTTGAACCGGCTGTTACATTTTTCAAGCCTTCCTTCAAAATGCATTCAGCTAAGATTGTGGCGGTTGTGGTACCGTCACCGGCATTTTCAGAGGTCTTTTCCGCAACCTCTTTAACCATCTGAGCGCCCATATTTTCGTACGGTTCCTTGAGTTCGATTTCTTTCGCGACCGTCACGCCGTCTTTTGTTACGGTAGGAGAACCGAATTTTTTATCCAATACGACATTTCGTCCTTTGGGTCCCAGCGTAATCTTTACTGCCCTGCTTAGCTGCTCGACGCCTTTCATTATGGCGCGTCTGGCATCTTCTGAGAATGATAATTGTTTTGCCATTTTTTTCCTCCTTATTTTACAATAGCCAATACGTCTTCTTCTTTTAAAATCATGTATTCGTTTTCGTCAATGGTAATTTCTGTTCCGGAATACTTTCCGAACAAAATCTTATCTCCCGCTTTTACTTCTAACGGGACCACTTTTCCGTCTTCTTTGATTCTTCCTTTTCCGACGGCAACAACCTTTGCTTCCTGTGGTTTTTCCTTGGCCGTATCGGGAAGAACGATGCCGCCTTTTGTCTTTTCTTTGGCTTCAAGTACTTCGACTAAAATTCGGTCTCCCAGCGGTTGCACTTTCATATTCGTACCTCCTTTTTCAACTGTTTAATCGTTAAAAGTAAAAATTAGCACTCTACACTAAAGAGTGCTAACAAATTGTTTATTATACAAGAATGCTGTTTTTTGTCAAGCATTTTTTACAAGGTCGCTGAAAAACTCCTAAAATTCTACAGCGACCTCTGATTGCACAGATTTTAGAAAAGATTACATAGATTTTCTCGACGATAAATTTAATCTGTGTAATCTATTTTAATCTTTTAATCAGAGATTGCTGTTTTATTAAGGTTTTTTCAGCAATCTCTTTACAAAAAATGATTATACAGATTTTGTTTAATAAATAAACGTATAGATTACACTAGATGTGTTCACACTTTTGAAAGTAGGTAGAGGCCTTTTAAGGAGAGGTCTAAATCAACCTTTTTCATGGAAGGGGTATATCTACTTATGAGAGGGGCATCGCCTCCCGTGGCAACTATTTTTATATTCCTGCCGAGTTTATTCCTGAATTGCGCTATTAAACCTTCGCATAAGGCGCTGTAGCCGTAAATCATTCCCCCTCTTATGCTCGTTGTTGTATTTTTTCCTATGAGGGAACGCGTTTTCTTAAGATATGTCTTGGGAAGCAACGCCGTCCCCTCAGATAGAGAGTCCAGAGACATCTTTATGCCGGGTACAATTAAGCCGCCGAGATATGCGCTTTTTTTGGAAACAACATCAAAGGTAACGGCTGTTCCGAAGTCTATTATTAATATAGGTAAACCGTAGAGCGATTTGGCCGCAAAAGCGGTGATGAGCCTGTCCTGACCTATTTCTCTCTTTTTATATTCGCATTTAATAGGAACCTTCAGATTACTGCCGATTACGAATATTTTTGCATTCTTAAAGCTTCTTTTAAGTTTCTTTTTAATCCCTTTTGTAAGCCCGGGAACCACGGATACCATATAAATCGCGTCTATAGTTTTGTCTTTCTTAATTATATTTATAATTCGACTCAGGTTTAACTTTTTAGTCGGCTGAGAATGCCGCCGGGCTATCCTTCCGGATTTACTTATCAAACCAAAATTGATATTGGTATTTCCTATGTCAACTGCTAATAACATATTTTTACCTTTCCCCCGTGAAAGATCCCCCGTGAAAGATTAAATATCAAATATCAAAAATCAAAGATATATATTAGAAACTTAAAAATATTTTTGACTTTTAATTTGCGTTTTTGATATTTGATTTTTGCTTTTTGATTTTACTTCTGCTATCGTATTAATGTAACGTCGCCGGTTAAGAATGTCTCATGTGATCCGTTTTCCAGTCTTATTACGAGCGCGCCGTTTTTGTCAATATCGACCGCTTTGCCGTGAAATTTTCTTTTGCCGCTTATTGTTATGCTAACGAATCTACCTAAAGTACAGGAATAGCTTTTTAGATCGTTCCTTATGGCTCGGAATCCGTCTTCCTTAAACTTTAAATATTCTTTTTCCAGTACTTTAAACAATACTTTCACGAATTCCACTCTTGAGAAATCAGAGGAGGATTTGCTTTCTTCCTTAATGGAGGTAGCTCCCTTTGGAAGTAGTCTCCGTGAGGTATTGATATTTAAACCTATTCCTAGTATCGCAAAATTTATCCTGTCTATCTCTGCTTTTAATTCGACAAGTATGCCGCCTGCCTTTCTATCTGAGATCAGAATATCATTAGGCCACCTTATAAGGGCTTTGAGCCCGGAAAATTGGCGAATGGTTTTTACGGCGCTTACAGCCGCGACGAGCGTAATCTTCGGGACTTCGTTCGGCAGAATATCGGGGCGCAAAACGCAGGAAATATAAACGCCTCCTTCGGAAGGAGAAACCCACTCCCTGCCGAGCCGCCCCTTTCCTTTAGTCTGCTCGTCGGCAATGACAACCGTTCCTTCCCGCGCGCCTTCCGTTGCCAGTTCATAAGCGATGTTATTGGTAGACCCGACCGTCTCGTAGTAATGAATCTCGCTTCCTATGATTTTTGTCTTTAAATTCCACTTTATCTCGGAAACGAGTGTTTTGTCGGGAACCTGGAGTAACTTATAACCGAGGTGCGGAACTGCTTCTATTGTGTAGCCGAGTTCCCGCAATTTTTCGATGTGTTTCCAGAGGGCCTGCCGCGAGATCGACAAAGACTGGCTTACCTCTCTGCCCGAGAGAAAGGAATCTTTATTTTTCTTGAATAATTCCAGTATCTTATCGTCTTTTTTCATTTTTAGGCTTTTTTTAGTTTCTTATTCAGCACTTTTACCTGATCCCTGAAGAGTATTGCCTTTTCGAACTGCAGGTTTCTGGCAGCTTCCTTCATATCTTGTTCAAGGTCGCTTATAACGCTTCTTAATTCGTATTCGTCGTCGTATTCACCTGTCACATCCTGTATAAGATCTTTTGCTTTCTTGTATGACTCGATACTTTCCTTGACGGCTTTCTTGATAGTCTCGGGAGTAATGTTGTATTTTTTGTTAAATGCAAACTGGAGTTTCCTTCTTCTTTCGGTCTCTTCTATCGCCTGTTTCATTGATTTTGTCATGTTGTCCGCATACATGAGGACGGTTCCGTTTATGTTCCGTGCGGCCCTTCCTGCAACCTGTATAAGGGATGTGCGGCTTCTTAAAAAACCTTCCTTGTCAGCGTCGAGGACCGCTACCAAAGATACCTCCGGTAAATCCAACCCTTCCCTTAACAAGTTTATACCTACAAGGCAATCGAACTTTTTCAATCTAAGGTCGCGCAGGATTTCTACCCTTTCTATGACGTCTATTTCCGAATGAAGATACCGAACCCTTATGCCCATCTCCGAAAGATACTCGGAAAGTTCCTCTGCCATGCGCTTCGTCAGGGTCGTAACAAGTGTTCTTTCTTTTTTGCTGACCCGGCGTTTTATCTCTTCGATAAGATCGTCTATCTGGTTTTCGATAGGTCTTACGATAATAGGCGGGTCAACCAGGCCCGTCGGGCGTATAACCTGTTCTACGAGAAATGCGCTCTTTGATGATTCATACTCGGTCGGAGTCGCAGAAACGAATATCACCTCTCTTGTAACCTCTGTAAATTCCTCGAATTTGAGCGGCCTATTATCAAGCGCACTCGGCAGCCTGAAACCGTATTCAACCAGCGTTTCCTTGCGGGCCCTGTCGCCGTTATACATTCCTCTTAACTGCGGAATCGCAACGTGGGATTCGTCAATAATGGTCAAAAAATCGTCCGGAAAATAATCAATAAGACACCACGGCCTTGAGCCGGGAGCCCTTCCGGCTAAGTGCCTTGAATAGTTCTCTATGCCGTTACAATATCCGAGCTCCCGCAACATCTCCATGTCGTATTTTGTCCTCGTTGCCAGCCTTTCCGCTTCCAAAAGCTTACCCTCGGACTTGAATTTCGCAAGCTGCTCTTTTAGTTCCTTTTCAATGGACTTTATGGCGTTTTCTATCTTATCGCCTCTGGTGACAAAATGCTTTGCCGGATAAATCGCCACTTTGTCGCACTCTCGTATGCTCCTGCCGGTAAGAGTGTCTATCTCTTTTATCGTCTTGACCTTGTCAAAGTCTAATTCTACTCTGTAAGCTGTTTCTAAGTATGCCGGAAAAATTTCTATTATATCGCCTCTTACCCTGAATTTCCCCCGCTGGAACTCGATATCATTTCTATCGTAGTGGATATCCACTAACTTCTTGAGGAGTTCCTCTCTTGTTGCCGTATCGCCCCTCTTGATGATAAGAAGTAGCTCTTTGTAGTCTTCCGGCGATCCGAGTCCGTATATGCATGAGACACTGGATATGATTATGACGTCATTTCTTGACATGAGGGAGCTTGTGGCTCTCAGTCTCATCCTGTCGATGTCGTCGTTTATGGAGGCGTCTTTCTCTATGTACATATCCGCTTGCGGAATGTAAGCCTCGGGTTGATAATAGTCGTAATAACTGACAAAATACTCGACGGCATTCTCGGGAAAGAAATCTCTAAACTCGGCGTAGAGCTGGGCAGCAAGGGTCTTGTTGTGGGATATGACAAGGGTTGGTTTTTTGATTTTCTCGATTACGTTGGCCAAGGTATATGTCTTTCCGCTGCCCGTAACGCCGAGAAGTGTTTGGAACTGTTTCTTTCTTTGTAGGCCGTCTATTAGTTGATCGATAGCCTGGGGCTGATCCCCTTTGGGCTTATATTCGCTGACGAGCTTGAATTTACGCATTCAATGAGACCTGTACTTGTGAAAATCTTTAGATTTTCGCAAGTACATCTTCTTTGAGTTTCTCCTAGGAAGGGTCGAATTGACCCCCCACCACTTTCTAAAATTACAATTTCTTGTTATTAAAGGCTTTGTCTCTATCATAATACATTCTTCACCATTTTTATACCTAGCATAGAAAGTGGTGGGGGGTAAAGCTCCGGCTCCGGTGGACAGGCGCTCCCGTAAGTCTGGGCTTCATTTGATCTCCAAACTCATGTCCACAGATTCAACCGCGTCTGTGAGAGATCCTATTGAAATTCTATCTGCGCCTGTCTTGGCGTATTCCTCGATATTATCAAGATCTATACCCCCTGAGACTTCTAGAAGGGGCTTTTCTGTTGAGGCTATCTTTTTCCTTAATCCGGCGGCTTCTTTTACATCTTTTGCGCTCATGTTGTCAAGCATGATAATGTCCGGTTGCCCTCCCAACGCGGCCTTAAACTGCTCCAAGTTCTCGACTTCAATTTCTATTTTTATATTCTTCGTAATCTTCTTCCTTATATCGCCGATAAAGTCCTTTTTTCCTTCCATTTTTGCAACCTTGATGTGATTGTCTTTCACGAGTACCTGATCCCAGAGGCCGAATCTGTGGTTGTGGCCGCCTCCCACTTCCACGGCGTATTTCTCCAAATACCTCAGAAGGGGGAAGGACTTACGGGTATCATATATTTCAATGCCGTATTTTTTTGTCTTCTCCACGTATTTATTTACCTTCGTAGCTATTCCGCTTAAGAAACACAAGAAATTGAGTATCGTTCTTTCAGCGGAAAGCATGGCTCGCGCGTGTCCTTCGAGGAAAACAATCTCTTTCCCCTCGTAGACGTGTTGTCCTTCTTCGCACTGCGGCTTAAATCTTACGCTATAATCGATTGTATTTATGATCCATTCCGCTATATCAATACCGCAAAGAACGCAGTCTTCATGCACCACAATGGAGGCCTTTATGCTTTCGAGTTTGGGAATTGTATTCGCGGTAGTAATATCGCCGATACCGATATCTTCTTTTAAGGCTGCTTTTATAATTTTTAGGGTTCTTTTTTTATCCAATTTCATACTAGTCACTCTCCACACATTTTCTTAAGCCCCGCAAGCTCACCCTCGGAAAGAGACCGGACCTCGCCTTCTTCTAAAGTTCCCAATCTCAAAGGCCCGTACGCTATGCGTCTAAGCCCTAGCACGTTATGACCGATGGCTTTGAGCATCCTGCGCACCTCTCTTTTTCTTCCTTCGCGAAGCGTAAGAACGAGGGTTGTAAACCTAGCATTCTTTGTTTCAAGAACGACTTTTTGAGCCCGCGCTAATTTTCCGTCGATCCGAACACCCTTCTCGAGACGAAGCAAATCTTCTTCTTTTACTCTTCCTTTTGCCTTAACCTCGTAAATCCTGTCGATCTCGAATTTTGGGTGTGTCAATCGATACGTCAAGTCCCCGTCGTTTGTCAGTATAATTAGACCTCTTGTATCTTTGTCGAGCCGCCCAACAGGATAGAGCCTCGCGCCCACCCATCTTACATAATCGAAAACCGTTTTTCTTCCGCGTTCGTCTCTGGCTGTTGAAAGAACTCCGGGTGGTTTGTTCAAAATATAATAATATTTTTTTTCTTTAAAAGAGATACGTTTTTCATTGAACGTTATTTCATCATTCGCGATATCTACCGCGAAACCCTTCTTTGTAATGATTTTGCCGTTTACCTTTACGCGATTGGATTCTATGAATTCGGCGGCTTTACGTCGGCTTGTTATACCGGCTTTAGAAAGAGCGACCTGGAGCCTGATTTTTCTCATAGGGCGCTTAGGTTTTTCTTAAGAGAATTTATTTCAACTTTGACAAGCTCTTTTCTTCCTTTTGCCTTCTGGACAACATCCTTCGGTGCTTTAGAAATAAATCCTTTGTTCTTCAATCTGCCCTCTACCCTTTTAAGTTCAGACTGAAGATTGTTAACCTTTTCTTCCAAGCGCTTCTTTTCCTTATCGATATCAATAATGCCTTCCAGCGGAATGAATATCTCTATATCATGTATAACCGAAACGGCCGAATGCTTGGGTTTTTTAATTCTGGTTGAAACATCCAGATTGCCGACGCGCGCAAGCTTATTTATATATTTGACGTTTGTATTTAAAGCTGCGAGGACTTTTTTATTTTTCACTTTTATAAATACGTCAACTTCCTTCTGGTGCTCTATGCGCCAAGTTGCTCTCAGATTCCTGACTGCCTGGATGACATCGATGAGAAGCTGCATTTCTTTGTCAACCTTCTTGTCGATAAATTCTTTTTGCATGTGCGGCCATTTCGTAACCATGACCGAAACTGTCGTGTGTTCTCTTGGAAGCCGCTGCCATATATCCTCTGTTATAAAAGGCATGACGGGATGTAGCACTCTCAAGGATTTCTCAAGCACCTTGTAAAGCGTAATTTGCGTATGCGGCTCGTCTATGGTTAATTTTGCGATTTCGAGATACCAGTCGCAGAACTCGTGCCAGATAAATTCGTAAATTCTGTTTGCCGCGTCGTTTATCCTGTATAACTCGAGCGACTTGGTAAAATCCCCGAGTGCCTCATAGAACCTGCTCAATATCCATCTATCCGCCAAGGTAAATTTCTCATTAGCCACTTGTCCGCCGAAGCACACTTCTTGCGATTTTCTCCCCTGGCGAAGGCGGATCTGGCAAAGATCCTTTTTCACCATGTCCTCTTTTAGATTCATGAGCACAAGCCTTGAGGCATTCCAGAGCTTGTTTGCGAAATTTCTTCCTATCTCGAATTTCTGGGGCGATAGAAATACATCCTGGCCTTGGGCCGTAATGGAGATTATGCTGAATCTTAAGGCATCGCTTCCGAATTTATCTATAATATCAATCGGGTCTATCGTGTTCCCGAGAGACTTTGACATCTTGGTGCCGGTATCATCCCTTACAGTGCCGTGGATATAGACGTCACCAAACGGTATGTCTTTCATAAATTTAAGGCCTGAGATTACCATGCGCGCTACCCAGAAAAATATTATCTCCTGTGCGGTAACGAGAACATCCGTAGGGTAAAAATAGTCTAATTCTGCTTTTGCTTTTTCGTCTGTCGTCCGTCGTCCGTCGTCCGTCGTCTTTTCAACCGGCCATCCAAACGTCGCAAACGGCCACAGCCACGAACTGAACCACGTGTCAAGCACATCTGGATCCTGCTCGATTTCAGTCGAATTACAATGTGGACATTTTTCGGGTTTGGTCTTGGAAACAATAATCCCTGTATCTCTGGTCTGTCGTCTGTCGTCTGTCGTCTGTTCGTAGCATTTCTTACAGTAATATACAGGAATACGGTGTCCCCACCAGATCTGTCTTGAAATACACCAATCCCTTATGTTCGACATCCAATTCAGATAGACCTTCGTCCACCGCTTTGGGTAAAATTTTATCTTTCCTTTTTCTACAGCTTCCCTGGCCTTCACGGAAAGGGGCTTCATCCTTACAAACCACTGCTTTGAAAGCCGTGGTTCGATCATGGTGTGGCAACGATAGCAATGCCCTACAGAATGCTTGTGGGGCTCTGCTTTTATGAAAAGATCCCTTTCTTTTAAGTCTTCAATAAGCGCTTCCCGGCATTCCAGTCTATCCATGCCTTTGTAATCACCGGCGGCTTCATTCATGGTTGCGTCGTTGTTCATTACATTAACCGGCTCCAGCTTGTGGGCAATACCCAGTTCAAAGTCAACCGGATCGTGGGCGGGTGTAACCTTTAAAGCCCCTGTTCCGAAAGAAGGATCTACTTTTGAATCAAATATTACTTTAAGTTCCCTCTGTAGGATCGGAAGAACTAGGGTCTTTCCTTTCAGACCTTTATATCTTTTGTCTTTCGGGTTAACGGCGACAGCGACATCGCCAAGCATTGTCTCGGGACGCGTCGTCGCTACTACCACGAAACCCTTATCGTCCGTCGTCCGTCGTCCGTCGTCCGTCGTAGCGACTGGATACTTCACGTAATAAAGCATCCCGTCTATCTCGCGGTGCTGGGCTTCCTCGTCACTCAAGGCAGTCTGGCATCGCGGGCACCAGTTTATGATATAGTCTCCTCTGTAAATCAAGTCCTCGTTATATAAACGTATAAATACCTCGAGAACCGCGTCGGAAAACATCTCGTCCATCGTAAAGCGTGTCCTCGGCCAGTCGCAGGAACAACCCAGCCTTTTAAGCTGGTCAATTATCGCAGAGCCGTACTTTTCCTTCCACCTCCAGACTTCCTCCAAGAATTTGTCCCTGCCCAAGTCATAACGTTTTTTCCCTTTTTCGATAAGCATTTTTTCAACAACATTCTGCGTTGCAATGCCTGCGTGGTCTGTTCCCGGCATCCATAAAGATTCAAAACCCTGCATCCTTTTAAACCTGATGTATATATCCTGAATAGTGTTGTTAAGGGCGTGGCCCATGTGCAATATGCCGGTTATGTTGGGCGGCGGGATCACCATGGAATACGGCTTCTTCTTGGGATTTACCTTGGCGGCAAAGAGGTTTTCTTTTTCCCAGAAGGCATACCACCTCTTTTCTACTTCCTTAGGATTGTATTTGGTCGGGATTTCCATTTTTGAAATTAAATATCAAAAATCTCCGCCAAAGGCGGATCCGCTTTTGGCGGAGATTTTTTATTTTTTCCGCCTAAGGCGGATCCGCCTTTGGCGGAGATTTTTTTCGCTGTCCTTTAAAAGTTTGTATTCAACCGAGTCAACAAGGGCTTGCCAGCTGGCTTCGATGATGTTCTCGGAAACACCGATTGTCCACCAGGAATCTGTCTTATCCTGGGATTGGATAAGAACCCTTACCCTGGCTTCCGTGCCTGCTTTCTCGTCCAGAACCCTTACCTTGAAGTCGGTAAGGTGCATTTCGTTTAAAGAAGGGTAAAAGTCTTTTAGCGCTTTTCGCAGTGCATTGTCTAGTGCATTAACCGGGCCGTCTCCGAGGGATGCGGTATGTTCAAGTTTTCCGTTAACTTTAAGCTTGATTGTCGCTTCAGAAATAATCTTACCCTTCGTGCGCTTTTCCACGCTGACGCGAAATTCTTTGAGTTCGAAGAATTTCTTGAGTTTCTTCACGGTCTTTTTCATGAAAAGTTTTAAAGACGCTTCTGCAGCCTCAAAATGGTAACCCTTATGTTCTAAATCCTGGAGTAACTTTAGGATCCTCTTTGTCTCGGGCGCTTCTTTGTCAAGTTCCACATCGATCTCCTGGGCTTTCTCCAGGATACTGGACTTGCCGGAGAGCTCGGAAATAAGAAGTTTTCTCCTGTTACCTACCCTGGCCGGATCCATGTGTTCGTATGTTCTCGGATTTTTTACGATGGCGTTTACGTGCACGCCAGCCTTATGAGCAAATGCGCTAGAGCCGACAAACGGCTGGTTGTCCCCCAGTTTCATATTGCTTGTCTCGGCGATATAATAGGCAGTTTCCGTAAGCTCTTTAATTGATATATCGGATATGCAATCGACACCAAGTTTTAGTTTAAGATTTGCTATGATAGATACGAGATTCGCATTCCCACACCTTTCGCCGTATCCGTTTATGGTTCCCTGCACGTGAACACAGCCTGCCTGTACAGCAGCTATGCTATTTGCAACCGCCATGTCGGAGTCATTATGGGCGTGGATACCTAAAGGTGTTTTCACTTTTTCTTTCACTTCTTTTACAATCTCAAAGACGCTAGATGTCAATGTTCCGCCGTTAGTATCGCATAAAACAATCTTCGCGGCGCCTCCTCTTTCGGCGGCCGCAAGAGTCTTTAATGCATAACTGGGGTTTTCTCTGTAGCCGTCAAAGAAATGCTCTGCGTCGAATATCGCGGTCTTACCTTTAGATTTGAGATACGTTATTGATTCTTCTATCATCTTAAGGTTCTCATCCAGTGTTGTTTTTAATACCTCTTTTACGTGAAGATCCCAGCTTTTACCGAAAATAGTTATAACATCTACATTGGAACAGAGAAGTCCCTTCATCGTCGCGTCTTTAGCAACATCTGTATTGGCTCTTCTTGTCGCGCCAAAGGCAACGAGCTTCGAATTTTTCAATTTTAATTTCGTGGCCTTTTTAAAGAAGTCGACGTCCTTCGGGTTTGCACCCGGCCATCCGCCTTCGATATAGTGAACCCCTAAACTATCGAGTTTTTCGGCGATTCTGATTTTATCCGAAACGGAAAACGAGATTCCCTGTGTCTGCGCGCCGTCTCTCAGCGTAGTATCGTATACTTCGACTTTCATTCGTATCATCCTCTCTTTAATGAGACCCAGATTTAAGAAAATCTTTGATTTTCGTAAATCTGTCTTCTGTGAACTTCTTCTCTGAACCCTGTTAGAAATATCTTATTTCTAACAGGGTGAAGGGTCGAATTGAATCCCCCACCACTTTCTAAAATTACAATTTCTTGTTACTAAAGGCTTTGTCTTTATTATAATACACTATCACCACTTTTGTACATAGCATAGAAAGTGGCGGGGGATAAATTCGCACTTATAACTTATGTCGCATTTCATACTCCATAAGTTATGCGCTCATTTATTTTCTTCCCAAGGCAAACGCCTTGTGTAAGGCCCTGACAGCCTCTTCTCCTCTTTTTTTCCTGACAACGCAGGATATTTTTATTTCGCTTGTGGAAATCATCTCTATGTTAATCTTCTTCTTGGCCAAAGCCTTGAACATCCTGGCTGCAACGCCTGAATGGCTCCTCATCCCTATTCCGACTACGGAAACCTTTGCAATGCCCCTGTCAAAGGTAAGCCCTCCTGCTTTTACGTTCTTGACGACTTTTCTTATCGTCTTTAAGGCTCTCTCAAGATCGCTTGCTATCACGGTGAAGGAAACGTCGGTCGATCCCGTCCTCGAGACGTTCTGGATGATCATATCGATGTTTATGTTGTTTTTTGCTATTTGGCTGAAAATGCGGCCCGCAATGCCAGGCTTGTCGGGAACATCGCAAATTGTCACCTTCGCCTCATTTTTATTTAAGGTAACTCCGCTAACTAGCACATCTTCCATCGCGTTAACCTCCTTCGTTATAAAAGTACCCTGTTTCTCCGAGAAACTGCCCCTGACATGTAGCGGTATATTGAACTTGCCCGCAAGCTCTACACTTCTTGCCTGAAGTACCTGCGCCCCTAAAGAGGCCATTTCAAGCATCTCCTCGTAACTAATTCTATCCAGCTTCCTTGCGTTTTTTACTATGCGCGGATTCGCGGTGTACACGCCGTCTACATCCGTATATATTTCGCACACGTCTGCTTTAAGCGCTTTCGCAAGTGCAACGGCAGTTGTATCCGAACCGCCACGGCCGAGAGTGGTAATATCCTGCGCCAGTGTAACACCCTGAAAACCGGCAACTATGACAATCTTGCCTTTCTTCAGTTCTTCATGGATCCTTCTGGCATTTATGGCAATAATCCTGGCCTTGGTATGAGAGGTATCGGTTATTATACCGACCTGCGCTCCCGTGAATGATATAGCTTCTTTTCCCAGTTTGTGTACTGCCATCGCCAATAAAGCCATGGAAACCTGTTCGCCGGTTGAGATAAGCATGTCGAGCTCTCTCTCGGAAGGCACCTTGCTTATTCTTGAAGCCAGGCCAAGCAATTCGTCAGTCGTATCCCCCAGGGCGCTCACAACAGCAACAACATCGTATCCTTTCTTTTTATAAGAAATAATTTTCTTCGCGACAATCATGATTTTCTCGATGTTTTCTACGCTAGTTCCGCCATACTTTTGAACAACTAATTTCTTTGCCATTTTCAGTATTTCCTTCCCAATATGTTTTTCTTCACTTGAAATATCCTTCTAATGGCCAAAAAGGCCTCGAATAGAACAAATGCAGCAAGGCACAATAAAACAAAAGCTACAACTAGGAGTAAAGTATTCTGTGTTTTCGCATACCCGATAAACTGCAAAATAAGGGCTCCTGTTGCTGTCGCCAGCATGAAAAGCATAGGTATTAACGTATAAAGAACCTGCTTTCTCCTGGACAAGAGCCAGCTTGTAATAACAATCAAGGCTAAAGCGGCGATGAGCTGATTGGCGGAACCGAAGATAGGCCAGATCTCGTTCCACTCCCCGCTTAAACCAAGCCATCCCGCCAGGGCTACGACTATAATTGTAGCCGCAAATCTATTCTTTATCCTGAAAAGCTCTTGGGCAAGGTATCGGGCAATCCTTGTAGCTGTATCCAGGGTAGTCAGGATAAAACTGTTAAGTATCATCATTGCAAAAACCCCGCCAAAGGTACCAAGGAAAATCTTGGTAACCTCGTTATATCCTATTCCAAAGGCGCCCACGGGGCCCGCGCCTCTCTCAACTACTTCCGCGAGAGTGTTTGTTTCTTTAAAAGCCGCCGCGATAACAAGTACTGCCATGACAGCGAGAATTCCCTCTGTTATCATTGCTCCGTAGCCTATGCGTCTAGCGTCTTTTTCGCTTTCTAGCTGCTTAGAAGTAGTACCGCTTGCGACAACAGAATGGAATCCGCTCACGGCGCCGCATGCCACCGTAACAAAAAGAATCGGCCACAGCTTGAGATTGCGAGTACCGCCCCAACCCAAAAACGCCGGAAAACTTATATCAGGCCGGGTTAGTATAATTCCGACATATCCAAAAACTATACCAAAAAGTAACAAATAGCTCGAGAGATAATCCCTCGGCTGTAAAAGTATATTAACCGGGGTAACGCTTGCCAAAAAGGCATAACAAAGAAGAATCACGCCCCAGATGTGCGTAGCGTTATCACCTAAAATAATCGGGTAATGCCTGCCTAAAAACATTGCCCCTACCAGAAGCCCAAGCCCCAAAACGGTAACAGTCGGCTGATGGAGCTTCAGGTTGTACAAAAGAAATCCGACCAGAATCGCTATAGGAATTAAGCTCAAAGAGGGAATTGCTATTTCCGGTTTTACGATAAATGTTTTGGCGCATATGTGTACAAAGACCGATATTATCAGTATAAGTGTAAGAAGCAAGAATATCAGAAAAACTATTTTTGCATTTTTTGAAATCGTATCCTTTGCAATGTCGGCTATGGAAGTACCGCCATGCCTTGTGGATATAATAAGAGAGCAGTAATCGTGGATTCCGCCTATAAAGACGCTCCCGAGAACTACCCAAATCAGGGCCGGCGCCCATCCCCATATGGAAACAGCTAATATGGGACCGACAATCGGCGCGGCTCCTGCAATAGAAGCAAAATGATGCCCGAAAAGAACCGACCAGTGTTTTGCAGGGACGTAATCAACGCCGTCGTATTTTGTGTATGCTGGTGTTTTTCTCCGGGGATCTATTTTTATCAGTTTTTCTACCCGCTTGCTATAGAAGAAAAATCCAAAGAGAAAAAACCCGCCGCACAATATCATTAAGATTACCGAATTCACAATCTATTCTGTTCCCTGTATTAGATTTTTCATTAGAAGATGGCCTTCTCCCAAAACAAGCGTGCTCGATTTTGCCGCCTGTTCCGTAAAGACGCATGCGGTGTCAACCTCGACACCAACTCCCGCAATTACAAAAGGTATCGGATCAGTCGTATGCGTCCTCAAGGCTATCGGCGTTGCGTGGTCCGGCAGAACCATTATCCTGAAATCCTTTCTATCCTTAAATTCTTCCCAAATGGTTCCTACAACGAACTTATCGAAATTTTCGATAGCGGTTATTTTTGCTCTTATATCGCCGTTATGACCTGCTTCATCGGCGGCTTCCACATGTACGAATACAAAGTCACCCTTCTCCAAGGATTTAACCGCATATTCTCCCTTGCCTTTAAAATTCGTATCATAATAACCGGTGGCGCCCGGTACTTCTATAACATCCAGTCCTACGATTTTACCGATACCCTTAATCAAATCAACGGCTGAAATTATAGATCCTGTTACGCCGTAAAGCTCCTTGAATAAAGGCATATCAGGCATTATACCTTGTCCCCACAACCATATTGAATTAGCGGGATTTTCGCCAAGATCGATTCTTACCTTATTAATATTGTGTCCGGCAAGAATCTCTTTTGATTTATTCATAAGATCTATTAAAATATCTTTACCTTCACCCTGCGGCAAATTCTTGGATATGCCTTTTCCTATAATGTCGTGCGGAGGCATGCACTTCAATTTGGAAATTTTGATAGCCTCTTCGCGCGAGGCTGTCTCAAGAACCATGAGGTGCCTGTAGCTCATGCCCGGATAGAATTTTATCTTATTGGTGCCGAGTTTTTTGTTTATTTCTTCAATGATAATTTTTGCTTCCTTCGTGGTTATGTGGCCTGCTGAGTAATCTACCATCTTGCCTCCCGTCTGGGTCACCACATTGCATCTGAAAGCAACGTCTTTCTCGCTCAAACTTACCCCAATATTCACCGCTTCTAACGGGCCTCTGCCCGAGTAATATTTCTTGGGGTCATATCCAAGTATCGAAAGATTGGCTACATCACTTGCAGGCGTCATGCCTTTTGGTATGGTTGTGGCAATGCCGAGTCTTCCCTTTTTTACGATTTCGTCCATGTATTTTCTATCGGCAACTTCTAGAGTGGTGCGGCCGTTCAATTCGTCAAGCGGCCTCCCGCTCATCCCATCCCCAACCAAAACTATGTATTTCATACTACCTCCATACTTTTTCAATCGAAGCCAAATCATCAGAGTCGGGGCGCGCGGATTCTCCCGCAAAGAGAATATTCAAAGAAGAATCTTTGCGGCATCCCGTAGAATTTCTCCTGGAGAATCTTCATACGGGAGAACCGCGGACCTCTTGCCCCGTTCCAAATCGTCCTAAGAAAGTTTTAAATAGAACTTTTGTTTTCAGCAGCTGAAAATTTTTGATATAAATTAAAATTTTTTGTGGGCGATTTGGAACGGGGCTTGCACCCCAAGCCATTCCTGCAAAAATTCTTTGACGTAAATATGGTCGGGATGCGCGGATTCGAACCGCGGACCTCTTGCACCCCAAGCAAGCGCGCTTACCAAACTGCGCTACATCCCGTGAATTTTTTGCTTTAAGAAAAATTCATCCCGAAATTGCGACCTTATGGGAGCAATTGAGGGAAATATATTTTCGCTAGAAAATTTCAAAAACCTATCTCTTTTACAATACCGTCCAGTTTCGCCGGAAGAACTTTGGGTTTCTCGATACTGGCTATGGCTCTCTCCGGATCCTTCAGTCCGTGTCCGGTCAAAACGCAAACTATCTTAAGTTCCTCGCCTTTAAAGTAGTCTTGTTTTGCTTTCTTTAATACCCCGGCTACGCTCGCCGCTGAAGCAGGCTCTACGAATATGCCTTCTTTTGAAGCCAGCAGTTTATAGGCGTTTAAAATCTCCTCATCCGTAACCGCTTCGATTAATCCGCCTGATTCGTCTCTGGCAGCCTTGGCTTTTTCCCAGCTTGCAGGATTTCCTATTTTGATAGCGGTTGCAATGGTCTTCGGATTCTTTACCACATGCCCCTTGACTATCGGCGAGGCGCCTTCGGCCTGAAATCCGATCATCCTGGGAAGACTATTTATCCTGCCTTTTTCTTTATACTCTTTATAGCCCTTCCAGTAAGCGGTAATATTACCGGCGTTTCCTACGGGAATCGCGTGGTAATCCGGGGCTTCCGTCAGGACATCACAAATCTCAAATGCACCTGTTTTCTGGCCTTCAATCCTATTCGGATTTAATGAATTAACCAGCGTGATTGGGTACTTTTCGGTAATCTCTATTACCAATTTTAAACAGTCGTCAAAATTTCCCTTTACGGCGATCACCTGAGCGCCGTGGATAAGCGCCTGCGCAAGCTTTCCCAGTGCTATCGAGCCCTCCGGTATTAAGACAATGCACTTTATTTTAGCGCAGGCCGCATACGCTGCGGCTGAAGCCGAAGTGTTTCCGGTAGAAGCGCACATTACAGCTTCTTGACCCTCTTCGATGGCCTTCGAAACAGCCATGGTCATGCCTCTATCCTTGAAAGAGCCTGTCGGATTGAGTCCTTCGCATTTGAAATAGACTTCCACATTCTTGCCGGCTAAACTTCCAATATACCTTGACTTGATAAGAGGGGTATTCCCCTCTTTCAAAGAGATTATAGGGGTTTTATCCGTTACCGGCAAAAATTCTTTATATCGTCTTATTACACCCATGATTATCTTTCAATCCTTATTTTTACGGTTTTTTTAGTTATAAAGGGCAGCTTATCTATCTTTTTAAGGGCTCTATTCATCTTTCCCTCGTTAGCCTCGTGGGTTAGCATCACAATCGGAACGGACTGGCCCTTCTTTCTTTCCTTCTGGGTAACAGTGGCAATGCTTATTTTATTCTGGGCCAGGATGCTTGATACGCTTGACAAAACGCCGGGCCTGTCGATCGCGGAAAACCTCATATAATACCTGGTGGACAAATCATTGATTTTTCGCACCTTTCTTACGCCGCTATCAAATTCCATCTTGAATGCGCTCTTTGGTTTTTTGAAATCATCTATTCTCTTGGCTATTTCTATGATATCGCCTACAACAGAGCTTGCTGCTGGAAAACTACCTGCTCCCCTTCCATAAAATAAAGTCGCTCCGACCATGTCGCCTCTGACAAATATGGCATTATTCTCGTCTTTTACGCTTGCCAGAATCTTCCGTAAATAAATAAGGGTAGGGTGAACCCTCAAATCCAATTCTTTTCCTGCTTTTTTGGCTATGGCTAACAGCTTAACCGCATAACCCCATTTTTTGGCATACTGTATATCCATTGCATCTATCCGGTCGATACCTTCGACATGGATATCCTTTGGTTTAACGCTGAGGCCGAATCCCAAGAGCGCAAGGATTGCGAGCTTGTGGCAAGAATCGACTCCGCTTATGTCTAGCCTTGGATTTTTCTCGGCTATACCCTTGGTCTTTGCCTCACTTAGGGCCTCGCGAAATGTACAATTTTCTTCCGACATTTTGCTGAGAATGAAGTTTGAGGTGCCGTTTAATATACCGTAAATCAAGTCTATTTTATTTGATACCAAGTCTCGTCTCAGCACATCAATAATGGGTATGCCTCCGCCTACGCTTGCCTCAAAACCTAAATGGCTTCTGAACCGGGACGCAGCGGTAAATATCTCTTTACCGTGTTCGGCAAGGAGAGCCTTGTTTGCGGTAACGACATGTTTGCCGAGAGCGAGCGACTTTAAAATAATCTCTTTTGCTGGATGGATTCCGCCTATGAGCTCAACTATGATATCTATGTTCCTGTCTTTTATTACGGAATTTACGTCTTTTGTAAGAAGTCTCTTGGGCACACGAACGCCTTTTCTGGATCTTAAATCTTTATCCGCGATTCTGGCCAGATTAACGGATACACCCGAGCGCTCCTCCAGGATCTTCTTTTTTGAAAGTAGCGTTTTGACTACTCCCTTCCCTACGGTGCCAAATCCTACAAGTCCAACGTTTACCTTTTTCATATCGCCTCCACTTTAAGGGATCTGGTCATCAACTCCCGAACAGCATCTTTAGGTTCTTTGTTTTCATACAGGGCCTGGTAAATTTTTTCCGTTATAGGCATCTCCGCCTGTATCTTTTTCGACAATTCGTAAGCGGATTTAGCCGTGGTAACGCCCTCTATAATCATCTCTGTCTTTTTTAAAATGTCTTTAAGCTTTTTCCCTTTTCCTATTTCTTCGCCAAGACAGCGGTTTCTTGAATGGGGGCTCATGCATGTCGTGGCGAGGTCTCCCAGGCCGCTCAAACCAAAAAAGGTCTCTTTTTTGGCGCCCATTTTGACGCCGAGCCTGATTATTTCTACGAGCCCCCTAGTCAAAAGTGCTGCTTTTGTATTCACGCCGAAACCCATGCCATCAGAAATACCGGCTGCGATGGCTATGATATTCTTAAGTGCCCCGCCCAACTCAACGCCGATTAGATCGCAAGATGTATATACCCTGAAGTTTGTGGTAGTGAAAATATCCTGAACTTCCCTGGCAAAATTTAAGTCTTCCGAAGCTGCCACAACGGTAGTTGGAAGGTTTCTGGCTACCTCGAAAGATATGCTGGGTCCTGAAAGAACGCTTATTTTGCTATTGTCCAAGACCTCCTTTATGACTTCGGAAGGCCTCTTTAACGTTCCGGTCTCTATTCCTTTTGTAAGGGAAATTATTTTTTCGCCGATTTTGCCTTTGAATTTGGCAACAGTTTCGCGTAAGTACCTAGAAGGTATAGCAATTACGTTAACGGCGTCCTTTGTTATGACGTCTCTATCCGATGTTAAAAGGACACCACCTGGTATTTTTATGCCCGGAAGAAATTTACGATTGACCCTCTCTTTCTTTAAAAGAGCGATATATTCCGGAAACGCTCCCCACAGCGTCACATCGTAGCCTTTGTCGGCAAGAAGAATGGCTATCGTAGTTCCCCATCCTCCGTCACCAAGAACTGTAATTTTTCTCTTCATATATAGCGAAATATTAGCATATATGTAATACTTAGTCAATATTAATAAAGAGAGGCAAGAGAGACTTGCAAGGAGTGGTATTCGCAAGGAGGCAAGGGAGGCTCTCGGACATAAAAAAAGGGAAGTATAGACACTATACTTCCCCCAAAAGCCCCGGTTTATATTATAGTCGCGGGCTTTATTTATTTACAAATCTATTTTCAAGCAAACTTAACTTCCTGTCAATGACATGTACCTTGAGCAGGACGATTAAAAAGATTGCCATGTGAAATACGCTTTTGTAATTTTCCAGATGCATTTTACGTCTCCTATTATGCTTTGTGTAATTTTATTTTTATCGAATGCACAAATACGATATTATATACGGACTGATCCGCAATTACATAGAAAGAACCCCTCATCTTGCAGATCAATTTGTCTTCTTTGGTCTCGGCTGAATATTTTCGCAAAATGTGAAAGAACTTCCTGGTTATCTCCGGGTCTTTCTTTCTGCCTCTTACCCATTCCTGTAAATCCGCGTTGGATTTTATGCGGTGCACACCCCTTACGAAATAGATCGACCGCTTCTTAGTAAAAGAAAGTTTTCCGTTTCGTTCCACGACTTCCTCTAGAGAAATGTCTTTTTTCTTTGCCTTTGTAGTCGTCAAATTTTTGAAGATTAACTCTCTCATTTTCGAATCCTCTTGCAGAAATACTTTTTAAAACATTTAAATTACTGGAATAAAAAATGGGCCTTCAGCCGCGAAGGTCTCCAGGCTCTTTCTTACATATCACTTTAAGTATACTTGACAATCAAGACATCGTCAAGGTCACCAGACTAGCTTTTTTATATCCTAACGTAGGCGCTGTCTTTTATGTGTTTTATAAAAGCCTTGCTTATCTCAGGATCAAATTGTGTTCCTGTGTTTCTTCTGATTTCCTCCAATGCCATTTGCAAATTCATAGGTTTTTTCCTGTACGCCCTTATGGAGGTCATTGCATCATAGGCATCAGCTATCGCAATTATCTTTGCCCCGAGGGGTATTTTTTCATACTTTAAGTCCGGGTCTGGGTATCCGCCCCCTGCGAATTTGGCATGGTGGTGCTTGATTATGGGCGCTAAATCATCCAGGAAACCGGCTTGCTTTACGATTTTTGCGCCGATTGCAGGATGTTTTTTTATCTCCTCCCACTCCGAAAGCGTGAGAATGCCTTCCTTTTCCAAAATCGACTGAGCAATCCCTATTTTACCTATATCATGTAAAAGGGCGGCGTTCTTTATAAGATAGATCTGTCGCTTTTTAAGCCGTAAAACTTTGCATATATTGACGGCATAGCGCATGACTTTATTCGAGTGGCCATATGTATATTTGTCGTTTGCTTCCAGGACGTGGGCAATGGTCCTTATAGTATTTAAGTAATCTTGCTTGGTTCTATTTGTGAGTTCTGCGTTTTTTATGTTCGCTGCGATTTCGTCTGCCAGCCTCGACAATAATATTTTATCCGTTTGGGTAAATCTATGAAGTCTGTTTCTTGTCCCAACGGCAATTATACCCCTCTTCCTTCCGTATATGAAAATAGGACATGCCAGGAGTGACCTCAGCCCTTCATTTTCTAGATGTTTTTTAAAATCTTCCTGTCTGCAATACTTGCTTAATCTGTATATGGCTAGCGGTCGGCTTTGTTTTGCAATACATTGTAAAACTTTAAAATTTTTCTTTGAAAATAAAAAATCTGCAAAATCAGTTTTTATTCCGTGATAGACGCGAGGTTTTAAGTTTCCTCTTTTATCTTTCAGCCATATTCCTGAGGCATCCACCTGCATAATGTGAAGAGCTCTAATTGCTACCTTAAGCAACTGATTAGAGAGCGTGTTTCGGTTATTTATAATAGGCCTTGTGGAATGTGTAATTTTACTTCCTTTACGATAATATGTATTTTGGCTAAACTTCACCAGGCTCCCACCTTCTTAATTTTCCTTTCAATTTTTTACCTAAATATCCCTAAAAGCTGTTCTTTTCTTAACCTTTTTAAAAATTTTAAGCTAGTAAGCAAAAAAAAATCTTGATTTCCACGCCCAAATCCGGAACTTTGTTGCACAGCTCCTGGTACAGCAGATTATATCGCTCTATTACTCCCTATATAATAATTATACACGATAAATCGCATAGTGAAAAGAGAAACAAGGCTTACTTTTTTATGCCTTAACAAAAGGTATGTAAGGGGGTTCCTGGCGGGTTTATATTAGCCTTTTTTCTTCCCCGCGCAGGAGGCGTTTTATATTGGATTTGTGCTTGTAGGTCCCGACAATAGAGAGTAGAACCGTAAATAATACGAGGTAGATGGACCGGTAGAATATAACGCTGAATACGGGTAGAAGAATGGACGCGGCGATTGAGGCTATTGATACTATTTTAAACGCGGCGAATACCGCGCCCCAGACAATTGCGCTTCCGGCCAGCGCTTTTGGTGTTAAAATCACGAGGACCCCCGCTGTTGTAGCTACGCCCTTTCCGCCTTTGAACTTTAAAAATATAGTCCACACGTGACCGCTGATAACGGCTATACCTATTAATATCTTATATAGCTCCGGGCCAAAAATTATGCCTATCGTGTTATTAAAAAAGATTTCCGGAAGAAAAGCAACGCATACCGCCCCTTTAAGCATGTCAATTATCAAAACTATAATACCGGGCACCTTGCCTACCACGCGGAAAATGTTCGTAGCGCCGACATTTCCGCTTCCGTGTTCTCTTATGTCTATCTTTTTCAGGACCTTCCCGAATATGAAACCTATCGGTATGGAACCGATAATATAGGCTAACAATAAAGACATAATCAAATTCAACATATCATGCACTCCTTTTTCTTCCCGGCTTTTTATAGAAAATCTTAAGGGGTACCCCTTTGAGGGGAAATCTTTCCCTCAATCTATTTTCTATAAAGGCTGTATGAAAATCGGTTACGCGTCCCGGATTATTTACAAATATCACAAATTCCTTGGGAAAGATCGTTATCTCGGCCATGTAATAAAACTTCGGAATACTCCTTCTTTTTGAAATCGTAACGCTTTCCGGCATTATTTCCTTTAAAAATCTTTTTAACGTGCCGGTATCGATGAAAAGATCTAAATTTGTCTTTACGGACTTAACGAGATTGAAGGCAGAAAGCACGTTCCTGCCGGTTTTTGCCGAGACAAATGCAACGGGAAATTTTCTTGCCTCCGGCATTTTCTTCAAAATGGCCTCCCCATACCTGGAGGTCTCTATTCCTTTTACGAGATCCCATTTGTTAACGACGACCACGCAACCCTTTCCCTTGGTCTTTACATAATCAAAGATTTTTGCGTCATCCATTGTAATACCCTCGACGCCATCGGTTAAAAGTAAAACCACGTCCGAACGGTCGATGGAGTCTCTTGCCCTCATTATGCTGTAGACATCGACGGCGGTTTTTACCTTTCTCTTATGCCTGATACCGGCTGTATCAATAAGCAAAAATAAAATTCCGTCTTTTTTAAAATACGTGTCTATCGAGTCTCTGGTCGTGCCTGCCTTTTCGTGAACGAGAACCCTTTCCTCATCCAGCACCTTGTTGAGAAAAGACGACTTTCCGACGTTCGGTCTTCCGACAATCGCGATCTTTATAGGATTTTTATTTTCGAATTCGGATTCGGAATGCCGAGGAAGTAACCCCGCGATTTCATTGAGAAGCTTCTTTATACCCAAATTGTGAAGGGCTGAAATGCCAAAAGGCTCGCCGAGTCCCAGCTCGTAAAAGTCTATCAGATTCTCTTTTCTCTTTTCATTATCTATTTTATTTATAACAAGAATTATTTTTTTGTTTGATTTGCGTAGCATCCGTCCTAAATCTACATCGAGCGGCAAAAGCCCTTTTTCGCCATCGCATACGAATAAAAGTACATCCGAAGAAATAACGGCCTTTTCAATCTGTTTTCGGATCAAAGTTGCTATTTCGTCTTGCGGCTGCGGGAAAAAGCCTCCCGTATCTACCAATATAAGATTTTTTCCTTTAATGCTTATGGGCTTCTCTATCCTATCCCTTGTCGTGCCCTCTTTCTCTTCGACTACTGCATACCTCTTACCTATAATCCGGTTGAAGAGGCTTGATTTACCGACGTTTGGCCTTCCGACGATGGATACGAGGGGGGTATCGTCACTATTTTTCATTGAGAATTCTAGTCCCTTTGATGACATAGTCCAAGCCGGAGTAGACGGTAAGTAAGACCGTAATATTCCACAATAGAGGCGAAATGGCAAGTCTGGCGAGGATACTTACAACCGTAACCATCTGGGAAAATGTTGTAATTTTGCTAACCAAGGTAGGTTTTGTCTCGAGATGGCCTTTTATAAAATAAATAATAAGTACACCGAGAACAATAATGGCATCACGGGAAATGATGACAATGGGCACGTATGGCGGCGGCTTTACGGCCGGTGAAAGATCCTTGGCCACGCTAAGACATATAAAAGCGCTAAGAATAAGGATTTTATCGGCTATCGGATCCAGAATCTTGCCGAGTTCGGTCCGTTGCTTGGTGGCCCTTGCGATGTATCCGTCTATCCCGTCGCTTATTGACGCGATTACAAAGACAAAAAGCGCCATTTCCCATTTTGAATACAGGATAAACGATATGAAAAAGGGGATGAGCAGTATCCTTAAAATGGTGATCTTGTTGGCTATGTTCATCTCTTGCCTCGAAAATTAACGTTCAGAAAACAGAAACCAGAAGACAGAAGTCAGATTTTTCTGTCTTCTGTCATCTGTCTTCTATCTTCTGTTCGTAGCATATTATTTAATAATTCGTATTCGCGAAATCGGCCAGTGAATAAGAAAAACTTTACCCGCTATATTTTTTGCCGGAACAAATCCCCAGTAACGCGAATCGACTGAATTAAGGCTGTTGTCACCCAAAACAAAATAAGAGTTGACCGGAACCGTTATGGATTTTCCTGCTTTTCCGTATTCGCCCCTGTTGTAATAGGTTAAGCGTTTTAAAATTAGCGGTTCCTCAATGGGTTTTCTGTTTATCCATACATGCTGATTTTTTATCTCTATGATATCTCCCGGTTTTCCGATCAGTCTTTTTACCAGATATTTTTTCCGCTCTATCGGAGAACGGAATACTATTATGTCCCCTCTTTCAGGGTCTCTCACCTTAGGAAGTCTTATGTTGGCAAGGGGTAATTGTGCGCCGTATATAAATTTATTTACAAATATCCTATCGCGCGGCTGTAGCGTCGGGGTCATGGACGAAGTAGGGATCTTAAACGGTTGCGCTATAAACGTCCTTATAAAAAGGGCTATAACAAGTGCATACAAAATCGGTTTTACCCATTCATCGCGCCAATATTGCCAGGTTTTGTATCTTAAGTTCATCTTCACCTCATGCCTTCAAGGCGGCAAAAAACGCTTCCTGCGGGATCTGGACCTTCCCGAACTGTTTCATGCGCTTCTTGCCCGCTTTTTGTTTGGACCACAGCTTTCTTTTCCTGGTTATGTCTCCGCCGTAACACTTGCCGGTAACATGCTTACCGAGAGAACTTATGTCTTCCCTTGCGATTATGTGGCCGCCTATGGCTGCCTGGACGGCGATCTTAAAAAGATGCCGCGGTATCGTTTCTTTAAGCTTTTTGACGAGGGCTCTCCCTTTCTGCTGGGCTTTTTCTTTATTCACCAGACACGAAAGCGCATCTATTATTTCCCCGTTTATAAGAACATCGAGTTTGACCACCTCGGCGCTTCTATAATCTATGATTTCGTAATCAAGCGAACCATAGCCTCTTGTAAGAGACTTTATTTTGTCGTAAAAATCGGTTATGATTTCGGCTATCGGCATCTCATAGACGAGCCTTACCCTCTCTTCATCCAGAAACTCGGTGCTCTTGTAAATTGCGCGCTTTGACTCTGTCAATTCCATCACGTCGCCTATGGATTCTTTCGGAATAATGATAAAAACGCGCGCGTAAGGTTCTTCAACACCTGTTATGAGCTCGGGAGGCGGGAATTTGGAGGGGTTGTCCACATTCATGATCTCGCCCTTTTTCATTATAACTTCATATATAACGCTCGGTGTGGTAGCTACGAGGTTCAGATTATACTCTCTTTCGAGCCGCTCCTGGATGATTTCCATGTGGAGAAGACCTAAAAATCCGCATCGGAATCCCATGCCAAGAGCAACTGAAGACTCCGGTTCAAATATAAAGGAAGCATCTGATAATTTCATCTTCTCGACGGCATCCTTTAAAACCGGGAAATCCTTGGGTGTAATGGGATATATCCCACAATACACCATGGGATTGACCTTTCTGTATCCCGGAAGTAAACTCGAAGCCGGGGCGTGGTTATTTGTTACTGTATCGCCTATAACAACTTCCCGCGCGTCTCTTATATTGCAGGAAAGATAGCCTACTTCTCCGCAGGTAAGCTTGTCTATCTGGGTCGGCTTTGGCCTGAATACACCCACTTCTTTTACTTCGTAAACCATGCCTGTATTCATCATTTTTATGTTCATACCGTTTTTTATAACACCGTTAACCACCCTTACAAAAAGGACTGCCCCTTTGTACGTGTCAAATCTCGAATCAAAAATAAGCGCCTGAAGGGGATTTGAAAGATCCCCGCTCGGCGCAGGAATCTTTTTTATGATCTTTTCCAGGATCGCCTCAGTGCCCTTGCCTTCCTTGGCGCTGGCAAGTATGATCTCGCTTTCCTCGAGTCCTAGAATATCTATTATCTGCTTTTTGACTTTTTTTACATCCGCATTCTGCAGGTCAATTTTGTTGATGATGGGGACAATGCTGAGATTGTGCTCAAGTGCTAAATAGAGGTTAGCCACTGTCTGCGCCTCTACACCCTGGGAGGCATCTACCAAGAGCAACGCACCTTCGCAGGCGGCTATGGACTTCGAAACCTCGTATGTAAAATCGACGTGACCGGGCGTATCGATTAGGTTAAGGCAGTAGGTTTTTCCGTCTTTTGCCTTGTAATCTATTCTGACGGCACTCGCCTTTATGGTTATTCCGCGCTCTCGTTCGAGCTCCATGTCATCTAGGAGCTGGTCGTGAAATTCCCTTTCGGAAACGGCCTTGGTAAATTCTATTATTCTATCCGCAAGCGTGGATTTTCCGTGGTCTATGTGGGCTATTATCGAAAAGTTCCTTGTTAAGTCTTTCTCCATATTTACCTTACAGCTCGAATGCCTCCCACCATGCCTCCTCTGGTGTAATTTTCCATATATGTTCAACGTCCGCATTCTTGATATAACATTTGATTAAAGACAGGATTATGCCTCCGGATACGAGGCATGTATCCTCGCCCTTGTGTTTATCGACTATTTTATGCATGATGCTTATCGCTCTGTCGTAGGCATCTCTTATGGATTCACCCTTCGGGGGCCTGCCGGAAGTCGGAGAAAGCTTCCAAATGTTATATTGTTTTTTGTAACGTTTCTTTATATCCTTTATGCACAATCCCTGCCAGACACCGTGATTAAGTTCGTTAAGTTCGTTTAATTTTTTGATTTTGATATTATGAGGTATTGCTATTTCTCTGGCTGTTGAGACGCTGCAGGATACAGGGCTTGAATAGATATTGTCAATTTTGAATTTTGAAAGCTCCACAGAAATTTTCTGCGCCTCTTTTTCACCTTCGGCGTTTAGGGGTATATCGAGCGCGCCCTGAACCCTCTTTTCCCTGTCCCAGTTTGTCTGTCCGTGTCTTATAAGTATCAACTGTGCCATTTCTAAATCTTTAAAGCGAATTTCTCTCCGAAATCAATAAGCTTGAGTGCTTCTTTCTCGTTGCGTCCTTCAGAATATATGCGCAACTTCGGTTCGGTACCGGAGGGCCTCAGCATGAGCCAGCTTCCGTTGGAACGCATGAATTTGAAACCGTCGAACGACTTTACATTAACTACGTGCATGCCAAGGATTTTTTTAAACGGTCGTGTCCCTAATTTTGCTACCAGGCGTTTCTTTTTACCCGACGAAAGGGGCAGGTCATGGCGTTTATAAACATAGGTGCCATACATTTTATTTATGTCTTCTACAATTTTTGCGAGGGGCTTCTTTCTTGAGGCTATCATCTCTAAAATGAGTAGCCCCGATACTATGGCGTCTCTTTCCGGTAACCAGTTCTTGACCGCAACGCCTCCTGTTTCTTCCCCGCCTACTAATATGTCCTCTTTTTTAATGATTTCAGCTATGTATTTAAAGCCGACGGATGTTTCGTAGGTTTTAAGACGGTACCTCTTGCATATCTTGTCTATTAACGCGGTACCGCAAATAGTCTGAACAACGCCGCCCTTCAGGCCTCTGTCCTCAAAAAGATAGAGTAAAAGCAGTGTCATGACCTTGTGCCCGCTCAAAACTTTTCCGGTTGCAAGTATTATGCCGAGTCTGTCAGCGTCTCCGTCGGTAACCAGGCCGATGTCAAAACGGCCTTTTTTGACGGCTGCTGCCGTCTCTTTCAAAAGCCGCTCATTGGGCTCGGGTGCTCTTCCGCCGAAATATGGATCTCTTGTACCGTTTATCGTGGTAACTTTATTACCCGTGCCTTTGAGTACCTCTTCTAGGTATTTCGCACCTGCTCCGTTCATGCTGTCTACTAAAACTTTTAATTTTGCTTTTTTCAAGAGTGCCATATCTGCATATTTTTTCGCGTATTTAAGGTGGAGCGGAATGATGTTCTCGAATTTTATAAGCCCTTTCTTTGTGGCTACTTCTTTGTCCATAAATTTTACTTTTGATTTGTATAGCCTGGATTCCATGAAGTCCGTCGCCTTCTTACCAGCAGAACCTCCAAAGCACCCTTTGTATTTTATGCCGTTATACTGCGCCGGGTTGTGGCTTGCCGTGACCATAACCCCGCCGATAAGTTTTTTGTGTTTTATCTTGAAACTTACAGACGGTGTAGGTGTGGGTCTATCCGCCAAAATCACTTTTATGCCGTTTGCGGCAAATACGCAGGAGATGAGTTCTGCATACCTCTCCGATAAGAAGCGTGTGTCGTAACCGACAACGACGGTAAATTTTCTTCCGTAAAACTCGTATTTTTTATTTTTGATTTTTTCCGCCCGAGGCGGATCCGCCTTTGGCGGAGATTTTTGATTTTTAATGTAGTCCGCTATCGCCTGCGCGACAATTTCAACATTTTCAAAAGTAAAGTCCTCGCTTATAACGGCTCTCCATCCGTCTGTCCCGAATTTAATTTTGTCCATGTTTACCCCCTTCAATGAGACTTGTACTTATGAAAATTTCTTTGAACTTCTTCTGTGAACCCCGTTAGAAATATCTTATTTCTAACGGGGTGAAGGAACGAATTGAATTTACCGTTTGGTTGTCATTACCGAATATACCCTTGATATATCCTCAATTGTAGCTACGGCTATTACAGCATTGTTTTTTACCACGGGGAGCGCTCTCATGTCGTTATCCTGCATTAAATTTTGGGCTTTATCTAACGAATCGGACTCCCTCAAAACGGGAATATTTTTCCTCATGATATCAGAAACAGGCGCTGACATACCGCGCTGATGTATCCCGCCTATGATGTCCTTGCGCGTGACAAAACCGATCATCTGCCCGCCTTCAATAATAGGAAAGTCCTCCTGGTGGCTATGAAAAATAAGTTCCAGCACCTTTGATAGCGTCGCCGTCTTTTCTAACGTAAGAAACTGAGAAGATACGATGTCCTTAATAGTAAATTTTTTTAATGTCTCCTTGATATCCACCTGCAGTTCTTCTGAAGAGGCTGCCATGTAAATAAATACCGCTATGACAATGAGAATTATATGTCCGTGGATAAGGCCTATGTATCCAAATAGAAGCGCAAAAACGTGGCCGAAATTTACGGCTATTCTTGTGGCTTTTTGAAAACCCATTCTTTGCGCCAAAATGGACCTCAGGATCCTCCCGCCATCCATTGGAAAAGCCGGTATGAGGTTGAATGCCGCCAGTATCAGATTGATCCAGTATATGTGCGCAATCGTATGTTTAAAGGTCCTCACCGAAAGCGGGCTAAACAGAATTTCCGGTCCTAATAGATAATATAGAGGGAAGAAAAACACAAGAACAACAGTTATGTTCAAGAGCGGCCCTGCCAGCGATATCAGAAATTCCTGATAGGGTTTATCCGGTATTTTGCTCATTGACGCAACACCGCCGATTGGAAGAAGCGTGATCTCCTTGACCTGAATGCCGAATTTCTTCGCCACAAGGCTGTGGGCAAGTTCGTGTAGAACAACAAAAAAGAATATCGCCACAATAAGAAAAAGCCATTTGAGCCCCAATCCCAAGACGAGAAACAAAAGGAGAAAGAATGTAATATGAACTTTTATTGATATGCCGGCAATTTCAAATAACTTTATTGATCTTCTCATAAGGTTAGTGCCTTTTTTAGTCTATTTTTATCGCTTGCGTTTATTGGCCCGATCGCCGCAAAATTCAGATTTTTCTTATTGAAAATCATATTTGCTATCCTTTTTATATCAAGGACGCTTACCTTCTCTACATTCTTAAATATTTCCCTGACCGACGGCGCTTTCTCTTCTGAGGTTATCCTCTCACCCAGCCACAGCATCCTTGCAGTCGTGTCCTCCAGTGCAAGAAGAAGCTGGCCTCTTATATATTCTTTCGCGCGATACAATTCGTCGGGGGTAACAAAGTTGTTTTTTATATTTTTGAGCTCGTGGATGATCTCCGTCGAGGCTTCTAGGAATTTGTTCTTGCCGATGCCGGCGTGCACGACAAAAGCACCTGTCTCCTTATATTTTTTTACGCTTGAGGATATGTCATAGCATAACGGTTTTTTCTCCCGGAGTCTCTCAAAAAGTCGCGACGACATGTTGCCGCCGAGAATAATGTTTAAAAGCGCAATGGCGTATCTCATTTTATGAGTCCGGTTTATGCTGTGGAGACCAAAGGCTACATGTATCTGTTCTGCACGTTTGTATAAAAGTCTGATGTTTTTTTTCCTTTTTGTCTTTTTGGCTGGGTGGTAGGCGAAATTTTTTCTTGCCGAAGGCATGAAAAAAGTACCTTTGGCAAATTTGAGAGTTTTTTTGCTATCAACTTTACCTGTTACCACGATAGACATGTTGGCGGGTTGGTAATACCGGTCTTTAAAATCGGCGAGATCCCCTCTTTTGAAATTTTTTACGGTATTTATATATCCTGCAATGGGGCGGCCTAACGCGTGATCCGGCCACATTGTCTCTGCAAGGATATCAAATACGTGATGGGACGGCTGGTCGATATACATCTTTATCTCTTCCGAGATAACACGTTTTTCTTTCTCCAATTCGGCGGGGTCTAGTTGCGGATTTAATACCATATCACTCAGTATATCAAGACCGAGCCCCAAGTACTTAGACGGCAATTTAACGAGATAACATGTTACTTCCTCGCTTGTAAAACCGTTAAAGCTACCGCCTACCCCTTCTATTGCTTCTTTCAGGGCGTCTCTTGTCCTTGAATAAGTGCCTTTAAATAACATGTGTTCCAGGAGATGGCTCATGCCGCAAAACTTACTATCTTCGTATCTTCCCCCCACGCCGATCCATACGCCTATGGAGACCGAATCCATGTGCGGCATGTTTGATGTTATAATCTTTAATCCGTTCTTTAGAACTTCTTTCCTATACATGTTACCTGTTACCTGCTACCTGCTACCTGCTACCTGTTACCTGCCTGTGCGTTCAAATAGCTTTGCAGTATGACCTGTGCGGCGAGTTTATCAATTTTCTTCTTTCTCTTACTCCTCGAAGTGCCGGCATCGATCATGATCCGCTCAACTTGCATCGTGCTCATTCTTTCATCCCACAGTTTTATGGGAATATCAAATCTTTGTTTAAGTGTATCTGTAAAAGAAATTGCATCCTTGGCCTGGGGACCGTATGAGCCGTTCATGTTAAGCGGAAGGCCCACCACGATTTCTTTAACTGCTTCTTTTGATACGATCTTCCTTAGCTCTTCAAAAAGATCTTCGTCTTTTTGCCTTTCAAGGATCGATAATCCTTGCGCAGTAATGCCGAGCGCATCGCTTATTGCTACGCCTATTCTTTTGGATCCCATATCAATACCCAGTATCTTCATTTTAACTTTTTTCTAAACCGGCTACGAGTTTCTTAACACTTTCGGCGTTTTTCTTATCGCATACAAGTGTACCGTTCCGGGTGTGTACTACTATTACATTCTCAAGTCCCACTACGCCCAGGGCGTCTTTTCCGGAATTATATATAATAGAATCACTGGTATCCATCAAAACTGTTTTACCAAAACAGATATTGCCTTTTCTGTCTTTTTTGAAGAGCTCTTTTACGCTCTTCCAGCTTCCCAGATCGCACCATGGGAAGTCCCCTTTTATGCAATAAAGATTTTTTGCTTTTTCCATGATCTGGTAATCTATTGATACGTCTTTCATGCGCGAATATGCTTTTCTTTTATCGCGTTTATTCTTTTTTATCCGCAGGAGCTCTCTGTGTAAAAGAGGGGTGTATCTTCTCATTGCCTCCAGAATGTCTTCTGCCCTAAAAATAAATATGCCCGCGTTCCAGAGATAATTAGGGCTTTTTACGAGCCTGGCTGCTACTTTTGCCTTCGGTTTTTCTATAAATTTTGCTATTGAGTAAATCCTGCCGCGCTTTCGGGATCTTAAGTGTATATAGCCGTATGCCGTGCTTGGCTCTTTAGGTTTTATGCCGATGCACAACAACGCGTTTTTTGTATTGCTTACGAAATCTACGCCGCTTTTTATGAGTTTCCTAAAAGCTTTTGATTCGTTTATCAAGGCATCCGTGGGTAGCACCACCATTATATCTTCCGGATTGCGCTCGATTGCCGCAAGGCCAATGGCGCTTGCAGTACTCCTGCCGAAGGGTTCTGCTAAAATATTTCGTCCTGGAATGCCCTTCGTAAATCTTCTTAACAGTCCTTCTTGCGCTTTATCGACTACGACGATTATGTTTTTTCTTTTTATTAATCCGCCAAGCCTCTCAACGGTCTCTATGAAAAGTGGTTTTCTTTTTCCTATCCTTATGAAGGATTTGGAAAGTTTTTTTGTCGACAGCGGCCAGAGTCGCGTGCCTTTCCCGCCAGCCAATAGGCATGCATAAACGTTCTTTTTCATTTTCCGTCAATTCCTTTCCTTAAACTATTCGTAAATTTGGAAACTTTTTTATACAAATCCTTGCTTTTTGCATTCTCTTCAATAACTTTAATAACGGCGCTTCCGACAATAACGCCGTCTGCAAGATGCGATATTCTTCTTGCCTGTTTCGGGTTCGAAACACCGAATCCGACACAAACGGGTTTTTTTGTGATTTTTTTAAGTCTTTTGACGTTTTTAATTATATCGCTTGGTAGCCTTGTTCTCGTGCCTGTTACGCCTGTCAGGGAAACATAGTAAATAAACCCCCTGCTTTTTGCTGCTATATTTTTGAGCCTCTTTTTCGTGCTTGTCGGCGCTGCTAAAAAAACGGTTGCGAAATCTCTTTTCTTGGCGGCACCTATAAGTTCCTTTGCTTCTTCCGGCGGTAGATCCGGGACGATAACGCCATCGACACCTGCATTTTTGGAGTCCTTAACAAAATTTTTTATGCCGTAATGAGAAACGAGGTTATAATACGTCATAAATACGAGGGGTAGCTTAACCTTTTTTCTTACCGAGTGCACCATTTGCAAAATAGATTTTATGTTGGCGCCGCTTAGAATTGCCCTCTGGGATGCCCTTTGTATTGTAGGGCCATCAGCGAGGGGGTCAGAAAACGGTATGCCAAGCTCGACCAAATCCACCCCGTTTTTTTCAAGTTCCGCGACAAGCTTTCCTGTCTTTTTAAGATCCGGATCGCCTGCTGTTATGTAAACTATGAATGCTTTTTTACGCTGTTTTTTTAGTTTCGTGAATAATTTATCTATTCTGTTCATTTTAGTCCTCATTCGAACTTTATATGTTCCTTAACAATATCTATATCCTTATCGCCCCGTCCTGACAGGCAAAGAATGACTATCTTATCTTTCTGCAATCTAGGCGCCAGTTTCAACAGATGATATATTGCGTGTGACGGCTCCAGCGCCGGAATAATACCCTCGTATTCGGACAGGAGCCTGAATCCGCGAAGGGCGTCTCTATCCGTAACAGCAAAATATTTAGCTCTCTTGATATGCTTATAGTAAGAATGTTCCGGCCCGACGCCTGGGTAATCAAGGCCCGCTGAAATAGAATGGGCGATGTTAATCTGGCCGTCTCTATCCTGCAACAGGCAACTTCTCGATCCATGCAGGACTCCCACTTCTCCCTTAAGTAGCGCTGCTGCGTGTTTTTTCGTTGCAATCCCGGAACCGCCTGCTTCCACGCCGATAAATTTCACTTTTTTATCATTAAAAAACGGATGAAACAGCCCGATGGAATTGCTACCGCCGCCGACACATGCAACGAGATAGTCGGGAAGCCTTTTTTCCATTTTTAGAATCTGGGACTTTGCCTCTTTTCCGATTACAGATTGAAACTCCCTGACCATAAAGGGATACGGATGAGGGCCTACTACTGAACCCAGGACATAATGCGTATCTCTCACATTGGTAACCCAGTCTCTTATTGCTTCATTCGTGGCGTCTTTTAATGTTTGTGAACCACCCTCAACCGGGATAACCCGCGCTCCCATAAGCTTCATCCTGTAGACATTCAGGGATTGCCGTTTTATATCTTCGGTGCCCATATATATATCACAGACAAATCCGAACATCGCAGCTACCGTAGCTGTTGCTACGCCGTGCTGGCCTGCTCCGGTTTCCGCGATGAGACGGCGCTTACCCATTTTCTTCGCAAGAAGCGCCTGTCCTATGGTATTGTTTATTTTATGCGCGCCGGTATGAGCGAGGTCTTCGCGTTTTAGATAAATCTTGGCGCCTTTTAATTTCTTTGTAAGGCGCTCTGCAAAATAGAGAGGCGTGGGTCTTCCTGCGTATTTACTTAAATAATAGCCGAATGCCTTTTGGAACTTTTTGTCTTTTAACGCTTTCTTTAACTCGTGTTCCAGTTCCTCCAGCGCGTGCATGAGTGTCTCCGGCACGAATTTCCCGCCGAAACCGCCGAAATAACCGCTTCTCGTCGGTAATTTATATCTTTTTCGCATTATCTATGAACTCCTTTAAAAGTTTGTAATCTTTCTTTCCCGGCGATTTCTCGACGCCGCTCGCCACATCTACAGCGTATGGCGATATCTTGCTTATTGCCGCTCTTACGTTTTCAGGCATGAGCCCACCTGCTATAAAAACGGGCTTTTTAAAAACCTTTCCTTTTAAAATATCCCAGTTAAAGCTTTTCCCTGTTCCGCCGGGGGTACCCTTCACGTATGTGTCGAAAAGATAATAGTCCACGTTATCGTATTTATCCACATCTTTTATGCTCGTTGCATCTTTCACCTTAAAGGATTTTATTATTTCAAAATCCTTCTTTAGTTTTTTGCAATAAGCCGGGTCTTCATTCCCGTGCAGCTGTAGTAGATCGAGATGGCACCTCTTGGCTATGGACCTTACGTTTTCGGGGTCCTGATTTAAAAATAGCCCTACTTTTAGTATATCCTTTGGCAAATCTTCGATGATAACACGCGCGTCTGCTGGGTCTACTCTCCTTGGGCTTTTCTCAAAAAAAATAAACCCCACAAAATCGGCCCCTAATTCGTGCGCTTTTAAAGCATCTCTTAAGCCGGTGATACCGCAGATTTTGACCTTTATCACAGTTTAATACCTGAGAATCTCTCTCATTTTAGCGGCAATATCATCGGTCTCCATGAATGCCTCTCCGATCAGGACAGCGTTTATGCCCAAGCTCTTCAAAAACATTACGTCCTCGTATGTCTTTATGCCGCTTTCGGAAACCCTGACCTTGCCCTCGGGAATAAGCCTTATCAACCTTTGAGTAGTGGAAAGATCCACCTTGAATGTACTGAGTTCTCTATTGTTTATTCCTATGATTGAAGCGCCTGTTTTTAGGGCTTTCTCAACGTCTTCCTCGTTGTGGACTTCCATTAAAACATCCATGCCTAAATTCTTGGCTATCTTATAAAAACCTGTAAGCTCTGCTTCTGTCAATATCTGGGCTATGAGGAGGATAGCATCTGCGCCATAATATAGGGATTCGTAAACCTGGTATTCATCTATAATAAAATCCTTGCGAAGAAGCGGAATGGTAATCTTTCCCTTGATATCTTTAAGCGTTTTTAAGTTTCCTTCGAAAAATCTTTCATCCGTCAAGACAGAAACGGCGCCAGCGCCGTTGGCCTGATACGTCAGGGCAATTTTTAGCGGATTAAAGTCGCCCCTTATAATACCCCTCGAAGGAGAAGCCTTTTTCAGCTCAGCGATTAAATTTATATGGTGCGGCCGCGCTATATTCCGCTTAAAGGCGCTTTTTATATAAATCTTCTTCGCAAGCCCTTTAAGCTTCTGCTCGGGCATCTCAACCCGGGCTCTTTCAATTTCTTTTCTCTTTTCGTTTATTATCTTTGAGAGTATCATAATAACAGCTATAAGCTATACGCTTTAAGTTTTAAGCTTATTGGTTAGCTCTTTTAATTTCTCTAATTTTTCTAGCGCGGCGCCTGAGTCGATCGACTCCTTGGCTTTCTTTATCCCGTCTCTCAGCGTATCGGCTATACCTGTAATGTAAATAGCCGCGCCCGCATTTAACGTAACAATATCCCGCTTAAAACCCTTCTTTTTGTTAAGTATATCCAGCGTCACTCTTACGTTAAAAGCAGTATCGCCGCCTTTTAACTCTTCTTTTTTTGAACGCGGAAGGCCCAAATCCTCCGGTTTTATGGTATATATTTTGACTTTTTTATCTTTAAGTTCCGCAACAGTGGTTGAGTCCGTGGTTGTCATTTCATCTAACCCGTCTTTTCCGTGCACTATCATCGCCCTCTCGGATCCCAGGTTATTGAGAACGTTCGCCAATGTTTCCACGAGATCTTCGTCGTAAACGCCCAAAAGCTGATATTCGGCGCCTGCTGGATTTGTCAACGGCCCTAAAATATTAAAAATTGACCGCGCTTTGATCTTTTTCCGTGCAGGCATGGCATATTTCATGGCAAGGTGGAGCTTCGGTGCAAAAAGAAAACCTATGCCAACCTCGTCAATGCATTTCTCAATTGTGTCTTTTTCAATAGCTATATTCACGCCGAGACACTCCAAAAGGTCCGCACTTCCGCATTTACTTGATACTGCTTTATTGCCGTGCTTGGCAACGCTGCAACCCGCGCCCGAAGCAACAAAGGCGCTGATTGTCGAGATATTAAACGTATTGGCCGAGTCGCCACCTGTGCCGCAGGTATCGAGTAAATGCGGCTTTTTGGGGTTTATTTTCGTGGCGAACTTGCGCATGATGCGCGCGGCGCCCGTTATTTCTTCTACAGTTTCTTTCTTCTCTTTAAGCGCCAAGAGAAAAGACGCAATATCATCTACTTCTGCTTTTCCGCCCATAATCTCGGTAAAAACCGCTTCTGTCTCGTTTTCCGAGAGGTTCTCTTTTCTCTTTGCCTTTTCTGTAGCTTTTTTTATCACTTTTTTATCTCTAAGAAATTTTTTAATATCTTTTTCCCTTCGGAGGTCAAAATTGATTCGGGGTGAAATTGCACTCCCCAGGTGGGGTGTTTCTTATGCTTTATGCCCATGATTTCTTTTTTCTTCGTCTCGGCGATAATTTCCAGAGTCCTGGGAAGGGACTTTCGTTCTATAATCAAAGAATGATACCGTGTGGCCTCGAACGGGTTTTTAACATTCTTGAAAATCGTTTTCCTCGTGTGGTGTATAAATGATGTCTTTCCGTGCATTATGTATTTGGCTCTTTTGATCTTCCCGCCGAAAACTTCTCCGATGCACTGGTGTCCGAGACAAACACCTAAAATAGGAATCGAGCCCGAGAACTTCTTTATTACATTGTTGGAAATGCCCGCATCCCGCGGCATGCCAGGCCCCGGTGATATAATGATACTCCGAGGTTTCATCTTTTTTATTTTGTTCAGTGTCAATGCGTCGTTTCTGAAAACCAAAGGATCCTCTCCCAGCTCACCGAGATACTGGACGAGGTTGTAGGTAAAAGAGTCGTAATTATCTATTACTAAAATCACTCTAATCCCCTTTCAGCTTCCTTGAGAGCCTTTAGCATCGCTTTTGATTTATTGAGCGTCTCCTGGTACTCTCTATCGGGCTTAGAATCAGCAACGATTCCTGCACCCGCCTGAAAATAAGCAGTTTTCCCTTTTATGAAAATAGTCCTGATGGCTATGCACGTATCCAGATTTCCTGAAAAACTGAAATATCCGACGCTTCCGGCGTAAATACCCCTTTTGACGTTCTCGAGTTCATCGATTATTTCCATGGCGCGTATCTTGGGTGCACCTGCTACCGTGCCGGCCGGAAACGAGGCCCTGGCAAGGTCGAATATGTCGCACTTGCGTTTTAAGGTTCCGGATACGTCGCTTACGATATGCATGACATGGGAGTATTTCTCTATCACCATGAATTCCGAAACCTTTACGGTATCAAACCTCGAGACCCTTCCTATGTCATTTCTCCCGAGGTCAACAAGCATGATGTGCTCCGCTCTTTCCTTCGGATCCTTTAAAAGCTCCTTTGCAAGAAGCTTGTCCTCTTTTCTATCCCGGCCTCTTCGCCTCGTTCCGGCGATCGGCCTGAGTTCTGCTTCTCGGTTTTCGCATCTCACCATGATCTCAGGCGATGCACCGATAAGTTTCAGATTGCCGAACTTTAGGTAAAACATGTAGGGAGACGGATTTATGCTTCTAAGTGCGCGGTATATGTCAAAAGAATCGCACTCTACTTCTTTTTTGAATCTCTGAGAAAGAACTACCTGAATAATATCGCCGTTTCTTATATATTCCTTGGCTTTTTTCACGCTTTGCATGAATTGTGTTCTCGTGAAATTCGATTTTATGGGATTTTTTCTTGCTCTTTTTTTCATTGTTTTCGAAGCGCCTATCGGCATTCTTTTAGGCATGGATAGGTGTTTTATGATTTCTTCTATCTTCCGCACTGCCTTCTCATATGATGCGGAAGGGCTCTTGCCGACAAAGGCATTCGAAACAACCTTTATTTTACGATCCACGTGATCAAAAATAAGAATGGTATCGGTCAGGGCAAAAAGAGAATCAGGCAAGTTTAAATCGTCCTTATTTCTGTCCGGTATCTTCTCGAAGAATCTGACAACGTCATAACCCATGTATCCGACCAACCCCCCGGAAAACCTGGGAAGCCCTTTAACCGGCACGTAAGAGAATTTCTTCATGATCTTCTTGATTTCAGCAAGCGGATCTTTCTGCATCTTATAAACCTTTTTTTTCTTGCCCTCCAGTATTGTAATTTTCTTGCCCTTGCTAATGAAAATTAATGAGGGATTGCTGCCAAGAAAGGAGTAACGCGCTATTCTTTCTCCGCCCTCGACGGATTCGAGAAGATAGGAAAATTTTCCTTTGTTTATTTTTGTAAAAGCAGAAAGCGGCGTCTCAAAATCAGCCAGTATCTCCCTGTAAACGGGGATGAGATTTCCCTTCTTCGCCAGCTTTATGAATTCTTTCTTACTTGGGTAATGCATTTTTGATTTTTTCCGCCCTAGGCGGAGATATTTGATATTTGATATTATTTTCTATATACGTCTTTCGGATCAAATATGCGTTTTTCGACTATCTTTTCATTCCCGCTCTTATCGATCTCTCTATAGTAGCACGTAAAATACCCTTTGTGGCAGGCAGCGGTTTTCTGCTCGACTTTAAAAAGAAGCGAGTTATCCGTACAATCGACCAGGACTTCCTTTACGATCTGCACATTTCCCGATGTTTCCCCTTTCAGCATGACCCTGTTTTTTGACCTTCTAAAAACATAGACCTTGCCTTCTTTAATAGTTTTCTCGAGAGCCTCTTTATCCATGTAGCAAAGGGTCAGTACTTTATTTGTCTTGCAATCCTGCACGACAGCGGGTATTAAACCTTTTTCGTTAAAGATTAGCTTATTTATCATTGTCTTACCTCTACGCCTTTTGATTTTAGATACTCTTTAACCTCACCTATCGTGAACTCTTTGAAATGAAAAACGCTTGCAACGAGCGCCGCGTCTGCTTTACCTTCTGTTAGGGCTTCGTAAAAATGTTCCAAACTGCCGCAGCCACCGCTTGCTATAATGGGTATGTTAACTGCTTCTGCTATTTTTTTATTAAGTTCTATATCATAACCTTCTTTTGTGCCGTCTCTATCCATGCTTGTAAGTAAAATCTCTCCTGCACCCAAAGAAGCGACCTTCCTTGCCCATTCTATCGCGTCTAATCCCGTAGGGATACGCCCGCCGTTTATATAGACTTCCCACTTTCCATTCGTTTTTTTAGCATCGATGGCAACTACGATGCATTGTGTCCCGAATTTATCGGAGGCCTCTTTTATAAACTCCGGCCTTTTGACTGCCTGGGTATTCAGCGAAACTTTATCGCAGCCCGCATTTAAAAGATTTCTTATGTCCGCGAGCGAACCGATGCCGCCTCCAACGGTAAACGGCATGAAAACCTCCTCGGCAACGCGTCTCACCACTTCCACCATTGTTTTTCGTTTTTCAAAGCTGGCTGTTATGTCCAAAAACACAAGTTCATCCGCGCCTTCATCGTTGTAAACTTTGGCATTCTCGACGGGATCGCCGGCATCTCTAAGGTTTACGAAATTTATCCCCTTTACGACTCTTCCCTCCTTAACATCAAGACATGGAATAATTCTCTTAGCCAACACTTAAGGCCTCCTTTAGATCGAGTTTCCCTTCGTAAAGGGCTTTGCCTACGATAACCGCCTGAAGAATTCCTTTTTCAAGCCCTTTAAGAGTTTTTATATCGTTTATACTCGAGATTCCACCCGATGCTGTTACTTTCAATGACGTTGACTGTAAAATCGACTTTAATGTTTCCAGGTTTGGTCCGGTCATCATGCCATCCCTGGATATATCCGTATATATGATTCTGGTTGCGCCGAGTTCTTCCAGCTTTTTAATGTATTCTGAAACATCCTTTTCGGAAATCTCTCTCCATCCTTTTATTGCAACTTTTCCTTCTTTGGTGTCAACCGCAAAAATTATTTTATCGTGAAATTTTCCCACTAAGCGCTTGCAAAAAGCCTCATCCGTAACAGCGCTCGTACCGACAACAGCAAAATGTACCCCTATTTTTAAAGCGCTGTCTATGTCCTTCTCGGTTCTTAAACCGCCTCCTAATTCGATATCAATTCCGACATCCTTGACTATTTCACTTATAACATCTGTGTTTACAGGCTTTCCAATTCTTGCGCCGTCCAGATCGACAATATGCAAGAGTCGTGCTCCGAGGTCCTTCCATTTTCTGGCGGTTAAGATAGGGTTTTCCGAATAAACCTTTTCCTTATCGAACTCGCCGCGCTGGAGCCTTACTACTTTTTTGTCGATAATGTCTATTGCGGGGATTATGTTCATGATTCGTTATAACTTAACAAAGTTCTCCAATAACTTAAGTCCTAAATCCTGGCTCCTCTCCGGATGAAACTGAACAGCGTATATGTTATCTTTACACACCATGGATGTAAAATTCGTGCCATAGCTTGTCGTAGCTGCTACAATATCCTTATCGTCTGGGTCAGCATAATAAGAGTGATCGAAATAGAAATACGAACCATCCTTAATATCCTCAAGAAGTCTTTGGTTTTTAGCATTCGGTCTTTGGTCTATACTGTTCCATCCCATGTGCGGTACTTTGATTCCGCTTCCTTCGGTGAAACGTTTAATCTTACCTTTAAATATGCCTAAACCTTTCGCATTGCCTTCTTCGCTCTCCTCGAAAAGGATCTGAAGCCCAAGGCATATTCCCAGATAGACTCCTCCCGAATCAAGGAATTGCCTTAGCGGCTCGATAAGACCCCTCTTCTTAAGCCCTGTCATGGCATCCCCAAATGCGCCTACACCGGGTAAAACAAGTTTATCTGCCTTTTCTACATCCTTGGGGGATTCGCTTATTTTTGGCTTCCCTTTCAGGAAATTCAGCGCGTTGTATACGCTACGCAGGTTCCCCAAACCGTAGTCGATTACGATGATGCCCATTTCTTAAAGAATACCCTTCGTTGATGGTACAGCCTTTTGTCTTCTCGGATCGATTTCGGTGGCGCGGTCCAGGGCTATAGCAAGCGCCTTAAATACTGCTTCCAGCATGTGGTGCATGTCGCTTCTTGATATAACATCCACATGTAAGTTCATGCCTATGTTCTTGGCTAACGTCTCAAGGAAATCATTTCCGTCTACCATCGAATAGTTCTCGCCAGGCTTATTGCTTCGTATTTCAGAAAGCTTAGGTTGCATGCCTCCCATCATGGGGAATTTTATTCCTTCGTATGCGAATCTATTGCTTATGTCAATGGCTACCCGCGCGCGTGCCTGGTCCATAGGTACTTCCGAAGAACCGAATCGCCTGATTCCCCTACATGCGCCTAGGGCCTTTTTAAACGCCTGGCCGATGCAAATAGCCACGTCCTCGTTCGTGTGGTGCATGTCCACCTCCAGGTCGCCCTTGACCTTCAGTTTTAGGTCAAATAACCCGTGAAAAGCAAAAAGGGTGAGCATGTGATCGAGAAAGCCTATGCCTGTTTTTACATCGCCTTTGCCTTTACCGTCAATGATGAGCTCGCCTGCTATTTTTGTCTCGGTTGTTTTTCTGTGAATTTTTGCTTTTCTTTTTTTGGAACTCTTCTTTTTCGCCATCTATTTACCTCCCTTATTTGAACCTCACATTCACTGAATCCATGTGTTTCGGAAGTCCCTCAAGTCCTGTAAGTTTTTCGATGGAGGGCTTTACTTCCTCTAATGCCTTTTTCGTATACGAGATAATGTGTGAGCTTTTCACAAAATCCTCTATTCCAAGACCTGAGAAGAACCTTGCCGTTCCGCCGGTAGGCAAAACATGGCTTGGACCTGCTACATAATCTCCGACTGCAACTGGTGTGTAAGGGCCAATGAAAATTGCACCCGCGTTCCTAATCTTTTTCAATACGTTTCTCGGGTTTTTAACCATGATTTGAAGGTGTTCGGGTGCCAGGCGGTTTGTAACTTCTATAGCTTCATCCATATTTCTGGTTAGAATAACACATCCTCTATCAACCTCTCTTTTTACCGCTTTTACAAGCCTTTTTGAAGGCGTTACCAATACTGCAAACCCCTTGTAGTGCTCTGCCTGCGCCAAAAGATCGGTTTTCACGTATTGCGCATCGGCATGTTTGTTGGCCAGGATCACGACTTCGCTCGGACCGGCAAGCATGTCTATATCACAATAACCGAATACCTGGCGTTTCGCTTCCGTAACGTACATATTGCCCGGCCCTACAATTTTATCTACCTTCGGCACGGTCTTTGTCCCGAATGCAAGCGCCGCAATGCCCTGCGCGCCGCCAATCTTGTAGATCTCGTCAACTTTAAGGAGGTTCGCCATAACCAGTATGTAGGGGTTAATCGAACTGAATCTGTTAGGCGGCGAAACAATAACTATTCGTTTGACCCCGGCGATCCTTGCAGGGAGAACCGTCATGTATACGCTGGATACAAGAGGAACTGTCCCGCTTGGCACATAAGCACCAATGCTGTCTATCGGTGTAATTTTCTCTCCGAGTATGATGCCGTCCTTGCCCTTGGTCTTCCAGGATTTTTTAATCTGTTTTTTGTAAAACTTGTTTATATTCTCGGTAGCTGTCTTGAGAGCAGTTACAATCTCCGGTTTGATATCCTGATACGCGCCGGAAATCTCGCATTCTGTCACCTTTATATCCTTCGGTTTCATTTTCACTTTGTCGAACTTCCGCGTGTACCGGATTACCGCCTCGTCGCCGTAAAGCCGCACGTCGTCCAGAATCTTCTTTACGCTTTCGGTAACTCTTTTTTTAAAGTGCGAGTTACGATTGACCAGTTTCTCAAAATTTGCACTTCCTATTTTTACAAGTTTCATTTCGAAGTTCCTCCGATAATATCTGTGGCTGATTTTTCAGCAAATTCAAACACTTCGCCGAGCTTTGAAGGATTTTTACCTCCGGCCTGGGCGAAATCCGGCCTGCCGCCGCCCGAACCCCCAACTATTTTTGCCATATCTTTTATCCATTTAGAAGCATCAAGCCCCTGCAAAATTAAATCTTTTGTAATTGCTACGACAAGATTTGTCTTACCATCGATTCTGCTACCGAGCACAACAATTGAACTTTTTTCCTTTGACTTTATTTTATCTGATAAACTGCGTAAAATCTCCATATCTGCGTTTTTTATTTCTTTTGTAATCAATTTTGTATTTTTTATCTTCTTTGCCTTTTTAATAATAAGATCTATGTTTTCTGTAGCTTCTTTGAGTTTTTCTTTCGCAAGGATTTTTTCCCTTTCTTTCTTCGTAAGCGCCCTTGCCTTGTCTTTTTCTATCTTTTTTTGTTCTTTTATCCATTCACACGCTTTGTCAGATGTTACAGCTTCTATTCTTCTTATGCCGGATGCAACGGAGCCCTCACGTACGATTTTAAAAATACCTATCTCTTTTGTATTATCTACGTGTGTCCCGCCACATACTTCTTTCGATACGCCCCCGGCCGAGACAACAGTAACTTCTTTCTTGTATTTTTCGCCAAAGAGGGCGATGGCGCCTCCGGCTTTGGCATCCTCAAGTGATTTTTTCTCCTTTTTTATCGGAGTCGCTTTTTTTATCTCTTCATTTACGATTGATTCTACCTTTTCAAGCTCCCTCTCGGTCAGCTTTTTCATGTGCGTAAAATCAAATCTCAATCTATCCTCGGCTACCAGAGACCCCGCCTGGTGAACATGTTCTCCTAAAACCTTCCGCAGGGCGCTATGTAAAAGATGGGTTGCGGTGTGATTTTTGGCGATATTCTCTTTTCTCTCTCTGTACAGTGCTATTTCAACCGGATTCCCATCCGCAACGCTTCCTTTTACAACCTTTGCGACATGAACAACTTTATCGTCTATTTTAACGGTATTAAGGATTTCCAGCTTTCCGCTATTGGCTTTTATGGTTCCTGTATCTCCGATCTGGCCTCCTGCCTCTGTATAAAATGAAGCCCCTTGCGGATCTGTCATAAGTTCCACTATATCGCCCTCACCTGCGGTTTTCACGACTTCCTTTCCTTTAACCATAAAGGCAATTTTCGCCTTCAAGGGTATCTTATCGGAACGCGGTACTTTCGGCGCTTTCGCAAAAAGATTAAGCGCAAAAATATCCTCTTCGATTTTACTCTTTTTTCGCGAAAGCGCTTTTCTTTTTTCCATCAGCTTTTCAAATGCAACTATATCTATATTTACCTTTATCTTTTTTGCTGCATTTTCTATAACTTCTAAAGGAAGCCCATATGTATCGACCAATTTGAATATATCGTTGCCATCAAGCGTTTTAGTTTTATCTTTAACAGCCTCTAGATTTTCGTGTAGAATAGGCAATGCGACAGAAAGTGTGTGTCTAAACTTTTCTTCTTCTTCTTTTACTATGAAGCATATCCCTTCTCTTTTGCTTAATAACTCCGGATAAGCATCTTTCATAATTTCTACGACTTTTGGCACAATATTGAATAGAAAGGGAACTTGTGTTTTTCCACGAATATAAGCTTTTCTTATAAGTTTTCTTATTACATATCCGCGTTCTTCGTTTGAAGGAGCCACGCCATCACATATAGCGAATGTTGCAGCTCGTATGTGATCGGCAATTGCACAATAGTCCTCCTTCTTTTTAAGAAACGGATTATGGTTTTTAATTGCTTCTATAATCGGCGTAAAAAGGTCCGTCTCGAAATTTGTCTTAACGCCCTGCATGAGAGACGCAATTCTTTCAAGCCCCATGCCCGTGTCAATACTTTTAGTTGGAAGCGGGACAATCTTTCCGCCGTCTTTTCTGTCAAATTGCGTAAATACCAGATTCCAGACCTCCACGAATCTGCCGCAGCTACACGATGGATCGCATCCCTTTCTCTTGCAACCTACGTTTTTACCCCAATCGTAAAATATCTCGGAGCACGGCCCGCAGGGGCCGTTCGGCCCTTTTTTCGGAGCGTTGCTGGGCCAGAAATTATCCTTGGCGCCGAGTTTTACAATCCTTTCCTCCGGTACTTTTATTATATCCTTCCAAATATTGTAAGATTCCTGGTCTTCTTCGTAGACGGATGCCCACAGCTTCTTTTTTTCTAAACCCATGGTCTTTGTCATGAACTCCCACGCCCATTCGATTGCTTCTTTTTTAAAATAATCGCCGAACGAAAAATTGCCTAACATCTCGAAAAAAGTATGATGAGAAGGCGTTTTTCCCACTTTTTCCAGGTCCGCCGTCCTCAGGCACTTCTGCGAAGAAGCCGCTCTTTTATACTTTACATTGTGACCGAGGAATTGTTCCTTAAACTGGTTCATCCCGGCACTCGTAAATAAAAGCGTGGGATCGGCTTTGGGAACCAGCGAATCGCTCTCTACGACCTGGTGCTTTTTTGATTTAAAAAAATCCAAAAACTTTTTTCGTATGTCCTTGCTGAGCATCTTATATTTCTCTCACAATCTCCTCGATAATATCGAAACGGAACCCGCGTCTTGCAAGAAAATCAAAAAGCTTTTTTCTTGCCTTTTGTTTCGGTAAACTTTTCAAGCTTTCTATTTTTTTCTCTGCGATACTTCTTGCGGTATGGCTCTCGTTTTCGCCCTTCTCGGACAATGCCTTATCAATAAGAGAGCCTGATATTCCTTTATCCCTTAGCTCCCTGCGAAGAAGAATATCCCCTTTAGGGTTTCGGCGCATTCTTGACTCGATCCACAGCTTCGCAAACTTAACATCATTTATAATCTTTTTTTCTTTTAAAAGGGAAATAACCCTTTGGGCAGTTTTGTGGTCAAAACCTTTTTTGTACAACCTGTCTTTTAATTCTTTTTCGCTCCTTGGCCTGATACTAAAAAGTCTATAGGCGTAGGCCGCCGCCCTCTCGGTCTTATCTTTTTTCACCCCGTTAGAACCCTTCCATATCTTCGCAATACATCTTATTTGTGTCCTTTTTACAAACGTAACTTCCTTATTTTAAAAATTGCCTTATTCAACCTCCAAAAAATTTCTAACGGGGTTCAGCCCGTTAGAAATTTGTGTACAACAAATATTAAAATTTCTAACGGGCTTCATCTTCCCTAACGGTAAAATAGCCTCGATCGGTCCTCACGAGAGTAAGCCCTTCTGCCTCATTTGTAACGTCGATATAGCCCGAAAGATTTCTTATCGTTGTCCTGTTTATCTCTCTTATCACATCGCCCTTTCTCAATCCCGCTTCGTAACCGGGGCTTGAAGGGTCGATATCGATAATAACCACCCCTTCTTTATCTTTGAGATTCAATTCGCGGCTCATTTCATTGGTAATATCGGAAACCGTAAGTCCCCGCCATTTTTTAGATTCTTGCGGAGTCCTGGTTTCCCTCCTCTGTGCGAGTTCAACCCTTGATGGCCTTTTCCCGATCCTAACCGGTACTGTTTTTTTAACCCTGTCGCGTATGACTTCAACTTGGGCAATCTGGCCGATTTCTGCATTTGTCGCCTCTTTTAAAAGATCAGTAACCGCAGCTATTTTCTTGCCGTTAAATGCTATTACGATATCTCCTTCCTTCAAGCCGCCTTTTTCTGCGGGGCTATCCGGTGTTACCTGTGAAATCAACGCGCCTTTCCGATCCGGCAAATTGAAATATTCCGCCATCTCGGGCGTTATCTCCTGCACTGCAACCCCAAGCCAGCCATAGACGATCTCTTTTCCTTCTATTAAATCGTCCAAAATGCGCCTTGCTGCGTTTATCGGAATGGCAAATCCCACGCCTTGATAACCGCCGCTTGTAGAAAATATAGCGACGTTTATACCTATTACCTTCCCGCTCAAATCGCAAAGGGGCCCTCCGCTGTTACCCGGGTTTATGGCAGCATCCGTTTGTATCATGTCAACATGTCCTATTTCTCCACCGGGAGCGGGTATCTGCCTGTGCAGGGCGCTGATAACACCAACCGTAACAGTGGGCTTCGGGCTTCTTATGATATGGCCGAAGGGATTTCCAAGTGCCACAGCCCATTCGCCTATCTGAACAAGATCCGAATCTCCGAGCTCAACTGTTGGTAAATTTTTGGCCTTTATCTTAACGATTGCCAGATCGCTTCTCGGGTCTTTACCCTTTACGGTACCGGCAAAGCTTCTTCCATCGGGAAGGGTTATGCTAATTTTTTCTGCCCCTTCTATCACGTGATTATTGGTCAGTATATAACCTTTTTTGTCGATGATAAAACCGCTACCTAATCCGCTTTGTTTGAATTCTCTCTCAGGGAATTGATTGAAGAAATCCTCGAAAAATTTCTCAAACGGATCTTCTCCGTTATCAAACGGGCTTTTAAAGCGCTTAAATCGGAAGCGCGAGCTCGGAATTCCCACTTTCTGAGTACGTTCTGTAGATACGGCGACAACGGCCTTTCCGACTTTGTCGGCTACGTTTATAAAGGCGTTTTGGATATCAACCTCGCCTCTTACGTCTTTCACCTTAGTGCTTGTAACGGCTGGCCTAGCGTTTTTACCCGTTTTTGTCCTTACGGGTCTGGGGCGCAATGATAAAATGAAAATCAAAGCAAGCGCGACCATCAGTATAACGAGATAAAAAACGGATCTTCTCATTTTGAGCTACCCCCTTTTCCGATCTCTGCCATTACTTCTTTCTCGATTTTGTTTAAAATACTCGAGTTCTCCTTCAGGAAAAGCCTTGCGTTTTCTTTGCCCTGGCCTAATTTCTCTTCGCCATAGGCGTACCATGTGCCGACTTTTTTTACGATGCTTTTTGATTCTGCGATATCCAATACATTTGCAGATCTCGAAATTCCCTCGTCATACATTATGTCAAACTCGGCCTTCCGGAAAGGAGGGGCTACTTTATTTTTAACAATATTCGCGCGAACCCTGTTTCCGACTACTTCATCACCTTTTTTAAGCGATGCGATTCTTCTTAGGTCTATTCTTACCGATGCGTAAAACTTAAGGGCCCGGCCGCCCGGTGTCGTCTCGGGATTTCCCCACACGATGCCGATTTTTTCCCGGATCTGGTTTATGAAAATAACGCATGTCTTCGACTTGCTTATGGCTCCTGATAATTTCCTGAGCGCCTGGCTCATGAGCCGCGCTTGCATGCCCATAAATGACTGCCCCATCTCGCCTTCGATTTCGGCTCTCGGTGTAAGCGCCGCAACAGAATCTATCGCGATTACGTCAATGGCGCTACTTCTCACCAGCGTTTCCGCTATCTCGAGTGCTTGCTCACCCGTGTCAGGCTGTGAGATCAAGAGGTTATCCAGGTTTACGCCTATTTTTTTGGCATACGTTGCGTCAAAAGCGTGTTCTGCATCGATAAATGCTGCCTGGCCGCCTCTTTTCTGAACATTTGTGATTATATTCAGCGTGAGGGTCGTCTTGCCACTGGCTTCGGGTCCGTATACTTCTATCACCCTGCCGCGCGGCACCCCACCGATACCCAATGCAATATCCAGCGCAATCGATCCTGTCGGAATAGCTGGTATATCCAGCTTAAAGTCCTGCCCAAGTTTCATAATCGAACCCTTCCCGAACTGTTTCTCGATTTGATTAAGGGCAAGCTCCAGCGCCTTTGCCTTTGTCATGTCGAGGTTCTCTTCCATTTTTTTCTTTGTTTTTGGCATAAATTACCTCCTCTTAAATAGTGTTACTTATACCCTACACTATAACCCTTTATATTACCTTGAAATAGGTTATATATTATACATAGGCACCCCCCTCCTTGTAAAGCATTTTTCACTGAGACCTGTCCTTGCCTGGTTGGCGACCGCGTCGGTCGCCAAGTGGTTAATCAAACAGCAAAGTCTTTATTTCCGCTAATTCCCGTTGATAAGAAATTCCATTTATAACAAATCCTTTGTACCAACCTGCTTCTATGTGTAAAAGACCTTCATATCTGCACAATTTTTCCTTGTCGTTGTTTTCCGGTATATACTCTCGATAGGAAGAATGCTTCCATTCTTCTGGTTTCTCAACAAGATACGCTGTAACTGGATTTAAATGTACATATCGTGTTAAATGGAGTAACTGTTCATCAGTCTCAACCAATACCTTCTTGGACCTACTTTCCCATAACGGCCCTTTTCGTTTATGCTTAAGGTTAAAATAACGGGTATAACTGTTAAGAAGGTTATTTGTAAAAATTGATATTCCATATTCCCTTAACGGTTGTAATATAAAATGCAAATGGGTAGGCATAAGACAATATGCGATTATTTCTGCAAGCTTTTCTTTTCCAATTAAAAAACTAGCTTTATTACTAAGGTAATTTGTTTTAGTCGTATATGATCTTGCAAATTTCGAAAAATTAACTGCTGGATTTTCTACCTGATAATAGTAGACCGCGGCCATCATCCGTAAGTAATCATAGTTATTGTTAAAAATCTTAAATCCTGCTATGCTTTTATTAAAAACATGATAAACCATCTCTACTCCTTAACCCCTTGGCGACCGCGTCGGTCGCCACGAGGTCCCCTTCATATATAAGACAACTGAAATGTAATTTTGCTGCAAAATTTTTTAAAATATTTTCGAGCTGCTTGGCGACCGACGCGGTCGCCAAATGGTCTTTCTCCTTGAATTATTTCTACTGAGCGATATAATAACTCTGTATGCGTGCAGAAATTATTTCGATAGGAACGGAAATCCTTTTAGGCCATATCGTAAATACAAACACCGCTTATCTATCAAAAAAAATGGCTCTTTTAGGAATAGACGTGTATCGCCATACCACTGTAGGCGATAATCCGATGAGGATTGTTTCTTTATTGAAGGAGGCGCTTTCGCGATCTGATATCGTGTTTACGACTGGAGGGTTGGGCCCTACGGTCGATGATATCACGCTAAACGCCATAGGTAGTGCTCTTTCCCGGTCGTTGGTATTCAACAAGGGAATAGAAAAAAGTATTGCAAAACACTTCAGAAAAAGAGGACTTAAGAAGGCACCCAAAGACGCCGTAAAGCAGGCATATATCCCCCGGGGCGCGCGATGGTTCGAAAATAAGGTAGGTACTGCCCCTGCGGTTCTTGTTGAATACGGAAAAAAATTAATAGTCGCCCTTCCCGGCCCTCCCAGAGAACTAATCCCTTTATGTGAAAAGAATATTATACCTTATTTAAAGAGAAAAGGGCTTGCCGGAAACTGGACCATAAAGACAAAGGCGATAAAAACCGTCGGGCTCGTCGAGGCAGAGGTAAACAGGGCTGTAAAGGATCTTCTCTCCATGGGTCCCGAAACGACGGTGGGAATCTACGCGCATCTTGGTGAAGTAGATCTTAAAATAACCTCAAAAGCAAAAAGTGAAAAAAGCGCTAACCGCGATATCAAAAAAGTCGAGAAAACGATAAGAAAAAGACTTGGCAAATATATATATGGCACGGATACGGAAACCCTGGAATATGCGCTGGGGACAATGCTTGAAAAAAAGAAAAAGACGCTCGCTATCGCCGAGTCCTGCACCGGGGGCCTCATAGCTAACCGAATAACAAATATAAGCGGCAGCTCCAAGTACTTTAAAATGGGTGTGGTTGCCTATTCGAATAAATCAAAAATCAATTTACTCGGTGTTTCAGATGCTAAAATCAAAAAGTCCGGCGCGGTATCAGGAGGGGTTGCTCTCGATATGGCAAAGGGCATAAAAAATCTATCGAAATCGGATATTGCTATAGGCATAACAGGTATTGCCGGTCCAAAAGGTAAAGCAAAGAAAAAACCCATCGGCCTGGTATATATTGCGCTGATAAGCGATAAGGTAAAAGTGGTAAAAGAATATCGTTTTAAAGGAACTCGCGAAGAAATAAAACTCCAGTCTTCAATTGCGGCTCTTGATCTCGCAAGGCAACATGGCTCAAAATGAGAACATTTATAGCATTAGAACTATCTGATGAAATAAAAGAAGAATTTTCGCGTCTAGAGGAGAAGCTTAAAACCGCTGAAGCAGACGTGAAATGGGTCAAGCCGCATAATATACACCTTACACTGAAATTCCTGGGAGACGTCGAAGAAAGTAAAATCGGGCAAATTAAAAACGTTCTCGACGGGATTTCAGCCCAAAATAACTCCTTCGAGATAAGTCTTTTCAAGCTGGGTGCCTTTCCAAATTTAAATCAATTGCGCGTCCTGTGGGTGGGGCTTGAGAAGGGTTTTTCTGAGGCAGAAAAAATTGCAAATTCAATTGAAGATAATTTAGAAAAAATAGGCTTCCCCAAGGAAAAAAGGCCGTTCAGTGCTCATTTTACTCTCGGAAGGGTAAAATCCGGCAAGAACAAAAATCAATTAAAAGAATTAATTAGTTCCCTCGAAGTCCGGCCAAAATCCTGCGTAATAAAACATATTACGCTTTTCCAATCTACGTTGACGCCGAAAGGACCGATTTACGCTTCGCTCCACAGAGCGAAACTTACGGATAGGTAGGGTACGAAACGAGTCTGGGAAAGGGTATTTTCTTTATTCTTTTACTCTTAAGGATCGTTTTGACGCCCGGTATGATCTGAAAACCTATTTTTGAATCTTCGAATATACCTTCACAAAAAACTTCAAATTTTGGCATGCGGTGTTTTTCCCTTACATCAAAAATCCTGATTATAAAATCCTTCCCGTTTACTGTAAACGGGTAATACCGGGTAAAGCCTTTTCTCTTGAAATCGATATTATCGAGATCAAAGCTAATGCCGAATTCCCTCTCCCAGATAGCGGAATCCAGGGTCATCTTCTCTTTTATTTTTGCCTTCGATAGACGTTCTCTGGCGTCTAGTTGATATAGACCAAGGGCAAAAGTTAAAACATTAAATTCCTTAAGAAATGTCAGGGCTTGGCTGGTTTCTATTGGACTAACTTTTTGATTTAACCGTAAGGGTGAGGTCCCTATATTCGAAGATGTGGCTACTGTAGCATGAACCAAAAACAAACAAATCAATATTAACAAGAGCTTGTCTTTGTTCACTTTATCTCGCTTGCTTTTTATTAGTTTTATTATACCAAATTAATTACCGTTTATCAAGTAAAAAAACTGATTTATTTTATTGATTTTTTATCAAATTGATATTGACAAACCTGAAATATGCGCTATACTTAAATGAGGACACTACTTGCGTAAACCCATTGGGTTTACGCAAGTAGTATATCCGAATTTATCCAGCACTTATTTCAATGCATATTTCCGAAATAAGTGCTGGGTTCACTGGAGAAATTTGGAGGAAATAAACTTATGAAGATTGGAAAAAAAATAAAAACTTTCAGAAAAGAACGGAAAATAACACTTAAGGAACTCTCGGAAAAAAGCGGTGTGCAGATTGCCACCTTAAGCCGGATAGAAAACGACATCATGACAGGCACCCTCCAGTCGCATATCGGCATCTGTAAAGCGCTCGGCATCTCGTTATCTGACTTTTATCGAGAAGTGGAAGAGGACCACAAAACACTTTCTTTAATTAGGCAAAAAGAAAAACGCCAGTCTTTCGTTCATTCAAAGAAATCTTCAACGGAAATGCTGGCGGCAAAAGTCATGAGTAAGCAGATGATGCCGCTTCTAATTAAAATTCAAAAGGGTGGCGAAACCCACAAAGAAGAAAATAAAGTCGGAACAGAAAAATTCGTATATGTGCTGGAAGGCAAGCTTCGCGCAAAGATAGGAAAAGAAGAGTACCGCCTCTCAAAGGGTGACAGCATATATTTCGAGGCTTCTCTCCCTCATGTTTTTTATAATAACAGCAAAGGCGAGGCACGCGTTATTGTTGTATTAACTCCACCGTCATTTTAATAAGGGGGTAAATATGTCTATAAGAAAGAAAATTTTAATTTGTGATGACGAAGAAGGTGTGAGAGAATCGTTAAAACTTATTCTTGAAGATGACTATGATTTGGCTTTCGCATCAACCGGGATTGAAGTAATCGATAATTTAAAAAAAGAACCTATCGATCTTATAATGCTCGATATCAAAATGCCAAAGATGAATGGCCTTGAAACACTAAGGGAACTAAAAAATGTCTCCCCTAAAACAAAAGTTGTAATCGTAAGCGGGTATCGTTCCGTAGAAGCTGCAAATGAGGCCATAAAAAGCGGTGCAAGCGATTACATGGTTAAGCCATTTGACACCGACCAGATTTTAAAAACCCTTAATAAAATCCTACAATAAAATGAACTGGTATGGAATAGTCCAGCTGACAAATGGGATTTTCAGTTTTTTTATTGGTATTTTTGTATTGACGCGGGACGTTAAAAACAAAATATACAGACTGTTTAGTATATTTTGTTTTTTTATTTCTATTTGGTGCGTTAGCTATTCCCTGTGGTGTTTACAAGCCGAGGTTAAGCCGGCTCTTTTCTGGTTTAAAATGTTAATATTTGGGGCTATCTTTATACATACTTTTTATTTACATTTTGCTCTTTTATTGCTTGATAAAATTAGGGAGTTAAAATATATTCTATTTTTTTCATATGCCATAAGTATTTTATTTGCCATTCTGGATTTCACACCTTTTCTTATAGTAAATTTTAATCAAGCTAAATTTTCTTTTAAATTTTGGCCTGATGCTAATTTGTTAATGTCATCATTTATCTTTATCGAAGTATTTATTGCTTATTACACGGGATATTTGTTTTATAGAGAATACCGTGCGACTAGTGACTATTCTAGAAAAAATCAAATGAAATATTTATTCATACTTACATTTCTGGGGTTTAGCGGGGGTTTCACAAATTGGTTTTATTGGTATGACATACCGATATCTCCTTTTGGAAATGTCCTTGTTACGGTGTATTTATCATTAACGACTTATGCCATTCTAAAACATCATCTGCTCGATATCGATTTAGTTATACGTAAGGGGTTAATCTATTCTGTGTTGGTGACAATAATTTCGATAGCATATCTTTTATTGGTATTTGCAAGTGAAACCATATTCAGGGGATTTATGGGGTATAAATCTATCCCATGGACTTTGTCTATAATATTGCTGTTTGCCATTCTGTTTCAACCGTTGAAAAGTAAAATTCAATATTTTGTAGACAGAATATTTTTTAAGAAGACAACCCAAGAAATGGAGCAGGAAAATATACGATTGCGTGAAGAACTACAAAGAAGTGAAAAACTGAAGGCTGTTGGAACGCTGGCTGCCGGAATGGCGCATGAAATCAAAAATCCGCTCACCAGTATTAAAACATTTACCGAATATCTACCCAAGAAATATAATGATAAAAAATTTATAGACAAATTCCAGAGAATAGTTAGTTCCGAAGTTGACAAGATTAATGATATCGTTGGACAATTATTAGATTTTGCTAAACCTAAGCCGCTTGATTTAAAAGATTGGAATATACAGAACCTGCTTGACGAAACATTAGATTTTTTATCGAATGATCTAATAAAACATAAGATAAAAGTCATAAAAAATTATACAGTTTTGAATCCTACGATACGAATCGACCCCAGACAAATAAAACAGGCAATTCTAAATATAATATTGAATGCTATTGATGCTATGAAGAATAAAGGCGGGCAATTAATGGTTTTTTTACATAAAGACAGCGAACAATATAAGATTGGAATTGAAGATACTGGTTGCGGAATTAACAGGAAAGATTTGCCGCATCTTTTTGACCCATTCTATTCCACTAAAGATACAAATACCGGATTAGGTTTAAGTATCGTTCACGGAATTATTGAAAAACATAACGGAAGGATCGAGGTAGAAAATGCGTTAGGAAAAGGAACAAAATTCACTATTTATCTACCAAAAATCTCACCCTGACCAAAGCTCCGTCCCCCTCTCCGCTCTCTATAGCAATCACACCTTTATTATTCTCTATTATTTGATGAACTATGAATAGACCCAGGCCTGTTCCTTTTTCTTTAGTTGTATAGAAGGGGTTGAAGATGTCTTTTAGTTTTTCTTTGGGGATGCCTTTCCCCGTATCCTGGATAGATATTTCAAGGGTATTGTTTATATCTTGAGTCTTAATGGAAAGCTCTCCCCCTTCCGGCATGGCCTCTATGCTATTTAGGATTATGTTAATGAAGGCTTGTTTTAACTGGTTTTCATCGCAGGTTATACTGGGGTATTTTGAGTTATAGCTTTTATTTAGTTTGATATGCTTTTTTATGAATTCATTACTGTATAAGTCCAATACATAGTTTAAGATATTGTGTATATTGTAGGGTTTTAGATTTATCTTATCTGTCTTTGAGTAGTCTAAGAGCTGATTTATTATATTTGTGATTTTATCTATCTCTTTAGGGACTATGGATTTAAACTTTTCCTTAAATTCAGGATCCTGGTATTTCTTATCAACATATTCTACGAATGTCTTTATGCTTGTCAGGGGGTTCTTTATCTCGTGTGCCATGCCTGCAGCAAGGGTGGATACTGTCTTAAGGCGCTCGCTTCTTTCAAGTTCTGTCTCAAGGAGGCGCTTTTCTCTCTCGATCTGGTCTATTGTCCCTTTGAAGAAGTATTTATCAATAGATCGCTGTATCTTATTCTTTAAGGGGGTAAACATTATCGAAAATAGGGCTATTATAGCGATAGCCAGTGGAATAGAGTGATAGCCCGCTACTACGCTAAAGATTCTTTCTAACAGATATACTACGATAAAGTAAAGAATCGTTATAATGGATATCAAAATGGAATAAATGAAGGTTTTTTTGATAACGACTTCGATATTGAGAAGGTGATGTTTTAAAATGGCGTAGGCAATAATAAAAAGTGAAACTAGAATAAAAATAAATCCGAAAGGATAGCATTCTACGCCATAATTGACAACAAAATCCAATGATGCTGGTATGAAAAAAATCAGTGATAATAAAATATATTTAATTTGATTACGTTTCTTAATATCTGGTGAAGTTTTGAATTCTTTAAATAAAGAAATGGCACCATGCAAAGCAAGAAAAGCCAGAAGTACCAAATAAAATGGATGAAGAAAACTGGCCTTGGGGTAATAGCCCCAAAAGTATTTATAATATCCGGATGTAAAAAGACTAGTAAACCAGGTTAGTAATAAAAATATAGTGCCGAATATATACGCGGTAAAAATAATCTTATTTTCTTTATTTAAAAAAGACATTAAAAAATGATAATAAACAATTGGGAGAAATATTACGCCAGAATAGCCGATTTTTAGTAAGACCGGTATTAATCTTTCATAAGGGAAGCTAAATAGAATAAACCAGGAAAACTGCCATATAAATGTTGCCAGACAAAGTGAGAAAAAGGTCACATTGGTCTTTGACGTTCTATTTTTCAATAACACAAAGGTGCCTAAAAGAATAAAAAGCGACGCACTTATTAATGGAGGAAATATATATTTTATCATTCCTGTTTTTGTTGATTTAAAAAATCGGGACACATCCTATTATTATTTCACTTGCGTTGTCTTGTACCGTTTCCGGTTTTTCATTCAACCTGTCCCCAAAAGTGAACTTAAAACTGTCCCTATACAGAAGCAAGATAGTCCTCCTACTTCGTATCCCTTTGATAACATTATTTCTTATTACTATTTAAGATTTTCCCTTTTTCGTAGGCAAGTAGGAAAGCGCTTACAACGATGGGATCGAATTGTGTGCCTGAAGATGCCTGAATTTCCTGGATGGCAGCATCTGTCATCTGCCGGTGGCGATAGGACCTGTTTGTCGTAATGGCATCGAAAGCATCGCACACGGCTATAATTCTTGCTATAAGCGGTATTTGGCCTCCTTTTAATCCTTCCGGATACCCTTTTCCGTCATAGCGTTCCTGGTGATATCTAATTTCCCGGGCCACGCTGCCTAATTCCTTAATGGGGGTAAGAATGGCCGCGCCTATGGCGGGGTGTTCTTTTATTTTCACATATTCTTTCTTTGTAAGTCTGGTCTTTTTACTTAATATGGCGTCTGGAATACCGATTTTACCGACATCATGTAGAAGTGCCGATATATGTAGCGTTTCCTTAAAATTCTTATACGCCAGGGCCTCCGGAATCCCTTCTAATTCGCTTGCCGCAGCCAGGCAATATCCTGTTACCCTCTCAGTATGGCCGTGTGTATAGGGGTCTCTTGCGTCTATCGCTGTTGCCAGTGCAATAGCGGTATGCATAAAAACGCGGTGTTCCTTGTTGTATAACTCTTTAATCTCCTCGATCCGCTCTTGTAAGCTTTGAATGAGCTGAGCATTGGCAATGGCCATAGAGGCATCGTTGGCCAATGTCATGAAAAATCCTATCTCTTGTCTTGTAAACTTTTGTTTTGAGATTTTATCGCCTAAAACGAGAATGCCTATTAAACCTTTTTTGTAATAAAGCGGTATGCACATATTCGCTTTTAAAATGTCCATCTGCCTCAGAACAAGCTCTATTAAACCGGCCAGATCCTTGTGCTTTTCAAGTGATTCTTTATTTTTCAAAAGAGCGGCAATCTCCTCGCTAACTAATACCCCGTTTTCGGAAAGTACATAGTTTTTTCTTTCGTCAAACATTTTAATTAAAGGATTCTCAAACGTCATTCTGATAAAACCAACCGGGATCTTCGTGCCACCTTCACCCTTGCTATCAATTAAAATAAAAGCATTTTTGTCTTCTTTATACAAAAGAACCGCTGTGTGGGTAATCCCGAGCTGTTCATCAATAATGTTAACTATCATTTTTATCAGGTGCTCGGGTTTCTTAAAACGGATCATAAGCCTTGAGGCATTTTCCAGAAACACCTGATAATCCTTTTCCGCCTTTGGCCATTTTTGCACGTTTTCGGCGCCCATGGGTATCAGCGCGCCTTCTGTATCGGTTAATTTATCCAGCATCCACTGCTGAATCTTAAACCAGCCTTTGTGGTCGATTTTATTCTTAATAAGATCTCTATGCATTTTTCCCCTCTTTTGCATATGACATGACTATTGATTCTAAGTTTTCCAGTACAAGTGGCTTCGTAATATATTCAAGGGCTCCTATTTTACGCGCGGTATCCATTTTATCCTGGTCTTCGATAGCGGTTACCATTATCACTTTCGCTTTTTTATTAACGCCTTTCATTTTTCTTAGTGTTTCGATGCCGTCCATTTCCTTCATTCTAACATCCAAGAGCACTATGTGCGGTTTTTCTCTTTTGAATATTCTTAAGCCCTCGGATCCGTTTAGTGCCGTAAAAACCTGGAAGTTTCTTTCTTCGAAAAAACTCCTTACAAAATCGCAAACGTCTATTTCATCGTCAACAACAAGGATTTTTGTCATAAATCCTCCTTAAGAGATTTTCCGGAATACGCCTTGCTTATAACGTCCTCTAATACCTTTAAAGAATTAAGCGGTTTGTCCAGATAAGCGTAAGCGCCGGCATTTAACATACGGGCTTTTGTCTTTCCTGCGTCATCGAACGCCGTTACAAAAATCACTTTTGTCTTTGGCTGTTTGGATTTCAGCAAACCTAATATTTCGTCACCGCTTATTCCTGGCATCTTAAGATCCAATATGGCAATATCCGGATTTTTATTATTGATTAATTCGATACCTTGCACTGCTTTGGAGGCAACGTGTATTTCATACCCTCGCAATTCAAAATACTCCTTTAACATCTCGATGAACTCAAGTTCATCGTCTACGGCCACTATCCTCGGCTTCTTTTCTATAATAAACCCCGTTTCAGTTTTAAGTAATAAGTTTTAAGTTCTAAGTTTTTTGGAAAAAGAATAAAGCATTCTACTTATTTCTTTTCCATTAACTATATGTTTTTCAGTTTCTTTTATATTTATCAATTTTAATCTTGCGGATAAATCTAATGCTGTTAATACCTCATTAACAGATCTATAGGCATAAGATATAAACTGTAAAAACTCTTTATTGCTTGACGTTCCGGCACCTTCAGCTATATTAAGAGGGATTGAAATAACTGCTCTTTTGATTTGAGATGTTAAATTATATATTTCCGTGGTCGGTAAACTTTTAGACATTTTATAAATATCCTCGCAGTACTCCATGGCTTTCTTATATATCTGTAATTTTCGATAATCTTGCATAATCTAAACAATAACTTATAACTTACAACTTAAAACTTATAACTATTTACGCGCTTACTTTTTTGGCAGAGGCTGGGAATTCGAGCGTAAACACCGTTCCGTCGCCTACTTTGCTTTTAACGGATATTTTGCCGCCATTTTTTTCCACAACCTGGCGAACGATAAAAAGGCCAAGCCCCGTTCCTTTGCCCGGTTCTTTTGTCGTATAGAATGGATTGAATATCTGCCCGAGTTTATCTTCGGGTATTCCATGACCTGTATCTTCGATGTCTATGAAAACTTTACCGCCTGTTTCTCTTGCTTTTATTACGATCCTTCCTCTTTCTTTTATCGCTTGTGCGGCATTTCGTAGCAAATTGAAAAATATCTCCTGAAGCTGTTTCTTATCGCCGGAGATAAGCGATAAATTCTCGCCTATTTCTTTTATGATATCGATTTTATCCAGTTTTAACTCATAACCAACTAACGCTAAAACTTCGTCTATTTCTTCCTTTATATCTATATCGTGAGAGACCAGCCCTTTTGATGGTTTCGCAAAACTGGAAAGCCTTTTTGTTATAGCTGTTGCCCTGTCGGTTTCATGTATGACCTTTTCCATGATCTTTTGTGCTTTTTCGAGAAGTTCATCAGGGGTCTTGTTCTTATATAACCCGTCTTTCATGTTCAATATAAACACTTCGCACTGTCCTCTTGCGATCCCCAAGGGATTGCATATTTCGTGATTTATTCCGGCTGAAAGCGTTCCTATGACTGCCATTTTTTCCCTTTGCGCGGCTTCTGCCTGCGTTTTCCCTAATTCTTCAAACATTTCGGCGTTGCTTAACGCTATAGCAAGCGTTCTCGCTAATGGCAACAGTATGTCCATATCATCCTGGGTATACTCCTCATCAGATTTTTTCTTGCCGAGAGTAAGAATGCCCATCATCCCCCCTTGCGATGTTGCAAGCGGTATTGCGAGTTCCAGTTTTAAACGATTCATGTCCTCTATAATTTTTTCCGGCATCTTGTATTCTTTTATGTGCGCACTTACTGAAAGGCACGTTTTTGTTCTCGCAAGAAATGACGCAAGGGTGTTATCTATTTTTAACACCATATTCTTCTCTTTTATTCCCTGTGAAGCCATTAAATTATATTCGTTTTTATCTTCATTTAGAAGGAAAACTCCGCAACTCTGGAGTTTTATAATGTCTGAGAGTTTGTTTACCGTTAATTTTACAAGCCTGTTTAAATCTAAAACTGTTAATACCTCGCTTGTAAATGTCTTGAGCAATTCTTTGTAATCGTATTTCTTCTGAAAGAGGTATTTGTCAGTTACGTTTATAAGGAAATTTTCGATTTTTCTTAATGAGAAGATAATTAGTATACTACTTAATATAAGACCTGCTACTCTATCGCCAAGGCCAGCGCTTTGTGATATGAATTCTTGAATAACTAATGTAGGTAATACAAGCATCGCGGATACCGCTGCTAAAAGACCCGCAAACACAAGGGTCTTCTTGATAATAACTTCTATGTCCATCAATTGATGGCGAACGATGGCATAACCCATTAATAGAGGATAAAAAAATACGCCAAAATTGCCAAATGGATATATATAAACACCAAAACATGGCAAAAAACATAAAAAGCCCCCGCCCCAACCGAGTGCAGCTCCAATGAAAAAGTACGTTATCTGCATTCGTTTCCTCATGTCATGAGTTTTCCTATACGCAGCATACAACTCATAGTGACTATAAATTATCAATCCATATATTGAAGCAAATATAAACAAATATAATAAAGGTCCGGGCGGGTTGACCCAATAAAATTGTGAGAACAAAAACTTTACATTTCCAATAAATAGGTTCTTACTAAATAGGTCATAAAAAAGAAATATAAAACAGGATATATAACTAAGTATAATTAGTAATCTGCGTTTAATATCCAAAAAAGTACAAACAAAATGTAAAAATAAAGTAGGCAAGAAAATAATTCCTATATATGTTAACTGCCACCATAAAAATGCATCATTTGGATTATCATGGATAGTAGATAGTTTTAATCCTCCAAAAGCCCATATCGCGACCCCTAAACTATATGCTGTCCATATATTATTGAGTTTCTTGCCCTGGCCTTTAATAGCAAGAAATATTGCCATTGATAGACTAGACAGCCCCACCAGTAAACTTGATAAACCAAAAGCATTCATAATTATATTTTATCCTTTTTCCAGTTATAATCCTTTAATAAAGTAATCCAAAATCTTGGCAATTAATATTCCAATCTTAATATTATTCTAAAGTTGGCTTCAACATTCTTCAATTGTATACTATTCCATAGAATGTAATTGAGTCTAATAGAATTTTTTATTCTTTAGAATTAATTTTGCAGCTCTCCTGCCAGAATACGCCACTGAAGTTATGCCCCCTTGTCCCAAACCGCTAGTTGACCAATGTCCGGCTAAATATAATCCTTGTACGTCAGTCTCTTTTGGCACTAAAAAGTTAGCTATTTGATTTACCGTGGACGCCCATCCATACATTGCACCTTGTCGATTTAGCGTATATTTATTAAAATCAAGGGGCGTTGCTATTGCTTTCACTTCTATAAAATCCGAAAGATTAGGTATCAATTTTTCAGCTTTTCTAATCATTTTTCTATATATTATTTCTTTATATTTTTTCCAGAATTTTTCATTATGAAACGGCGCACATACATATATCTGCATTGTGCTCTTATTTTTAGGAGATAAACTAGAATCGTGTAATGAAGGAAAAGTACATACTATATAATCAAGCTCTGGTTTTAATATGTTAACTGCATAATGTTCATAACAACTGTCTATATTCCATGTATTAAAATACCAAATGGCACAATGGTCTTTTAGAATCTTTTTTAAATCAACTTTTAATCCCAAAAATACCGCAAAAACAGATGGAGATACCTCCATATTGTTTACTTTTTTCAAAAATTTTTTCTCTTTTATGTCTAATAAATTATTAAATGTATGGGTTGCATCTGCATTTGAAACAACAAATTTCGACATTATAATCTCTCCATTTTCTAATCCTATGCCTTGAATGCGTTTATTTTCTGTTATTATCCTTGTAACTTTTTCTGATAATCTTACACTGCCTCCATAATCATTAAATCTTTGCCCCAAAGAATCGGCAAAGACTTGCGTTCCACCTTTTGGATAATAACCTCCATCTAAAATATATTCCCTATATAAAGTGATACCAGTAATAGCGGACAGTCTCGCTGCCGGCAAACCCATATTCCCTAAAAGCACACTTAAACTTGCTATCAATTTTTTGTCATTAAAATATTGATTAAGAAGATGTTTAAAAGTCTTTTTTTTAGTTTTGGAATATATATGAAGAAAATTCTTTTTTAAAATAAAAGTAAAAAAATTTTCGATGTTTTCTTTTTCATGTGGAAATTTTTTTTTGATTTCCATTATAGTGTTTCTTCGGTCTTTTCTGATATAAATAACTTTATTTGGTAATACGATTTTATCGCATGGATCTATTTGTACAAATTCAAAATACTTCTTTAAATTATGTTCTGTAATAAGTCTTCCTATTTCACCACCGTTTCTGCCTCCACCTATATAATGAACAGCAACATCGAAAGTAAAACCATTTCTAGTAAAAGACGAACAATATCCTCCCAGTTTATTATGCTGCTCTACAATCAAAACTCTCATTCCTGCTTTCGCCAAATAGCAACCACAAACCAACCCCCCTATCCCTGCCCCGATTATTACAACATCATATTTAGTATCCATATCAGTCTATATATAATCTACTGTGTCGGAAATTGGTTTTCTCGGTGAACGTTTACCCTTTTCTGCTGAATAACCAAACGTCAAAATTGCTATCAATTCATTATTGGTATTAAAAATTTTGTTAATTTCATTTTTGCAGAACAAGGGGGTATCAAGCCAACAAGAACTAATTCCTAAATCTTCCGCAACGAGTATCATATTTTGAATTGCTGCTGAAATTGCAGAAAGCTGGGCTGCCTTAATTATTCGCGCAAATTTTGAATAAATTAGTTTGAATTTTTCCTTTAATTTTTCTAAATCTTTTGAATTGTAAACAACAATTATAAATGGGGCCTTATCGATTATATTTGCTGCTGAAGATAACATGATATTAATCGCTATACCTGTTTTTTTAGACTTTTTAAGAAGCTCAGTAATTTGCTTTATTCTTTTTTTCTCTGTCACAACAACAAATTTCCAAGGTTGTATCTTTAGAAAACTGGGTACTGATGGGCCCCAAATTCCTGCCTCTACAATTTTATCAATTATTTCTTTTGGAATTGGCTTATCTTTATATTTTCTTATAGTTTTTCTGTCTTTAATTAAGCTAAAAATATCCATCTTGTTATTATTCTATTGTTTTCCCAAACCACTTCGCTAAAGCAACCAAAGTTAACATCGGAGGTATGCCAGGTGCATATGGTAAAACGCTTGCATCGCAGATAAAGAGATTTTTTATTTGCGTTTCTAACCTATTATTAACTACCTTTCCAATTGCCGCTGTTCCACCCGGATGAGCACCGCGGGGTTTCGTTATAAGTATACTTTTGGGATCGACGCCACATTTTATAAGAATTTCCTTAGCGATATCGCTACCCTTCTTTAATTTTTCCAGATCATCAGGGGTGGGGTCTTTTTCAATTCTGCCATCTTTACGAACTTTGCCAATATTATCATCCCTTATCTTGGTCATAATTCCTAACATCTTATTAAGCTTAAATATTTTCCAGATATATTTTGCTTCTACGCTGGGAAAAAATCCTACAATATTATCAACGAATGGCGATAGAATAAATCCCCCTTCTTGATGATACCTATCACATACCACTGCCATTGCTACTTCTTTCGTTTGATTAAAGCCTTCTCTAAATCCATAAGTTACATTGAACAAATCTACAAACAAATTTTCTCCTGCTTCAATCCCGGAATTCTGTAAAATAATAGGTGTTCCGATTCCCCCTGCACAAAGAATAGTTTTGTCCGCAAAAAAAGTCTTTTTCATAAAATTCGATTTGCTTCCTTCGATGCCTATGGCTTCCCTATCAGAAACCAAAACTTTTTTAACAGAAAACCTGGGGACTATATCGACCCTTTCTTTATCTATATCCTTTAGAAGTTCTACTGCAGTCCATTTTGCTCCGTATTTACATCCTAAGGCACAACCCCCGCAGGAATTACATCTGTTAATTGCGCCAAATTTTGGCATGATACGCGTTTTATGGCCCAACTTATTTGCCGTCATCATGATCTCGGTGGAAGCCTTGCCAATAGGGAAGTCCTCTGCATTGACAGAACATTCTTTTTTTGCCAAATTCAGTTCTTCTTTGAGGTCAATTCCAATTTTATCCATCCCTTCTTCGGAGGGCTCCACCGCGTTGCCGCAACTTACAATACTTGTGCCTCCTACACCAAAAACTCTATAAATCAAAGTCCCCTGAACGCTTCTTGCAAGAGCAAATCTGTCATAAAATAATGCCGCGTATGCAATGTTACCTAAAGATTTTACGAAATTTCCTTTTTCCACTATAAGGACTTTCTTATTATTTTTGCAAAGCTCCTTTGCAAGGGCTAACCCGCTTAAACCCGCTCCTACAAGTATGTAATCATATTTCCTTTGCATCAAGTGCCTATTTTACTCATATATTTATCTATCAAGAAATATTGTAGGATTTTTGAAAAAACCTGGGCATTACACTCAGGCATAACAAAACCGTAATTTTCCAGAATTTCAGTTGTATATCGAGAGTCCAGTTTTGCATTGGAATTCAAAGCAAAAATGCTGTTTTGCAATATCGCTCTTTGCGCGGGTGTACACTTGTTTATATTAAAGTTATTCAAGGAAACTATTTTTGGTTTTTTGAATTCCATTATTTCGCTGGCTGATTCTATGATATCTGACATCGAAACCTGTCCTTCAGGAAATGGGTGATAATTTTTATTCTTTTCTTTCGTATGCAAAGAAATGATATATATCCCAAATGCAACACTATCTACCGGAACAAGGTTTATATGGGTATCCAAAAGTGGCAACGCATCGAAAATACCCACTTTACAAAGATCGATAAAATTATATATATTTCTAGATTGAAGAATTTTGCCGGTTGTCGATTCTCCAATAACTAAAGACGGCCTGAATACATCTATCCAAAGCCCGCCTTTTCGATATTTCGCAACCAATTTTTCTCCCTCAAATTTGCTTTGTTCATAAGAGGTATTAAATTTCTGTCCTACGTCTAAATCTTTTTCATTAAATCTTTTCCTGCAATCGCCACAGACATAGGCGGTACTAAAATAGTTTATTTTCTTGAGTTTTCCTTTTTTCTGATATTCACAAGCCAGATCCAAGACATTCCTTGTTCCGCCCACGTTCACCTTTTTTATTTCTTTGAGCGGCCAATTTACATCAGTAACTGCAGCACTGTGAAATATTTCATCTATTTCGTTCTTTAGTAAATCTCTTGATTTTTTATTAAAACTCAGATTTTTTTTTGTTATATCACCTTCAAGGATTATTAAATTATCGAGTTTACCGGATATATTTTTATTGCCCCAAAAATTGAGAACACCTATTACTCTATCTCTGGCTTTTTTACCATTTTTACTTCTGGAAAGTACATAGACTTTGTGTCCCTTTTGTAAAAAAATTTTTACCAGATAGGAACCGATCAACCCTGTCGCGCCGGTTAGAAATATGGTATTCTTATTTTCGCCCATTATTGGTCTTCTCTAATTTTGTTAGCGGGTTTTCCAAAAGCAGTGCAGGCATTATTGCCTCCAAAAGCAAAACTGTTATTTAAAACAGTGTTCAATTTCACTTTTCTGGCTTTATTCGGAACGCAATCTATATCGCATTCGGGATCCGGAGTTTCAAAATTTATTGTTGGCGGAATTATTCCTTCCTTTATGGCTAAACAGCAAGATAGGGCTTCAATAGCGCTTGCTGCTCCCATTGTATGGCCTAACATTGATTTTATTGAACTTACAGGAGGAAGTTTCTTGGAGCTATTGCCAAAAACCTCTTTAATTGCCTGACATTCCGTTTTATCATTCGGGATTGTGCCGGTTCCGTGGGCGCTTATGTAATCAACATCATTTGGTTTAATGCCTGCATTTTTCATTGTTTTTATCATAACCTTTTTGATTCCTTTAAGACTGGGAATGGTCATATGGTAGGCATCGCAACTTAATCCATATCCTAAAATTTCAGCGTAAATATTTGCACCTCTTTTCCTTGCAGATTCTAATTCTTCCAGGATTAAAACCGCTGCTCCTTCGCCAACCATCATTCCTTTTCTATCTTTATCAAACGGCTTGCATAAATTTGGCGACATAGCATACAAACGACCGAAACCCGTAAATCCTATTCTTGAAAATGGGTCTGATCCGCCTATCAAAGCGCAATTAACCATCTTTTCTCTGATTAAATCATAGCCGTATCCTACGGAATAATTTCCTGCTGCACAGGCCGTGGGTATTACAACACTCATACCTTTTAATTTAAAAAATCGATTAACATTATTTGATATTGCGCTGCTTTGATATTTTGAAACAGTGATAGCCCATACATCGTCTTCACCTAATGCCGCCCAATGCCTATCAATCTCTTCAATCATACCTCCTTCACCCATCGTCGTTCCGAATATTACAGCAATTTTATTTTTGGATAATTGAGATGTCTTTAATCCGGTGTCGTTTAATGCCTCCTTTGTCGCCGCCACAGCAAATTGGGATGCCCGTCCAAAATCTCGCAGTCTACTTTTTGGAATAAAATTTATTGGATCAAAATTTTTTATCTCACCGCCCCTCTGAATATCATAATTTGAGATATCAAACGCAGTTACCTTGCTTATTCCTGATTTTCCATCTATAAGATTTTTCCAGAATTCATCTTTACCAATTCCAATGGATGACACAATTCCTAATCCGGTTACAACAACACGTCTTTTCATTGTATTGCCTTAAAAGTAAATTCTCCTTTTGCGACAGTTTTACCGTTAACCGACGCTATTGCATTAATAATCCCGGCATCTTTTGTAATTTTTACCGGTGTAACTTCAACCCTTAACGTATCACCTGGAACAACAGGTTGAAGAAAACGCGTTTTTATACTTCCTAAATAATATGTTGGGTTTTCTTTTTTATCTTCATCATAAAATAACATCGCTCCTGTCTGGGCCATTACTTCAGAAATAAGAACGCCCGGCATAATTTTTCTTTCCGGGAAGTGCCCTTGGAAAAAGGGTTCATTTACAGAGACATTTTTTATGCCGATGGCGCGTTTCCCTTTCTCAAATTCTATAACTCTATCTACCATCAAGAAAGGATAACGCTGATGTAAAGCTTTTTTAATTGTATTTAATCCTAATTCCATAATAAATTCCTATTTAATAAATTATTTATTTACGAGATCTTTTACAAGTTCTAATGTTTGCTTTAAATTCGTTAACTTCATTAGGTTTTCTTCGGGAATTTTGATTTTATATTTTTTCTCAAGAGATGCCAGGATCTCTAAAGCCATCATTGAGTCCATTCCTAAATCTTCTACAAAATTTGCTTCGGGAGTAATTTTTTCTGGTTCTACCTCGGCAATTTCTGAAATAACGGATTTAATCTCTTTTTCCAAATTCTGCATATTTATTTTAGGCATGTATCGCTACCTCCTACATGGCCAAGCCGCCATCTATGGTTATTACCTGTCCTGTTATATATTTTGCTTCATCCGAAGCAAGAAATGCCGCAACTTTGGCGACCTCATCTGCTTTACCAAATCTATTCAAAGGAATCCTTTTTAATAATTCTTTTCTATAATTTTCTTTTAAACCCTGCACCATATCTGTGTCAATATAACCCGGTGCAATTGCGTTCACTCTTACATTGTAAGGTCCAACTTCTTTTGCCAATGCCTTTGTAAGGCCTATAATGCCGGCTTTACTGGCCGAATAATTTACTTGCTTTGGCATGCCTTTTAAACCAGCCACCGATGTTAGATTTATAATATTTCCGCTTTTCTGCTTCATAAAAGTGACTATAGCCGCTCGTACAAGATTAAACGCTCCTGATAAGTTTGTAGATATAACATCTTCCCAATCCTGTTCCTCCATGAGCATAAGCGCTTTATCGCGCAGTATGCCGGCATTGTTTACTATTATATCAAGTCTTCCGAAATGGCTTTTGACGCCCTCAACCATAACTTTTATGGAATCGTATTCTTTTACGTCCTGTCGAAACGTGAGCACCTTACCACCTTTTTCTTCGATTTCTTTTTTTACTTTGAGGGCTTTGTCTTCGCTTTTTAGAAAATTAAATGCTACATTTACCCCTTGTCTGGCAAATTCCCGCACAATAGCCTCACCTATGCCGCGCGAACCACCTGTTACTATCGCAACCTTATCTTTTAAAAGCATTTATAGTTTCCCTATCGTCAGACTCGAATTGTTCCCTGTAGGACTAAAAGAATTTACTAAAATATTATTGATCTCCTGTTCCCTTGTCTTATTAGGTACACAGTCAAGATCGCATCTTCTATCCAGTTTTTTGTAATTTACCGTTGGAGGAAGGAAGTTCTCCTCCATAACCCCTATGCTAGCTCCCAGGTTCATCGCGCCTGATGCGGAAAAACTATCGCCAATCATCGACTTGATAGAGCTTATCGGGATCTTTTTCGCCTTTTTTCCAAATACATTTTTAACGGCTCTTGTTTCCATAACGTCGCAGTCAAGTGTGGAATTCGCACTTGCGCTTATATAAGCGATATCGCCTTCCTTGAGACCCATATCTTCCAAGCAATATTTAATTGACTCCGTAGCGCCTTTTGCTTTCGGGCTATATATGTTTTTGCTCTCGGGGTCAAACGAAGTGCCATAGCCGAGAACTTCCGCGTAGACTTTAGCGTCTCTTGCGCGAGCGTGCTCTAGCTCTTCCAGAACAACTATACAAGCACCTTCACCCATTACTATGCCGTTTCGCCGCTTATCAAAGGGGCAATCGATTTCCTCTTTCCCCGGTCTGGAGCCGGCTAAGTGCCCGATCTTGTGAAATCCTTTATATGTCTGTTCGCAAAGCTCTTCAACGCCGCCTGTTAAAACAACTTTATATTCATATAGGTTTATCATGTTCATCGCATAATAGATAGCGTCTAAACTTGAACAAAACCCTGTAGCGATGGTGCTATTAAATCCTTGTATATTAAACTTAATTGAAATATGGCTTGCGGGTGAATTTATAACGGTATTTGGGAAAAGCGCCGGATTTACAGCCCTTGGTCCTTCACGAAGTGCCTCTTTATCAAATTCGCTTATTGAGCGTACGCTACCCATTGTAGAACCAAGGGATACGCCACATATATCCGTATCCTTCTCAGGAACAGGACAAGGTAATTTTGCATCTTCCAAGGCCAATTTTGAGGCACACAAAACCAATAATGTTGTCCTATCTAAATTACGTAATCCTTTTTGGCCCAAAATCGTCTTTGGGTTAAAATTCGATATCTCACCGGCAAGTTTTGTCCTAAGGTTAGAAGTGTCAAAAAGTGTAACCGGCTTTACTCCTGAAGCGCCTTTTTTCAATGCACTCCAGAATTCATGCTTCCCAATCCCATTGGGCGCCAGAACTCCTATGCCGGTTATAACTATTCTTTTTTTCATCATTAAAAATCCTTCAAAAAAAATATACCTATGACAATCAGCGATTGTTTGAGTTCTCTTTACCCGCAATCCATTTATCAATAGTTGACTTCTTGAATCGCCACGCAGAGCCAACCTTGAAACCGGGTACTTTGCCTTCTTGAGCGTGCTTGTATATCGTAACCTTCTTCATTCTCAAGTACTTAGCAAGCTCATCGATCGTCATTAGGCTGAATTTGCTTTTGTCGGTCATTTTAGACACCTCTTCTTATTATTACTAGTTAATACTTATTGTTATTTCGTAATATATTATATTACAAAGTGGTATAAAGAAATATGGGGTGCTATTAAGTATAATGACGAAATCGGATTTGTCAAGCGGGGGCAAAAAAATAGCCCCATCTGTTAGTGGGGCCTGTTAAATTTCTATCTAAACTCTCTTACCTTACCTTAATATATAGCAATTACCCCCTTTTGATTTCGCTTCATATAGTGCTTCGTCAGCGCGTTTTAGCAGGTAATTCATTTCCACCTTCTTTATATCTTTGACCTCTATTACACCCATGCTAATTGAAGTATTAATCTTGTTCTTCTCAAATATAATCGGCTTTTTCATGGCCTTTTGCAGCCTTTCCGCCGCAACAAGGGCCTCTTCCTTTCTTTTATGTGAGAGCATAACCATGAATTCATCCCCGCCAAAGCGGCCTATCAGGTCTATTTTACGCGTTTGGCGTTTTAGTCTTTCTGCAAATTCGCGTATGACCTTATCGCCTGCGAGATGCCCCAAGGTATCGTTTATTTCTTTAAAATTATCTATATCCATTAAAATAAATGTTAACGGTATATTATTACGAAGTGATTTTTCAAGCTCTTCTTCTGCCTTTTTTAAAAAATAACCTTTATTAAAAGTACCTGTCATCCAGTCAAATGTCGCTTCGTCCTTTAATTTATCGTGCTTTTCCTTTAATTCTAGAAAATTCTTTATTCGGGCGGTGAGTTCATCGGGAGATACCGGTTTTACGAGATAATCAACCGCTCCGCCGTGGAGCGCCCTTAACTTATCGTCTATCTTAATGCTTGCAGTAAGAAATATGACGGGAATATATCTTTCTCCGAAATAAGTCCTTATCTTATCCAGGACCTCAAAGCCCGTCATCCCCGGCATAGAAACATCCAGAATAATGAGATTCGGTGATTCCTTCTTAAAAATCTCGATTGCCTCCATGCCATTTTTTGCTGCTACAACCTCATAACCTTCCGATAATAGTATTGTCTTGAGAACTTCTAAAATGCTTGAATCATCATCGCAAACTAGAATCTTGATCATTTTCCACCTCTAAGCCTAATATTTTATTATAGGTGATATTACCTGCTGCCATTCTATACAATATTAACATATTTAAATCATACCTGCAAATCGTATTCAACGCTCATTAAATCTTCTTCGGCTTCCTTTGTTTTTCCCATTTTCTCCAATATCTGAGCCCGTTGTCCCCGTAAATACGGCATATACGGATTATCCTTATCTTTACTAATTATACCCGTAATATACAGATACGCATCTTCATACCTTTTTTGGTCTTTAAGCAATATTGCACGATAATACTCAACCCGGCGAATAACAGATAAACTACGGGAATTCATAATAACGTCCTTATATAGCTTTTCACTCTTTTTATAATAGCCGAGAAGATGGTATGTTCGGGCTTTTGTCATCTTGAATTCATAGATATCTTTCATTTCGGGCTTGATCTTATTAAGATATCTTTCATTAATTATATATACAATGGGGCGAATTAACCTCAATGGTATAAATCTTAAAAAATCAAACCTCACCCCTTCTTTCGTTATTACATATGTAGGTAAATTGCAGTATACGGCCAAATAAGAAGGGTCAGCCCATCTTTTTTCGTATTCTGCTCTCAGCTTAACCCTCTTATTATCGGCAATAATGCTTAAATCTTCTTTTATGTCGGACTGAGTGGCAAAATTGCCGTTTTTATTCACAAGATCAAGCTTGTAAGCCGGGTCTACAATTATCCATTTCTTATCAGGCGCGAGAACCTCTGCTATAGAATGCGGTGAGGCACCTGATGCTGATTGAAGAAATAGAAGCCTTGAGGTTATTCCGATACTCCTGGCCAATTGCATAAATACACGTGCCTGCTGGTCACACCATCCAATACCGTAAATCAGCTTCTCGATAGCGCAAGTAGCCAGCCTATTATGATAGCCGTGGATGGAAAGGACATTTTCATGGACGAAATCCCTGATAGCAACCACCTTATCGTAAAAATTTTCCGATTTATCGGTAAGGCTTCTGGTAATAACGTAAGACATAATCTTGTTGTACCTTTTTTCAGAAATTGAGGAAAAAAATAGGAAATAAGAAGGGGCGGTTAGTAAAATAATAATTATTATAAGAAAAATAAAACCCTTTTTTTTCATAGGATTACTCCTGTATGGGAGATATTGTAGCATTTTTTGGAGTAAATTCCACTTTTTTATTATTACATATATCCTTTCGCCGCACGTTCGGACCGGTTTCCTGTCTAAATAAGCCAATTCAACAAAGTAATTTAAAAAATCCACCATTTAGGGTATAATCTCAATAACATAAGGATTTTCGCATGGACCGAAATCTACCGGAAAAATTTAAAAAGATCTCATCCGAATATAGCAATCAAATTGCAATCAAGTATAAAAAGGATAATAAATGGGCTACTATTACCTACGGTGATTTTAATAACACCCTTGAATCGCTATGCAACTTTTTATTAACAAAAAATATTAAAAAGGATGATAAGATCGCTATCCTCCTGAAAAACAGGCCTGAATGGCCGCTTGTATTTTTCGCATCGCTTTCCATAGGGGCTGCCTGTGTACCTATGAATCCCGAATTAACCCAGAAGGAAATCCAAAATATACTTAATAATTCTGAGTCAAAAATCGTCTTTACGGACGACGGGTTTTTACGTCTAAAAAAGGAAATCCTGCAAAACTGCCCTTCTGTAAAAGAAGTTATTTCCGTGGATTCAGAATCAGTTTGGCGACCGACGCGGTCGCCAAATGTTAGTAGCGACCGCCATGCCGATCCGGGTGATACAGCATGCATTCTATACACCTCGGGTACCACTGATGAGCCAAAAGGCGTTATGCTTTCGCACAAGAATTTGCTTTCGAACTGCGAATCGCTTTATAAATTAAACCTGATTACCCGGAAAGACAGCGTAGTTTCCATTCTTCCGCTCCACCATACCTATCCGCTAACCATAACGATGCTTCTCCCGCTTTTATACGGCGGCATGATAGTCTATCCCGGTACGCTGCGCGGAGAAGCCGTTTTACAAGCATTAAAAGAGACCAATCCTACTGTTTTTGTTGCCGTGCCGCAGATTTTTTATACGTTTCATCAAAAGATTGTGGATCTACTGAAGAATATCCCCTTTCCCCTAAAGCTCTTGCTTAATGCTACAACCAATCTTTTATATCGGATTCGGCGTAAAACACGCATCAATTTATCACGCTACCTATTTTTCAGTCTCCAAAAAAAATTCGGAAAATCGATGCGTTTATTTGTAAGCGGGGGCGCGAAGCTCGATGAAAACGTCGAACAGGACCTTTTCAAATTCGGATTTACGATATTGGAAGGTTACGGCCTTACGGAAACCTCGCCTGTCTTAGCCTTGAATCCTTTAAAAAATCCAAAAATAGGTTCGGTAGGACTTGCGATACCAGAGGTGGAATTAAGAATAATAAATAAGGATGAGAATGGCCTGGGTGAGGTCATAGCGCGCGGCCCGAATATTATGGAAGGATACTACAAAAGAAGTGATTTAACCGCCGATGTGATAAAAGACGGGTGGTTTTATACGGGTGATTTAGGATTTTTTGATAAAGACGGCTATTTGTTTTTGACCGGGAGGTCGAAGGATATAATTGTATTGAGTTCGGGTAAGAATATATATCCGGAAGAAATAGAAGAGGCTTACTCTAAAGACGTGCCTGCAGAGGAAATATGCGTATTCGAAGTGCCGTCTAAAAAGGGAGCCAAAGAAACGGAAGTCCTATGGGCTGTTATTGTTCCCGATCTTAAATTCTTCAAAAAATACGGAGAGGTGAATTTAAAAAATGTTATAAAAGAAAGAATTGACAATGTATCGAGATCCTTACCTCCCCACAAAAGGCTTATGGGTTTTTCCATAACGCTTGATGAGCTTCCGCGTACGCTTTTGGGTAAAGTTAAAAGGTTTGCCGTTAAAGAAATTTACATACCAAAGATACTAGAGGAAGAAAAAACCATACCGGAAAAAGAGGACTTATCCCGGGAAGACCGTGAATTAGTAAATACCTATTTCGGTAAAAAGATAATAGATTATCTTAAAAAAACGGCCAAAGTTGACAAGGCGATTGTCCCGGCTAATTCGCTGGAACTCGACCTCGGGATAGATTCATTAGGCAGAATTGACCTTGCCTTCGGCCTTGAAAAGCTGTTTGGAACGGAAATAGAAGATGAAATTATCGGCCGTTCGTTTACGGTAAAGGACTTAATTCTGGGCTGCATGGAATCGCTTTTGCCGAAAGATACCAAAACCAAGCGGGAAGGCAAAAAAGGAATAGATTTTGGGCCTGATTACTGGGTAAAACTTCTCCGGGTTCCCCCAAAAAAGGAAAGCCTGGATAAAATTGATTTAAACCCGGGTTTTGGCGCCTGGCTGGGTGGCTTTATTTTCACGTTATTGCATTGGTTGGTCTATAAATTGTTTTATAGCCTAAAAGTAGAAGGAAAGGAAAATTTTCCCGAAAGCGGACCATATATATTATACGTGAATCATTCGAGTTACTTCGACGGGTTCCTTGTTGCGGTGTCTTTGCCTAAATTTCCGAGATTAGAGTTATTTTTTGTAGGCTTCAGGCCGTATTTTACCGTACCCATTATCAGGAACCTCGTAAAAATAGGAAGAATCATACCGCTTGACTTCTCCTCGCACCTTTTAGAGGCCTTACGAAGCTCGTATTATGTCGTTAAAAAAGGTAAAAGCCTGTGTTTATTCCCCGAGGGCTTGCGTACGCTTGACGGAGAGATAAAAGAATTTAAGAAAGGGTTCGGTATACTGGTAAAAGAAACGCAGGCAAAGCTTGTGCCGGTTGTTCTAGAAGGCGCTTACGAAGCATGGCCGAGGACTTCCAAATTTCCCAGACGCCACCCTATAAAGGTAAAGTTCGGCAAGCCACGGGATCCCGGAGATATGGAAAGAGAAGGCTATAAAATGGGCGCTAAAGACAGCTATGAAGCTATATGCCTTGCAGCAAGGGATGTGCTGGTAACGCTAAAAGAAACCACAACTTATGGAGGCCGAAGGCCAACTTAAGTTGTATGGCTTAAGTTTACCCCCACACCACTTTCTATACTATGTACAAAAATGGTGATAATGTATTATGATAGAGACAAAGCCTTTAATGACAAGAAATTGTAATTTTAGAAAGTGGTGGGGGATTAATTCGACAGTTCGGAGATGCATAACGTAGGAGATGGACTTATGAAAACCATAGATTTTCATAAGTCCAGGTCTCATTAAAGGAGAAAAAATGAAGCTACTTTTGTGGCTTGTTATCTCTATTATTATTTTCTTGGTGGGCATAAGATACATCGAAAAGCATAGTATATATTTTCCCATGAAGGAGATGTCTATCACACCCGAAGAAATAGGATTACCTTATGAAGATATTTACTTCGAAACACCCGATAACAAGAAATTAAACGGATGGTTTGTTCCGCATGATAACGCAAAATTCACAATCCTTTTTGTTCATGGAAATGCCGGAAATATAAGCCATAGATTAGAGAAAATTCTAATCTTTCATAACCTCGGGCATAATATATTTATCTTTGATTATCGCGGTTATGGAAAAAGCAATGGCTCGCCTTCTGAGGCGGGTCTATATAAAGACGCAGAAGCTGCGTATAATTATTTGATAAATGAGCGCAAAATCCCGGAAGATAATATTATTCTTTATGGAGAATCGATTGGCGGAGCTGTTATTATTGATCTCGCCAATAAAGTCAAAGTGCGCGCTTTGATCACAGAAGAGGTGTTTACATCGGTCAAGGACATGGCTAAAATCGCGTATCCTTTTCTCCCCTACTTTATATTCTCAAGCAGATTTGATTCTATTCCCAAAATAAAAGGAGTAAAATGCCCTAAACTTATGATTCACAGCATAGATGACGAGATTGTGCCGTTTCGCCTGGGAGAGAAACTATTCAATGCCGCCAATCCACCAAAGACATTTCTTAAAATAAGGGGTTCTCACAACACGGCTTTTTTGGATTCGGAAGAGCAGTTTAAAGAAGGAATAAAAACTTTTTTAAACGGCCTCAAGTAATGGCGGGTGCCTCGGGTGATTATTTATTAATCACGATAGTTCCGAGGGAAGTACCTTCTTTTTCTTTCTTTATCTCTTCTATTCTTCTATTTAATTCCTCTATTTTTGCCTCGGCTCCGGCTTTTTCATTATTCAGCGCCTCTATCTCTGTCTTGATATCATCGAAGGCCTTATTTGCTAACTCAAGCGGTTTTAAGAGGCTTGTCTTTTCCTTTTGATGTTGCGTGACGCTGGCGCTCAATCTGTTTATCCGGTCGTCTTTTTGCTTTATTGAATCGGCAAACTTTTGGCTTTTATTGGTCTCGGCGGTTAATTGTCCGGTAAGGCTTTTTACGTTTGCCCTGGAAATTTCAAGCTGTCGTTCGGCGTTCTTTTTTGATTCCTCGATTTCCTCCAAGGTCTCGGTAAGCGCCATCTTATCCTGCATGAGCTCTTCGAAGCTTGCCTGGAGCGCTTCCTTTTCTTCATTTATATTTTTCTTCGTAATAAATAAAAAAGTCGCAACTAAAATGGAAATCACGCATAGCGCGATTAATGCCGCCAGAGTAGTCTTATCGCGATTATTAATGATGTAATTTTTTATTTTATTTATCAGGCTCATAGATTATATATAAACTGAAATCTTTCTTATGCTCCCTGATCGCCTGTGGAAATACCGGAAATGGAGCTGCTTTCTCTACGGCAGCTATTGCTATATCGTTAAAGAAAAAGTTTGTTGATTCCTTTACCCTGGGTTTGGAGGCGAGATTCCCTCCTGAGTATAAAGAAAATTTTATTCTGACTTTGTCACCCCTTAATATATGCGAATCTTTTTTGGGTACATAAATGTTATCCATTATTTTATTCTTTATGGTATAGAAATACTCCGCCGCACTTGAGATTTCTGCTTCCGGGGCTCTCTTTTCCCTTGCTTCTTTGATTTTTTTAGCCTTTTTCATCGGAATATCTTCTCTCAGATAACCCGTTGATACTTCTATCGGTTTTCTTCTATCAAAAGTTGGTTTCTCCTGCATTGTAAATTTTCCTTTGCCATCAGGATACGAAGGAGGCGTCTTTAGATAATCTGTCTCGCCCGAAATAATGTGCGGGGTAAGAAATATTACAAGCTCCTTCTTTGTCACCGAATCCTCCGTCTTAGAGAAAATCTGACCGACAAGGGGAATATCCCCCAAGAAAGGTACTTTGTTGGTTGTGCTCTTACGCTCATCTTTTATCAAACCGGCAATAATTATCGTTATCCCGTCTTTTACCATGACGCTTGTCTCAGCGTGGGTTGTGTCGACAATAGGAACTGTTGTAGACGGATCGCCGTATGTATAACTGCTTGTTGAGGAACTTACCTCCGGTCTTATTTTCATGGAAACAAAACCATCGCGATTTATGGTTGGAGTAACGTATAGTTTTACCCCTATATCCAGGAAGTTAAGTTCCGTCGCTACTGTTGTAGTAGACGTTCCCTGCGTTACCGTATTCGTGGCATACGGCTCGCTTGAACCAACAAGTATCTTGGCTTCCTCATTATTTAAAACCGTGATCCTTGGACTTGATAAAATATTGGCATCGCCGACTTTTTTTAAGGCCTGGACCATTGCGGCATAATCGCCCTCGCCAAAGGCCCCTATCATAATTTCACCGCCCGGAACAAGCCCGCCGGCGGAAGCTAATTTGAATTGACTTTTTATCCCTATATCTTTTGATAAGACTTTTTGGAATTCATTGCTCACCACTTCCCAATCAATGCCCAATTTGTATTCATCGCTTAAGTTTATTTCGAGTATTTTCGCCTCGATCAGAACCTGTTGCACTTTGTCATCCAGAGCGCTTATTATTTCTTCTATTTCATCCATTCTTTCTTCTAAATCTGTGATAATGATTTTGTTTGTTCTCTCATCGATCTGCACCATTCCCACGCCCTTGGTGAGATTCTCCCCGATTTTATCCTTTATATCCGCTGTATTGGCATAATTCAGCTCAAATATCTTTGTAGTCGTGGGTTTATCTATTCTTTTTACCAGTTCGACCGCTTGCAAAACAGCCTGTGGCGCATCTATAATAACAATGGTATTTGACGCTTCATCTACTATAACCTTCCCTATTTTTGTTTTTATCTGATTTAACGCCTTGTTTACCTCGGCGGGTTTTGCGTATTTGAGCTGTATTATTTTTGCTTCTTTTTTATCGGCGTATTTCCTCCCGTACAGCGCTTCGTAATCTCTCTCGGTCATGACATATACGATATCGCCCTTTTTGTCGCTTGCGAGGTTATTTGCCAATAGAATTATCTCGAAGGCCTCCTTAACGTCCACATCTTTCAGAAACATGGTAACCCTGCCGCGGACATTGCTCCCCACGACAAGATTCATTTTGCCTTTCGAGGCCAGTGTTTTTAAGACCTCAACGATATCCATGCCTTTTAAATCCAATGATATGGTGTCTTCGCTATCAATGGCACTCAGGCTCTCACCCGGGTGAAACTGTGCAAACGCGAAGGTGGAAGCAAAAAATACTGCCGACGCAAAGGCTATATATACAAAATATTTTTTCATGTCTTTACTCCGTTTCATAAAACAAGTATTATTTGTCTTCCCTTATAGCTCAACACTACTTTCCCTCCGCCGATCTCGAGAATATCGACACCACTGAAAGACTGGCCTTTATACAGGTAATGGGTTTTTTGCGCTTCTTTATCTTCTATTATGGCCTGCGGTTCGTCACCGGCTATAATTCCCACCAGGTTGAATCTCTTGGTTATATCTATCTCGGGAACCTGAGATTCTTCTTCTTTAATAAACGGGGCGCTGAAGAGATTCTTTCCTTTTATCTGCCTCGAATAGGTTGAATAATCCTTTACGTGTGGCGATACTGGTCTTTCCGGCGGTGCAAGATCTGTGCCAACGCGGCCGGTCTCTCCGGGAGGAACAATGGAACCGATGTCCTTATACGGACTGTACAAAAAACTGTCGAGAAAATATATGGAAGCTATTATCAAAACAGCTACCAGGATCCTGTTTATGGGCTTCAGGAATACAGGTTTGAATATTTTATTCTTGAGGAAAATCTTTTTGACGGCTTCGGTAAACAATGATTTTTGCGCCACGGCCGGTGTCGCCTCGCCCGTGTCGCTTCTCTTCTTATATTTTCCTTTTATAAGGTGGAGTAGCCGGTCTTCGGGCGAATCTGGTCTCATCTATATATCCTCTTTTTTTATGATTTCGAAAATCATCTGTTCGTCAACAATGTCTTTTTGTTTTATTATTAACTCTTCAAGCGAATTATGGCACAAAACAGCGATTTTTCTCGGATAGCCCTGGCTGTATTCAAATATACGTTTTACGCTTTCCGGGGTAAATAAGTGCCTGTCCCTGGAAAGCCCCGCCTGTTTTAATCTGAAATTTATCATCTCTTTCGTTTCGTTCATATCGAGCGGATTTATTATGTACTTTAATGCAATCCTGTCATAGAAATTTTTTACCCGCTTTATTTTGGGTAAGAGTTCCATCTGGCTCATTATGACAAGCTGCAGAAGTTTATATTCGTTCGTTTCATAGTTGAGAAGCGTTCTTAATACTTCTAAAAAATTAGAATGGAGCTTCTGCCCTTCATCGATCAAGAGAACTATTGTCTTATGTTCATCGATACCTTTTTTAAACAGGTATTTTTCTATCTCTTCCTTGTAATCGTGCGTCGTCCTTGTATCGGGCGTTATCCCGAATATCTTGACAAGTGTTTCTAAAAGCTGAAATTCGGAATTGTAGTCCGGATCAAGTATCATGTGGAAGACAAAATCGTTGTCGTTCGAAAATTCCTGCAGAAGGGCCCGTGAAAGTGTTGTCTTGCCGGTACCGACATCCCCAAGGATTAAGCTTAAACCCCTCCTAAGGCGGATTCCTATTTCAAGCCTTTTCAGGACGGAATTATGGGCGGAAGAGCGGTATAAAAATGCCGGATCCGGGCTTGTGGAAAACGGTTCTTTTTTTAAATTCAGAACTTCGTAATAACCCATATTTATAGGCCTTTTTTAGAGCAAGTCTTTGATCTTGCGTAACGATTTTTTCTCTTTTCGATAATTTCGTATTCTGTTTAGCCTTTGAATCGTAGAGTCGTCAAAATACCTAAAATTTGTCTCCGGGCTTCTTCCGGTCTCTTTTATCAATCCGAGCTTCAAGTAATACTTTACTGTATAAATAGATAAGCCAGAAAACCGCGCGATATCCTTTATTAAATATAGTTTAGAAGTCATATATACTCTCTAAGTAGAGAGTAATGCTGTGCTCTCTACGTAGAGAGTATACCATATCTTTTTGATTTGTCAAGGGTTGGGACGTTTTTGGCTTTTGGGGTGGTTAGCCGAGGATGATCTTGCCTATAAGGAATATGCCTTTAAGCCTATGTGAAGAGCTCAATCGTGAGGTTATTGTGAATTGTCGCACCCTCAGGTGCTCGGTGGATGCCTCTATTTCGTATAAAAACCGCGATAGTTCATCAAGGCTACCGCCTGTTGTAATCTCGAAGAGTATTTCTTTATAATTGCCTAATTTTCTTGAAGCCCTCGGCCGTATATTAACTATATGGCAGGCGCTTTTCTTCGAAACATTCTCTATTTCCCTCAAGGCCTTTGCCTGTTCTTCTTCCTCGTTTTTACTTATCTCTATAACACCGTGGTATTTAGCGTATTCTTCCTCCAGCGATTGGTACATGTTGAGAAGTTTTGTATTTTTGTTTAATTGAACGATCTTTGATACTAATTGGGCATTGAGCGTTTTCCAGCGTCTGAGGACAGGCTCTATAATCAAGCTATACAGAATAGCTACCGTTGCCAGGGTTATGCAAATTGCTAATAGCGTTCGTTCGTTTTTCCCCAGATTTCTTATAAACATGGTTTTATACCCTGGATAACTGGCATATTATCTCAAACTCGGTTACCTGACTGCCTGATATGGATCTTTTCGCGGTATATTTTACCTTCACGTTTTCGAAATACTGCGATTTTTCCAATATTGTTATAAATTTAATGACTGCATCGAGAGACGGCGCGGTTCCCCTTAACGCTAAAGATCTATCACTTTCATAGTCTATCAAATTGAAAGTTACGCCACCGGGTGTAACCTTGTAAATCTCGGCAACCACGTCGATTGCGAGCGGCTTTTTCTGCACCACGTTCTTTATTATCCTGATATCTTCCCTCATTCTTTTTGCCTTTTTAACCTTCGGCTCCATGGTCTTGATTTTTGAGTTCAAAAGGCCGAGATAACGAGATTTATCGAATATCTTTTTCGCTATGATTGTAAAAAAGATCAATGCGACGCAGGATAATAGAATTAATGTTTTTGAAAGATTCTTTTTTAAAACGGCAAGCTCGTTATCTTCTATCATGTTTACCGGAAGGAGATTGATCTCCATTTCCTTATCCTTCAAACAAAGACCGACGAGTCCGGCAAAAGACGTATCGCCTAAACTGGCTTCTACGTTTTTATCGAGTGTTATATTTTTAGACTGGTCTATCACCTCAAGCGGTATGCCCAATTCTTCTCTTAAAACAGGCTCTATCGCTTTGACTATGTTTCTCGCGCCTGTAATAATTACCTTCTCGACGGTTGATTTCTTTTCTTTCTGGTATGTTTCGATTGATTGTTTTATTTCATCGAGGGTGTCTTTATTAAAAGGCATTTCTACTTTGCTATATGTGAAAGCCCTGGTAAAGGCGAGTTTTCCTTTTTCAATGATATCTACATCTATATATGTTGAATCCACGTTTATGAGAGCAATGTTATTTTTCGACTCTCCTTTTGTCTTCTCCTTCATCGCCAAATACCAACCGAATAAGGACTCGGAACTAAGCACCATCTTTTTCACCATTAGATTGGCTCCCTTTAAAGTCTTGATAAAGAGGTTTATGGTGCTCGCCTGGGCAATGGCCATTAAAACATCGGAATAACCGTCCTTCAATTTCTCGATTATCCTGTAGCCGACGATGATGTCCTCGTCCCTGTATGGCATCTGCCTTGCCGACTCCATTTCAACCATGCTTTTTATTTCATCGTCGTTCGTTGACGGAAGGCGCGCGCTCCTTGCCATTATGAGGTGTCTTGGAACGTTCAGGTATATTCTGCCGATGGGGAATTTGTGTGTCTTGAAAAGATTTGCTATTTCTTTTAGGATGACTTCACTTTCTCTTGAAAAGAATTCTTTCTTCACAAGGCGGAATGCGGGCTCTTTCTTGGAGAAAATGATCCCAGCTACCTTTATGAAATCATTGTATAGTTCAACCGAGACCGGCGCACCTTTAAGATTGAGCTTGTTCTTTTTTGCCATGTAACAACCTTATTTTCTTTTATATATTATACATGGAAGAAGTGCATTCTTCAATCTTAACTATTCCTCATGATAATATTTTATTTCTTCGTTTTCTCTTCCTACGACGCAGGTTATGATTTTCCCTATTTTGTGCACTTCCCCGTGTGATGTAATGCGGAAATTATCCGCCTTAAAAATAAAGTAATCCGCTACTTGAGTCAGTCTCGCGGATTCGCCGGGTTCTACATTTGGTATGGTCCCTAAATCTTTAATGGGTCTATCGTCCTTGGTGGTTTCTTTGCCGTCAAAGCCTCTTCTATAGTGTATGATTTTATCGGCGAGATTCGGATAGGCATCCCCTTCATCGTTTAATATCGCATTGAGCACTTCCCGGGAGGCAGTGTTTATGTTTATTTTACCCTCGGTGTAAACCGTTACATTGTCTTTGATCTCGTTAAAGATTTCCCTGGTAATACCTTTTACGAGGAGAAGTTCTTCTACAAGTTCAAAATCCCCGTTTTTGCATCCGTACGGATGTTCCAGGGATTCGCTATAATATGTGTTCTCGGCACCGCCCGGCGTAGAGGCTTCCGAATCACTATCCTGCCAATCTACCATGGCACTAATTATCTCGTCGGTAAGATCTGGGGATAAGCGTTTTAGTATATTTTTATAATCTTCCTTTTTTTGATAGCAGCTTAATTTTATATTGATCTTTCTCTCCTCGTCCGCCATGCCGTAATAGGTGTATTCTTTTTCGTCGATATCGCTTTTTTGTCTATAGAATACGCAAAATCTGCCATTTCCTAATTTATTAAAATTCGGACTGAATATGCTCTCGGGGGTTTCGTTTATTTTTAACGATATTCCGCATTCGTATAAAGTATCGTAATCTTCTTTTCTGTCGCTTGATAGAAATTCTCGTGCTTTTACGATTCCGGCCTTTGCCGCGTAACGGGCCTCCAGCTCATCCATATTATACTTGGTGAGGCGCACTTCGATCGAAGACCTGAAACCTATGCCCATCGCAAGAAGAGAAAGTATCGCCATAATCCAGAGTGTAGTTATCAATATGGAGCTCTTATTATCATTCATTGCAAAGCTCACGTCTCTTCTTCCTCCTTACCGAGTTTGCCCGTGGGGATAAGGATAATGTTTTCAAACGTCTTTTCCGTTTCTCGTAGTTCATCTTTTAATGTAAGCTTGATTTTTACTCCTCGCGGTATCTTATCGTCAAATTCCCATTCATCCCGCCATTCATATTCGCCTTCGGCTACGGGAGACTCATAACAATACTCGAAAGCCAGGCTTTTCAAACCCTCAAGAAGCGTCTCCTCCTCACCTCCACTTTCACTAAAACCATCTTTTAAGGTTGCCTGAATTCTCGTAAGTTTCCCATTAGCGTTGTCAAATCGGTACGCAACCTTTGCGAGTTCCCTGCTTATCACGTTGTTGTCGTAAATATTTATGACACTCGGAAACGCTACGCTGTCGTTTAGCCATTCATATTCGATGCTGAAATCAGCCTCTCTTGCAAAATTGGCTGCGGCATTTTGCATGTCTTTGGATACAGCGTCAAAAAATATCCGCAGTCTTTGGTTATCCTCTATTATGGAATTTCCTCTTTGCCATATCCTGATCCCGGCATTAAAGGTATAATAAATGCTTGCTGCAATGATGGAAAATATGGTCAATGCCACTAATAGCTCGATGAATGTAAACGCTTTTTTTCTCATTCGGTTTTATTTTTAAGGTAGGTTGTGATAAAGTATTTTGTAATTTCGGGTTGTTCTTTCTGGAAGGCCTCCAGCCTGACAAGGTTAAGATCCGAATCTTCGAGGCGCTCTGATGCCAGCTTCCAGGAATATCCCTCGTCTTCTTCGAAATCCCCGCTTTCTCGGCCCTCTTCTATCTTGCCTTTCTCCTCAAATCCCCACATCTTTTGTTCCAATAAAAGCGATACTTTAAAGACTTCGGTTGAGCGCTCTATGGATTCTTTTGCCGACGAGAACGCGCGCATTACAAAAAGAACGCCGGCGGTGATTATAACGATGCTTATCACAACTTCAAACAGCAAGAATCCTTTATTCTTTATCTTCATCTTCTATTATATCTTTTATTTCTATCTCGCTTCCGAATCCCTTTACGTGCAATATGCGGCCTTCCCCGTTTTTATCGACTATTTTTATTTCGGCTTCATTCGACCGGCCGTCCGGATAAAAGACTATTTTTTTAACCTTGTCGCCAAACCGAAGCCCTTCCGGAAGCGAAAAGGTTCTTCCGTATCTTCCTCCGATTCTCTTGTAAACAGGCTTCTCGCCGAAGGAATCGAGTTTCATAATCCAATATGTCCCTTTTTTATGATCGAGATTTAGTTTGTAGTTCGCCCTTTCGATAATGGCTATCTCCCGCATGTAATTTATCATTCTAGCCATGTTAAAGGCGGTATTTTTAAGCTGAATATCCGAAAAAGTTCTTCTGAATAAAGGCGTCGAAAGGCTTATCAGGATGGATATGAGAAGGGCTACGAGTATTAGTTCTATTAATGTGAACCCGGCCCTTCCTGCCCCAAATAACTTCTTCTCAGTAAGGAAGGGCGGGGTGAATCCCCTGCCGGAATTATTATTGTGTTCCTTCTTCGTCCCAATTGGTGATGTCATCGTCTCCGCCCTCTACGCCGTTTCTGCCGTAGGAGTATAAATCGTAGTCCACATTACGGGTACCGGGATATTTATAGACATAGGGGTTTCCCCAGGGGTCTACGGGTCTTTTTTTCAAATAAGGCCCCCTCCAGTTCGGCGCGCTTGTCGGCTTTGTTAAAAGGGCGTTCAGGCCTTCTTCTGTCTTGGGATAAGCACCGTTATCGAGTTCATAGAGATCAAGGGCTGAGCCGATATTCAACTCTATATCTGCCTTGGCGGCTGCTTCTCTTGCCTGTTCGGTTCTCCCGGCGAGTCTGGGCATGACCATAGCCACCAGAATGCTTATTATGATGACTACAAGCATGAGTTCTACAAGCGTAAACCCCGTTAGAGATTTCTTAACTACAGGTCTTGTCCCGATCTCTAACCGGGTAAATCCTTTTTTGTTCCGATGTGATTTCATATATACCTCCGGGTATTTAATATTATCCAACCAAAAAATTTATCTCAAAAATGGGGAGAAGCATTGATATTACGATAAAACCCACAACTAAACCAAGCACTAAAATCAAAACCGGTTCTAAAAGTGACATCATGACTTTGACGGCGGCGTCTGTTTCCCTTTCATAACTTTCGGCTATTTTAAAAAGGGATTTCTCAACCCTGCCGCTTTCTTCTCCGACCGCTATCATGTTCACTACAAACGGCGGAATAATAGAACTTTTGGAAAAACCGAATGCAAGATTCGCCCCGCCTCGTACATGCGTTGATACTTTATTTACTTCTTTCTTTACGACAGCGTTATTTACCGTATCCAGGACAACATCAAGAGACTGGAGTATCGGAACGCCGTTATTTAAAAGAGTAGCGAGTGTCCTTGTAAATCTTGCTATCTCCACTTTCTTTATGAGATTACCGAAAAGCGGCATATTCATTTTAAAATTATCTATGGCAAGCCTGCCGTCTCTCGTTTTATACAACCTCATAAAAATGAAACTTGCCAGTATAATAAAAAATAAAATCAGCCACCAGTATCTTTTTATGGTATTGCTTATGCCGATCAGGACCAATGTCGGAATCGGCAGATTCTGGCCCAGATCGCCGAACATCGTTATCATCTTCGGTATTACAAACGTAAGTAAGACGACTATCGTAATCCCGCCCACGGCCGACATGAGAATAGGATAGGCAAGGGCCGAGCGGATCTTCGTCTGAATCTCAAGCTGCTTCTCGTTAAAGTCGGAGAGGCGCTTTAATATGTTCTCGAGCGCTCCCCCTGTCTCGCCGGATCTTACCATGCTGACGAATAAATTTGAAAATATTTTCGGGTGCCTGGCAAGGGCTGTTGAAAGCGAATTTCCGTCGATACAAAAATCTCGCACATCCGCTACGACATCCTTAAGGCGCCTATTTTCCGTCTGGTCGTGTAGTATATCAAGCGCCTTTACGATGGTAAGCCCGCCTTCCAGCAAGTCCGAAAGCTGCCTTGTAAAGTTTGTTATGTCTTTAAGACTGGCTCTTTCCCGGAAAAATCCGGATTTTTTCTCGAGGGCTTTCCTTGATTTTATGTACTCGTCGATGGAGAGAAGATAATACCCCATGTTGGATATCTTCTGAATGGCAGAGCCCTTGTTATCGGCTACTATGGTACCCTCTACGACGTCGGAAGGACTTTTTTTCGCCTTGTAAATAAATTTAGGCATTATCTTATTCTGCGTGCTCTTCCTGCTGGGTTACCCTTATAACTTCAGAAGGGGTGGTAATCCCCATTTTTACCTTTTGCCATCCGTCCTGACGTAACGTATGCATGCCGAGGGAGACGGCTTTTCTCTTGATCTCGTCGGATGCGGCCCTGTCGAGTATCACCTTTCTTATTTCTTCGGTTACGACCAATACCTCGTAGATGGCGGTTCTGCCTTTATACCCTGTATATTTACACGACTCGCATCCCTTGCCTTCAAGCATCTTTACTTTTAAGGCTTCTTTTTTTGTTACCTCCAATTCCCTCAGGATCTCTTTATCGGGTTTCGATTCTCTTTTGCATTCAGGGCATATAACCCTTACGAGTCTTTGCGCGAGAAAAGCGTTTACAGATGAGGCCACAAGAAACGGTTCCACCCCCATGTCGACAAGCCTTGTTATGCCGCCGGCCGCGTCATTCGTGTGGAGAGTGGAAAATACAAGGTGCCCTGTGAGGGCAACTCTTATTGTTATCTCCGCTGTCTCATAATCCCTTACCTCTCCTACCATCATGATATCCGGGTCGTGCCTCAACATCGTTCTTAATCCGTTCGAAAATGTAAGGCCTATTTTGGGATAGACCTGTATCTGCGTTATACCTTTCATCTGGTATTCGATAGGGTCTTCTATGGTGAGAATTTTCTTTTCTTTGTCGTTTATCTTGCTTAATGCCGCGTAAAGAGTGGTGGTTTTCCCGCTTCCGGTAGGGCCGGTAACAAATATTATGCCGTGAGGGGCTTTTATTAATTTTTCGAATATCTCCAGGTCTCTTTTGAGAAGCCCCAGGTTTCCAAGGCCGTATAGCACGTTTGTGGAAAGGAGCCTTATAACAACGGCTTCACCAAACGGCGTGGGAAGCAGGGATATCCTGAGATCGACTTCGTCCTTGGCTATTTTAATCTTTATCCTTCCGTCCTGCGGAAGCCGCCTTTCGGCAATGTCAAGATTTGCCATTACCTTGATACGCGAAATAATGGCGGACTGGAAGCTTTTTATGTTCGGCGGGATTTTCGTGTCGTATAAAATTCCGTCAACCCTGTATCTTATTTTAAGTTCGTCCCCATAAGGCTCTATATGGATATCCGTCGCCCTGTCTTTATATGCCTCCAGGAGAATCTGGTTTACGAATTTTATTATAGAGGCGTCTTCGGCTGACCTTGCGATGTCTTCTGTAACCTGCGACTGGACGCTTAAGGGTTTTCTATCGGTAACCTCGGGCGTTATCTTCTCTATGGTTTCGGCGCCCACGCCGTAATATTTCTTTATGGCTTCGACGATATCGCTTTCGCTTGCGAGAACCGTCTTTATTTCTTTCTTTAATAAAAGTTTTAAATCGTCCAGGGTGTGTATGTCGAGCGGATTTGACATGGCGACTGTTATAACATTTTTTTCAAAGCGGATCGGGATGAGTTTATAGTGCGTGGCGAATTTGGCGGGGATCTCTTCTATTGTCGAATGAGGTATCTTGAGGTCTTTTAGCTTTATGTATTTCTTGTCGAACTGCTCTGCCAAAACCTTGTATAATAATTCTTCTGTTACAAATCCTAATTTAATTAATATAGTACCCAATAAGCCGCCTGAGCTTTCCTGTTCCACCAGGGCACGCTCCAGCTGCTCTATGGTTATCAGGCCCTTTTGTACCAGCAATTGGCCTATAAGTTCGGATCTTCGGAGTGGCATATTGATAGAATATCATATTTAAATACCAAAATCAAGGGTAGCTGCTTGTCAATAAAAAACCCGCAGGTCAGTTAAAACCCGCAGGTTTATGTATGAAGCCTGCTTTTTGGAAGCTGCTAAAACTTATTTTTCAAATTGGACTTCGTCTATATAAATTATACCTACCTTGTCAATGGCATTCCCGTTTTCGAAGGTAAACACTAATTCGCTTATACGACTCTTATCGAGAGTTACATTATCCCAGTCTTTGAAACTTGAAAGAGGAATCTTAAATTGCTTCCAGTCTATCGTAACGCGATCATCATCGGTTTTGCGGATTACATAGAAGGGCTCGCCTGCGCCGATCCCGGAAAAATCATGGAGTTCGATTTTTATCCCTTCTGGATTATTAGCAGTATCTTCTGCTCTTATCGAGAAAGATATATAAGTGTAGCTACTGAAATTATGAGATATTTTCGTCCATCTATCGTATCCACCGCCAAAAATAAACGCGCAGTAAGCGTAGCCGGAATTTACGTTATAGTCCAGTCGTAACCCGCGTGGATAATTGTTCCACCTATCCGAACCGTCATCAAAACCATAACTGCATGAGCCTCCGTCTCCACCAGAACCTATATTTCCGCCGAGCGCATTTACACCTACGTTGTCGCCGAAATGATCTATTCTCACAATACTTTCTACGGAAACATCTGTAATAAATTCAATTTTGTCAATGTAAATAGTTCCTTGATCTGGGCTTCCGTTAGTGCGACTATTGTCACCTTCAAATGTAAAAACTAATTCTTTCATCGAACTCCAACTGCTTATATTTGCGAAGTTGTGGAAAGGAATCGTTACACGCTGCCAGCTTGTTGTAACACCGCCGTCTAAATAGTCAGTAACATACATTGATGCTTGATTTGTATTATTACTTCCGCCGTTATTTTTAATTTCGATTTTAAAATATTCCCCTCCGACAGCCCCCTTAACATAAAAAGAAACGCCTAGGTACCCACGGGTACTAAAATTCGTAGATTTCAGTTTAGTATAATATCCGGAATAGCTTGTAAGGGCAGTTACATTGTAATCCAGTTTTAAACAGAAATCTCCATCGAAAGGCGCGCTTGGATCATTTGAGACAGTACAGGTTCCACCATTACCAGGAAATATGCCTGTCACTCCATCCCAATGATTTTTTATTCCGCCGTCATTAAAATTATCAAGAACGGGGCTATTCAGATCGATATCTTCAACTTTAGTAGCTCCTGCTCCTACAGAAACAGTTTCATCTATAACAATGGCTGGGCATTCGGTCCATACTCCCACCGTTGCCATTGTAGTTATCATCAAGATTAACAGTACCCTTACAAATACTTTCATTTCATATCCTTTTTATTAGGTAATATTCTACAATTATTCGTGTGTTAAGTCAAAATAAATGCTTGCAGAATATTCGCCGGCTGAAGCATTCTTAAATACCCCACCTAAATAAACACGATAAGTAGAATCAACGGGATCTCTCTCGCCTAATCCAGGCGGAACAGCAGCCAGATGCGCCCAGGTATAGCTACCGTAACACGTTACGGAATATTCCTGGCCGGTCTGATTAGCGCTATCCCAGTCGCCGTCATTCTTATCTTTTACGTAATTCCAGGTTAAGTTACTGCCGCTGTATATATCCGAATGATTTCTGCAGGGGACACCACCTGCTTGAACATCAGGATATACCCTCCATAAAAGCGGAACTCTGTGCCTTCCGTCAGCCGTCATCAACCCATTAAACTGGTCTCCCAGATATTGCGGATCTCCGTTTGTGTTATTGGTATAAATCCATATCTTCCAGTTTTCTGCGTCAACCCCGTATTTAACCTCTATGTACTGATTGGCCGGGGCGTATTCATTGCCGGGGTTATTATCGAAACTCATACCTGTTGCGCGTGAATTATTACTTACAAATCTCGGAATAACCTCTAAGGTAAATCCACTGCCATCTTGCCTTTCAAAGACTATATCGTCAATATGCAATGTTATGGCGGAAGTGTCGTTAGAGCGTATATATAATTTTGCCATATTGTTGAATGATACACCGCTGAAATCATCTAATTTAATATGTAAATTATGCCAACCGCTTGTAGCGGTTACACCCACAAACGACTGTTGTGAACTTCCGTCTTCGAGTCCGATTTCTATTTCTTCCGTGCCTGTTCCCTTTATCCACATGGATAGATGTGTTGCCTGGCTTAAGTTCACGCCGTTCAGGCCTATCCAGCTTGTTTCTGCGGCGTTCAGTGTAACTTCTCGCGCAAATCCAAGAGTGAAGTCATACCTTGTCATTTCTACGAAGGAGAAATGTGTGCTTGCAGTACCGCCAAAAGCATTCGGTTCTCTTCCGTCTCTGTAATCAAGTTCGTAATTTCCCGTCGCAACTTCAACTTCGTCCGAATAATCGCTTTCCTCGGAAGGGTCTGAATCTTCAAATGCGGTAACTACATAGAAATAAGTGGTGTAATCATCGCGTCCTGTATCCTGATATTGCGTAGAAGTTATGGGTGATGCATTTACTTTCGTGTAAGGTCCGCCCTGGCTTTCGCTGCGATAGAGATTATATCTAATGGCCGTTCCGTTTACGCTTTCCCACCTTAAGTTTACGGTATCAGCGCCGAATGCGGCAGCCGCTAATTCTTCAGGGGGCTCGAGGCTGACCGGATTACCTAATGCGAGATCTATCGTATTCCATACAATCCATTCTCCGCCCTGGCTATCTATTTGGAGTTTTATAACGTTCCAACCGCTCTCTAGAAGCCCCGCCGGTATCGTAACTTGTTGACTTGAGTTCATTGTTACATTATCAGCAGCCAGCTGTTCGTTTACAATGAGGTCCACATATACGGTGCCATCGGCAAATAGACTCTCTAAGGTAATTATCCTGTCATGGCTTAAATCATCCATGTAGAATGATATCTCGGTATAGGGGTCTGTAACGCGATTAAGCGCCCGTTCAAATGTATTATAGGCGTCTGTTCCATGCAAAGAACTGTCGGCATGTCCCGCATAATATGTGTTATCCACCCTGTATTCATTGCCTAATTCTGTCGTTACTATAGTCCACTCATTCGTTAGAACTGGTGTAGAAAGTTCCGCATTCTTCCATGCAAGCCAGCTTGCGCCGCTTTGCCATGTCAGTGTAATTATATTCTCGCCTGTTTGAAGATCCACGCTGTCTATATCTATATATTTGATGCGATCTTCTGTGTTTTCTATGTGGGAGCACGTTTGATTGCCCTGGTCGGTGCCGTTTACATTGACGTTCACCGTAACGTCATAATTTCCGACAAAATTATTCATGAATATTTGAAGCGCAAGGAGATATTCAGTGTTCGGCGTAACGCTCGTTAAACCAAAGCTTATCTGGTATGTCGGATTTGTTGAATCTATAAGCCCATAGGCAAATTGGCTCTTTGCGCTTATGTCATCTGTGTCAACGTAGAATTTCGGATCGGCGTTTGGACGGAAATTAAGCGTTGTAAGCAAATCACGCATTGTTCCGTAACGGGTCGCGGCGTCCATGAAGCTATTCCATATCAAACCTGATTCGTTATAGTTAGCTATCATTGCAAGCATGGACCCCAAATCTATACCCACAAAATAGTCTGCGTATACCGGTGGAGTACTGTTTTTAAAAGACCCGACAAATCCGTACTTGTCTCCATACCATAAATTCGGATCGCTCTTCAGTGAAAGAAGCGTATCTCCTGCTTCTTGAGGCAGCATGCTTATCGCGCAACCTACGACGCTCGGATTTATGGTTCCCGTGTGTACAACGCCTCCAGGACTTGCCAATGGAGGAGCGCCGAGTTCTCCGGTATACTGCGCGCCTGCCTCATAGGCTGAACTGATTCCCCAGACATGCTGGTTGTAACCGGACGCGGCGCCTTCATCCAGGCAGAATTGTCTGTTTGCTATCGTTGCATCCGTAGAATTTTGCCACAAGTCAAGGTTTCTTGCATCGTGCATGTCCCTTAAATCAAAGAATGCGTGAGGATATTGATAAGCGAATAGAGAACCAAACCAAGTCTTTACTATAGCTTTACCATCCGTTGCATAACTTCCAAGTTCTCTTCTTACAGAATAGTAACAATCCGGATCAATTGCATATTGAGTATTGGGGGAGCCTATCGCCAAAAGATATAAAAGCAACGATTCATCGTTATAATCCCAGTGCCCGTTGTTATATCCGACGCCGCCCGGCATCCATTGTTTGTAGAATTGCCCTTTGTGGGCACCCGGTGTATTATCAATAAACGATGCCCAATTTATATTGGCATAAACCTGTTCTGCTTTTGTCTTGATGTTAGCATTTATTGATTCGAAATATTCACCCGCGGTAAGCGCCCCAGCTACAAGAATTGCGGTATCAATCGAGGAAACCTCGCTATTTACCCAACGCTCGCCGGTTTCTATATTAACGAAATGATAGAAGAAACCGTCTATTCCCCACGTCGCATCTCCTGCCTGGGCTTGATTTGCCTGTATACCGAGAAGTGTATCCAATATCATCTCTACTCTTGCTGCGAGCTCTGCCGGTGTAATTTGCCAGTCGGAATTTGTGCCGTCGCCGTATTTCTCGGCAGCAACGCACATCGCCGCAAGGCCGAATCCAGTTGCGGCCATGCTTGCTTTATTATATTGAGAATCTACGGACGGATCCGGAACGTTGGCCAACAATCTATCGCGTATTAAGCCGGTAGATGGGTTGTCCGTTTCATACCAGAAAAATCCAAATGTCTTCTTAAGTATGTCTTCCAGCATATCCGGTGATTGTACGTTTACCGTCCATTCCTGATATGGCGGATTCAGTGTTATGCTGTCTGTCACCGTAATCCTTATTATAAATTGGCCTGTTGTTGTTGCATTGTATGTATAAGAATTTGAATTAGTGCCTACTGGCGTGCCATCGACTGTCCAGCTATAAGTCAGCGGATCATTCTCGGGATCGGAAGCGGTTACGCTAAATTCCTGCGAATCACCTACATCTAAGTTGACAGTTGTTTCGATCGGAGAGAAGGAATCTATTGTAGGCGGTTGATTCGCACTTGTATCTGTAATATGCAATGTCCATGAATGAGTAACAGGTGGATTGTTGCCGTCGGTTACCGAGACCAGAACGGTGTGATCACCTACTGTGGCAAGAGCTGCGTAGTCTGTGTCGTCTAAATTAGCCGTTGTCGATACAGTCTGACCACCAAATGTCCATTCGTAGGTTAAGGGATCGTTTTCCGGATCAGATGCCGTAATAGCAAAGTCCACAAGTGGATCCACGGCTAAATCTATATTAATCTCCGTTTCGGTCGGTGTAAATGAATCTATTGTAGGTGGCTGATTCGCGCTGCTGTCTGTAATGTGCAGAATCCATGAGTGAAGAACAGGTGGATTGTTACCGTCATTTACTGAGACTACAACGGTGTGATCGCCCAGAGTGGCATGTGCAGCGTAATCATCCCCGTCTAAACTTGTAGTTATCGAAACGAGCTGGCCGTCGATTGTCCAGAGATATGTCAACGGATCGTTCTCTGGATCTGAGGCCGTAATTGAAAAATCCACAAGTGGATCTACCGCAAGGTCTATGGTAATTTCAGCCTCTATCGGAGAAAACGAATCTATTGTCGGTGGCTCATTTGCACTTGTATCTA
>JADHYN010000020.1 GCA_016782425.1 Candidatus Omnitrophota bacterium
AGAAAAAAGGATTTTATTAGCGCTCGTTGTCCTTTGGGCCGCGGTTTTCCTGGTCCAGGATATGGCGTTTTGCCGTTCAACCAGTCTTACAACAACGCTCTATATAACGGTGAAGGCGCCTCCAAAAAGTAGCATAGCACCAAGCGATAAGAATCTCGAGGTGGTGAAGAAAATAGCGAAAGAGCAGTCAATGGTAGCGCCTCATATAAAAGACATTGCGCCTGAGATTAAGTTTTCAGGGGAGAAGATATACACCATAACAGACAAGCTTTAATTAAAAGTACTTGATATTTATGGTTTTTCTCTCGAGGATAAAGTCTTCGTCTTCCAGCTTCTCTTTGGGCTCTACCGTTATAGGCCTAGCGCCGGGAGAGGCTAATCGATACTGCTTAGGCAGGCGTTTGGTATCTATGTTAAGCTCGTAGTTGCCGGGGTATACGTATTCAAAAATAAAACTTCCGTCAGAAAAAGAATACGTGTCCCTGTATTCCGGGGTAAGGAATATCCGCGCGTTCGGAACCGGGATATCAAGGTCTTCGGTAAAAATGCCGTTATCGTCAACGTCGACGTATACCTTGCCTTCTATCGTTCCGGCTGCAACAACGATAAAAGTCGTTTCCGAAGTTTTAAATTGTTCCACCAAGACATCTTTTGTCACATCGCCTTTTATCATCATGTCAACAGGAAGGCCCCTCATATCTAACCTTACTTTTCTCGCGCCGGGCACTACTTTTTTGATAAATGCCTTGCCGTCGGCGCCTGTCTCAGCGCTTCTTCCTTCAACAACGTAAGCAAGAACGTCTTTCATGCCCTTGTCACCCTTATCCCTTGCTTTGTTTCCGTTCAGGTCCTCAAAAACGTATACCTTGATCCTGCCCCATTTCTCAGGGGTTCTAATATCAAAAATATGCCTGACAAGAAATAGAACGGACCAATCCTGTGTCGACCTGTAGGTATCGTATAAGTCCATGTTATCGGCTTCGTAGGTCAGGCTAAGGGTTGTGACCGGCGAAGGATTATAATCAATGCCCGTGGAAAACGAGAATATAGAGCTGTTATCTACGGTATCCTGGAAGGTGGTCCGTAGTCTGCAGTCCCCGGAAAAGCTAAGATAGGGCAATAAATAATATCTGCCGGAAAGCGTAGTATTCCATACAGATGAAGTCGGAAGGCCGTTCATTGAGAGTTGTTTTGTTTTTGTCAAATCCTGATAAAACCTTATATAGGAACCGTTTAATTCCGGGAAATATTTATACAGGGTAGCGGATGCCATGTGATAAAAGTTGCTGCCGGTACTCCCACCGAGCGGGTCGGCCCTGTAATATTGATATCCCAACTGCAAGGACGCTGTGCCCATTGTTTTGTAATAATTGAGGGAGTAGGTTTTATAATCGCTTCCGGAAGCGTCCTCGTTGCCTCCGTCCGTAAGGTTACGGCCGTAGTTCCAGCCGAAAGAAATATTCTGATCATAGGGGAGCCTATAGTTGAACCCCGCGTACATGCTGCTTGTCTGCGAAGTAGGGTCATCCTTGTTGAAAGCGACGTTATCTCTGCTGATAGTCCCGGAAAGACTAAGGTCAAAGTCTTTTGTTATTTTAAAGCCTGAACCTATGTCCCAGCCCATGTAGTCCTGATATGTCGTGGGAATGCCGATAGACGCGTATCTATCCCCGATAAACTCGAAAGAAGTGTTCATGTTAAAACGATCGTGTTTGTATTTTATTCCCGTTTTATAATCGAGATCGCTTACAAGCTTATCGCGCTCGTTATCGGGAAAATAGTTTGATTGGGCATAAGTATTGTAGAAATTAAAATTCGGAAACACCTGCCAGTCACTATCCAGTAAATAAACAAAATTCTTTCTCGGATGAGCGGTGGCGCCTGAGTCCTCTGAAAATTCGGCTTTGTTATATACAAATAGTTCCGTCGCGGAAAATTTGAACGTGTCTGTATCTACCCAATCCTGCTTGGAAGCGTAGAGCTCCCCAAAATACTTCACAGCACCGCTGCCTTCGGCCATGGGAATAGATATAGCGTCCATTTCGCCTGCCCAGAAATAGGCCTTTACGGGGGCGTCTTTCTCGGCGTAATCCATTTCAACACCCCAGTACGGTTGCGATTGTGCCCTCACGCTTGGAAGCCTCATGTAATTGTCGAGTAGCTTCAGGGTGTTGCCGTCTTTAGAAAAAGATAGGTGCTGGGCATCTTCTTTCCATGTGTGCTTATCTGATGTATCGTAGTCCCTCATGCTCAAATGGCCAAAAACATCCAGATCTTGTATCCTGCCATTCAGGTAATATTCATTATACCTCGTGCGCTTCTCCTGGAACATGTCCTCAAAATACCTGAAACTTGCATCGAGCTTCAGGTCTATGTCAGGCTGATATTCGACCGGTAAAAGTTCTTCTCTTACTTCACGGGGTAGTTTGGGAGCAACTATTTCCGGCTCCTCTTTTTTCGCTATTTCCTCAAGCGACATCGGGGGTTTTTCAATCGTGAACACGCTAAGCTCCGGCCTTTCACCTCTTGCCAATTGAACAAGATTTTCTTCGGGGAAATATTTGTATGAAATGCCCGTTGCGTCTTTAATTGAGCCCAGGCTTAACAAAAAATTATCATTATAAAGAGCTAAAGGCTTACGCATGGTAAGAAACGGCTGCTTGCTTACAAGGGCTTCGGTTTTGCCTATATTCATTTCGAGGGGGACGCCGTCATATCTTATGATAATAACACTGTCAGCTGCGGGCTTTATAAAAGTGAGCCCTACCTGATCGGTAAGTTCTTTAATAGGCGCCCAGACCTCATTTCCCTTGCGCAGGCACGGGATCTCAAATTTAAATTTTCTACCCGCGAATTCAAAGGTTATGTTTCGGTCTATTTCGTAACCGGAGAAATCATAACCGGCAGGCTTCCTTCTTCTTGCTTCTACCCATTCACCTTCCGGGATTCTTTCCACTTCCTCGACTCTAACTTCGGGGCTTTCTTGTAAAACAGATTCCTCTTCGGTAATAAGCATTCCTCCCGGGATTTCTTCTTCTTGCAGCAGGACGAGCGGTTCTGCTTTTTCCGCTTTTGTTTTTTCCGGAGGAACCTCCTCGACGATAATTTCCTCGACAATAACTTCCTTTACGGGTTTCTTAATTTCCTCGACAATAACTTCCTTTACGGGTTTACTGACGGGTTTCCTGCGAGTTTTTATCCCGGCAAACTTCCCTCTTAAAGTGTTTATAAGTTTTCTGAAGCCGTTCAGTATATTAGCGCGCCTTCTTGAGTCTACAAGATATGCCTCTTCGACTGCCTGAGCTCCGGTTTCCCTGGATAGGGCAACGAAACTACTTACCGTTTCGGTATTTTGCTTAAGCCGATCGCTTACTTGTTTGGCATATTTATTTATGCGTTGGCCTAAGGGTGCTGCTTTTTCTGCGGTATCGCCTGTTATGCTTTCTTTCTCTACGATTACAAGTGGCGCGGACACTTCTTCGCTTACTTTCCTTCCGACTCCCCTTGAGCCGGCGATGAATCTTCTGACATTAATGACTTTGTTTTTTATGTATTCCCTGACGTTTGGTAGCGTTATTTGCGGTAGGATTCTTTCTCTTTGAAGGGCTGTCTCTTCGTGAGCTATCTTTCTTTCTTGGATTAATCTTTCAGGAGCTTTAAGCGGCTTAGAGATGGTTAATGCTCGTTTCGGCATGACGCTCGCCACCAGCGATATCGTTGCAGCGGGTTTCGGTTTTGCAGGTTTTCTAATAATCGGCTTTTCGATAACCGGTGCTTTTATAACTGTGATTTCGACTGATTCTTCAAGCTCTCTTATTTTTTCTTTGCAGCTTATGGCAGCGATTTCGGTCATATTTTTTGTAATCGATATACGCCTTTTTTTCTCCGGAAAATCTTCCTCGAGATTATTTAGTATTTTTAAAACAGTTTTATAATTTTTAAGCGCGACCAGGAATCTCTGGTTCTCTGCGTCAACGGAGGCTTTTTCTAAAAGACAGGTTATTTTCTCTATTTCCCTAGAAAACGTCCTGTCTTCCGCCGCCTTGCCGCTAAGAGCGTCTATTTCGTCTCTTAAAACGCTTTCCTTGCTTTCTACGAGGTCCAAGAGAAGTTTGGCCTCTCTATTGTCGGGAGCGCCTTTTAAAACGGATTCTATCTCGGTTCTGGCGTGGCTATACTTCTTAAGCGCAATGTAATAACGGCCTTCGTTTTTCTGGTTTTCTGCGGTGTCGATTAGATTATATGCGTTTTCCAGTTTTTCTTTATATGTATATTTGCTGTTAATATCTTGTTCAATATGGCGTATCCGGGTCTTACATTCTTCGATTTTATTTTCCGCGAGATCTTTTAAAAGTGATATACGCTTATTTTGCGGTTCGTTATCCAGGATATTTCGGGCAATTGCCAGCGCTTCTTCGTACTTTTGCATAGCAAACATGAATCTCCGGTCTTCGTAAAAACAAGCGCCTTCTTCGACAAGGCTTAAAACATCGTTTTCGTTTCCGCTGATTTTGGCATAGGAGCACTCTGAAAAGCCAAAAGTTATAAAAAGGCTCATAATCAAAGTCACCAAAAGTAACGAAATCTGCCTTTTTCTCATCTTAATTTTTTTCCGATATTAAAAGGAGATCTTTTTGCTGCCAAACATCTCCTTCTTACCTGCCCTCGCGTAGGCTGTTATTTTTTGTTTCTCTTACTTTACGTTGAAACTTATCTGCCCCCCTAGATAATCTTCTCCTCCGTAATCAAGAACTACCTGGATAAAATACTCTCCCGGCGCAAGCTTCTTTTTTTCGTATCTAACTACAAACTCCCTGTTCGTTCGGGGGAATATGCCACCGTCCTGCGGATTAAGCAGGAGTTCGGCTACTTCGGTTTTCGAAGAATCTATTATTTTAACCGGCCCGGTTGGCCTTACAAGAACATTGCTGTTATTTCTTATCGTGCAGCTTATGTCAAAAGCGCCGTCTTCATCGGGTTTGCCCACCTTTAAACCCTGTAGTTCGGCATCATAGCTTTGGACGCCTTTAACCGTTACCAGAAAGATTGATCCGAGCCTTATATTTATAGATGCCCCTGTTGTGGCGCTTAACTCATCTGCAGGCGGTGATATTTCAAAAAACACAACCCCGTATCTGCCGCCCGTGGCGTCTTCCGGAACCTCCACGACATAACGCACCTTCATCTGGTCCGAAGGTCCCAGATCAAATTCTGTGGGGCCTATCTTAAGCCAGTCAGCAACGCTCCAGGGCGTAGTTTCTTCCGGTAGAAAATCATTGCTTCCGTCCGGCGCGTAAACAAGGTCATTTACATAAACCTTTACGTGTATCGTCTCATTTTGATCGTAATTTAGAACGGTTACATACCCGCTCTCGCTGCCACCCGGGATAATGTTCAACTTGACCCTCGGCGGGTCTATGTTCATTTTTATCGCATAAGCGGAAAAATTCATTAAAAATAGAAAAATAACTGTTGCGCATACAAATGTCGGTTTTTTCATAAATTTCGCGAAACTCATAGTACCTCCACCATAATAAATCTGATATGTGCCGTGTAAGAACCGGCTGCCTGGTATTCCGGAATTTTTAAATTATATTTAAGCTTTATCTGAACCGTCGTACCGGTACTATCATTGCCTGAGCTTGTGTATATCAAGACCGGGGACGTTGAGAAATTACCGGGGCTGCCCACGCTGTTTGAAACAAGCCCTCCGCCGTTTACCACCTGCTCTACTATCCACTGCATGTTCTCAGCCGGTATGGAATGCTGGGCGCTTGTAAACGGGCGCATCATGTGCGTCTTAAAATACCACGTTCTTCCGGTATCGGAGGTAAAATCGAATCTGTGTTCGTAATTACCTTTTCTTGTAATAGATTTTTTTTCGTCCATTTGCATGGTCCCGAAATCAATCGTTTGAAAGCCTTCGGCCAATGACATTTCAAAGGCTGCAAAAGATCTTGCTTCCGGTAGAATTAAAAGCATGAAAACTAAAATAATAAAAATCGGCTTTTTAATCATCGCTTTACTCTATCTCCGTAATAAGATATACCACTTTCAGGCCGTAATGGCCTCCCATTGCCGAGCCCGGTAAATCAAGCTTGTATTGGAACCGTAACATGAGCTCTTTTCCTATCTCATCTTCTGTGTCGCTTGTATATACAACCTGCGGTTCATCTGAAAACTCCTGCCAGCCCGTGGCTGCTATTCCGCGGCCCTCTGTATGATATATGCGCCATTTAAAGCTTGCAGACGGTATCTTATTTCCTTTTGGGCCTACAACCTCACCAAAAATATGTATTTTTACGTAATATTTTCTTCCTTTGTTGGCAATGCACTTTATTGTATTATAATATGTGCCTTCTTTTAATGTTACGCTATCTCCGGGGTTAACAACACCGAAATTAAGATAATTATTGTCAATATTTATATCGAAAACGGGAAGGACTACAACTGAGGCAAATATATCCTCCATGACTTCATCTGCATTGCAAATACAAGGCATCAGGACAGCAAAAACCACCGCCAATGATGCGAAAACCCTTATTATATTACATTTAGCTCTATATATAGTCATTTTAGTAGATAAGTATACCATAAATATGTTTAAAAAGCAAATGTCCTTAATGTTTTAGCTAATGCCAAGCTAAAGATGCGTAACTTCAATGTTTTCAATGAGTTACGCTTAAGGCGCCGTTGTCATCGTGTATGTCACCGACACCGTATATGTTCTTTCGGCGCTAAGCCCTCTTGGGTCAACTCCAAAGCTAAAGGTTGAGAGTGTTCCGAATGGCGTATTGACCGTATCGGTAGGCCCGGAAGTGTAGATAGAAGTCGCTTCTGTCGGAATTGGCGTCCATTTTACGCTACCGGTCAGGGTTCCGTCTGTTTGTTGATTTGTGTTCCTATCCACCGGTTCTGAATAATAGTACTTTGCGCTACCGTCAAACAAGCCTTCCGAATAGACCCCCTGGATTTTTAAGTACCAGGGCACGCCCATATTGCTGATACACACTACCCCCGTATCGCTTTTTCCGTCATCTTCGCTTCTTCTGTTGGCATATACCAAAGACTCCGCGGGGTCAACATTGCTGAACGGCACGGCTGTAGAGTATATCACGTTCGCATCGGTATAAAATTCCATGGAAAATACGCTTGTCGCGGTAACGCTGACGTTTGTCGTAAGAAAATTGTCTAGGGCTATTACGTTGTACTGCGCTATCAGAAAAATGGCTATCAGGGCCAAGATCTTTATGCCTATTAGCTTATACAAAGACACTTTCTTGCCTCCGTTATTAATTTTCCAAAAAAAATACTTCCTCGTTGCAATTTAAGTCCTCGCAGTTTAAGTAATGACCGATGCATCTCCAGACCGCTCAAAGGTCTGTGCGATCGGTGTGCCTTTTAAGACACACCGATCATTATCTTATCTGCATTACGTTTTCCGAGAAGCAATATTATGCTGTTTCGGTTAACGTATAGGTAATCGTAGCAGTATATGGACCGGGCACCAACCCTGAGCCATCAACCTTGAAGTTCAAAGTTGCCAGTGTTCCCTCCGGTGTATTGGTTTGGTCACCTGTGCCTGCTGTGTATATAGTTACATCAGCAGCTGTAATAGGGAACCAGTCACCATATGTCACACCTCCATCTGCATCACTATCCCAGTTTCGATTCTTAGGTTGGCCTGTGAAAGCGCCTAATTTTGTAAGAAGCGGTGACGCGGCGTTCATCTTGATTTTCAAATACCAGGGATTTCCCTGGTTCGATTTTATCACAAGGCCTACGTCTGATTTACCGTCATCTTCCGTTCTGTCGTCTGCATAGTTGAATGCGCTCGACGGGTCTACACTAGAAAACGGAACGTTCGTTGAATACAATACCTTCGCGTCTGTGTAGAATGCCATCGAGAATATGCTACCAACTGATGCATTAACGTTTGAACTAAGTGTCTGGTCAGCTGCATAAGAAGCTCCGGCTATAGCGATTGCGAATAGCATTACTATGGATGTAATCACTAGTTTTTTCATTTTTTTCACCTCCTTCGTTTTCTTTTTAAATTGTTTTAGTAACCCTTTATTTAATACTTCTTTTTTTCCCATGATGTCTTTAGTATATCATGTTTCGTTTTGCCTGTGGTCACAGATGGGTAACATCAATGTAACATCAATGTAATAAGGCCAGTAAGTCTGAAGCAGGGCTCCGTTATATATAATACAATAATCATGTTAAAATTTCAATAAATTCTATATTATATCAAAAAGCGAGAAATGACGAAAAATCTAACTTTTTATATCTAACATTAGACTGAAAGCGTCATTGTAAATTGGATCTGGCAAGTATAATTGTTGTTGGCGTCCAGCTGGCTTGGGTTAATCACAAAACTGAAACCGCAGAGGGTGCCCTGCTGCGACGTTTCAGTGCCCATATTATTTAAATCATTAGCTCCTGCTGCAAAAATCCTCGCGGGTGATGCGGGAAGGGGCTGCCATCCTTCGGTCAGATCTCCGTTTGAAGCCTGGCCATACTTCCTATTCCATGGCCGCCAAAAACCGTATTTCACCTGCTCTAAAAAAAAACCGGACGGGCTTCCCTGGATCTTTAAATACCAGGTTTCACCAAGGTTGCTTTTGCATAATAGGCCTATGTCGTTATTTCCGTCACCCTGAAAACGATTATCAGCCTGGACCCATGTTTTTGTAGGATCCATATTTGTAAAGGAAATCTGCGTGGTATATAGATATTTACTAGGTTCGCCCGTATAGAACTCCATCATGAAAACATTGCTGACATCAAAGCCACCTGTGGCTATTACAGTTCTTGTTTCTGCAAAGGATGATGGGTTTAAAAAGATTGCGGTCAGTAAAAGAATTGTTACTAAAAGAATTTTTTTCATTTTAACCCCCTTATATAGTTTTATATTTTAACAAAAAATATGTGTAAAGTAAACAAAAAAAGCTGACTTTTTTATTATTAACAGCTGCTTATTTTTAGCGGCCTTTTTTAAGCTCTGCGTTCATGAGGCGCGTGGCCTCTTTAAGCGCCGTTTTTGTATCAGTGTTTGTAAGAACGACTTTTTGTATGGCCTGGTCCACGAATCTCGTGCTCGCGTCCCAAACCACAACAGGTGGCGGGCCCTTTGTGTCCAAAGCCTGCGTTTTTAACACTTCTTTAAACCCATCCTCCATGGGTAAAACTTCCCATGTATTCATGTTGGGGGGCAGATAAGTGTCTTGTGCTTGCCACGCCTTTTTGTAGAGTGTAATCTGATTTTTTGGTTGAAATAAAAATTTGATAAACTGCCACGCTTCATTCTTGTTCTCGGATTGGGCGAAGATTCCCATTATTCTTCCGCCTATGAATGCTGTCCTTTTACCTGAGGGCCCTTTTGGCAAGGGCGCGATAGACCATTTACCTTTAAGTTCCGGGGCGCCTATTGTAAGGTCTACTATTTTCCAGTTTCCGGATATAGCGAGCGGAAAATCACCTGTTCGCATGCCCTGTTCGAGCGGAATTTGTGTTTTCGGGACACCGAGTTTGTTGTAAAGATTTGCGAAAAATTCCATGCCGCGGGCCGCCTCTTCCGTATCAAGGGTACACTCCGAGAAGTCTTTATTGTAGTAATTTCCTCCGGCCTGCCACAAATAAGCGGAATAACCTATCCAATTCAAGGAACCCCAGTCAAAGATCATGCTCTTCTCTTCTTTTTTTAATTCTTTTAAGGTTTCAGTAAGCGCAAACCATGTCTCCGGCGGGTGGGGAATCATATCGTTTCTGTAATACATGATGTGCTCTGTCATGTCAAAGGGTATGCCGTATACCTTTCCTCTATAATCTACGGATTCCCATATGCCGGGAAAAACATTTTCCTTGATGGCGCTTACGTCTTCGGGAAACACCTCCCCCAGGTCAATCATGGCACCCAATGTCCCGAATTCCGTGCCCCAGGTAAGGCCCATCGTACCTATATCAGGTGTAACGCCTCCTGCGATGGAGGTTAAATATTTGGAGTGCGCCTCACCCCACGAAACCGCTTCACATCTTACTTTTATTCCCGTTTCGGCTAAAAATTCTTTCGCTACCTCGTTTACGCTCATGGCCTGTGTCTCAGAACCTGCAAGCCACATTATAAGTTCTTTTTCCTTGCTAATTTTCGTGCCGCAGCCAAAAGTAGATAAAAGTGCCACGATACACAATAACGAAAGAATCCTTTTCATCTTATCCTTCTTTAACTTATTTTAGTGAAAATTTTCTGCACAACGAGCGCGCCTGCGCCTACGGCAACAGCATTTTCCCCTAAACTTGTCGGAATAACTTTAACTACCTTGACCGCCTCTTCGTAGCCCCACATCTTAACGGTCTTTTTCACCGCTTCCATCAGAGTCTCGCCCGCCTTTTCCACACCCCTTCCTATAACAACGGCTTCCGGATTAAAAAGATTTACCAAATACGCGATTTTAGCTCCCAGATATGCCCCCGCTTCCTGTATAAATTTTACGGCAAGCTTATCGCCGTCTTTTGCCGCTTTTATTACTATATCAAACGTAATTTTATCCAGGTTTCCTTTTACCATATCCAAAATCTTGGATTTAGCGTCCTTATTTCTTTGGAAGTATATTTTAGAGTAGGTGGGAATACCTAAATCTATGCCCCTGGACCTTAGACAACAACCGTGCTGGTACCCTTCCCAACAGCGCACCGGTGCGACTATTTCTTCTTCTGTCATCGGGGGATTAATATTTAATTCGCCCGCGCCCTTGGTGGCGCCGTAATAAAGTTCGCCCTTTATTATTAATCCTACGCTTGAATCCGAGCATACAAATAATATATTTTCAACGCCTTCCTCGAGGCCTATTCCCGCCCATTTTTCACCCAAAGCCGCAACCATGGAATCGTGTTCTACGACACTATGCATGTTAAACTTGTCTTCTACCGACTTCTGCAAGGCTATATAGCTAAACGTTCCTCCTTTTTCGACAGCATAACGGGCCGTGCCCTTGTACCTGTCCAGCGGCCCCCATATACCAAACCCGACTCCCTTTATCTTTTCTTTTTCTATGCCACTTTTTTTGACGAGCCTCTCGATAAGATCGTTTACCCTTTCTATGAATTTATCCTGCGGTTCTTCGCACTTTTTCACTACCTCTTTGGCCACAACCTTTGAGGTCACATCTAAAAGACAGGCCGTAAGCACGGTATCCTCTACAATGTGCGGCGCTCCTAAATCAACGCCTATGCTGTAACCGTATTCTTTGTTAAGCCGCAGAAGTTCAGGGCGCCTTCCACCCGTGGAAATATCAAGGCCCATCTCGTAAACAAGGCCTTTCTTTATATATGTATTAACGTAATTGGAAACCGTAACGATGTTGAGGCCGGTTAGCTTAGAGATGTCGGCGCGCGAAACCTCTCTTTTCCGTCTTATAGTGTCCAGTATGTCGAGATTTCTTCTTTCTTTTTCCGTCAGGCGATCTTCTTTTTCAGTGAATTCTCTCACATCGCACCTCTCTTTTTATCTATTAAGCTAAGCTCGAGCTAAGCTTAGGGTCTAATTTTAGTAAAAATTCTTTTACGTTTTTATCGTGACGCGCCAGAGCAAAAGGGATACCCCAAAAGCTCATGTTCCGCACATATAACTCGCCATCGCCAAGCGCGCCGTCTTTGGCAAAAACTACGTCCGGCTGGGCCCAAACATTTTGTCTTTTATAAACAAAATTTTCCCAGGTTCTCCTGGCAACATCCAACGCCTCGTCAACAAAACCTTCATATATCGCCAGACAGCAAAGCGCATAAGTTTCGCCTGTCCAGATGTTTTCGGCGTGGTAATTTGAATTATCGATTTTCCCGTCGGGATAAACGGAATTAACGATACCGAACTGGCTTTTTTTTCCGTTTAGATCCAAAATTGTCTTAACGGCTCTTTTAACATGATCCTCGGGTAGTATATAACCCAGGCCCAGAAGATGCGCGTACCATTGCCCGTTAAGTTGGCCCGCAGTGCAGGCATCATAACTGCTTTTTTCCGTTTTTCCCGCAATGTAATAAGAGCCGTTCCATAGTTCTTTTTCAAACGAATGCTTTCCTCTTTTAAAATAGTCTTCGCATTGTTTGTAGAAAGCATCGTCTTTCATAATATGCGCCATTTTCATGGACGCAAGAAGGCTTGCTAAAAATATCCCGGAACAATATGAGTTTGTTCCGTAAAAATCCCAGAGATCGTAAGTCTGGTCTTTGCCTTCGTTATCGGGAAGGCCGTTTCCGTCCTTATCTTGAGAAAATTCCCAGAGCATCGCATTTTTTACGCTTTTATATATTTTTTTCAAAAACTTAAGGTCGTCGGTCCATAGGAAATCCCTATATGCCATTAAGGCGTACTTCGTGGAAAGGTCCTTCCATGGCTGCCCGGCCGTCGTGCCGTCCGACGGGCAGCCAATCTGTGATTTTCCGAGGTCGTGGGCGATGCGTCCGTCTTTTTTCTGGTACTTTTTAAAAAGGAGCATTGTATTTTTTTCAAGCTCCGGGAAAAATATAGCAAGCGCCATTGACCCGTAATACCTGACGTCCAGCGAATCCATGAGCGGCCATTTTACCGGGTTCTCGTACATGACAAACTGGTCGTCTTTTGTCCACCAGCTGGTCGAGGTTATGGTCGAAAGATAATTTACCAGGCCGTCTTTAAGCCAATCTTTTAAAGGGGCGTCTTTTATAATTTTTTGCCACTCGCTTGTCTTATTTAAAAATTTGTCTTTTTGTTTGTCGACATAAACAGCCACATCCCACGAATCGTCAAACCAGTTCTGATACATGTGCCCGAGATAATGATTCGGCATAAACCAGGTATAATAAAAAGGGACTTCCTTTTCTTCGTTTGGCTTTAGATTGAATTTAACCGCGAGCGCTGCCATCCACTCGTCACCTTCGCCCTGTGCAACCTTTCCAATGTTCTCATTGGGAAGTTCCCCATTTTCACTGAAAAATTTCCATATGTCAAAACTCCTATCTTCTATGTCGCCCTTAAAATTATTCCTGACATATGGCCATTCACCCTGGTATGTCACATGTCCTGCCCCGCGCGGTACTGCCAGGGATATGTCGCCGCGGGCGCCCCCGTCCCATGGATGCGCGTTTTTCTTATAAAAGCTTATTCCCGTAAGGCCATTTTTATGTTTTACCTTGTTATAACGGCCCACGTTCCAGCTGCCGACCGCGTTTATGCCCGAAGCCATAATCGAGACGGTCATTTCTTCATCGGTTGTATTTTTGATTTTGAAATTGTATATTACAGAGGGGAGCGAAGAATTTTTGTTATCATCTTTTATGAAAGGGGAAAAAGCAAGAAGCGAGACATCCGGTTTTATGTCCTTGTCTTTGAAACGAAGTTCGGCAACCGGAAAATTTGCTTCGAATTCCACTCTTTCCACGGTTGGGCATTTATTAAGAGGGGTGGTCTGGAGGAATTTACTTACTGATTTTTCTCCCTGTTTTATGAATATCGCGAAAGGATTAGAGACCCTGTAGTCTTCGGCTGTTCCGGGTCTAAACCAATGAAGCTGACCTAATGGCTTTTCCCAGTTGTTAAGCCCAGTAAAGGCACCTCGCGTCCCGTCGGGAAAAAGTTGCAGAGTCCCGCAGCCTATTCCGCCTAGCGGCATCCCTGAGATAACCTTGTCTTGCGAGGTGTATTTTATGGACATGCTTTTTTATTGACCTAAAACTGCTTTGACCTTTGGGAACAGGTCACCTATCGACTTTCCTTTTGTAAATTTCTTTTATATAATCTTCGGCCGGTTTATTCTGAGGTGTGAAATTTCTGTTTGACTTTCCGCCCATTTTAACGGACGTTCCCCAATCCCACCAGTAAATGCCGTAAAACCATTCCTTGTCCCAGAAAGTATCCACCATGGCTTTATAACAGTTCACCTGCAATTGCATGTCCGCTTTAGCTCCCGGTACGCGTTCCCAGGGCGAGCGCGCAGATTGCGTTGCGCTGCAATATCCGATCTCGGGGAATATAACGGGTTTATTAATTCTTTTTTGCCAGGCTTCTATTTCCGGAACCCACTTTTGCCACGCCTCTACAAGTTCATCGTAGGTTGGATTGTCTTTATCGGACAACGGAAAATAAGCGTCGATTCCGGCGTAGTCAAGGTCGTCCCAGAATCTTATCTGGAGATATTCATCGTTCCAGTTGGCGGCATATACCAAGGATCCCTTGAACACTTTTCTTACTTCCTTTATGATTTTTCTCCACTCGTCAACATGATGAGTAGTCACGCCAGTAAGTTCGGTTCCTACGCAAAACATCTCAGCGCCGGTTTCTTCGGCCATTTTTGCGTAATGTATTATAAATTTTTCATAATTCTCAAACCATTTTTCCCAATCGGGCTCCGAAACGCAGGCTATGTCGCCTCTCCAGTTACCGAATTCGGTGCTCATGATGTCAAGGTGCGGTTTTAACATTACCTTCATGCCAAGCGAACGCGCCTTTACGATGGCGTGCTTTAAACTTTCGTCGGTGGGTGTTTTTTCCGTTGAAAATATATCCGTCGCAAAACAGTGATCCTGGTACCACGTCGTGAGAATCGTAACCCATTCGGCATTTATGCTTTTTAGTTTTTCAAGGGACGTGTCGGATTTTTGAGAAGCGTAAGCTTTTTTATTCCAAGTAGTATAACACATGCCTTTCTGGAACACAGGACCCGCATGTGCTTTCCCTACAAGGCCCGCCACACTTAAGAAGCCTGTTAAAACAATGATAGGCGTTACTGCGATTAGGGAAATTCTAAAAATTTTCTTCATTCCTGATTATCCTCCGTTCGATTTGCTCGGCTTATTTACCGATTCTTACGTTGTCAATGTAAACCGGCCCTTTGTAAACCGGTCTTTTATTTGATTCTACCCTAACAACAAGCTTTCTTATGTCTTCCCTGAATGTCTCATCGGGAAGGACCCTCTTCCAATCGTAGCTACCCGGCGCTATATTGCCCCTTATTGTAATCCACTCGCCGGGTATAAGAGGGATTGAGCGGGTCATCTCCGTCCATTTCCAGCCTTCTCCAACAGTAAGAATTATCTTAGCTCTTAATCCAAGCGGCGTATCCGCCGGGATATACACGTCTACCGCGATTTCCCTGTAAGGGCTGAAGTCGAAATACTGTTCGTGCTCTATGATCGCTGCGCTCCATATTCTCCCCGGGAAGTTAGAGTTCATTTTAAGGCTTAAGTTTCCTTCGCTTGCCACATCGCTTGAAATCTCTACGCTTTCGGCAGCGTGGTCATCTTTATCCAGGGCCCAATCGGGGACCTCCCAACCCTCTTCATCTTTTTCGAAACTGAATAAAACCATTTCTTCGGTTATTGGTTCGCGCTCCTCGACTGCGGTATCCATTTCTTGTGCGGGTGTTTTTGGGGAAGCTTGCGGAGCGGCTTGCGTCGTAGTAGCTTCTTTTTTAACTGCTATTTGTGCAGAAGGACCATCTTTTTTGGGCTCTTCTTTTTTGGCGCAACCTGCGGATACGACAGATAAAGATATAATAAGTGCTAAATAATAAAAGACTTTTTTTCGCATTATTCCCCTCTCAAGATTGTTTGTAAAACACAGATTGTAAATTGTAGGAGAGGTTTAAACCTCCCCTACAATTCATTGTTGTCCGTATATTAGCGTATATTACTCGCCCAATACGACGTTGTCGATATAGATCGGGCCGTTATACGCCGGTTTATTAGTTTCAACTCTGATCGCGATTTTTCTTACGTCCGCCCTGAACTCATCTGTCGGCTTTGTTCGCCTCCAGCTGGTGCTGCCCGGTTTTAGATTTGCTGATATGTGTGTCCATTCACCGGGTTTAAGTCTGTCTGAGCGGCTCATTTCTGTCCACTTCCAGTCTTCACCTACCGTAAGAATCATCTTCGCTCTTAAACCTACAGGCGCATCTTCCGGCACGTAGATATCACATGAAAGCGTGCTGTATGGCGTCCAGTCATAGTACTCCATGATCTCTGCCACAGCGCCATTCCACCTGTTGCCCGGGAAGTTGACTGTTAGCTTAAGACTCTTCTTTCCGTCCTTGGCAACATCTCTGCTCACATCAAGCTCCTCGCCCAGGTAATCATCCTGTTCGTAAGCCCAGTCGGGGATTTCCCAACCTTCTGTATCTTCGCCTTCAAAGGAAAAAAGCGCTTTATCTGCTGCAAAAGCGCTTCCTGATGCGAGAAATACAACTGCTGTAAGCAGTGCCGCTATAAAAAATAGCTTCTTCATACGTACACCTCCTTTTTTACTCTATTCTATTTCCTTATACCACTTCTCTATCACAACTTCGGCTTCTTTATCCCTTATCGGAAAACCTATCGGGCTCCAGCGCTCCAGCGGGAAATACTGCCATATGTACATCCCCTTAAACCAGCTTCTTTTGCTTAAAACTTCGAGGGCCGCATCCAAGCAATCGGCCTGTTCGGTCTGGTCCTCCGGATTAGAAAGCGTTGCCCACGGTTGCTTATTTGTTCCGTCGGAACTTACATATCCGAGTTCTGTAAATATAATCGGTTTATTGAGATTGTTATCCTTTAACCATTTTTCCAAAACGTCAGCCTGTTTTTCCCATGCTGCCACTAATTCTTCTTTTGTGGGGTCATTTTTATCCGTCAGCGGGAAATAAGCGTCTATGCCTATAAAATCTAAGGCGTCCCAGAAAGGCATGTCAATATACTCTGTCCAGTTGGCTGAATATGTAAGGTATCCCTTATATATATCCCTAACGGAAGCAATAATGTCTCTCCACTCCCCGTCCCATGCGTCAAATGAAGTATTTTCGAGTTCTGTGCCTACTGAGAATATTTCCGCGTTATTGTCCTGGGCAAGTTTTGCGTAGCGGAGGATAAATTTTTTATAATTCACGAACCACGCTTTGGTACCTATGATATCACCTCTGAACGTACCATCTTTACAATCTAAGTGGGGCTTAAGAAGGACCTTTATACCGAGGGTGTGACATGTACGAATAGCGTGAGCAATTGCCTCATCAGTCGGGCTATCGCCACCCTTAAAGTCGTGTGTAGCGATTTCCGTTGAATCTACCGCGTCCTGATAAGCCGGAGCCATGATTGCTATATGTTTTACGCCCATTTTTTTCAGATGAACAAGCGTAAGATCCGATGGCACAGAACCGAGTTCCCAATCCGTCCAGGAGGTATACACAACACCTTTGTGGAATTCCTCCAAGGTCATCGGTGTGGGTTTTTCTTCTAGCCCGGCCATGGCCTTTTCAAGCTCCTCTTTTTTCTTGCTAAGATCCACTGCGGGGGTTTTTCTTCCGGTCTCGTCGGTATTTAAACTTTTTGGGCCATATATTTCGAATTCCCATATCGAAAATCCCCAGGTGGGGTTATTTCGTTTAAGGCCGATTATCTTGACATAACGGGTTTTAATAGGTGAAAATTCTATTTCATCTATAACGCCGTCCTGGCCCTCCATCAATACCAGCCTCTTCCAGTTTTTAGCGTCAAGTGAAGTCAGAATTTCATAATCTACCGCATAGGCTGCTTCCCACCTTATGATGATTTTATTCAATACCTTTGATTTGCCTAAATCGAAATAAATCCATTCGTTGTCAACTCCAAGCTTCGAAGACCAGCGTGTGAGCATATCCCCGTCGATAGGCGCTTTGGGGTTTGGGGGAGGGGCCCAGTCAGGCGTATCGTCAAAACTTGAGGCAACCGTATTTTCAACCGAGAGATATACGAGAGTGTCCCCTTCGGCAACCTCGATTACTTCCTGTGCCTCTGGCGATTCCTGGTTTCCGCATGCGTGCAGTACGCATCCAACAATAAGTAGGAACGTAATACCAATATACTTCTTCATAGACTCCTTATACTATACCAGAATAAGGCCTTTAAAGGGCAATACGTACGTAATAAAACTGTAAATTCTTTGTAACAACCGCGCCTACGGCGTTCCATATTCCTTAAGCCCCTTCATCGTTATCCCCTTCATGAAATACTTCTGGAACGACAGGAAGACGATGAGCATCGGCGTCGTCGCCACCACGGCACCCGCCATGATCGTAGCGAATCTCGTGCCGAACTGGCCGTTAAGCACGGAGAGGGCGAGCGGCAGCGTGCGCATCTGGTTCGAGTTTATCACTATGAGAGGCCATATGAAGCTGTTCCACTGCTGCAGGAACGTTAATATCGCCAGCGTCGCGAGAACTGGCTTTATTAGCGGTAGTAT
>JADHYN010000021.1 GCA_016782425.1 Candidatus Omnitrophota bacterium
ACGACTTTTATGACGAAACAACACTTCCGTGCAAGGGATTGGATTTCTTCCCGGGTACAATTTTGACGGTGAACCCGGCCTCTCATGTCAAAATGGGGTTTGATACCGTTTTACTTTCAGAAGGAGAATTCTACTGCTCTGGCACCGAAACGGAAAAAATTACCATAGAGCCTATAACTACAGAAGGTATCAGGATTGCTCCCATGAATACTGGAACAGGAAGAATATTGGTGCATAGTTTGGAAGAAAGTTTAGAATTTAAATACCTGATTTTAAAATATACCGACTTTCATGTAATCCCGCCCGCAGACAATATATCTATCAATCTTAACATGGCAAATAATAATCTTACTACAAGCATGCTAAGCGTAGTTAGCTACGGAGGTAATGTAGATCTCCAAAATAATTATATGAAAGGAGGCTATCGGCCTATCTGGGTATATGCGATACAAGACACAGGTAGCAGCACGACTCTGAATATCAGAAACAATGAAGTCGACCACATATATTACGAAGATAGACCTGTTGAATATTACGGAAGTTCCCCTTATAGAAATAGTTCCGATGGAGGTTACGGTATTTTTGTAGATATGCTGGGTCTTGGTCCTGCATATCAGACGATTGAAAATAATATAGTTCGCAATACTTGGTTCGCCGGCATAATGTACAGGGGATATAAAAGCAATACTGAAGGTTACATGCGTATAAAAAACAATTTCGTCGACTCTGGAGACGGCGCGCGTGGAATAGCAATTGTATCAACTACTACACCCCCTCGTGGCATGAAACACCAAATGATTATAGCGAATAACGAAGTAAAAAATGTTACGGCTAAATGGTGGACCAGTTTTTATTTTGACGGGGGAATAGCAGTACAATACACCCCATCAGATGACATCGAAATAAAAAATAATGAAATATATGATTGCCGTTACGGTATTAAGCTTACCGGAACCGACGCCGTTATAAAAAACAATGTTTTGTATAATAACGACACAGCCGATATCGCCAAAAATTTGAGGACAAAGTCCGGCATGACCATCGAAAACAATACTATCTATGACAACAAAGCAGGCGGAAATTCCATATACGGAGACGACGGAAGCATTAAGAATTGTATTGTATGGGGAACCGGAGCCAAAATAGGCGGCAAGCTGAACAAAAAAGTTACGTATTCAGACGCAAAAGGCATTACTAAAGGAAAAGGCAATATTATTCCGGCAGAAGACCCCATGTTCGAGAGTCCTGCGTCAGCAGATTTTCGGCTGAAAGTCGGTTCACCTTGTATAAATAAAGGAGACCCCAAATCACAATATAACGATCCTGACAGAACCAGAAATGACATGGGCGCTTACGGCGGACCTGGAGCAGCCGATGGAGTAGGCCCACAACCACCACCTGGAGGATAAACGAGCAATGAAGCCAAGAAAAGGATTTATAATTTTTACAACATTTGCAATAATCTTTGTTCTTATGATTATGTTTGGCGCGCTTTCTGTGCCGATTCTTTACAGAGCCCAGCTTTTAAAAAGGAATAAAAATTTGATACAGGCATATTATCTCGCAGCATCCGGAATAAAATACGGTAACCACTTATCCGGATGGGGGATTCCCCAGAATTTACCGCAGGAATATGAATTTTCTATTACCGAACCGAAGGATGAAACTATCACTGTAAAACTCGAACTTAACGGACGTATTTTTAGAATTAAAAGCGAAGCCACGGTAAACGGTGTTACCAAGATGTTGGTAAAAGAAGAACATTATACGGGATTCAACAAGCATTATTACGGTTTCTATCTTATCAATACACCGTATCCATTTAAAAGGCCTACTATAACATGGAAGCAAGAAGAAGCAGAATAAAAGGAATTGTTTTAGCAGAAGTAATCATAGCCGTTTTGATGCTTACTATATTTGCAACCGGTTTAATGGCTGCGTTTTTCATGCAGAACAAGCTTCTCTACACAATCGGGCATAAAGCACATGCGGTAAACTACGCAGTATCAGCCGCAGAAAAATTATTTGGATTAACCAAAAATATAGAGTGGTACTACCCCGGCGCAATACCGGAATTAACCAGCGGCCTTCATACAAAAGATACCGATCCCACTATCTGCGGATTACCCGATAATCATTTTACAGAGATACTTAAGGGAAAGCTTGAATATACCGTTACGGATGATATTGTTTTGTCAAATGAGACCACAGCCGTCAGGGTTACTATAACTGTTAGCTGGGAGGAAGAGACCACTCCCGATGGAGAGAGGGAGGAAGAAAGTTTAGTAATCGCACCTATTTTTGTTGACTCATATTACTATTATTAAAAAAGCAGTGAAGATTAAAATTAATACATGGCGCATTGTAGCTATAACCGTCACGTTTATATTTGGGCTTGTTGCCTGGCATTTTTTCGAAGTCAATCAGACCGTGATTGAAAACAACACGGTGCTGATGCAGGAAAAAGACTCGCTTGCGAGGAAATTGTACAAACTTTATGCCGAACGAAGAACGCTTCGGTCCGAACTGCAGGTAGCGAAGAAAGAAAGAGACCAACTTTCCGGCAAGATAGAAAAGTACCAGAGTAACGCGCAAATACTGGAAAACGAAATGGGAAGGCTGAAAAACCGTCTATCGGACCTGGGTATCACCAAATCAAAAAAAGACCTGGAGATAAAAGAGCTGAGGGAAAAAGTAGCCCAGTACAGGGAAGAAAATATCGGCTTGAGGGAAAGGCTTGTCATGGTCGTGAGAGCCCAGACCTCGGGCGAAACCATCAAACTCGCGCCTATAACCATTGAAACCAAGGAAGGCAAAAGAGTCAAAAGGAGAAAAGGAAAGGTTTTAGAAGTAAACAGGGATTACGATTTCGTAATAGTGAGCATGGGAAAAAAAGACGGCATTAAAAAAGACGACGTACTGTCCGTTTTTAGGACGGGAAAAGTGCTCGGCACGATTTTAATAGAAAAAGTAGGCAATACGGCGTCCGTTGGAAGAGCGCTTTACAAACCTTTAAGGGATATCGTAAAAAGGGGCGATAGGGTAATTTATTAATGCTGCGAATAGCCGACCTAAAAAAGAGGTTACTCACAGGCGCGGCCGTATATATAAGCGACGATTTCGTTGACGTGGCAGAAGCCTCCCTTACCGCGAAAGGCATGCACGTTCCTTCTCTCAGGCGTTTTCCCCTTCAAAGGAGCATAAAAGGATTACCCTTTGCGGATGCGAAGGAGTCCGTTGGGAAGATCATTAATGAAGCATTCGAAAAAGGAAAAAAAGCATCCTACCGGATAGCGGTCAATCTAAGAGACGATTCCTTCATATTGCGGCGTTTCAAGCTAAGAGAAATTCCCGAAAACGAATTGGACAAAGCCATTGTCTTTGAGGCGCAACGCTACGTTCCTTACAACGTGGACAATCTCATATTCCGTTATAAAAAGGGAGTAAAAAGAAAAGGTCTTCAGGAAATTATTTTTGTAGGATCTGAGAAAGAAAACATCGATGCCATAATAGATTTTTTCCGTGAAAGAGAAATCTTGCCTTCAGTCATCGAACCGGCACCCTTTCTTCTTACGAGAATGATGAACCTGGAAAAAGGTATTGAGAAGGAAAAAGCCTATCTCGTTCTACATTACGAACCGTCCAACAAGATAGCCATAACCGGTATCTGGCAAAAGCGGCCGTACTTTTTCAAAGACATGGCTATTTCTCCGGTTGAACCGGAGCATAAATTGGGACACGAAGAGGTTTATCCTCTCGGTGAGGAACCGGAAAAAACGCCTCCCAGCGAACCCCCCCCTGGCGAAAACCCTTCCGGGGAAAAACCTCCAGAGGAAGAACCTCCAAAGGAAAAACCTCCCGAAAAAGAACCCGAGCCCATTAAACTTGCATACCCGTCTCTTAAGGAGGTCTGGGACCGCATCGAACGCGACATATTAAATAGCGTCGAATACCTGCGAAAAGAAACCAAAAAAGAAGTGGACAAGATTTTTATATCCGGTTTTTCTTCCGACCGCAAGGAAGAAGCCAACATTTCAAAAAATTTCGGTATAACAGTAAAAAGACTAACTCTTTCACAATTTAGTAACGTGAACATCGAAGATAAAGATAGATTTATTCCGGCACTCTCTCTTATTTACGACATGTTTCACTCACCCTTTTTAAATCTCACGCGCAAAGAGATTACATACCGCGATCCGTGGGCATTCAGGCCGGTTCTGGTGAAATCAGCGCTTGCTGTATGCGCAGTTATAATTTTGCATATTTTCCTGACCAGCTTTAACCTTTTGCAGGAAAAGAAAGTGAATAGGTTAAGGGAGAACCTGGGCGCCTATAATGTTATAAGACCCGAAGCGACGAAAGAGGAGGCTTTAGGTTACGAAGATGCCATGAAAGGGAAGATCGTCTTTATAGATAAGATACTTTCGAACCGGCTGTATCTGGCAGAAAAAATGGACCGGCTTAGCAAAGACATACCGAAAAACGCCTGGGTAAATTCCATGGATTTCCGGAATCCTGTTGGCGACAAAGAGATGAGCCAGTTGAAACTGCGTTGCGAACTCTACACCCCCGACGGAAGAGAAACTGCGGATGTAAACGACATAATAGAACGCTTCGAAAGCGATAAGACTATGATGAGCGGTTTTGAGAAGATTAAACTCATTTATACCAGAAAAGGAAGACCGGTTGACGGTAAAGAAATCACAGAATTCGAGATATTGCTTAAATAGGGGTTAAGGACATACGTGAGACTGGATATACTTGACGATCTTTGGAAAAACAAAATTAAGTTCGCTTACGCGGTATCCTTTTTTATAATCGGTTTTTTCGCATACATGCTCCTTGTCAGGCACGATATAGGGAAATTTTATACGTTGCGCCATGCGTTGACAGAGACGAGAAAAAACCTTTATATCGTAAAGACGATCGTCGAATACAAAGATTACGTGGACAAGTTCAACAGGGATTTTACGATAAACATATCCGAAAACAAGCTGGTGGACAGAGTAAGGGAAATCGCGGATAAAAACTCTACTAAACTTGAAATGGTAAGACCCTTCGAAAGCCAGTTCATGAGCGGATATAAAAACCTGAGAGTTATTGTGCAAGGAGAAGCGCCTTATCGTAATTTAGCTTATTTTATAAAAGAGCTGGAGGGCGGCGAGGACTATTTTATTGTCGAAGAATTAAAACTTACGGCGCGAGAGCCCTCACCCGGTTCGGAAAGAGTTGCCGCGTTCAAGTTAATCGTTACGTGCTTCAGCCTGGAAAAATGATAAAACTAGATAAAATTATTATCGAAAAAATTATATTTGCAGTGCTTCTTGGGATTTTTATTGTCAGTTTTGCGAGCGTAAAAAAAGGCGCACGCGATGAAATCACTTTTCTCAGGCGGAAAAAGACCGAAGGAAAATCGGTCCGGATGGAGGATATCAAAGAGAAACTTTTTAAAAAAATACGGAAAGATTTTGAACTTGCTGGTAAATTTTACCGGAATCCCCTCGAGAGGCATCCTGAGGCCAGGATGCGCAGGCCGAAAGCTACTGCCCCGAGACTCGGTATGGAAGCTATGCCTGAGGGGGGATTGAGACTGGAAGGGATAATATGGGGCGGTGCGGAAAACGTCGCCATTATCTCCGGGCATGTCGTAACAGAAGGAGAGACGGTAAATTCTGCCAGGGTTGTTAGTATAACCGAAGAAAGGGTTGTGCTTAAAAGAAACGGAATTAAAATAGAACTCGAGAGGTGATAAGATATGAAAGCAAAAACATGTATAATAGCCCTATTTGCCATTTTGCTTGTTAGCGCGTCTTTTGGTTTCACCGAAGATCTTACCGCGATCGGCGTTGGCCCGCCGCAAGAAAAATTCCCTTACGAAAGGACTAAAAGAGTATCGATGGATTTTGAAAATGCCGACCTTAAAACAATACTGAAGGCGTTTTCGAAACAGACAGGCGTCAACTTTATCGCCAGCAATATTATAGAAGATAAGGTCATAACCGTTTATCTGAATGACGTCTCCGTTCAGGATGCACTTTCCTCCATTCTCGAAGCAAACGGTCTTTTCTACGAAAAACAGAAAGGAAATGTGTATCTCATAAAGCCCGCCGGAACCGCAGCCATAAAAACGATTACAAGGGTGTACAAGTTAAGCTACATACAGGTTTACAATATGGCCCTGGGCTCAGAAGGAGAAGGTTTCGAGTCGACTTCGGCGAGAACCATTATTACAGGAGATGCTACAACCGGTCTTGAAGCGGCAACCACCGGACCGACGCAAGCTCAAGGAGCGGAAGGCCCCGAAAGCATAATAAAGATTATCGAGAGTATGATATCGCCTTACGGTAAAATTGCAACCAGCAAGAGGACAAACAGCCTTATAATAACGGACATTCCTGAAAGTTTTGCGGCAATTGAAAAAGTAATAGAAGAACTTGACGTCGAGCCGGCGCAGGTGATGATCGAGGCCGAGATAATAGAAACCACAACCGACGCAATAAAGCGGATCGGTGTAGAGTACGGAACCGCAACCCAAACAGCCAGCGTGAGTTACGGTGACCTTGTCGCGGCAACCCCTTTTCCGTTTACGAATAATTTTATAAAAGAGGTATTCGGGGGAACGCTTCTTACGAGCCCCCCAGGCACAGCCCCGACGAACTTTACTTACGGAACTCTCACGGCAGCCGATACCCAGATCGTTCTTCAATTGTTCGAGCAGGACCAAGATACGAAATTTCTCTCAAGACCGAGGGTCATGACGATTAATAACGAACCTGCAGTCATAAGGATATCGGCAAACACGGCTATAGGCGTGGAAAGCACAAGTGTCAGTGGGATAGAGACGACTACCGAGACCGCCGAGCGTGTCGAAACAGGAGTTATACTAAAAGTAATACCCCGGGTGAATGCGAAGGGTGATATCTTTATGTACGTAGAACCCTCGATAGGAAGAGCAGCGGGGTCCACTTTTTTCACGCAATTCATGGATCCGCAGGTGCGTAGCGCCTCTTCGACGGTAATGGTAAAAGACGGGGATACGGTTATCATTGCCGGTCTTATAAAAACGGATAACTACAAAACAATCAGAAAGATTCCGTTTCTGGGAGACATACCGATTATCGGCGAACCCTTCAGGTCAAGATACAGGAAAGTCGAAGATACGGAGCTATTAATATTCATTACCCCTCATATAGTTAGGAAAAGAGGAGGCCCGGATCTTATCCCGAAACAATTAAGAGAACGCGAACGGGCAATAGAACAATCCCTCGGTAAATATAGTAAAAAATGAAAGAAACACCATGGAGAGAATCGACAGAAGAAAACTTGGAGAGATTTTAATAGAGGACGAGCTCATAACAAAGGCCCAGCTTCAGGAAGCGCTTGATATACAGAAAAAGATGGAGGAAAGGCGGCCCCTGGGAGAGCTTCTCGTTGAGCTTGGCTATCTTCCGGAGGAAGGGCTTTGTCTTTCGCTAAGCAAAAAGCTCGGCTTGAAATACGTCTCTTTCAGCGATAAGACATTAGACATAAAATTTGATCAGGACGTTGATAAACTTATAAGCGAGGATTTTGCGATAACACACATGGTGTTGCCGCTTTCAAAAACCCCGGTAAGCCTTACAATAGCAGTATGGGATCCACTTGATTTTGTGGTTCTTGACAACATTAAAAAGTTAACAAGGCTCAACCTGATTGTCTATTGCAGCACGCGAAAAGACATAAAAGAAGGCATCGAGAAACTTTATCTTCGCAAGGGGCTGAAAGAGACGCGGTTTAAAGAGTTTTCCGTCGACGAAAAAATACCGAAGGACATGACTCCCCGGAAAAGCGAGATAGACGAACTGAAATTAAAAGCCGCGGAGGTTTCGGTCGTGCGATTGGTAAATAACCTCATAAGAGAAGGCATCAAGGAAAGAGCAAGCGACATTCACTTAGAACCGCAGGAAAATGACGTTGCAGTGAGATACAGGATAGACGGGGCTTTACACGAAGCGGAACATCTGTCAAAAGACACGGCCCCAGCCGTCATATCCAGAATAAAAATTCTCTCCCGCCTTGATATAGCGGAAAAAAGGCTTCCGCAGGACGGCGGGTTCATGACCAAAGTAGGCGACAAAAGTATCGATATTCGCGTATCGACCATCCCGACTATCTACGGTGAGAAACTCGCAATGCGACTGTTAGATAAAGAGAGCATGCATTTTGACCTCTCGTCTATAGGGCTCAGCAAGGCAGATTATAAGAAGGTAGAGGAAAACATAACAAAACCAAACGGTCTTGTATTTCTTACAGGTCCGACCGGCAGCGGCAAGACAACAACGCTTTATTGCATTCTAAACGAGATAAAATCGTCCAGAAAAAACATCATAACCATAGAGGATCCCGTGGAGTACAGGATAGAAGGAATCAACCAGGTTCAGGCACAGCCGCAAATCGGGCTTGATTTTGCGCGCGGTTTAAGATCTTTCCTGCGGCAGGATCCCGATGTAATAATGGTGGGCGAGGTAAGGGATCTGGAAACAGCGGAGATCTGCGTGCGCTCGGCGCTCGTCGGAAGACTTGTTTTAAGTACCTTGCATACAAACGATTCAGTCGGCGCGATATCTCGACTTCTCGATTTCGGCATAGAGCCGTTTCTTTTAAGCTCCGGGCTTAACATGGTTATAGCCCAAAGGCTTGTAAGGAAACTGTGTCCCGAATGCAAGCAACCAATTAAACTGGAAGCGGACATCGCCGCAAAATACGAGTTAAAAGGTGTTAAAGTCTACGGCCCTAATCCTAAAGGATGCAAATCATGCGGTGGCTACGGTTTTTCGGGAAGAATAGCTATTTTTGAAGTCATGTGCGCGGATACAGAAATAAAAAATATGATCGAGAGAAAAGAAGATATCGCGGCTATACGCGAGGCGCTTATTAAAAAAGGGATGAGGCCTTTACGCGAAGATTCAATAGACAAAGTCAAAGAAGGCATTACTTCGTTGGACGAAGTCATAGCTGCAACCATGGAGACGAAGTAGTATGCCATATTACGTATACGAGGGAAGGGAAAAAGACGGTAAATTCATAAGAAACCAGACCTTTGCCGCAAACAAAGAAGACCTGAGGAAAGTTCTTCAGCAGGCAGGACTCACAGTCCTTTCCATAAAGGAATCGGCAACGATAGGGAGAAAATACAGAGTAACCCTGCACAGGGGCGTGCGATCAAGAGACCTCCTTCTTTTTTCGAGGCAACTCGCCGTGCTCCTTGAAAACGGCATTCCGATCATCGAAGCATTCGAGATAATACTGAAACAGGTTGAGAGCTCGATCCTATCAAGAGCAATCGGAGAGATAAAGACCGATTTGGAAGGGGGTTCGTCCCTCCGCGACGCCATCGCCAAGCACCCGCGGATTTTCGGCGACTTCTGGTCCGACGCGATAGAAGCCGGCGAGCTTTCAGGTAAACTTTCATTTGTCCTGTACCAGCTTGCAAGCTTTATCGAATCGAGAGAAGATCTTAAAAAGAAAACCATAAACGCTTTTCTGTATCCCGCCATGCTTTTCGTGCTGGCGATCAGTTCTCTCTTTATGTTCGTCTATAGGATAGTTCCGATATTTGAAGGCTTTTTTGATACGTTTGATGCGCAATTGCCGGTTCTAACGTCTATTGTTGTCAGCGTAAGCTACGCATTAAGGCGCTATATTTTCCTTATCCTTCAGCTTGTTATTTTAGGTATATTTATCTTCAGAATAATTCTCTCAACAAAAAGAGGTCGTCGGATCTGGGAGAATATCCTTTTTGCCATGCCTCTTTTGGGGGGCTTTTTATTGCTGCTCTATATACAGAGATTTATCTCCACATTAAGCATTTTGCTAAAAAGCGGGATTCCCATAGTAAAAGCGCTTGAGGTATCCAAGAAGGCGTCAGAGAGCGTTGTTTTTGACGAGATGATTGAGGAGGCAAAGGAAAAAGTAATAGGGGGACTGCCGCTTTCCGAGGCGCTGCAACAGACGGGTGTCTTTCCCACGCTCGTTGTCCAGCTTGCTTTTGTCGGTGAAAAAACAGGTAATTTTACCAATATGCTGGATGAGATATCCAATTACTATAATAGTGTTATTGATACCGCAGTAACGAGATTCACCACCCTTTTGGGTCCTGTGGTATTAATAGGCGTGGCTGCTATTATAGGGGTTCTCGTAATAGCCATGTTTTTACCCATATTTGAACTCACGGCAATTTGACACTTATCGCGGTTTATGGTAAACTTTAGTAAAAGAAGGGAGGTGTAAAGATGATAGGCAAAAAAGGTTTTACATTACTGGAACTCATACTGGTGGTAATAGTCATTGCTATTTTGGCGACCCTTGCTGTACCACGCTTTACAGGCATGGCAGAAAAGGCCCGGTCAGCAGAAGCGACGAATACAATAGGCGCCATTAAAACGGCCGAAGACCTTGTCCATCTGGAGAAAGCCGAATATATATCGGATGCCGTCGGCGATGGAACCGCATTACCTTTAAAATTCAACGTTAATGCGGCAAGTATGGCGGTTTATTGGTCATATGGTGTAGTTGTTGTCCCGGCTACTAAGACAACGAAATATGTAGTTACGGCAACAAGGACCCCGAAAAGGGCCGGTGGGGTTCCCCCAGCCGGATACCAAGGGCAGACCATTATATTAACATGGGATGAAGCTACGACTCCGCCTGAGACTTGGTCAGGCAGTCATCCCGGCGTGCCGAAAAATTAGACACTGACTATAAAAAATACAAAAGATTTGTCTAAAATAGAAGATCCACTTATGCTTAAAAATCTAGTATGGGTGGATTTTCTGTTTTAGATAATCTTACCTCGGATGGGAAGTGCATGAAGATAATTAATTCCAAAAACCGAAAAGGGTTCACGCTATTCGAGCTTATACTGGTAGCACTTCTTATAGCCATTTTAGTAACCCTCATGGCGCCGAATTTCGCGGACATGGGAGAAAAAGCCCGTACCTCGGAAGCGATAAATACAATAGGCTCTATTAAAACCGCCGAGGAGCTTGTTTACCTTGAAAAAGGGGAATTTCTGACAGATACCGTTGGCAATGGAAGTATTTTACCTATAGAGTTTCCTGCTCATCCATATTCCCAAAGTAATCCCAAGACTTATTGGGTATATAATGCAAGCGTCGATCCGGGTACCAAAACCACCAAAGTTGTAATTACTGCAACAAGAACCATAAAAGAACCCTGTTCCGGATCTTCAGGCAGCTATGGAGGCCTAACGATAATATTAACCTGGGATGAAAACGCAACCCCTCCCGAATCCTGGAGCGGGACACATCTCTTTGCTCCCGAAAACTAACCCCTGAATAAACCTCTCTTATCTTTAGTATCACATTGAAAAAAGCAAAAGAAGTGGTATAATTTAAGATACTCTTATAGTAAAATAAAGATATTATCTTCATACAGATGAGAAAAAAAAAGTTTAGACATATCTACGGGCCCGTATCATCATGGAGACTTGGGAGTTCCCTCGGCGTAGACCCGGTTTATAGGGGAAAACAAAAGGTATGCTCTTTTGATTGCATATACTGTCAGATAGGCAGAACCCACGTTTTAACAGGCAAAAGAAAAATATATATCCCAACTGCTAAGATTACAAGAGAAATTGCATCCCTCCCCCCCGTAAAGATCGACTATATCACGTTTTCAGGAGCGGGAGAGCCGACACTGGCCGAAAATTTAGGTGAAATTATAAAAAAAATAAGAAAAATAAGAAAGGAAAAAATAGCGGTTATTACAAATTCTTCTTTAATGGACAAAAAGGACGTTCGGAAAGATTTATCTTTGGCCGACTTTGTCATTGCCAAGCTGGACGCCCATTTCAAGGAACTCTTTAAAGAGATAGCGAGGTCCGCCAAAACGATAAGATTTGATAAAATAATAAAAGGATTGAAAAAATTTAGCTCCACGTATAAAAAGAAACTCGCCTTACAGATAATGTTTATAAAAGCTAATAAAGATTACGCCGAGGAAATCGCCGATCTTGCCGCGAGAATAGCCCCGGACGAAATCCAGATCAACACCCCCTTGAGACCCTCGGATATAAAAGCTTTGTCCAAAAAAGAAATACAGAAAATAAAAAAGCAGTTCGCCGCCAGATGCGGGAAAAAGATAAATATTATAAGCGTTTATGATGCAAAAAAGAAAAAGGTTAAATCTTTAAGTGGAAGGGCCACGTTGAAAAGAAGGGGAAAAGTATAATGTATGACGTAGTTATAATAGGCGCCGGACCGGCAGGATTAACGGCCGCCATATACACTTCACGCGCAAGATTAAAGACATTATTAATAGAGAGTTCTACAACGCCCGGACAAGCTGTTATTACAAGCGATATAGAGAACTATCCCGGTTTTCCCGAAGAGTTGGCGGGTTTTGATTTAATAGACAGATTCAAAAAACAGGCAAAAAAATTCGGCACAGAATTCAAAATAGATAACGTAAAAAGTATAAAAGAAGATAAGGCGAAAAAATCCTGGCAGATAAGCCAAGAAGCTCGGACGATCGACTCTCTCTCGGTTATTGTCGCAACAGGCGCCCGTCCTCGTAAGCTTGATATCCCGGGCGAGGATAAATTCCGCGGCAAAGGCGTCTCTTATTGCGCCGTATGCGACGCGGCATTTTTTAGAGAGAAGAACATAGCTGTTGTGGGCGGCGGTGATACTGCGGTAGAGGAAGCGTTATTTTTGACCAAATTCGCGAATAAGGTTACATTGATACACCGCCGGGACAAATTGCGCGCGACGAAAATCCTGGAGGAGAGAGCATCCGCAAATAAAAAAATCGAATTTATCTGGAATTCCAGAGTGGAGGAGATCAAGGGAGGCGATAAAGTTGAGTCTCTAAAGATCACGAATTTAAAAGACAAAAAAGAAAAGGATTTTTCGTGCGAAGGCGTTTTTATATTCGTCGGATATGTACCCAACACTGATTTCCTGAAGGGCATTTTAAAACTTGATAAAGAGGGGTATGTAATAACAGACGATGATATGAGAACAGCGAAAAAAGGAATATTCGCCGCAGGCGACGTAAGAAGGAAACTCTTACGGCAGGTTGTTACCGCCTCTGGCGACGGCGCAACCGCTGCATTCGCATCCCGCATGTACGTGGAAGGATTAAAAGGGATAGCTTATCCGCCTTTGCCATGAGAGAAGTTAAGGGTACTTGTGGCTTCGGCGGAGGGGTAAAGCAAACATGGTTAGAAGAGCATTAGGATTATTTTCAGGCGGACTGGATAGCATACTCGCAGTTAAAATTTTACAGGAACAGGGAATAAAGGTAACCGCTATTTCTTTTGTTACCCCGTTTTTCAGTTCGAAAAAAGCAGAAGCATCCGCGGAGATGTTGGAAATACCCATCATCGTAAAAGATATAACGGAAAAGCATCTCGAAATGCTTTTAAACCCAAAGCACGGCTATGGCTCTACCATGAACCCCTGCATAGATTGCCACACCCTTATGCTTAAGGTAGCAGGCGGGATAATGGAAGAGCGGGGTTTCGATTTTATTTTTACAGGGGAAGTCCTCGGTGAAAGGCCCATGTCCCAGAATAAGACAGCCCTTCACATAGTAGCCAAAGAGTCGGGGTATAAAGATTCCATATTAAGGCCGCTTAGCGCGAAGTTGTTACCGGAGACTGAGCCTGAAAAAACTAAAAAGGTAAAGAGATCAGGGCTTCTTGAGGTCTCCGGACGACAGCGGAAAAAACAGCTTGAAATGGCCGAACGCTATGGCATAAGAGACATTCCGACACCGGCCGGCGGATGCCTTCTTACCGATCCGGGTTTTTCAGGCCGTTTAAAGGATCTTTTGCGCGAAAAGGAAAAACCGAGTGTTCGGGATATAGAACTTTTAAAGGCGGGAAGACATGTCCGGCTCGATAAAAATAATAAAATAATCATAGGGAGGAACGAAACGGATAACAAAATTCTTGCAAAAACGGAGAATAGAGAGTATCTATTACTTGCGCCTCACGGCGTGAAGGGCCCGTATTGCATGATTCCGCGAAGGCTCGATGGAGAACTTCTTGATAAGGCCATAAAGATGTGCGCTAGTTACTGCGACGCCCTGGAAGGAAAGGAAGTTATGTTTCGAAATATGGAAAAACAGGAAAAAAGGCGTTATAAGACAGCTTTTTCAAAATCGAATAGGCCAAAAAAATTTATCGGCGTGGTATAGTATAAAAAGGGGTGTATCGGCATGGAATGCAAAAAAGAAAGAAATATGGTAAAATGCAATTGTACTTACGAGCCGTGCTCGAGTAAGGGAATTTGTTGCGAATGCATAAACTCGCACTGGGTGCAAGGGCAATTTCCGGCGTGTTTTTTTCCGAATGACGTGGAAAAAACATACGACAGGAGCATAGAGCGTTTTATAAAAACATACAAAGAACGCGGGAAGTGGTGGTAATAAAATGATAATAAGTTTGACCGATATGAAGCGCGGAGAGACAGGTATTGTCGTGGATATCGAGGGCGGTTTCGGAGCGACAAGCCGTATACAGAGTATGGGTATAAGAATAGGCAAAGAAATAAAAAAGATAGAAGCCAATTTTTGGAGAGGCCCCCAAACTGTCTTGGTGGATAAATTTAAGGTCGCGATCGGTTTTGGCATAGCGACAAAGATTCTCGTGGAAGTAAAAAGAGATGAAACTAAATAAAATTCTTCTGGTAGGAAATCCGAACGTCGGAAAGAGTGCCGTCTTCTCACGTCTTACGGGCGCGAAGGTAGTAATTTCGAACTACCCCGGCACGACCGTCGAATTTACTCAAGGTTATACGAAAATAAACGGCATAAAACCTGTCATCATCGATGCTCCGGGAGCCTACAGTTTAATACCTACCTCCAGAGCCGAAGAAGTAACCATCCGCATGCTAAAAGAGAGCGATTTAGTTATAAATGTCGTGGATGCAACAAACCTCGAAAGAAACCTTTATCTCACACTGGAACTTCTGGAGAAAAACACCCCCGTTATTGTAGCCCTTAACATGTGGGACGAGACAAAGCACAAAGGAATGGAAATAGACGTCGGGAAACTTGAAAAAGCCCTTGGTGTTCCTGTAATTCCGACTTGCGGATTAAGCGGCGAAGGCATAAAAGAACTCGTCCGGCACATGCCGAAAGCAAAGACTAAAAAGATAGGCCCCTTAACGGACGCAGAGAGATGGAAGCATATAGGAAAAATAATCGAAGAAGCGCAGAAGTTACATCACAAGCACCACACTTTTCTGGAAAGACTGGAAGACCTGAGCATAAAACCCGCTACGGGAATTCCGCTTGCGATTCTTGTCATTTTCTGCGCTTTCTGGGTGATTCGTCTGATAGGGGAGGGTCTCATTACGTACTTAGCCAATCCGTTTTTTGAAAAATTATGGACGCCGGTAGTTATGAAAATGTCAGCATTTTTAGGCAAAGGTAATTTTTTCCACGACATCATCCTGGGTAAACTTGTTTTTGTCGAAGGCCAGATGGATTACTCGCAGACCTTTGGGCTTTTTACGACGGGTTTTTATGTCCCATTCGCCATGGTGTTGCCTTATATTATAAGTTTTTATTTCGTATTAGGTATTCTGGAGGATTTCGGGTATCTGCCGCGACTTGCGGTTTTGATGGATAATTTCATGCACCGTTTGGGGCTACATGGATACGCTATCATCCCCATGATTTTGGGGTTGGGTTGTAACGTTCCCGGGGCCTTGGCTACGCGGCTTCTGGAAGAAAAACGCGAAAAGTTTATTGCTGCAACCCTCATGGCGGTTGCCGTACCATGCATGGCGCAGATCGCAATGATTGTAGGCCTCGTCGGCCAAAGAGGCGGGATATATGTAGCAATGGTATTTCTTACACTCTTTGCCGTTTTAATAATTAAAGGGTTGATACTTAATAAAGTAATGAAAGGTAAGAGTCCTGAGATTCTGGTAGAAATACCGCCTTACAGGATTCCTCAATTTCAGTCTGTTTTTAAGAAGCTCTGGATGCGGGTTTTTAGTTTTTTAAAAGAGGCAGTTCCGTATGTCCTTGTCGGTATCCTTTTTGTTAACATTCTTTATGTCCTGCATATTATAGATGCGCTTTCCGGCATTTTTGCGCCTATATTGCACAACGTGTGGGGTCTTCCGAAAGAAGCCATTGGCGCTTTGCTTGTAGGATTCTTGCGAAAAGACGTTGCGGTCGGCATGCTCGGGCCGTTAAACTTAACTACGAAACAATTAGTAATCGGAAGCACGGTTCTAGCCATATATTTTCCGTGTATCGCTACATTTACCGTATTAGTTAAGGAACTCGGAATAAAAGATATGCTTAAATCCGCCGCTATAATGATAAGCGTTGCAATTCTCGTCGGCGGGCTATTGAACTTGATATTAAGGTTTTGAAAATTGTGTGCCTGTAGCTCAGCCCGGATAGAGCAACGGCCTACGAAGCCGTGTGTCGCAGGTTCAAATCCTGCCAGGCACGC
>JADHYN010000003.1 GCA_016782425.1 Candidatus Omnitrophota bacterium
ATAGGCAGCTTGATATTTGTCTTTGACTGTTTCAACGCGACCCTCTATGGTCATATGGTACCTTTCATCGACCCGCTTTTTTATTTCGTCTGCTATCTCATCAACTGTTTTGCCTGTTTTGCCCACAATAACATCAAATACCATTTTTTCTATTCTTTTTCCAAAAGCGTTAAAAAGATAAAGGACATTGTCTGTCGGGCTGAAATACCCAAGGACCGCCCAGAAAGGTACTCCATCGGTTATTGCATACTCTGCAAAGTCAACGAAATCATCAAAAACAACTACAAAGTTTTGTCTTTTCGGTTTTCTCCCGTTAAAAAGCTTGAAAAATTTGAGATATATATTCGTGTATACGTTTTTTATCGCTCGTTTGTATGAACTTACCGTGCGAGAATAAGAATCTGTTATAATCGTAAAGTTGCCCTCTGTGTAAAATTCCATTTTTGGGAACTGCCTTTTAAGCTGTGTTTCTAATTCTTGGCTTTCACGCGTATAAACAGGCGCAAACAAAAGACATTCGATGTCGGAACGATTGACGTCTAACTCGAGACTCCCCCCTCCCTCTAGATATAAAAGCGTTACAGAATCCTTTTTTACGTCAACAATCTTAGCGTCCAAAATAATGCCGTTTGTCCTTTTTACCACCACGTCGTTTTTATACGGCCATTCCACGGCTTTTTGTGTTTTGCGTTCTATGCGTTTTACCCGGGCGGCATCTATTGCGATCTTTTCGCCTTTCCATTCGACAATATATTTATCCCTACTTTTCTTTAGTAATTTTCCTGCAATCATCCCTCCGTGTTTTAGGTGTATCACTATTTGTTGTACAGGTTTCTCTGGCGAATACCAGGGGTTTTTTGTTATTTCGCCGAGTATACTTCTACGCATTTTTTTATATTTCTGCATGAAATTATTATAAATATCACTGATATTGAATTGGATTTTTTCTATTTTTTCGCTAATAATAGCTACTTTGGTATTTAAGGCAAGGTTGGTTCGAAGTTGAGCTTTAAATACAATGTATCCGGTCGTGATGAGTGAAGCAAGCAATAATGCTGTGCTTGTGAAGATCGTTATTTTTTTCATCGACCCATTTCAGACCTTTTAAAAAGCTCTCTTATGAAGACTTTTGCTATTCTTTCATTGATTCTGTCGTAACTTTCTTTTTCTGCCATGGTTTTGTCGGTTATCGTGGCTTTAAGACTATCTTCCCACAAGAGCATTCCGCTTTTGGTGTCATTTACCGTCATAACGACCTGCATGCGGGCATAATTCTCTTTTGTAAGCGCGTCATAGGCTATACTGGGAACCCCGACTATCATGTCAACCGGATCGTCCTCGGTCCACAGGTATTCGGTTATGAGGGTATTAACCGCGATATCTGCTTCGGAAGGGTTTTCTACGATTTTAAATTTCGTCCTATTTCCCCTTCCCGAGAATTCGAACTTCCTAGGGGGCCTGGAAGCAAGCACGTTCTCAAGCGCGTCTTTCAAGTCTTTCAAGTCTATTTTATTGTTTCCTGAGGAGTTCTTTATGTCCGCGACATATGTTTTTATCACACTATCACTGTCAATTAAAAAAGCCATAGGATCTTTTCTTTCGGCATACACGTAAGTGGAACATAATAGCGATATAGCGAATAAAAAAACCAAAAATAGATTTAGTACCCTCATAATTTTGCCTCCTTTTGATAGTTAGAGATTTTGGGTCACTATATAATTATATTCTTTCAGCCGAAAAAAGTGTATAAAAAAACCTACGCGGTTAGCATCTCGAATAAACTCCTCTTCTAACCACATAGGTTTATAACGGTTTGGGCTGATAAGGTTATTCTGATTGTCCTCTTCTTCTTTTGAGTTCTTCTTCGTCCTCGCGTAATGACTTTTGTTTTGCTATGGGAGAGGTTTCTTCAATGTAGTCGCTCGATCTCTGGAACATGGCTGAGAAAGGCTTCTTTTCACCCTTGAATTTTCCGAATTCCGAAAGACCATCGCTCAACTCCTGGAATATCGATTTTTCCGGAGTTCCTTTAGTACCTTGATCAGCAAATACGGTTATCGTGCCAGAAATGAGTAATATAAGTATTAGAACTATTAATTTCCTCATGCCGTTCACCCCCTTAAGTTATTTAGATAGACTTTATTACAATGGAAGTATACCTAAAAAAAATCAGTTTTGCAAATTTAACACGTCAGATGGAACGCACCGACCGCTTTTTTACCCTTTTCAACATATTGGTTAAAGACTTTATATGCCTCGGGGGTATTTCTATCGATCAATTCTATATTATTCGATTTCAGAAGTTTTCTGGTGGATTCCGGTATGGCCATGACGCCGTATGCGCCCTTGCCGATTATTAAAACATCGGGCTTGTAGTCGATGATTTCCTTTATGTCTTCCTCCATAAGAGAGTGGCCTTCTTTGCGCCACCAGTTGGGTTTGATTGTATCAGGAAAAACAATCAGGTCCTGATTGTGTACCTTACCATCAACAGTCATCGAACCGAATGCGTAGTTATCTACCTTCATTTTAGGTACTTACGCGGTTGCCATACTAGCAAATTTGTATGACAACCGCGTAGTCTTAGGTCTTTTATTTCGTTTTTGATTAGTGAGAGGTCGCTGAAAAACTCCTAAAATTCTACAGCGACCTCTGATTACACAGATTTTAAAAAAGATTACATAGATTTCCTTGACGATAAATTTAATCTGTGTAATCTATTTTAATCTTTTAATCAGAGATTGCTGTTTTATTAAGACTTTTTCAGCAATCTCAGTGAGTTCGCTTGACGATTTCTGCCTTCGCTTTAGCCAGTTGTTTTTCTAAATTCTGAACCTTCGCCTGTGTGTTTTTCAGATTGTTTTTCAAATCTCTAATTTCCATGTCACGGGTAGATATTGTCTTTTTGAGGTTCGCCTTTTCCGCATTTAGAGAATCGCATTTCTTCTCCAACGCGGCCTTTTGGTCAAGCAACTTATCGTATTCAGTCTTAGAGGCGCAACCCGATACGGAAATCAAAAAAGCGGCTAGTAAAAATAGAATTAGTGCCTTTTTCATGCAACACCCCCTTTTCATAAAAAGTATACCTACAAAGTCAGGATTTGGCAAATTAATTTTCAAGGTATTTTCCCCTGTTTTTATTTGTATTTCCGGCAAGAAATATGCTATATTATGGCGTTAAGGCATAATATTACTATATGCAAAAAAGAAAAATAGATATCAAAGGCTTTACGCTCGTTGAAATACTAATCGCTATAGGTATTCTGGCAATGTTATCCGCGATAATCCTCCCGAACTACTTTCGGGCAAAACAAGAAGCCATTGAAAAAACGTGCCTGGCTAATGTAAAACAGTTAGAAAGCGGCCTCGAACTGGCTGCCATGATAGATAATGCCAATGTCGCAAATCTAACCGAAAGCGAAATAGAAGCACTTATAGTGCCTAGTTATGTTAAGAGGATGCCCGACTGTCTTTCCGGCGATTATTACAGTGATGCAAACTCCGAAGTCCATTGCAGCAGTCATGGTCCATAGTGATACTATTAAGAGTTCTGTTCTGCGATATCACCGGCTACAGGCAACTTAAAACGCTCCCCCTGATACGCCTTCACCATCAAGACTATCCAGAGCACAAGTTCAAAAATCCACAAAAGGGGTATAAAGACCCATCCCACTATGGGTATAAAAGGAAGGATCATCCCCAGGATGAACAAAAAGCCGAATGTGATGATTGACTGCATCGCATGAAAACGAACGAATTTATTCTCTTTCTCAATCAGAAAGAATATGATCCCAGTGATGAACCATAAGAGATAACACAAAAGTCCTGCAATGTTTGGCTCTATTCCGATGGACGTTTTCCCCAGATCTTTCTTTTCCATATACGCCTCCTTTTATTTTTGTAACACATCACAATAACAGAAACGATTATCCCTTAAAACAGTTTCTCCTAATGAGTATGGTATTTTCTCCCGGAAAATGGGACCGTCGTATACGAATGAATGAAATTCCCCATTCTCGCCACAAGGGTCAACATTGGAAGGGAGCCCCGATAGAAACTGTTTATCTAGATTTCTGCCAGCAAAACTTTTGTCGAGAACATTCGTATCAACAGAGGTAATGACAGCCTTGAAGCCCAGGTTAACGAATTCACGCGCAAGCTCTCTTGTGTTCTTTTTCCATATGGGAAAAATTCCTTTCATCCCCACCTTTGCCAAATTTCCCTCCCTGTATTTTCTCACGTCTTCTAAGAATATGTCGCCGAAAACTACGCTTGATACACCAACTTTTAGGAATTTTTTTAAAACCACTCGCATTGCATGTTCATATTCTTCGTTAGAAGAGTTTTTTGAAATTGGGACTTTTTCGATAGGAATATCTAGGTGCTCTGCCTGTTTTTCTACCAAGGCTTGCCGTATGCCGTGCATACTGATCCTCTTGTAATCTTCCGTTACTGTCGTAATAAGAGAGGCTATTTCGCAATCCCCCCTTTTTTTAAACTCATAAAACGCAATTGCGCTGTCCTTCCCCCCACTCCACGAAAATAGTACTTTTTGTCCCATCGTTATTTTATAAAGGTCAATTTCTCTCCAAAATCAGACAGTTTTCCTTTGTATCCAGTCTGACGTGGAAATAGCGCAGAAACGACATGCCCAAGAGCCCGTCTATGCCCTGGCCTGGTGATTTTTCCGATATGGCGCCCTTGACATTTTCAATTTCCAAGCCGTCTACTTCCACGGAATCTAACGTAATCGGGAAAGCCTTGGCTTTGCTGCCGTCAGCCAATAGAACTGTGATTTCCCGCATGCGTGCCGTCTCCTCAAAACCCAGTTTTCCCGCAGTCTCTTTTGAGACGACCACCAGCGACGCGCCCGTATCCACCATTAAAGATGCCGCAACCTCGCCGTTTAACCTTGCATCGACAACGCCGAATCTGTTTTTGGAGAACTCGATTTTTGCTATTCCTCGCGCTTTTCGCGCTGCAATAATCTCTTTTTTGTTTCGTTCCTTATAGTGTTCTTCGGGCCTTTCTTGCCTGGACTTTTCTTTTTCCTTGCCGGTCCCGTAGAAACGCGCCTCTTTTTTCTTTTGCCTATCCCGCTCCTCCAGCGTAGATTTCCTGATGTTTTTAATCCTTTCTTTTACAATAGAATATATAAACTTACCGTTTTGCCTGCTTATGACGACCGCTTCCTCGGTTTCCTTTATTATATCGGCAGTGATTATTTCCCCGTTTTTTAATTCAATCGTGCCAGCCACCGCACCCGGCCCGTGAAAGGTAAAAAATATCAATGAAAGGACAAGAATATTTTTGATCATAAAAGACGAGGTATTTATTCGTTCGCTCTTTCTACGATTAGTTCACCTTGCTTGATTTCGTCTAGAGAATTCTTTAGATTTTTAACTTCGTTTTTAAGCATCCTTTGCTCGGCTTCTATTTCAATGAGTCGGTTTTCTACTTCCAGGAATTTCTGAGCGGCGTACTGATCAGTGTTTTCAAGAAGTATCACCCCGCCACGCTTGTCCATTTTTGCCCCTTTCGGCATAAGTATGTTAACATCTCCGACTTTCCGTATTTCCATTCCCGGCGGGATCTTGACCCCAGGCTCTCTCTTTGCTTCTTGGGTAAATGCTAATGTAGCGGAAAAGAAAAAAGCAAGAATTAAAATAAAAACTTTGACAGATTTCATGCTGTTCTCATTTTTTATTCGCCTATAATCTTGACAAGCACCCTCTTTTTGCGGCGGCCGTCAAATTCGCCGTAAAATATCTGTTCCCAGGGTCCGAAATCCAGCTTGCCCTTGGTGACTGCTACAACGACTTCCCGCCCCATTATTGTCCTTTTTAAATGTGCGTCAGCGTTGTCTTCACCTGTCAGATTGTGGTTATACTCCGACGTAGGTGCGTGCGGGGCAAGCCCTTCAAGCCACCTGTCAAAATCCTTGTGCAGCCCGCTTTCATCGTCATTTACGAAAACGCTTGCCGTTATGTGCATCGCATTAACAAGGCAGAACCCTTCCTTTACCCCGCTTTTTCTCAAAGATTCTTCTATCTTGGGAGTTATGTTGATGAAGTCTCTTCTCGTTTTCGTGTTAAACCACAGATACTCGCTATGCGATTTCATGAAACTTACCCCTAGATTATTGTAAAACCACAGAAGAGAGTTGTCAACATAAATGGTAGATAATATGGCAAAAAACCTTGCCAATCGGCATTTTGCAGGGTATATTTGTATTATGATGAAAAAATCAAGGATATGTATAATCTCTGGCGTTGCTATTCTGTTCCTTGTTTTTGCTTCCGGTTTGTGGGCTTTGGATGAAGCAAAACCCGAGGTTGCAAAACCCCAAAAAACAGTGCTTAGAATGCTGTGGTTTCCATTTCGGATAGTTGAATTGATGCAATCCGGCATCCAGAGCCGAAGGGCCGAGACACGCCAAGATCTACCCGAAGACGAAGCGGAAGTGAAACAGCGAGTCAGGGATATGCAGGGCGAGTTTGACAGGTTGCGCCAAAAATCATGGGGAAAAGGGACTACCAGCCGTTCGAAATAGATCTTATTGCTTTTCCAGAAAGATCTGGACCGAACATAGGATCATAGTACATCCAAAAACCATCCCGAGAACGGCCGAAGGCAAGCTATTTGTTACAATTGCCCCGATAACCGCGCCGATTAATGCAAGAGGGGCCAAAAATCTCAACGCCTCGGTATTTATATTATCAAATTTCTTATGGAACACCGCCCCCGCAAGCGTCGTGGGAAAAATGACCAATAACGACGTCGGGATAGCTTCGTGAATCGACAAACCGAAGAACAAAAAGAGCATAGGAACCATTATTATACCCCCGCCTATCCCGAATAAGGCAGACAGAGAGCCGGCGACCAGTCCGAGCATTATCAAAAGAGGATATGCGGCGTTTTTTAAAACCGATCCGGTTGAAATGTTTATTATACCCGCCAACTTTAATCCTACAAGAAGAAGCAAGAGCGCAAATAATTTTTTTAGTTTTATACTACTTAACACATTTGCCAATTTTACGCCAATTTTTGCGCCGACGATCGAACCCACAACAATTAATAGTGCAATAAGCACTTTGATGTTACTGCTTTCTACGATATAGTGTGTTGTTATCCCGACAAAGGCAGTCGGAACCGTTGTCGCCAAAGAAGTACCGATCGCCTTTTTTATTTCGTAGCCGAAGAAAAGCACTAATGAGGAAACTAAAACAACGCCCCCGCCTATACCCAAGGAAGCGCTTGCAAAACCCGCAACAAAACCCAAAATCGATAAATTAAAGCCTTTCATTTGTTTTTCTTGATTTCCAGGTAGAGAGCCAATATAAAAACGGCAAATCCCAACATAAACCCTATTGTGTCCTCAAAAAAATCGTGGAGCGGGTCAGTACGGCCTATGATAAAAAACCCCTTAAGAGCGTTAAATTCATCCAGGAAATCCAGGAGGTGGCCGAAAAAAAGCAAGAAAAGCCCGACGAAAAAAAACCAGAAATATTTAAGATTGAGGTTTCGGCCCTTGGCAATAAGAAAAACCAAAGGTATAAGGTAGACAAGGGCTTTCAATCCGTCCTCGAGATAGCCGCTTTCTAGAAATATCATACTTTTATACTCGCCACTTAAATTCCGTACACGTATTGCATAACATGTATCGTGAAGATACACGTTCCGATTATGATCCTCAAATGCCTTATAAGCTGATTGGGAAAATAAGGCTCGTTTTTGTAACGCCTTATTTTAAAGAAACCATCGGCTATGAGGAAAAGTGCCGCAAAAAAGGAAAGATAGTCTATTGTGTTATGCGCGAAGGTAGAGTTAAAGATAAGTACGGTTACTGTGCTTGCTATCGCAATGGTAAGCAAAATTGCAATAAAAACAGCCCTGAATGCCCTGCCGGTCATATTTCTCTACTGCAAAACAATATTTTATGTTAAAATAAAACCGTTTATGCGCAAATCAAACAATAAGATCGCGCTTCTTGTTATTATCCTTTTACTCGTTCTTGTTTTCTTAGGATGTTCTATCCCCGTCCCCTCCAAAATTCCTATACCAAAATTGCCTATCTTTGGTCGATAGTCGCCGGTCGATAGCATTATTCTTGTTTCTTAAAGCCTTTTCGTACAGTGTGGCCTATGAGAACGATTATGTAAAAACCGAGTATGACAAACAATACAATAACGCCTACAAACAGAACGAATGACCCAATGCCAAGAATGAAGGGCCACAATATGAAGCTTAGCGCCAGCGCGACAAGCGCAAGAAGAGTAACAAAAAATCCGACAAAAAAGTTTTTTAGTGTCTCCATGAAGCGATACCTGCCTTTATTTAATTACTATCCCAGTACCCCGATTGCCTTATCGTTATTATTGGACGATAAGATAATTGCCGAAGAGCCGTCCGATACGCTGCCGTAGATATAGTTGAGGTCAATATTTGCGCCGGCCAATTTCTTGCCCATTGCTTCCAGCGCTCCAACCTTGTTTTCCAGTTGTAGCTCGACGACATCTTCTTCCTTTACTTCGTAGCCTTTCCCGCTAAGCGCTTTTATAGCCTTCGCGTTGTCACTCGTTACAGCCATGAAATGCGCTTTGCCTTCCATTCCATAAGCCGAGACAGCGGTTATATTGACTCCTGCACCTGTGATTACCGAAGAGAATTCAGCTAATTTCCCAACCTTATTTTCCGTTGTGGCGAGTATTTCTTTTACTTTTTTCGCATTTGCCATAAAATCACCCCCTTCTATTTCTATAATCATTATCCCTGATTATACCGTGCTGTCAACTTGATTTTTTACTATTTTTAAGGTATACTAAACATTGGATGACAACGGCATAATTGACCAGTTGTCTGGTCCAAAAATTAAAACGAGCTGTTGCCATCCGCGTCTTAATTCATTAAACAAGGTAACACGCCTAGGCGAAGAAATTCCACTTTTTCGCATAGGCGTTTTTATTTAGCCAGTGCCAAAATCAATACCCCCAGGACCATAATTGAAGAACCAAAGATTCTATATCCTATATTTTTTTCCTTGAATATTATTGCCCCGTATAACACGCTTATAACCAGGCTCAGCCTTTTTACGGATATCATGTATGAAACCTTTGCCAGTGATATAGCCTTGTAATGAAAGAGAACCGCCGTTGCAAATAATACGCCGGCGGCTAAAATCAAGAGGATATCTTTTTTTTCAAAGTCCCCGCGAAAAGAACGGCGGTACCGGAATGCCCTTGCAAGTACTATAGGCGTAAGGATTGCAAAGAACATGCCGTAATAAACCACGGGAAAGGATTGCGGATTTGAAAGTAGCACTGCCTTTTTACCGAGTGCGGATGTAAAGCTATAAAAAAAAGCGACGATTATCATAAGTAAAACACCCTTTTCCCTGCATATGTTTTTTATGGGTACCAAGGCGCCGTCTTTCATTGAACGGATATTCAAGAGATACGCCCCCGCCGTGACGAAGATGACGCCGCTTATTCCGGAGAGAGACAATTTTTCGTGCAGTAAAACCGAAGATGTCAATATGGCGAAAACAGGCGTGAGCCCGAGAAAGGGGAAAACAAGTGAGAGTGGCGAGATTTTAAGCGCCCGCATGTACATCAAAAACGCGGTAATCTCAACAGGTAGCATTATGGCCACTGTTTTCCAGAAAAGGCCGCCAAGGCGTGGTATTGGGGCGAGTAAAAAAGCACCCAGAAGTATGGGAAGCGCGAATGCGAACATCAACCATACCAGAGAAAGCTCGTCCCTTTTTTTTAATGCCAGTTTGAAGATAACAGCAAGGGTTGCGCTGAAAAAAGCGCAGGCCAGCGAGAGAAAAAACCAGCTCATTTATGATAGAAGTTTTCGATGATATTTACCATGTCTTTCGGTTTTGCGCGGGATGAGCCCAATATGCTAACGGCGTTTTTGACATCCGTCAGGCCCTCAAACCCGTCTACAAATTCGCTCATTATGTGAAAAATGCGCCACGGTTCTTCTTTAGTAAAATCTGGTTTTAATACAGCCATTTTTATATTTGGAATACGGAATCAAAATCCCCGTACGGATTCGGTTCTTTTTCGGTATTCTGCGGATCCCAGAACCACAACCCGTCAACGACAAACTTATATCTGTATTTTCCCGGCAAAAGGTAAAAGGATTTTTCCCAGTCGCCGTTTTTCTTTCTTTCCAGCAAGTTTGAGGTATCCATTTTCCAATTGTTGAAATCCCCTACGATATACACCTCTTTTGCCTTCGGGGCATAAAACCGAAAAACCTTCTCTTTTGAATACACATTGCCGTAGACCCCGTGCAATATTTTCCTCATTTCCTGGTAGATGTTTTCGCTGGATTCTTCCCTGTCAAACGCCAGGAGCTCATCTGCTAAGGCCAGATAATCGTGGGCTGCCCGGGATTTCGGCTCGCACTTAAAAATGGATTCCGATTTTTCCTGCGCCCACCTCAAGGATATATCGAATGAAATAATCGTTTTTAGAAGTTTATCTTTAAAGATATATTTGATTTTACCTACCATGCGTTCGGCGAAATCGGAATATTCGTCGTACATGTTGACAAGACCTTTTACGTGGGGGGCGTGATGCAGTTTTATCTTTATGAGCTCCACCATGCTTATTAGTTTTCCGACACCCATTATGGAAAAGGCGCTTGCCTCCACGGGTACGATTATTTCATTAGCCGCGCGCAGCGCATTGAACGTAAGGAATCCGAGGTTTGGTGGGCAATCGATTACTATGTAATCATAGGCCAAATCCGAACGATTTATCGCCTTTGTAAGTATCAAAAGACCGTCTTCCCGTTCTTTAAGTTCATGTTCCACGGTGCTCATTATAATATGCGAGGGAACGATATCGAGGTTGTTTTCGAGGTTTGTCGCGATTTCCTTTATCGGCTTGCCTTTGCGTATTTCATTTACAAACAGGCCAAATATGGAGTGAAACGGGTCGACCTTTAGAATGCCAAGGCCTATGGTTGCGTGGGATTGCGGGTCCATGTCGATAAGCAATGTTTTTTGGCCCTTTTGTGCCAAAGCGGCAGAGAGGTTTGTTGCGACAGTCGTTTTTCCGCAGCCACCTTTTTGGTTAGATATAGCTATTATCTTCATTATTATATCTTTATCTTACTAAGTATAATGATGCTAATAAAAAATGCAAGGACTGGCAATAACAGTACGTACTTTCGAGAGTTGCGTTATATTTTAGAGGCGGCTTTAACACCGTTTCGGAATATTTCCAAACCGTCGGCTTTTGCTTCTTTTAACCTTGTCCACCGCGGATGCTGTGTTTTACGAATATGTCGCTCAGGATGAGGCATCAATCCGAATATTCATCCCATGAATATCACATATTCCCGCTATATTATCTATGGAGCCGTTAACCCTAACAGTTCCATAGATAACCCTTTCTTATTTCCTTTGACGGCGGAAATTTCTTTTTCTCGTTTTTGGTTACTTTTCCAATCTAGACTGAATGGCTTTTCTCCATGTCTGACTCAATTTTTGCAACGCAAGATCGATTACTGTTTTCTCTTTGTATTTAACCGATAGTTTATTACCGCTGACATCACCCAATATAAAATATGGAACCGAGCGCTTCTTCGCAATTTTTTTCAGATCTTTTAAATTCTTTTTAGCAATGGATACCACAATCCTTGAGGGGGATTCGCCAAAAAGAATCTCGTCCAGACGCGCATCTTTATTTTTCGCAATATCCAATTTTATACTTGCACCCAACATCTTCTTTGAATTTCCGATACATGATTCGACGAGCGCCACAGCTAAACCGCCTTCAGAGCAGTCATGAGCGGAATTTACAATGCCGAGTTGTATAGCCTCAAGGCATGTTTCTTGGACGCGCTTCTCCGCATCAATATCAATGTTGGGATTACCTTTTTTCTGCTGATGAATTAGATATAAATATTCGCTACCCGATAAATTAGCATCTTGCCTACCCAAGAGTATTATAATGTCGCCTTCATGTTTGAATTCTTGGGTAACATGTTTTTCAAAATCATCTATAAGCCCCACCATTCCGACAATCGGCGTAGGATCTACAGCACCTTTGGGGTTTTCGTTATAGAAACTTACGTTACCGCTAATAACAGGGGTGTTTAAAACTTTGCATGCTTCGGAAAGACCTTCTACGCACTTTTGGAATTGCCAGTAATTTTCAGCTTTCATAGGATTGCCGAAATTGAGACCGTCTGTAATAGCGAGCGGTTTTCCGCCGGTGCATACTATATTTCTTGCCGCCTCCGCAACAACCATCATGGCACCGGTATAAGGGTTGAGATAACAGTATCTGCCGTTGCAATCCACGCTTATAACCAGAGCCTTTTTGCTACCTTTAATTCGTATTACGCATGCATCGGAACCAGCACCAACGACGACTTCATCTTTGTTTATCGCGGTAAAATTTTTATAAGCATATTCTTTGCTTGCAATTGTAGGAGAATCGAGTAATGCCAGCAAAACGCTGTTTAAATCATCAGGCTGTTTTAACGAACTACGGTTCAGATTTTGTGCTTTCTTAAGATATGCAGGTTCTTTTGTTTCTCTTTTGTAAAGGGGTGCTTTTTTTGTAAGCGTTTCGGCCGGTATCTCGCATACAACAACACCTTTTTCTTTGACTCGCATTATTCCATCATCTGTAACCTTCCCGATTTTTGCAGCATTTATATCCCATTTTTTCAAAATTTCAAGGGCTTCTTTCTCCTTGTCTTTTTTTAAAATAGCCAGCATTCTCTCCTGCGATTCTGATAGTAAAATTTCGTAGGGTGTCATACCTTTTTCTCTCTGTGGAACCAGCGATACATCTATTTCAATGCCTGTTCCGCTTCTTGAAGCCGTTTCGCATGAAGAACAAGTAAGCCCCGCTGCGCCCATATCCTGCATTCCTACAACCGTATCTTTTCCTATGAGTTCCAAGCATGCTTCGCGCAAACGCTTTCCTAGCTCGGGATCGCCAATAGCAACGGCGCCTTTACTAGAAGCAGATTCTTCCGTTATCTCCTTTGAGGCAAAACTTGCCCCGCCTACACCGTCTCTGCCGGTATCACCTCCCAGGTAATATACCGTATTTCCTACTCCTTTTGCTGTGCCCCTCACGATATTTTTCTTATTCACAATGCCGACGACAAAGGCATTAACAAGCGGATTTCCTTCGTAGCTTTCGTCGAAATATGTTTCTCCTCCAACCGCATTAACCTCCGCTGTATTGGCATAATGAGCCAGCCCCCTTATAACCTCTTTAAAAAGAAATTTAACCCGATCATTATTGAGATTCCCAAATCGCAATGAAGCAAGGCCTGCAACAGGTCTTGCGCCGGTTGTGAAAATATCTCTTAGACATCCCCCTATGCCAGTTGCCGATGCCTCGAAGGGTTCTACCGCGGAAGGATGATTGTGCGACTCTATCTTGAATGCAACACCAAACCCCGCTCCTATATCGACAATTCCACAATTTTCTTCCCCTGCCCCAACTAGCACGTGAGTACCTTTAGTAGGAAACAGTTTAAAAAGCGCCCTTGAATTCTTATAACTGCAGTGTTCCGACCACATAGCTGAAAAAACACCTAGTTCCGTAACGTTTGGGTCTCTTCCCAAAAGCTTTTTTATTCTGTTAAACTCCTCTTCCGTAAGCCCTAGCTCTTTAGCTATTTCTACATTACCTTTAATTGTTGCCTGCATTTTTACCTCCTTTTTTGTTCATCAATTTCGGTTGTTTAATCATTGATTAACACCAGTTCTTTATGCCCGTACTCCTTTGTACATTTACACCGCCTTGTGTTTTTATACTAATATGTCTCTTTCACATATGTCGCTTTTCTTCATTTTTCAAGGGCCTTTTTAACGAAGCGCTTATTTATTTTCTCCGGATAATTTTTTGTAAAACAGGCGGTACAGAAAACTTCCTTCGGCAGCATCATGGAATTAAGCATGCCCTCCAGACTCAGGTATTTCAGACTATCAACACCGATAAATTTTGCTATTTCTTTTATCGAATATCTCGAGGCGATTAGCTCTTTTTTCGTTGGAAAATCGATTCCGTAGTAGCAAGGCGATATGAGCGGCGGGCAACTTACCCGCATGTGGATTTCTTTTGCACCCGCCTCTCGCAAGGCGTTTACCCTTAACCTCGAGGTCGTCCCCCTTACGATCGAATCTTCGACGATGACAATCTTTTTGTTTTTTAGCACGTCTTTTATGGGATTCAATTTTATCTTAACCTTGAAATCCCTTTTATATTGAGAGGGTTGTATGAAGGTTCTTCCGATATAATGGTTTCGTATCAGGCCCATCTCAATAGGTGTTTTTGACTCTTCGGAGAAGCCGATCGCCGCATACGTGCCGGAATCGGGTATGGGCATTATGAAGTCAGCATCTACGGGATATTCTTTTGCGAGGGTTTGGCCGAGCCTTTTCCGTGTCAGGTATACGTTTTTTGTAAATATGTTGCTGTCGGGCCGAGCAAAATATATAAATTCAAATATGCAAAACGCTTTTTGCGAAGAAGAAAATGGCTTGATTGATTCCAAGCCGTTTTTATTTATGACAACGATCTCTCCCGGCTCAACATCTCTTACATATTTGGCGTTAATGAGATCTAGCGCGCAGGTTTCACTTGCAAGAACGTAACTTTTTTCCAATTTACCAATACAAAGCGGTCTGAATCCGTAAGGATCTCTTATCCCTACAAGCATGTCATTCGTCAGTATAAGAAGCGAATACGCGCCTCTTACCTGCGGCAAGGCTTCTATAAGACTTTCCCGTATGCTTTTTGCTTTCGATTTAACCAGAAGATGCAGGACGAGCTCGCTATCCATGCTGGTCTGTATGATGGACCCGTCCGCCTCAAGTTTATCCTTAAGCTCTAGGGAATTTGTAATGTTGCCGTTATGCGCAATAGCTATCGCGCCTCTTTTGTAATTTATGACGAAGGGCTGAGCATTTTTTAGACTGCTGGTACCGGTTGTTGAATAGCGCACGTGACCGATGGCGAAAAAGCCTTTTAATTTTTTGAGCGAACTTTCGTCGAATACGTCGGAAACCAGACCCATTGCCTTGTGTTGGTATATACGCTTGCCGTTGGACGAGGTTATTCCACAGGATTCTTCCCCGCGATGCTGCAGGGCATATAGCCCGAGGTAGGTAAGCATCGAAGCTTCATTGTGCCCGTAAATTCCGAAAAGCCCGCAGTATTCTTTCATAATTTTCGGCTAAAAATAAAATAGACGAGGGACTTTCTCGTCACACTCGCCTTTGTGTATTGTATCATCTTCGTTACACAGTATCTTTATACCAAAATAAGGATATTTTGTCAAGCATATTATGTTTTTAAGAAACGAGCGTTTTAATAGGTAGGTTTAATGTTTGTTCCTAGGAAGTGTTCACTTTCTGCCCTGAAACCCTGGATCCAGCCGTTTGTGAAGCCAAACTTCTCTATGGCGTCGATGACTTCACGGTATTCTTTTTGGTTTATTCTTCTCTGGATTTCGGGAAAATTTCCCGCAAGGTAAGTCGGATAGTACTGGCTCATGACGCTCAGGTATATATCTTTCGAGACCTCTTTTTTCAGGAATTTAAGCGTCTGGACGGTGCCGGATACACTGTTGGGGAGAATCAAAAGCCGTACTATCACCCCCTTTTCCGCAACGCCGTTTTTGTCTACTCTTAGAAGGCCTTTTTGCCTGAACATCTCTTTTATTAATTGTCTATTGTTTTCCGCATAGTCGGCCGCATGTGAAAATTTTCGAGCCGCCTCATCCCGGGAATATCGCATATCTGGTAAATAGATGTCAATAATACCATCCAGAAGTTTTATAAGTTCCATGCTGTCGTAACCGCCTGTGTTGTAGACAATGGGGATATTGAGAGATCTTTTTATTGCGATTTGTAAAGCCATGATAATCTGGTATGCGTAATGCGTGGGGCTTACCAGGTTTATATTGTGACAACCCATGCGCTCCAATTCCAGCATTCTTTCGGCCAGTTCTTCTGTTTCTATTTCCTCAAAATCGCTTTTCTGGCTAAAAGTATAGTTCTGGCAATATACGCACTGGAGATTGCAGTGGGTAAAAAATATGGTACCGGAACCTCGTACACCCGACAGGGGCGGCTCTTCCCCATAATGTGGTGAATAACTGTAAACGGCAACTTTTTCAGATGATCTGCATATGCCCTTTTTGCCTTTCAAGCGATTTATATTACATTTATGGTGGCAAATCCGGCATGGGTCCGTGAGCTTTTTAAGATGTGGTAAGATGTTTTTGATAAGCTTAATTTTTTTAGAATTTGCGGAATTCATCGCGCGGAATATTTTCGCGCCAGCGTAAAAATGAAGAGTCCTATCATGAATGCGCCGATAAACGCCTCGGAAGCGGCAAGAAATCTGAAAAGGAGTGTGGATTTAGGGATAAAGTCGCCGTAACCTACCGTCGTAAAGGTGATTACGCTATAGTAGATGTAGTCTGTGATAACAGGTCTATACCTCAATGCCGGAGTATATATAATGGCCTTTAGCATAAAATAAGCCATCGTATATAACATGATTACAAAAAAGGAAGAGAGTACGATCCTGTGCGGCTTTTCACCATAGCCACACAGAAGATTCATGATGGAGCTCGGCAGATAAGCCAGGTTCTTTTTTTTCTTAAGAAGAAGCCTCTCCATTGTTTTCTCCTTGAACGAGGCCCAGCTGGCATCATCGTATCTGCCGTTTGCAAGAAAATAACTTTTAAGATCTCGATACGCTTCTTCTGCGGAAAGAATGCCTTTTTCATTAAGTCGATAGGTAGATAAGAATTTATTTGCTCTATGATGGAAATTCTTTTTTGAGAGCGAGATTGCTTGCAAGAGGTCAGTGCGCCAGAGCCTTGTGTTAAAAAGATTCGCATTCCACAGATCGCAACGACTCAGGTTTGCTTCTACAAGGGTTGCATTTCTTAAGTTTGCGTGCCAGAGCCTTGCGCCTTGCAGGGAACTTCTTGTCAGATCGCTCCCGTCAAAATTTGCGCTGGTGAGGTCACAGTCCGAAAGGTTTGATCCCAGGAGTTCGGCATTTTTCAAATTTGCGTCGAAAAGAATAGAACCGGAGAAGTTGGCCCTCGCGAGATTGGCCTCGGAAAGATCTACCCTCGCCAGGCTTAAATTGCTCAAATCGACTTTGGATAGATTTACTCCTTTAAGCGGGGCGTTTTCCTTTATCAAAGTCGCAAGTTTCTCCCTGTAGGCGCTTCGGTTTTCTATGTGTGCCCAGCAGAACTCCGAGGCGAAAACTGCCTCAGCTTTACATCCTTCGAATCTACAAATAGCCATAGTGCGTGTCAAACCTTACTTCTTCGGGTTAGGTTTTTATCTATAAATTCAACAATCCTGGCCTGCGTGTGTTTGTCGATGTTTGTAAAGGTTATGCCCATACCGGGGTATGAGTGCAGTTGGAGTTCTTTATCGGCGAGCCACACGACAGTCCCCATCAGCGTGAGAGGTTTTCTTTCCCCCTTTAACCCCAGCTCCATGTAAAGCTGAGTCGAGACGGGAAATGTATTTTTCGAATATATGAACAACCCCTCTCCGCTCAGATTCAACATCTTTCCTTTCGAAAGCTTGGCATCGGTCGATATCCCGACTTTATATCGCACGGGAACGCTTACATCTATTCTCTTGAATCTTCTTCGTAGAGGAAGTTTGTCTACCTTGCTTGATAAGTCGAAACTTTTTAATGCAGCTTCTTCTTCGGAATGCATTTCAAAAACACCGTCCAATCGCGCCGATTTAAAAAGTTCTTTTATATGCAATGGCACACTGCAGAACTTTAATATCCCGTTTTGATTAACGACGTTTTTGTAGGCAACGGTCAAGATGGAAAGGCCGTTATAGTCCACAATATTCACGTTTGCAAAATTACAGAGGATTTTGTTTATTCCTTCCCGCAAAAGCCGGCCCGTTTCTTCGATAAAACCCGCTGCGTTTATGTCAATTTTTCCGGTTATATAGAGAACGGCGATATTTTTAAAAAACCTCTTCCGTATTTCCATTTTTTATTTCCGGCAAAATCGTCGCAATTATTCGTCTCTTACAAATATTGTTTTTACGCCTTTACCTATTCTTCTGGTATCCTTGCCGACGCCGCTAAAAGTTTCTCCGCAGCCGGTAATGACAAGAGTTGTAAAAATTAATGCCAATAATAATGCTACATATTTTTTCATAATGTACCCCCTTGAGTTAATTGTTTTTCAACATATTGTTTAAGCAACTCCTTTGCAGGATCTATTGGCTGGTCCTTATATCTTATTTCAAAATGAAGATGCGGTATAATGCCCCTCGAGTTGGCGTTACCGCTTTTGCCAACACATCCTATTATGCCACCCTGCCAGACCCATTGAGATTTTTTTATGGCTATCGTGTAGAGGTGGCCGTATCGCGTTTGCCATCCTCCCGGGTGATTTATTACGATAAGTTCCCCGTAGCCACTCGGGATAGAGAACGCTTTGGCCCAGCCGCTTTTGGAGGCGTAGACAGGGCTTTTTAATTTCGCCGCCAAATCCAACCCTTTGTGTTTTCTACCGCCTCTTCTTTTCGCGCCGAATTCACCGTCCCCGTACACGTCGTTCCTGATAGGCAAATCCGCCGTAATTTCTATCTTCCTGTCTATCTCTATGGGCATTGCAAAATACGGTTCTTTTATCCTGTAAAACAACGGAAACAAAAAAGCCTGTATTGCAAATATAACTATTGCGATAAAGGAGATCGCGAGACATATTCTAAGGGGGCGTTTCATTGCTTGGCAATTATTTTTTCGATATTCGACAATTTACCGTAACAAATCAGCGTATCATTTTGTAGTATCTGGTCGTTCGCCTTCGGTGCGGGAATCACACTATTTTTTCTCTCGATGGCTAGGACCAGTATATCGTTTTCCCTAAAACTGGAATCACTTAAAGTCTTGCCGAGATCCTGGCAATTTCCTTTTATACTTACCTCGGCTATTCCGTAGTCTTTGGCGATGCGCAATACTTCCTCAACGGGCCTTTTTTGGAAAGGCGGGCGCTTCTCCAGCCCGGATTCGATCTTGTCGTTTAGAAACTTCGTTACCCCCTTGTGTGTCAGAATCTTGAATAATATGAATATGAGCAGTAAAACGATGCCTACGTTTGCCAAAAGGGGCATTATGTTGCTTCTGCCGAAGGATATCACAACGGTTGTAATCACCGTTATGAAACCGGCGTTTCCCAGTATCATCAGAAATATGATTATTTTTCTGCGTATGTCGTTTTGCAGTACAAGCTCCGAATCCTGGGTCGTAAATCCTGTGCCCGTAAATGCGGACAGGGCCTGAAAATGGGCTTTTTTCTCGTCGAGCCCGGTCATCCTTAAAGCCACGGTCGCTATCTTGACTACGAAAACCGATATTGCGATAATTAATATAACAGGAAGGGCAAAAATCAGATTGCTCATGGACGCCTCCTCTACAAAAAGAGCGGGTTAAGTACCCGCGTTCTTATCCCGCCACCAATCACTAACCACTTCTCGCAAAACTTTTTATAACCACTTTTTCTTTTTAAAGTATAAAAGCATTCCGCCTGCCAGGATCGCCATGCCCGATAAGACGATAAAATACCCGTACCGCCATTCTAGCTCCGGCAAGAAACGGAAATTCATTCCGTAAATTCCAGTTATGAGCGTCAACGGCATCATTATGGTGGCAATAATTGTCAGCACTTTCATGATCTCGCTTAATTTGTTGGATGTAACAGACAAGTATCCGTCCATGGCGCTGGCCAGCATGTCTCTGTAGGTATCCAGGTTATCGTTTATTCTTGCCAAAAGATCCGCAACGTCGCGGAAATATATGGAAAGCTTTGACGGTATGATCGGGTGGTAACCGCCTCTTGCAATAAAGTTCATGGTTTCCCGTTGCGGTCCGAGAATACGACGCAGGATCAAGACGTTCTCCTTCAAGTCGAAAATTTTATTAAGCAATTCTGAATCCGGTTTTTTAAACACCAAATCCTCCGCCTTTTGTATTTCTCCGTCTATTTTTTCCAGTATGGGAAAATAATTATCCACCAGCGCATCGGCCAGAAAGTAAAATAGATACCCGGCCCCCCGTGACATGATATTTGTGTTTTTTAGGCATCTTTCCCATGTGCTTGTAATACTCGGGATAGGGCGTAGGTGAACCGTCACGACATAGTTTTCACCAATAAAACTGTCCACTTCAAGAGAGGTTGCCTTGTCCCTGTGGGAAGCCAGAATCGCAGCATGGAGAACGATGAAAAGATAGCGGTCGTATCGGTCAATCTTCGGACGCTGGATGGTTGTCATGCAGTCTTCAATGGCAAGAGGATGAAACTTAAAACCTTTCTCCAGAAGTGCCATGTCTTTCTGTGTAGGCTTTTGGACATCTACCCATAGAAGTTCTTCTTTTCCGCCCAGAGGCACAGTGATATGTTCTATATCCTTTACGATTTCGACGTCTTTGCCCTTTCCCAGTGTAATAGCTCTTATCATGATTGAGACCTTATTTAGCGAGAAGCATGCTCGATACTATTTGGCTCACCGTTTTGCCGTCCGCTTTCCCCTTCGCCTTTTCCATAACAGCTTTCATTACCTTGCCCATTTCCTTTTTGCTGGTAACCCCGAGCTCCGATATCGTTTCCGTTATTATTTTCTTGAGCTCTTCTTCGGATAATTGTTCGGGCATGTAGCCCAATAGTATCTCCAGTTCTTTCTTCTCCTTTTCTGCGAGGTCCTGCCTCTTGCCCTTCTCGAACTGCTCGATAGAGTCCCTGTGCTGTTTGACGTGGCGCTGGATAATCTTTAAAATATCCCCCTCGTCCAGCGCGCTTTTCTTCTGGTCTAACCGGGTTGTATTCATGTCCGATTTCAGCATCCTTAAAGTCGATACCTTGATCTTATCCTGTTTCTTTAAAGCGGCTTTACAATCATTTTCTATCCTTTCACCCAAGGACATAGGTACCTCTTTATCTTTTTTTCTCGAGAGCCCTGGAAAGCCACACGCTTATTTCGTAGAGCACCAAAAGCGGAATCGCCAGAAGAACTTGCGTTATTACATCCGGCGGCGTTAAGAAAGCGGCCAGAATAAATAACAAAACGACAAAATACCTTCTTTTCCGCCTCAGCATCCGGGAATTCACCAGACCCAATCTTGTTAAAAGAACAATAAATAACGGCGTCTCAAAAGCTATTGAGAAAGCCAGAATTAGGAAAACGCTGAAAGATATATATCTCGATACGGATATAAACGGCCTTATTAAATCCGAAGAAAAGCCGAGGAGAAAACTCATAGCGGCCGGCAGTGCGATAAAATATGATAAGGCCGCTCCGGCTGCGAACAAAAATATGCTTGAAACAAAATAGATGATAAAGACACGCTTTTCTCTCATATCCAGGGCCACCCACACAAACCGCAAGAGGTTATATATAATTATAGGTGCGGATAGAACGATGCCGCCAAAAAGAGAAATCTTTAAATAAGAGAGAAACGCCTCTTCAGGGCTTATAAATACGAGAGGCTTTGCGTATTTCGCAAGGTACCCCAGGGTCTTCTCAGCGTATGTATATGAAAGAGCACTTAATGCAATTACCGAAATAATCGAAAAAAGCAGCCTTCTTCTTAATTCCTCCAGATGCGCGAAGATCGATTTTTTTTCATCAGCCATGTATTACAAATCTTTGGCGCAGGATCTCTATTTGTCGCTCTTTTTATCATCTCTTTCGGATTCGCCGCTTGCCTTTTTGAATTCTCGGATCGCCTTTCCCAGGGCCCTGCCAATTTCGGGAAGCTTCGCGGCGCCAAATACCAAAAGCACGATCAGCAATATAAGAATAAGTTCCCAGAAACCTATAGTCGGCATCTTAATCCCCTTTTTTTGAAAATATACGTTTGTACCACGGTCTATAATCTATAATAAGCTTCCCGGCAAGATGATCGACCTCATGCTGTATGGCACGCGCGGTTAAGCCGTGAAAAGTTTTCGTGCACTCTTTATCGTTTTCGTCGATATACGAAACCGTAATCTCCTCCGCTCTTCGGACATTTATGGATTTTTCCGGCACGCTGAGGCAGCCCTCCTCCAACGAAGAACTCCCCTTTTTTGCGGTAATCTTCGGATTGACCATTTTCAATAGTCCTTTACCCACATCCACGATGATGACCTTTTTGGAAATGCCGACCTGAGGTGCGGCGAAGCCAATCCCCCCAGCCGCATACATTGTTGTAGCCATGTCCGAGGCAAGTTGCTTTTCGGTTTCGCCGAAGCCATTAAGCATTTCGCATTTTTTTCGCAATATGAAGTTGGGATGTTTTTTGATATTTAAATCTGACATGATTACTTTTTTACGATTTTATTTTTGTCGTTGACGTATACAATTTTCGTTTTGAGGTTCTGGACTTCCTTTGCCTCTACCAGCGCCTTGGATATAACGATTACAGTATCACCTGCTTCTCCGAGCCGTGCCGCCGGGCCGTACAACACGACCTCACCCGAATCTGCGCGCTCTTCTATTGCGTAAGTCTCGAACCGCGAACCGTTATTAAGGTTTAGAACCTGGACAATTTCGTTCGGATAGATGTTGCTTGCTTCGAGGATCTTTTTATCTACCCCTATACTCCCCTGATAGTGAAGATCCGTTTTTGTGATACGGGCCTTATGGATTTTCGATTTGCACATTATCCTGAGCATGTATGATTCCTATTCTTCTATGATGTTTGTGAGATTTTTTCCGTCGAAATATAGCTTCTTTGTCTTCGAAAGGTAACCCGCATCAACCGGTAGAGATGAATATCGCCCGCGATAAACCCACTCTTCCCTTGCGCCGCCCCACCTTTTTTCGTCAGTTACATAATTTACCTGGTCCGGGTCTCCCCAGAGCTCTTTTACCTTGTCCTTTCTCATGCCGATCTTTACCGAATCGGTTCCGATGGGGCGTTTAATTATATCTTCGGGCGTGGGTATTTCCATGTCCGCGCACCCCGTGATACAGAAAAGATACGCAAACACCAATAATAGTTTTAACGTATTCAATTTATTATTCTCCTTTCTCGCCTTTCTCTTCCCCTTTTTCGTACAACAGATCACAGAAAAATTTAAGAAACGTATTTTTATTATCTTCTTCAATTTTCGTGAATTCACACCCAATGTTGTAGGGAGCCCCGTCTTCGGAGGAGAGCTTTTTTTTCCACACGACCTTTGCCTTGGCGTGAATAGGGCTTGGGGTATTTGGTATCTCGATCTTGAGCTCGGTTTCGTCGTTTATGTTTATGCCTTCATCCTTGATTTCGAGCCTTAGCCCGTGGGGCGTGATATCCTTGGTTGTTGTTTGGCATATAACATTATTCTTGTTTATGAGGCGTATTTTTAAAGGAGTTTTAACCCTTAAATACCTTCTTCTTTCCTGACCAGGCTTTGTCATAAGAACCCCCATTTTTTTGACAGTATATCATAATTATAATGTAACGTCAAGGCGAAGCGCTATTTCGCTTCACACCGGCAAGCAAAAGCGCCAGGCTTACCAAGTTCAGCCCGGCAAGCAAGATACATGTTGTCGAAATGCCCACAATCGGCACAAAAAACGAACTTAAAAGAAGCGCTCCGACAAAGGAACCGAGAAGATCTACGGCATAGGTTATACCTGCTGTTTTTCCTATCGCGCCGCTACTCCCAAAACATATCTTATTAGCCAGCGGATATTGGATTCCGCCGACAAAACCCGCTATAAACGGCAGTACCGCGAAGATATTCGCGCCAAGCCCCCGAGATACCCCCCCAAACGGTGATGAAGCAAAAACCTTGAAAGCGAGAAGTAATATGAGGGGATAAATAAAAACAAAAACCTGCACAATAGTGTACGTTTTGTATGGGCGTGAAATCGTCGTCAGCTTACGTGTTATGTAAAGACTGCCCAGATACAGGCCGAACATAAACGAAGTTATAATAATCCCGATTTTATAGTAAAGGTATCCATATATGATCTGGAAAGCCAGGACTATGAGTATCTCGAACGAAATTTCGCTTAGGCCGGTTGTGCCGAGGGCCAAAAGTGTTGCTTCCCTTCGGAAGTTTTTCGTGCGGCGTCTGGTAAGAAAGACGATGAATAATAAAGCGAAAAAGAAAAACGTCCCACACAAGAGGACTTTCCGTGTGAAAAACATGAAAAATTTTGAAAGTTGAAAACTGAAATAAGTGCTCCACAAGACCATGTCGTAGAAATAAGATACTGGATAAAAATCCATATTCTTCCGCACACCCCCGGCTTGATTTATGGCCCGATACAGATAATCGATTCTCTCGTCCGACAGCTTGGAAAATAAATAATAGTCGCGCACGTAGATTGTTTTTATGCCTCTTTGCTCAAGTCGTTTTATTATATCCTCGGGGTTTAACGAAATCACTCCTTTTTTATTTGCAAGAATAAAATAAGCCGTATCCCCCGGAACAATCTTCACTTCCTGAAATTCGGCCCGCGCCGTCTCAAAAATAGTCTTCAGGAAAAGCGACTGTTCTCTACTCAAATAATTTTCACTCGAGCCGACGCTGAAACTGACCACTGCGTTTTCGCTGAGTATCTTTTTTACTTCCTTAAAGAATTCCTCGGTGTAGAATCTGTTGATTTGCGCCGTGTAGGGATTCGGTAAGTTTATAATGACTGCATCATACGACTTTTCGGTATCTTGTATGAAATGCCGGCCGTCTTCATTTATAATGTTTACCCTCGGATCATCAAGCCTGTAAAACGGTTCATTTTTTAGAAATTCTTTCGAGAGCGATATTACCAGCGGGTCAAGCTCGACGTAATCTACCGTGCTTACCGGGTATTTTAGGATTTCCTGCATTATTTGCGTTGAACCCCCTCCGATAAGAAGCACATCTTTAGGATCCGGGCAAAAAATAAGTGAAAAGTGGACGGCCTCTTCCGAGCTGAGAGGATCGTGCGAGCTAAAGAGGAAGAGGCCATTATTAAAGAAGTTAAATTGCGTATCTTTCTCGGTTACCGTTATCCGGCCGTATATGGAATCGGTGCTTTTGAGAACTTTAAAACCTGCCCATTTGAACTCGAGAGATTTTTTGTCCATAAGTTCAATTTTTCCGGAAATCGCAAAAACAGCCAAGAGGAAAATCAGTAATAGCGAAATTGTTTTTAAATACTTTTCATTTTGAGCGGACTGACGCGGCAATATGAACGCGGCCGAAAGCAGGTTTAAAAAAGACAGCATGAAAGCAATTTGCAGGGCTCCGAAATATCGAATCAGCACCAGACTTGTTACGGTCCCACCTATCATGGCGCCGATCGCCTCTAGGGTGTAGACACGGCCGATTCCCACGGCCGACGAGCTTTCGGAAATAATTTTACAGCCAAGCACAAAAAGAAACCCAAGTCCAAGAGAAATAGGGAACAGTGCCAGGCCGGAATTTGCAAGAAACGCCGGTAGTCCTATTATCTCGCCCACGCCAACACCAAAGAGCGTTCTTGTGATACGTACAAAAATAATGCTGGAAGGTATAAGGATGCTGAGTAGAACCTGAACCGCGGAAAATAAAGGCAATTTCCTGTCTATTTTATCGGCGAAGATGCTGCCCAAAAAACCGCTTCCTACCGCCCCGCCGAGAAGCCACAAGGCCAGTATGAAACCGAACGAGAGTTCATTCCCGTAAAAAGCGGTAAATAGCTCGCGGATCAATATGATCTGGCTGGATATGGCAGTTATGCCGATTACAAGAAGTGAATAAATGGTGGTTTTTTTTACGCCCATATTCCCGCAATCTTGTGACCGCAGAATTTACATTTTGAGTTTACGATATTATTCTCTAACACGAAATATCCGACGCGATGAATGAGCACCTTTTTGCAGTGCGGGCAATGTGTGTCACTTGCCTGTACCTCCGGAACATTCCCCATATATACATAATTCAGGCCCACATCCTCTGCTATTTTTTTTGCGTTTTTCAACGTTGCAAGCGGTGTAGGAGGTAAGTTCTTAAGCTTATACATCGGCCAGAAACGCGAAAAGTGTAGAGGTGTATCCCTGCCCAGGTTTTCTTTAATCCAGGCGCACATCTTTCTTATCATGTCCGGGTCGTCATTCAACGTCGGGACAACGAGGTTTGTTATTTCCACCCATACCCCTTTTTCCCTTGTCATTTTTATAGTATCAAGAAGGGGTTTGAGTCTTTCCCCGCACACTTCCTGGAGATATTTGTCGTCAAAACCCTTTAGGTCGATATTTGCCGCGTCTATTACCCCGCATAACTCTCCGAGCGGAGTCGGATTAATATAACCGGCAGTTACCCATATGTTTTTTACATTGTGCGCCTTTGCTAATTTCGCCGTATCCAGCATGTATTCGTAAAAAACGATCGGTTCCGAGTAGGTATAAGCTATGGATCTGCAATGACGTTTTCTGGTAAGTTTTATGACGTCATGGCTTGAGAGGTACGTGTTAGTTGTATTTTCGGGATATTCCTGCGATATTTGCCAGTTCTGACAGAACTTGCAGCGGAGATTGCAACCGGCCGTAGCAATGCTAATCGATTTCGACCCGGGCAACATGTGATAGATCGGTTTTTTCTCTATCGGGTCGACATGAATGGAACACGGAAACTCGTAAACCAGCGTATAAAGCTTTCCCTCCTTCGGTTCACGGACTCTACAGAAACTTCTATCCCCGTCTTTGAGAATGCATTGGTGGGGACATAAAATGCACATTACTGTATTTTTGTCGATTTTTTTGTAATAGAGAGCCTCTTTAGTGAAAGCCGTCGTTGCGGCAAAGGATTTCTCCCCAAGAGCCCTGTTTAGGAATTTCGTGCTCATTAAGGCGGCACAAAAAAGAGCGCCGCTTTTTATGAATTGTCGGCGGGTAATATGAGTGGGCATATGCAATAAACCCAGCACTACTTTTTCGAACGTATTTTAAAAAGAAAAATTAGTGCTGGGTTGTGTTAGAATCGGATTTTTACTCTACGTTTATGTCGGCTTGCATCATCGGTCCTTTGTCGGGTGCTATCGGAGCCGTGACGACATCGGTAACACCTGAAGCCGTTCTTGCCATGGCTTTCAATGTTCCCTGGAAGGTGCCAGCCAAAAGACCCCATATAGGGTTGTTAGATTCCTTTGTTATGTCAACTACCCTTTTTGGAAGCTCAGTCCAGCCGAACAGAATGTTTTTGGTTCCTCTGGCAGCCTTGCTGCCGACATCCAAGCGATACGAAACAATTTCGTCTTCGACAGTAGTCGCACCCGTGTCAGCATATAAGAGAGCCGAAGGTACCGCGAGAATTAAAATAGTTAAAACCGTTCCCAAAAATTTCTTCATTATTCACCCCCTTCATAAATCTTCAATATATAATTACACGATAAGTGTATCATAAAGTTATGCGTTTGTCAAATCATCCACACACCTTAATCCGATCCAGTCCCTTATCGTTTCTAACACTTCCTTGTTTGTTTTGTAATGTTTTATTTCATTTTCTCTGTCCGCAATTTTTCCCAGGAAATACCCGAGTCCCCTGAAGTATACGATGGAGGATTGTTTCTCTTCGATTTTGCTCAGTGCCTTCTCGACCATGTGTTGTATATAGAGAGGTGAGCCCATTTTATCCCTTTTACCCTGAATGATTACGAGTGGAAGCTTAAGCTTTTCGAATCCTTCTCTCGGCTGGAATTCGAGAAGCTCCGCCATTCTTTTTGTAAAGACGCGTTTACCCAAGCAAGATACATACTCCTTTTTCGTATTTTCTATAAGATTGAACGTTTCTTTTTTTAACAAATCCAGGGTTTTTTGGTATCGTTTGTCTATTTCTTTCATGGCCTCGACGGTATCAAAAACGTATTGGCATTCGAAATCCAAAAGTGCCGAGGGCTTTGTTACGCTTAATAACACCAAACCCCTTACGGGAAATTTGGAGAAATCGATCGTCGGAAGATAAGAACAGGCATCCGAATGCGCTACGATAAATAATTTTTCTTTGTCGACTTTCTCGTGATTCAACAGAAATTTTAAAGCACTTTTAATATCATTGATCTCATCCGATAAGCTTTGTGAGGTGTTGTTGCCTTGAGACTTTCCGATGCCCCGCTTGTCAAAACGCAATACAACATAGCCACTCCTGGCAAGCTCCCCGCTTATATCCGTGTAAAGTCCGGCATTTTCTCTGTCGTAAGGTCCTTCCCCGGCAACAAGGAGGACCGAAGGAAGCCTACCCTCTTTTTTCGGGATTTCGACGGTTCCCGCAAGTGCAATATCGCCGGACGGAAAAAGGACTTCGTGCGAATTATAAAGTTCTTTCTCGATTGCGTAATCATGAATGGTAATTTTTCGGGGGGACCCAACTTTTTTTATTACGAGTGCCTTATCGCCGATTCTGAGGCGCGCAATACTTTTATCCTTTTTTGAAATCCAGATGTGCGCTTGAGGAAGGGATTTCGCCTTTATGACTATGACTTCGGTCTTTATTTTTCTCCCATCGACATTGATGTATTCGTCTCTTATGGATGTGAAGATAACTTTGCCGCCTGCCGGGGGCAGCAGAAGACCTCGCGATTGATGCAAGGCGTTAAACGATTGCGCCCCGCCCCTATTGAAATTGTACTTCTCGACAAAGGGCATGTAGGTCACCACTGATGCCTCGTCGAAAACCGATGTATTCCTGGCGTGTGCGATACCGGATACAGTGCTCCATTTTGATCCGGACCGACCGAGAAAATCGAATGTTTTGCCGTCAGTTCTTATATAAACGGCATCCGTCATCGCGCCGAAGGTCTTACATTCCTTGCTGAATTTCTCCAGCTCGAAATCCTCCCTATTAAAGACAATTTTTTCGCGGTCCAGCTTGCATTTTATCTTTTTCGGAAGAAAGCTGGTGGATTTATATATGATTTTGTCTTCTGTTTTATAACGGTCAATTTTCACATGGCCCACGTTTTTGCCGGCTATATCGACGGAATAAAAGATACTTTGATGTTTTCCTCTTTCAAGAACAATAAACGCAACCGCAACAAGAATGATAATGAATATTATAATGGCAACAAAGACAATATAAAAAGTTCTCATCTTATATCCAATTCCTCGATCTTATATTTAAGCTCCAGTAGTTCGGCATGCACGAGCTTGACGAATTTTAATTTCGACTTTAAATAATTCAGTACCTCCGGCGGGCAATTTTTAAGCTGGTGGGTAAAGGATATGGAATCGCCCTCTTGAAGAAAGTTTTTCGTGATATCGACAATGTCGATTAAGGGTTCGGGTCCGGCCCCGATAGGATAGAATGTGTCGACATACACGACGCGGTTTTGGGGGTCGTAGAACGCAATCCTCAACCTCAAGGCGTATATTTTTTTATTGGAAGCGTTTTTAATGGTTCCCCAGATAATTGGCCTCTTGTTGAAAGTGCCTTCTTGGGCAATTTTTGCCCGGAGGTTTATCAGTATGTATTTTTCATATAACTGGCCGTTGAGGTCATGTATGGCTAGTTTATAAGTTCTTCTTATGTTTTTCCCCTTCCATTCAAGGTAGAGGTAAAACCCGAATATTGTGAGCGCGAGTACCGAGGCGATAATTAAAGACGAAACCATTATTACGAGCGTCGGTCTTGGTTTAAGCCGCATTTTGATACCTGCCTAAAGATATCCCCTTATATGGGTTTTGTAGATATCCCTCACACTATTGAAAAAATCAATATATTCTTTCGTTTTATAATCGGGGTATGTCCATTCAAGTGGCTCGAAAGTTTTATTCACAAACCAGAGTTCCAGATCCGCATATATGCCGCAGTCGATATAAATGCGGTGGCTTCGGTTTTTTGTCGTAAATAACACAAGTTTTGCCAGGGATATGTATCCAGGGTCGATGTTGATGGTACGCCGGTTGCCCTTGGAGAATTTCTTCTCGAGAGCGTTGGTGTATAATTTTATATTATAATCCCTTTTTAATGTAAGCAGTTTTTTAAAGCTGAAAAATTTACGCTTAAGATTTTCACCCAGCTCTTGCTGGTAATAATTCGTGCATGAAAAATCTAAAAAATCGGTTTCCTTATCAATCTTCCCGAACTTTTTTTCGAGAAAGCGCCTGGCGAGATTAAATTGGAAGGTTTGATTGGAAATAAGACCTATTATCAATTTTACAGGAGTGTGTTTTAAGGGTTCACCCATTATTAATGTTTCTGGAGTTGCAGATTATAGATAAAATCAAAAAGGTGTTTTTCGTCTGCATTTTGGAAGTCAAAAAACTTTATTCCTGTATTGAACAACCGTATTGAAGAATTTTTTTCGTCTTCCAGGGATTCTTCTGTCCAAGCAACTTCGCCCCGGGTCTTTACGATGCGGTCTTGCTCGGGTAGTTTTATTTCTAATCGGAGTGGCGTTCCCCTTTCCAGCTTTTCGTCCAAAAGAAGCTTTATTCCTTTCGTGGATATATCCGCGCTTTTGACCTCGACTTTTTTCCCGTTCATAGAATATCTTACCCCGAGAGAAATGTCTAGGCGCTCGACGCTTCTCCTTTCCCCGCCGTCCCAGTAGCCCTTTAATTTAACCAGGCGCAGCTTTCGCTGGCGGTTTTTTCTCTCATCGACTATTATGGTTGAGAATATCATAACGAGTATAACAATTATTAGGACTTCTACAACGAAAATCACCATATATTTTAAGCGTTTTGCCTGGTATATTCGAGGAGGACTTTCCTGTCTTTGGCGGATATATTATCGAAAAATATGGCCACGTCGTAATGTACGATCTTTCCATCTACTATGACGGGATGTTCCCTGACCACAACCCCGTCAGTCTCAATTTTTACAGGTTTCGGCTCACCGGAGGTATCCTTTTTCGTCTTGGGCACTATGAGGATGACCTTTGTCCTAGACATCAGCGGTATTTCCTTTTCCACTTTGCAATATATTCCGGAAGCGCTTATGTCAAGGCTTTTTGTTATTATCTCGATATCTCCGGATTTAACCTTTAACGATACATTCTCGTCTTTTAGCCTCGGATATTTTCTTTTTTCTTTAGACATGACTTTCCCCCGTTTTATCCTGGCGGCCAGGCAAATTTTCTGCCGCCCAGAAGATGCAGATGCAAGTGAAACACCTCCTGCCCCGCGTCTTTATTACAATTGATGACCAACCTGTAACCGGAAGATTCAATATTCTTCTCCCGCGCAAGTTTGGTCGCAATAAAAAATAGTTTACCAATAAGAGCGTTATCGCCTTTACCCACTTGGGAGATGCGCTCAATATGCTTGCGGGGTATTATGACGATATGAACTGGGGCACGCGGGTTTATGTCCTCAAAAGCAACGGCGTCTGGATCTTGGTATACTATTTTGGACTCAATTTCGTCTTTTGCTATCTTGCAGAATATACAATCCCCCATACCCATATAAGTATAATAATAAACGGCCCCGATTGCAATGTTATTTTGTGACTTTATTTACCAAAGACCCGATGCCTTCTATCTCGATCTTTACGGTATCGCCGAGGGCCATCTGCCCTACTCCGGGAGGCGTACCGGTAGCAATAACATCTCCTGGCAGAAGCGTCATAATGCCTGATACGAAGCTGACAAGTTTTTCAACAGGGAAAATAAGGTTTTTGGTATTTGAGAATTGTTTAAGTTTGCCGTAGATTGGTTTGTTGGAACCAGGCGGTATAAACCGAACTAATTTCATTAAAACATCAGGTATGTATAACGCAGGATAAATAATGCACTATTTGCCTCTTTTAACTTGAAAACCCTATCCAGCAAGGCGGGAATCATTTTTTATCTCCGGACTTTTCCTCGGATTTTTTCTTGGATTTTTCTTTTTTTGCTTTCTTCCAGCAGCCTTTACCGCAGAAATACTTGCCTTCGCGGTAATACCATAAATTCTTTATACTTTTTTTGCAAACCGTGCATTCCTTGGGCCTTTCCTGTTTTTGAGATGGGGCTTCTTTTTTTATTTCGGCTTTTCCGTTAGCTTTTTCCGGAGAAGGTTTAGCGGCCACCGCTTCTGCTGTGGTTTTTTCCTCTTGTGCTGGTTTCGTTTCTGCTGGTTTGACATCCTTGGCTGGGGGTTGAACTTGAGGTTTTAATTCCTTCGGTTTTTGTTCTTGTTTATCCTGCGGAACTTTCTCGGGGGGAGATAGTTTTTGCGGTTTTTGTTCCTGCGGTTGTTCTTCTTTTTTTTGTTCCTTCTTGTTTTCTGGATTCATGGTTTTGTAGGGGTTAGACAAAAAAGAGGAATAAGCTATCTAGCCACTCCTCTTTTTTGCGCTTTTTAAAAGAAATCAAACAAAGCTTTTATTCGGTAAATACAAATTCTGGTTCTAAAACAGGCGCGTAGTCTTCCGGAATCGGGAACGGGAATGTAACGGTTTCATATACACCCGCACCGGTTCTTACGATAGCCATTCCAACGCCCTTTGCCAAGCCTATTGTTAAGCCAGAAAATATATTGTCTTCTACGCTCGTGTCATAAATATTCTTTGGAAGTTCAACCCAGCCTGTCAAAATGTTGGCAACGCCGCGAACTAGCTTTTTACCTGGATCTTGTGCGAAGCATGTTGTCGTTAGGCTGAATATTGTTACCAACGCTACACAAATTATAATTCCTTTCTTCATAGCTATTTCTCACCTCCTTTTCGATTTAAAGCTACTTTGATTATGAAGTATAGCACAATAAAATTTCTTTGTCAACCCCGTTAGGAATTATTTCTTTAGTTTTATTTTAAATGCTTTTCTACGATTTTTGTTATACGATTCTTGCTTTCCTCGTTCAAATCTACAAATTCGATACCCGTGTCGTAATGTAGCGCGGCCTTCCCTTTAATGTCACGTTTTTTGACAACCCAAACTACAGTGCCGCTACATTTTATGTTTATGGGGACCCCGTTTTCTAAGTCGACTTCGAGATCTACCCCTTGAAAAAGTCCCAGATCTTCGTCAAGTATGACGCATATGCCGCCTGCCCCGATGTTTTCGGTGTGCGTAGAGATTGCTTTTCCGCTTTCCTTTTTCCCGATGTAGATAAGGCACTTATAGGACACCCTCGGAAATTTTCTTCGATTAATGCCACTCCACATAATCCTCGCGTTTCCTTTCCTTTATAATTCAAGATAAGTATATACACATAATCTGAATAATGCAAGTGAATTTTTATTTTAGCTTTACAAACAAGCTGTTTATTACTATAATAAATGCAAATCAGGAAAAGTAGGAGCACCTTTTAATTAGCCATGTATCGCACATTTTACGGTTTAAAAGAAAATCCTTTCAATGTAACAAGCGATCCAAATTTTCTTTATCTCGGCAGGACCCACAGGGAAGCCCTGTCTTACCTTCTATACGGAATAAGAGAGAGAAAAGGCTTCTTGGAGATTACGGGTGAGGTTGGTGCGGGAAAGACGACGCTGTGCAAGGCTCTTTTAAACCAGCTCGAGAATACCGCAAAAACAGCCTTCATTTTAAACTCCGCCCTATCTGAATTACAGCTTCTGGAAGCGATCGTTGAGGATTTCGGCATGCAGCCCGTGCGAAGGACAAAAATTTCGCTTCTACGACAACTGAACAATTTTCTCCTGGAAGAGCTGAGAAAAAAATCTAATGTAGTTCTCATTCTTGACGAAGCCCAAAATATGAAACTTCCCACGCTGGAGGGCGTCAGGCTTCTTTCCAACCTGGAAACGGACAAGGAAAAACTCTTTCAGATCGTGCTGGTCGGCCAGCCCGAGCTTCGGCGAAAGCTTAATTCTCCATCATTATTGCAGTTGCGCCAGCGGATAGGAGTGAGGTTTCATATGAACCCCTTGGATAGAGACGAAATAGACAAATACATATATCATCGGCTCGAGGTTGCCGGTTCCCCAGGCGATATAGATTTTGAGGATAATGCGCTTGATAAAATATTTGAGTATTCCAGAGGAATACCGCGTCTCATTAATCTCGTATGCGATAAAGCGCTGCTTTCGGGATTTGTTTTGGAGACGAAAATTATAAGTGGCGAAATAGTGGATAAAAGCATTTTTGAAATAGAGGGCAAGGCCGTAGAGATGAAGGTATGAGCATTATTGCCGACGCGCTTAAAAAAGCACAGAGGTTTTCCCAGAAAAAGGACCAAGAACCAGCAAAATCCGCATCAGGCGAGGCGGAAAACAAAGAACCGGAAAAAAAGAAACGCTCCCCCGCTTTTTACGTTTTTACGGGTTCGACAGCGGTCGTTCTCTCGATTCTTTCGATTGTCTTAATGTTTCGTTTTTTTGGCCAGGACTTGCTGGCCAATATTAAAGGTAGATCCGGTCCGGTCGATAATCCAGCGACCTCGGTCGTAAAAATCGAAAAACCACTTCATATCGTAGAAACGCCCGCAATCGGCGCCGTTAAAGAAAAAAAATTGGTTCCCAAAAAAGTGCCCACTTCTCGATCTATTTCAACTTATGAGCTTAACAAGGCGGTAAAGTTAAACGGCATCATGTACACGCCGGAAAGGCCGCTCGCTGTCATAAACAACAACATATGGGGCGAGGGGGACGAGATAGGTAAATTTAAGATAGTGGAGATCCGGAAAGATTTTGTCAAAGTTGCAGCAAACGGTCAGGAATTCGTTATAAGACTGAAGCGTTAAGAATCTCTTTTGCCCTCTCTGGGATTTTGATGGGTTTACCTTTTTCATCCGTAAATACGTGATCGGTTCCCCCCGTAGCAACCAGGGTTGACTGCCTGTAAACCATATAGGTAAAAGAAAGGCTCGTATTTTTCACGTTTGTGATCTCGCTTTCAACGTGAAGCATGTCATCATATGTTGCCGGCGCTTTGTAAGTACATTTGGCACTTACGACCATTAGTCTGATTCCCTCTTTTTCCAATTCCGTGTAAAGCAAACCTATGCGTCTAAAGTGTTCGGTCCTTGCGACCTCAAACCAGGTAAAATAATCGCCGTAGTATGCAACACCCATGCGATCGGTCTCTGCGTACCGAACCCTTATTGCCGTCTTGTGCATTTTTGAACTTCTTGCCGTTGTCATAACTTCAAAACAAACTTGTGTATGTGGAAGCCGCTGACCTCCAGGTCCTCTTTTTCCTTGAACCCCATTTTCTTGCATAGATTCATTGCTCCGAGCATTCTGTCGGTTGCCCTGAAGATCGCCTGTTTGTACCCTTTCGATCTGCAAAACTCTATGGCCCTTACTAGAAGCATAGTTCCCAGGCCCTTTTTTCTATGATTCTCGTCGACGAATAGCCTCCGTATCAATACGTTTTCACCCGTCTCCTTTTTCACCCCTACAGTTCCCACGATCTTATTTCCTTTTTCGATTACAAAAAAGGCATTACCTTTTCCGCTGTAAGTACCGGATACGTCGTTTATGTCAGTATCTTTATAGGCTGACCGGTCGAACGGATATTCCTTTTCCAATATCGACAGGATAAAATTTTTTACTTCAAGACTGTCCTGGGCGTCATATTCCCTGACTTCCATATCAATCCCCCCATTTAATCTTTTGTTACTTTTAAAAATACCTTTCTTTTTCTCGGGCCGTCGAATTCGCAGAAATATATACCCTGCCACGTACCCAGAAAAAGAGCACCGTCTTTTACTAGGATTGTTTCCGAATTGCCTATCAGGCTTGCCTTGATGTGCGCCGGCGAATTCCCTTCCATATGAGCGTAGGAGACGTTCTCCGGAACAATTCTATCAAGCCCATCGATGATATCGCTCCTTACGCTGGGATCGGCGTTTTCGTTGATGGTTACACCAGCGGTTGTGTGCGGAACAAATACGGTTAAGATCCCCGCCTTTACGGAAGATGCTTTTACGACTTTTTCAACTTGCGCCGTTATGTCAATAAACGCGGTTTTTCCCGGCGTCGAAAGATGGAATTCTTTTATCATACTCTTGTGTTTTCGATGGTTTCTTTTATCAGGACATCGGGCACCTTGTCGACGATTTTAACGTGGCCGATTCCCTCCGGAAGAATAAACCTGTTGACACCGTATATGAATTTTTTATCGTAAGAGAGGGCATTCAGAATATTCTTAAGTCTTATATGTTTTAGTTTCGTTTTAGGCACCACTCGCCGGATGAGCGAACATATTTTTTCATAGTCTCTTTTTTTGATCATTTTACGCTTCAATGCGATTCGACTTGCCATGACCATTCCCAAGGCAACTGCCTCGCCGTGCATTACCGACCTGGAATAGCACGAAGCCGCTTCTATGGCATGTCCCAGTGTGTGACCGAAATTCAGAATCGCGCGCAGGTCCTTAGTATCCAATTCGTCCTTTTCCACGACCCTCGCTTTTATGAAACAGGATTTAAAAACAATATATTCCAACGTCTTCGCGTTAAGCTTCAATATACTCTTTATGTTTTTTTCTAAAAACGAAAAAAGTTTTTTGTCTTTTATAATCCCGTACTTGACGACTTCGGCAAGTCCATTTCGCAGTTCTCTTTCCGGAAGCGTCTTTAAAAAAACGAGATCGCAGATGACCATTTTCGGCTGGTAAAAATTCCCGACGATATTTTTCGCTTCTTTTATGTCGATGGCTACCTTCCCGCCGATAGCCGAATCTACTTGCGCAAGGAGCGTTGTGGGTATTTGTATGTATGGCACGCCCCTCCGGTAGGCACTTGCGACAAATCCCGTAAGGTCACCCGTTACCCCACCGCCGAAGGCGAAGACAAACGGTTTTACTTTTTTTGCAAAACGCGCAAGCCTCCTTATAGTTTTTATATATACCGGGAAGGATTTCGCCCTTTCGGAATCAGGGATCTCGTAAAAAAGTATTTTTTTACCGAGGGGTTTAAGGGCTTTCTTAAGCTTGGCGCCGTAGAGGGTGTTTACTTTTTTGTTTGTTACTACGAATAACGGCGTATCAGGTTTGTCTAGCTTTATAAGCGAAGGTAGTTTTTTAAGGATGTTGTTTCCGATATGGATTTTGTAGCTTCTTTTGTTTAGATTGACTTTAACGGTTTTCACGGTATTTTTTGAGCCGTTTGTCGAACGCCTTATATTCCTCGATTACTTCTTTCGGTAGTATTTTTCCGAATTTATTCAAAAACTTTTTGAGATCCTTCAGTTCATTTTGCCAGGCTTTTTTACTGATATAAAATAGTTCATCCCACCTCTTTCTGGAGAAGTTTAAGCCCGTCATGTCGATATCTTCGTATCTAGGGATGTAACCGAGGGGCGTTTTAATAGCGCCGACCCTTCCTTCCGAGCGCTCGAGAATCCAATTAAGTATACGCAGATTTTCACTGAATCCAGGCCAGATGAATTTTCCGTGTTTGTCTTTCCTGAACCAGTTTACGAAGAAAATTCTCGGAGGCTTAACCATTTTCTTACCCATGGAAAGCCAGTGCCTGAAATAATTAGCCATATTGTAACCACAGAAAGGTAGCATTGCTATAGGGTCGCGCCTTACCTCGCCCTGCTTCCCATATTGAGCGGCAGTGCGTTCAGAGGCCATAGTCGCGCCTAAATAGACACCGTGTTGCCAATTAAACGATTCATAAACAAGGGGTGCGAGGCTTGCCCTTCTCCCGCCCAATATGATTGCCGATATGGGTACACCGTGATGGTGTTCCGAACGAAACGATGCTGATGGACATTGAGCTATCGGCGCTGTAAAGCGGCTATTTGGCTGCGCCCCTTTTATAGGCTTACCTTCTTCGTCTACCCTGCCGGGTTGCCACGGCTTTCCTGTCCAGTCAGTTCCCCGTGCCGGAGGGGGCCCATCTCCATCCTCCCACCACACCGTTAAATCGGGTTTTAAAAGTACGTTTGTGTATATAGTATTTTTCTTTATTGCTTCCATGGCATTCGGGTTTGTATGGGGGTTTGTTCCGGGTAGAACGCCAAAGAATCCTGTTTCAGGATTGATTGCCCAAAGCGCCCCGTCAGAGTCTACCCGCATCCATGCAATGTCATCCCCTACCGTCCATATTTTGTAGCCCTTTTTCTTTAAGGCTTTGGGAGGTACCAGCATCGCTAGATTTGTTTTTCCACAAGCACTGGGAAAAGCCCCAGTCAGATATTTAATGCGGCCGTCTGGTAGTTCCACGCCTAAAATAAGCATGTGTTCTGCCAGCCAGCCCTCTTTTTTTGCAAGGAAACTCGCGATGCGAAGGGAAAGACACTTTTTGCCCAAGAGGACATTGCCGCCATAGCCCGAACCGACGCTCCATATCGCATTATCCTCGGGAAAGTGTAGAATAAGCCTTCTATTTATGTCGCGATCAGCTTTGCCATGCAGGCATTTTGTAAATTTACCATCTCTGCCAAGATACGCCAGGACTTCGCTTCCGACCCTTGTCATAATGAGCATATTTAAAACCACATAAATGCTGTCGGTTAATTCTACTCCAACCTTGCTAAAGGGAGAACCAACAGGCCCCATCGAAAATGGGATTATATACATTATGCGACCTTTCATGGAATTTTTGAATATTTTGGCAGCCTTTTTATAGGTAGACTTGGGCGACATCCAGTTATTTGTGGGGCCGACGTCTTTTTTCTTCCTCGCGCAAATAAAGGTAAGACCCTCGGTGCGGGCAACGTCGTTTACGGCCGTTCTGTGATAAACGCAACCGGGCAATTTCGACTGATTTAATTTTATAAGCTCGCCCGTAGAAAAAGCCTCCTTCTCGAGCTCTTTTTTCTGCTGCTGGTCGCCGCTTACTACGACGATTTTTTCGGGCCGGCACATTTCGGTCATCTCGTTTATCCAGTTTTGCAGTTTTTTGTGTTTTAATTTAATTTTTGGCATTATGAATTTTTTATTGTTTTTGCACCCCGTCTTTATAACCCTGGGCGTACCCCTGTTTATATCCGTTATTGTAACCGTCTTTATAACCCTGGCTATAGGCGTCCTTCGGTTCCATAGTCGCTACTCTATTAGTCTGTTCCACATGCTCGCCGCTTATAGAATCGAGAAGAGCTCCTCCGATTATATTAACGCCCGCTCCTGCAAGAGCCCCTTTCCATATATCTCTTCCCTTTGCCCCGGAAGCAAGGCCGCCTACCGCACCCGAGCCGGCACCTAAAAGGCCCTCTTTCAATATGTCTCTGGAATCTTTCTTACCGGCGGCATAGGAAAAAGAGCTTACCGCTATGAAAATCGCTAAGATTCCCAATATCAATATTTTTTTCATGCGCTCCCCCTTTCTTTTTAAAACCGAGTTAAACCGCATTACACAATATACTCAATATAATGCCAAATGTCAATTCTAATCTACACAGTATATTACGTATATAATCCGTAAATAAACAGGCAGCTCCATTTTAATAAATAGAGCCGCCTGCTCGAAGTTATTCTACGTATTTATTGTGTTCTACGTATTTATTTTAATTCCGTGCCTTTTTGCCCTGCAAGCTTTCCCCTATCTCCGCGTAGTGACTTGCTTTTAGCCGCTTGGCTGGTGTCATCCCATGTTTCGATCATTTTGCTTAAATTACGAAACCACTCTACCTTTTGAGGTTGGCCCGATCCTGTTTTAATCTCGGTAATGCTGTCGCCGGCGATTTGAAACAAGGTTTCTTCCTTTCCGCCTTGAGCCAGTGCTGGCATGCAAGCTACAACAAGCGATAGTATCATGATAAGTGCGATTATCTTCGTCATACTTCACCTCCTTATCTATAAACAATTTTATATCAATCTATAAACAATTTTATATCATTTTGCCGTAAAGTCAAAGATTTTTTTATTATTTTAAGAGCTGTGCCGGAAAACCGATATTTTTTACCACGACCTTGCCGGTGCATGATCTGGCACCCTTTTCGAAAAAACCCTTTTTAGGCAGGCCGAAGGTGATCGTCTTGTATGCCCTTATGCACGCGCCTTGGACCTTGCCGCTTGTTGCATTCATGCCGCTCGGGGTATCCAGGGCGTATATTGGTTTTTTAGTGCCGTTCAAAAAATTTACTATGTTTGCGATTTTTTCAGGCAACAATCCCTTGAATCCGATGCCAAAGATGGCATCCACGATAAAAACGTAGCGAAAATTTCTTTTAATTTTTTCTATATCTTTTTCCGAGGAAACCTCTTTAATCTTCACTCCCATTTTTCTGAGGATAGCAAGATTAACAAAAGGGTTTTTGTTTTTTATTTCAGAGCACCGCGTAAAGAGAAAGACGTCCGTTTTTATGCCTTTTCGCCTTAAATGTCGGGCGCAGACAAATCCGTCACCGCCATTATTCCCTCTTCCGCAGAATACGGCCGCTTTTCCCTTTTTGTGTTCTTTTATTATCTCTTCCGCACTGGCGCGGCCAGCATTTTCCATGAGGATGATAGACGGAATGGCGTATTTTGTTTGCGCCACTCTGTCTATTTTCTTCATCTGGGCGGCGGTTACCGATTTTCGCATGTTACGATACAGGGCTGCCCGTCTTTACCTCTTTTTCAGGTACAAGTACCGCGAGTTTTTCGCCGTCTTTGGTAGCCAGGATCATGCCTTCGGACTCGACACCCCTTATGGTAGCCGGCTCAAGGTTGGTGATTACCACTACCTGTTTGTTAAGCAACTCCTCTTTAGAGTAATGCTGTTTTATTCCCGCTACGAGTTTCTTCGTTTCCTTGCCTGTTTCGACCGTTACGACATAGAGCTTATCTGCGTTAGGATGATCTTCGCAGGCTGTGATTTTCGCTATCCGGATATCCATCTGTTTAAACTGGTCAAAGGTTATCATGGCTACTCTCCGTTATTTCTTTTTGTCTTCTTTTTTTTCGGTTTTCTTCTCAGGTGTAGCTTTTGCACCGGCGACGCCTTTTGCTCCTTCTTGCGCCTGGGTTTGGGCTTCTTGCGGAGCACCTTCGGCGGCGGCCAGAGCGCCCTCATCGGCAGCAGGCGCTGCCTTTTCTTTTTTGAGCTTGAACTTAAGGATCTTAAGCTTTAGTAAACCAAAGACAGAATCGCCATCTTGCCACTTTTCTTTTTCCTTGAGCTCTTTTACTCTTTCATAGCGTTTAAGAACAGACCTGTGCTGCTTTCCCTTTTCTTTCGAGCGCAAACTTGGATGTTGCGACATTTTTACACCTCCCTATTTATTTCTGATAAAACAACTTTTGTATTTCTTTCGAAATCCCTCCAAATCTTTTTTAGCCTCCTTCGTGCTCACATAATTCCCGGCGCAGACCTGAAGCCAACTTCCCGATGAAATTATGAATGCGTCTACTTTTTTATTTAATAGCCTATTCTTTTCCTTTTCCGCGAGAGCTTTTTGCTTATACGAAATAAGCTGTATAGTATATGGCTTATACGATTCCTCACTTTTTGGTTCAAGCGGCTTCGGCGCCGCTCGATCCTCGGCATCCGGGGTTTTCCTTTCGGTGGCGCTTATCTCTATCTCGGGCAAGATTATTTTCTCTTCAAGAGATTCTTTTTCTTCCAATGTTGCACTTGGGCCGAATCGCCTCCCGCGTTCCACGCCTAAGGCGAATGCCACGACGATACACATTATAATGACAATACCGGCAAATACAATGTTCTCGAGCGGCACATGCATGTATAGCTTTTGCTGCCTCTTGGTTAATTTGTCGGTAATCTTCTTGAACTTGCCTTTTTCTTTTTTGAATTCACCGAATAGCTCTTTTTGATACTCGCCGGACATGAAACGTTACTCCCAGCATATGGAATTAAAAGAGCAGTTATTACATTTTTCCGGGTCCCTTTCAGGAAGTTTGTCAAATCTCAGTTTGTTAATCTCTTTCCAAGCCCCGCATATGACCTCTTCTAATTCATCGACCATCTCGTTAGTAATAGGTACCTTTTTATCGATATAATCGCCTTTTGTCAAGCTGTATTTAAGAGACGTCTTTTTTATCGGTTCCAGAAACACGAGTACACCGTGGCTTGCTTTGTATTTCGCCGGTTCATAGGTATCCCTTTCGTAGAGCATTTTGTAGGCAACCAACTGCCTCAGGTAATTGTCGCACTTCTCGCTTTTTAGATCGCTTTCATTTTCGAGTTTCTTGAGGTGGTCGTCGGGCTTGCCTGTTTTATAGTCAATTATCCGTATGAGTTTCTTTTTTTCGTTTTCAAACTCAACCTTATCGAATTTGCCCGAAAAGATTATACCACCCTTTAATGTAACTATCTTCTTTTTTTCCAGATCAATAGGTGGCACGGGATTGGCCCTGGTTTTTTTGAACCACACCTTGAGTTCGCCCAGTTTGGCCAGGCACCAATTCGCTATCGTTTTATTTACTCCTTGGAACCTAAGTTCCCTTTCGAAAGAAGCCTTGAAAAATCCGAAATCCGGAAATTTGTTTTCATTTTTATATTTTCTGTAGGTGTCCTCCAGTGCCTTGTGCGTGCAATTTCCGAATACAAGGCTTTGCTTTTTTTTACCCGGCAGGAGAAGCAGGTTGTCATACAGAAACTTTCGCTTACACCTTAGGAAATTGTTAAGTTTTGTCGGCGTTAGAACAAGATTTTTGACCAGATCCCGTAGGGCATCTTCCGTATTTTTGAGGGGGTCTTCCCCCCCTCCCTTTTTAAAAAACTCCTTGAGTATATTTTCTTCGGTGTCCTCGTTATCTTTAAGTCCGATGCTCATATTGTTGAAGAAAGAACTCGCGACGGTATCCTCGGAGGGACTCGACGTGAAAATGAGGTTTGATTTTGTACGGCTTGCGGCCACGTAAAAAAGCCTTGTTTCGTCGAAAAACGAAAGCCTCGCAAATTCCGACTTGGTACCGACTTTTTCCTTGGCCTTTAGAATGCTTGGAGGTATGGGGATCCTGTCGGGTAGCGGTTTTAACGGCCAGCTTTTATCCTGCACGCAAAACGGTATGATGCAGGTATGAAATTCAAGCCCTTTTGAGGCATGGGCTGTGATTATGCGGACTCCGTCTTGCGTAGCTGTCACAAGCTGACCGGCTATCGGCATGTTATGTGTTTTCATTGTTTCCAGCTCGTCTAAGAATTCGGTCAGCACAAGATCCGGCCTCGCCAAAGATGAATTTTTAACCATATTTATGAATGAAGTAAGAGCCCGTAGTTCCCTTGTTATTAGGATCTTGTTTTTCTCGTACTCGGTTATGATAAACTTGTAGAGGTTTACATCTTCTACAAAGCCCATTAAAAGATCATGTACCGGACGGGTATCGGCATCCCCAAGAAGCCGCTGTATCGCCCACGAGGCGAGGTGCATTTTATTCGCTTCGCCCAAGGTCAGTTTTTTAAGAAAAGGTAATTTTTTCGTATCTGAAAGCGATGGCTTTTTATCCAGCCTGTCCACGTGGAACGACCCGATAAATTCCGTTAATATGCTCGAAGGTGTTTTTTTATCTCTTTTATTCGCAAAGTTGATAAATTTCAAAATGTCCCCTTGTGCTATCTCGAAGAAATCGCACGAAAGAACCCCGTAAAGGACAAGGTCTTTTTCCTCTAAATCGTATGTAGCGGTTCTGGCCAACTTCAGGACATCTATCATTTGTCTTGCCCTTCTCTGGCAGCTTATGTCTTCTTTTCCGTCCGTTGCATACGGAATACCTGTCTTCAGGAAATTGTCTATCAGTTTCAAAATAAACGATCTTTTTCTCACGAGGATGGCAATCTGGTTATAAGGCCTTTTTCTTTCTTCCGCCTCGAGTTCCTTTGATGTCTTGATGGAATTGGCGATCTCCCTTATCTTTCTGGTTATGCACATGATTTCCTCGTCCTCGGTCGTGAATTGCAGAAATTCGACGTTTCGCTTTTTATACCGCTTCTGCGGAATGAGCTCTTTTTGTTCGTCCAGGCGCTCTTTTGACGGTATTTGTTTGATTATGGACGAGGAGAGATCGATTATCTCTTTTGTCGACCTGTAGTTATTTTTTAATTTTATAACCTTAATCCGGGGAAATCTTTCCTTCAGCAGCCTGAAATTCGCTATGCTGGCGCCCTGGAACCTGTATATTGACTGGTCGTCGTCGCCGACGCAACAAAGATTAGGATTTTTCCCCTCGCAGAGCGAAAAAAGAAGTTTAAGTTGCGCTCCATTTGTATCTTGGAATTCATCGACCATGATGTACCTGTATCGTTTTTGGTACGCCTTTTTAAGTTCCTGCTCCTCGGCCAGTATTTTTATGGCAATTATTATCATGTCGTCGTAGTCATAGCGGCCCCTTTCGTCGAATACGTTTTTGTTCCTGCCGCCCTTAAGCTCTTCGTATTTTTTATATATGAAAGAAAACTCCGCGAGTCTGGGCATGTGCTTCTTTTCGACGTAGATTCCGTCGGGTTTTACGTTTTGCAGCATCTTTTCAAAATCCGAAGGCGTGATGCCCTCGTTTTTAAGCTCGCTTATTCGCCTTGCGATTTCAAATATGTATAAGTATGGATAGCCGAAAGGTCTCAATTCCTTGACGGAATCCGTGCAATTATCGACGATATATTCCAGGCTCTTTATTTTTTCGAGATCCGTCATCTGGATGCGCTCTTTTATATACGCGGAAGCCTCTTCGGAATCCAGTATCACGGAATTGGCAAAGCCGTGGAAGGTTTCAGCGGTAACCTTATACCCCTCAAAGCCCACGATCTTTGCAAGCCGTTCCTTGACGGATTTTGCCGCGGCATTGGTGTATGTCAGTATGAGTATATTTTCGCCCGGTATATTTTTCTCACGCATTATGCTTGCGGCCCTCGCAGAGAGAAGGTGGGTCTTACCGGTTCCGGGTCCGGCGGTGATAAGTAGCGGCCCATCCAGCGCCTCTACCGCTTCTTTTTGCTCTTTGTTGAGATTTATTAATAAAGCTGTTTTCATTTCAATTCTACCTCTTCAAAGTTCAACCGGAACCTGTCGGTTTCCAACTTAAAAAAAGATTTATCCTCTCCGGTATTGATATGTAAATAATAGCTTAGCCAGCCCCTCGATTTTTCCGTTAAAAATTCGCTTAGTTCCTCGGGAAGCTCTCTTGCTACTTCGGGAGAGAAGAATATTTTTGTAGCTATGTCAAAGTCTCCCGCTTCCGTTATGGTACCGGAGGCGTATAACCTAATATCTTTGCTGTGCGCTTCGAAAGACAGGATCTCAACCGTGTCCTCATATACGCGCAGATTCGCGTCGACAACGTCGAAAGTGATGTTCTGTAATCTGTCAAGCAATAATGAAATATCTCCCGTAGGAAAACCGGAGAGATCGTCGTTACCCTTAATTTTTTCTTCGATGTTCGCAAAAGACACCTTTTTAAGCGTGCACGTCAGGATAATCGCTCTTTTTTGTATGACTTCGCGGAAATCGGGCGCAATAAAGGCCTTTTGACATCTGAGGACAAGGTCAGCATCCTTGATCAGGAAAACGGGTCTCTCAAGCTCGATAAAACGTAGCACAAAACAAGATATAAAGCCCGAGTGGTTTTTATAGGTAAATTCGATATGTAATTCCTTCCCTATGAAGGAGAGAAAAAGATCGCCGGCCCTCGTAAGCGACAGACCCACAAGAAGGACAAGAACAATGAGTATGTGCTTAATTATAGTTCGCGTTTTAATTTTTTAGCTATTTCGCTTATGGGTATTTTATTTATACCCGTAGATTTCTTTTTTCAGCAGTCTGGCAACGTCTTTGCGCTTCACAATTTTTAAAAATACCTTGACTACTGTAGGATCAAACTGCATTCCTGAATTTTTTTCGATTTCTTGGATGGCCCTGTTTATGGGAAGCGTGATCCTGTAGGACCTTTTTGTAATCATGGCTTCAAAGGCGGCGACAATAGCCATGATACGTGCTCCCATCGGAATGTTCCCTCCCTTTAATCCCTTTGGATACCCCGTTCCGTCAAAATTTTCATGATGGTACATTATTATGGGCGCGATCGATTTAAGCGATTTCAGGGATTTTATTATTCTTGCGCCTTTTAGAGGATGTTCTTTTATTAATCTGTATTCTTTATCGGTGAGCTTTCCTTTTTTTCGTAAGACCTCATCGGGAACCATGAGTTCGCCCGCATCGTGTAGCAGGGTGGCGTATTGCAGCGTCTTGAGCTCGTGCTGTCTCATGTCGAACTCCTGACCGATCAAATGGACGATTCGCAAGAAGCTGGTTTTTGGCTTGCCTATTCCGGTACCCTTACTTTCAATAATCTGGGCTAGCGCTTTGATGCTTCCCATGGTCAGCTTTTCCTGTTCCCTGTAGAGCTGGGCGTTCTTTATGGCAATAGCGGATTGTTCGGCAAGGGTTTTCATTATTTCAACGTCAAAATTATCAAATGGCTGGTTGTCTACCTTATCGTATAGAGTAATGACGCCTATGGTCTCCTCGTCGATAAGAGGTGTTGCCAGGTACTGGTTGCTCCATATCGATTTTTCGTATTTAACTGCTTTACCAGGCGCCCACCTTCCTATTTTTACCTTTTTTAATTTGGCTTTCTTTGTCCTGAGGTCTACGGTGGCTTTTGGGAGGAGTGTTTTTTTCTTGCTGTCCAGCAATTTTATCGAACATCGGTTCGCCTTTATGATTTGCATCGAAAGCCTGGCTATCCGCGATAGAAGCTCGTCCAGGTATAAGGATGAGCTTATCAGCCGGTGGACGGTATGTACGGTTGAAAGGGCTATGGCGCGTGGCTGTATCGTCTTATAAAGCTGATTTAAATCTAATTCTTTTTTTGTCCCGCGCAAGGTAGTTTCGACAAAATAGGCAAAGAAAGCGATCATGGGCGGCGGGGGCTCCTTTTGGAGTCTCCAGGCTATTATGTAGCCGAAAGCCTCGTTGTTATCGACAAGGGGAAAGCAGAAACCGTAATTAGTTACGGAGCACTTAAACGACTCGTTCTTTTTGGACTTCTCGGCTTTTTTTATGGTGCTATTAACCATTCGAATACAGCTTTTTCTGGCGTGCTCGCCTTTTTTAAGAGATTTACATAACACGCGCGCTAATTTCTTTTCGCTCATTGCGCTTTCTCTACTTATGAGGCACATTACAAAGGGGCCGAGGAGCTTGGATGAAATAGTCGTTACTCTTTTTAAGTCGACATTTTTCTCCAGGTAGTTTAAAAATTCTTTTTGCCTTTCGGTTTTTTCAAAACTATTCTTCATGATATTTACACCTTCTTGTAGGGGTCAAAAAACTTTTTATATTCGTCAAGTGCATAGCGATCGGTCATCCCCGCTATGTAATCACGCACGACTATGTATTTTGTTTCCTTCTTGAGCCTTGCTGCTTGCGAAGACGGAAGCTGCTCGGGATTTTGGGTATAGGCTTCGAAGAGATCCCTTATTATCCTCGAGGCCTTTTGGGACATTCTTATGACTCTATAGTGCTGGTAAAGATTTTTTGCAAGGAACTTTTTAAAGGGCCTTCGTAAAACATCCATTTCGCCCGAGAAAAGCACTATTCTTTCCGGAAGTTTTCTTACACTGCTGGGCGATTTAATTTTGTACTTTTTTATCCTTTTTTCGGTGTTCTTTATGAGGTCGGTTACCTGCATGTCGATAAGGGTTCTTACTATCTGTGATTTTTTTATTTTCTTATTTATCTTCGGATAATCTTGTTTTATGGTACGGGAGGTATTTTCCCACAATTTTATATCGCTTAAGCTTTCTTCCTTTATGAGGTCGCTGGTTAATCCGTCGTCTAAATCGTGATTATCATATGCAATCTCGTCAGCGATATCCACGGCCTGTATTTCCAACGACGGCAAGCCCTTGCTTTCAAAAGGGATATAAGGTCGTGGCGTATCGAAAGGCGTCGAGTGTTTTATGATCCCCTCCCTTACCTCGTGAGTTAAATTGAGGCCCGGGAATTGTGGATATATTTCTTCCAAGAGATCAACAACCCTTAACCCCTGGGAGTTGTGGTCAAAACCGCCGTGGTCTGCCATTAACTCCCGCAGGGTCTCTTCACCGGAATGTCCGAATGGAGTATGCCCAAGGTCGTGCGCCAGCGCAATGGCTTCTACGAGCTCGATGTTTAGCCTGAGTGCCCTGGCTATGGTCTTGGCAAGCTGGGCCACTTCAAGGGTGTGCGTAAGTCGCGTTCTATAGTGATCACCTTCGTGATTGACAAAAACTTGCGTTTTATATTCTAATCTTCGGAAGGCGGTTGAATAAATAATCCTGTCTTTATCTCTTTGATACGCGGATCTGTAAGGGTGCTCTTTTTCTTTATAAACGCGGCCTTGTGTTTCCTTAGATTTTGTGGCATAAGGCGCCAGTATCAAATACTCCTCTTTTTCGATTTCTTTTCTGGTCAGCATCTCGTAGTTTTTAGCCCTTCAACAAATTGTATATCTCATCAAGCGAATATGAAACGATTTTTACATCCGATACGACCGGCATAAAGTTTGTGTCGCCCACCCATCTGGGTACAATATGTATATGGACGTGGCCCGGGAACCCGGCCCCGGCAATTTTCCCTATATTTAAGCCGATATTATAACCAGAGGGTTTAAGCCGTTTATCTATTTTTTTCTTTGTATGATTTAAAAGGTCCATGAGGTCCAGGAGTTCATCTTTTTTTAACAGTTCCAGGCTCTTGATATGCCGGTACGGTGCGATCATTACATGCGCATTATTGTATGGATAACGGTTTAAGATCGAAAAAGCACTTTTATTTCTTTTTAAGATGTAATTCCTTCGGTCGGAGGCCAGTTTTTCTTTACCGATGCAAAATATGCAACGCTTACTTTTTTTTAAAGTTATATATTTTTTCCGCCAAGGTGCCCATATTTTATCCATGGATTCCCCCAATCCTATTTACGACAATTTCACTATTCTTCCCGTTATCTCTTTTCCTACTTCCAGGATTCCGAAGCTGTTATAGGCAGCGAAAACCTTGTCTGTTGGGCTGCCCGGGTTAAAGAAAAGAGTCTTTTTAATCTTCTCATTAAACGGCGAATGAGAATGACCGAATACTATAACGTCAACCCTCGTAAACTCTTTTGCTACCGCATCCGCAACCCTGGCTCGAGGCCCGTATCCGTGTATCAAACCTATTTTAAATCCCTCCACCTCAATTATTTCTTTTTGCAGAAGCGCTGCTTTTACCTCGGGCATATCCATATTGCCGTAGACGGCATGTGTGGGTGCTATCTTTTGCAGCCTTTCCAAGAGAGCCATCTCGTCAATGTCTCCTGCGTGAAGTATCATGTCAACGTTTTGTAATTCCCTGTATACGCTTTCGGGTAGGTCGGGCGCCGTCTTCGGAATATGCGTGTCAGAAATAACGCCTATTTTTTTTATCTGCATATCAGGTCGTGTTTTTTATAGAGTCTTAAGATGGCATTGATATTTTCGAGATTCCACACCCATATGTTTCTCTCCTTGGCCAGCAAGAGGGCGTTCGAATCGATCCCGCCGAGTGCCACGCATATCTTTTTCGCCACCTTATCGCGCATCGGATAGTAGCGTTCGATAAAATTCAGGATAGCCAATTCGTCGGTCTTGTCCCGCCCTACCTGGAACACCCAGTATTTATGCGACAGTTGACATGCGACGAGATCGACACATTTTTCGCGCTTTTCGCTTTCAACATTGACAAACCGCGGAAGCTTTCTGTGTCTTTTTTCGATTTCTACCACCTCCCCGTTGAAAAGCAAAAGGAGTTCTTTTATATGTTCGGTTATATCTTTCTGGCGTTCTGTCAAATATTCATCTATATCGTCCTTGACATCTTCTTTAAAATCGTTTGTCCGGCTTACGATATCATCGACAAGGGATGTTTTCTTTTTATGATATACGGTTTTCAGCCAGAATTTAAACACCTTGTCGAATACCTCATAGAATACCCCGTTTTTATAAACTATATCCAGTTCTGCAAGATGCGAGGTCTTACGGGTAAAGCCACCGGGATTCTTTTTGTCAAACCACCTTGCTATGTCTTTTAATGTATTAAAACCACAGGCCACGGCTATGAGCACGTCTAAATAATCCTCTCTTAAGCCTTTTTCAAAGAGGTTCATTATGTTGTTTGTAAAATACTGGTTAATGGTTCCGTTAGTGTTGTACATGAGCGAGGTAAACGCCTCGATTATGACATCTTCGCCTATGGAGATGAGTCTGCGGGAATTCGCGATTTCCGCTATTTTCTTCGATATGGCGTCGAGATAAAACGGGTTTCTATCCGTGAAATCGATGAGATATTCAAGATGGCCTTGCCCGATGGTGCAGCTTTGGAGCTTTTCCTCCAGAAATGCCCGCGCTGTTTTGTTATCAAATCCGGAAACCTCTATGATTTCGAAATTGCCGTATAAAAGCGCCAGTTTCTCCGAGAGTATCTTTTTTATGGTGTTTTTCTGTGAACTCGAGACTATATACATGGTATCCTTCTGGATCATCATGATTTTTCCGAAATGGAGATAGGGCTTTTTTATCTTTAAAAACTCCAGATTGTGAAATTCATCCAGAATAACGACACAGGACTTACCCGTTTCTTCCTTGAGGGTCGAGGTGAGGTTTAAGAGCTTCCTGTAAGCGTCGTTGTAATTTTTTCTGGATAGCTCGCTTTTTACCTTTTTTATGGCAAGCGTGGTGTGCGGGATAAGGGGTTCTGCCTTTTCCATGAGATTCGAAAGATCCTTCTCGGCCTCAAGCTCCAAGGAGATAAGATAGTTATAAAGAAGAGTTGCTATGAATTTGTCGACAAACGATGAAAAAGGCTCTTCGACGACTTCTATATAGATGGGAATAAGCGAGCGGTCTTTGAGCGTGTGTAGGAATTGATGCAAGATAGATGACTTCCCGGCGAGCATCTGTCCTGTCAGGGCGACGTTCTGCCTATAGCCGCCTTTGAGGGCGTTTACCCTTTTTTCCAAGATGCCGAGAATTTTTTCCCTGCCGAAGAAAGCTTTGTCTACAGCCGGTTCACTTAACATAGTACGTTCCTATCTGACGGTGCGTCATGGCAAATAATAAAACGGATTTTGTGGTTTGTGATTTTTTCTTATTTCAAAATGAAGAGTCGGCTTTTGTGCCCTTCCGGTCTTGCCGACCTTCGCTATTACTTCACCCTGCTTTACCCGTTGGTCTGGATTAACAAGATTTTGTTTGTTATACGCATACACGGTTTGGAGTCCGCCAGGATGGTCTATTATAATAGTTTTGCCGTAACCCTTCATGTGATCACTGGCGAATGTTACCCTCCCACTCAGGGAGGCGACAACATTAGAACCATCACGAGCCTGTATGTTTAGGCCCTTATTTTTTACCATATTATTCATCGAGCCGAAATACGAGACAATAATCCCTTTTACGGGCCATATAAAATTTTCCGACTTGGAACTTTTAACATAAACTTTTTTTCGGCCAGGGTCGCGGATTTCCGGGACAAAAACAAGCTGGCCGACTTCTATTTTACTCGCATCAGGCAGGCGATTCGCCCTGATGATTTTTTCAAGATCAACATTGTATATCCTGGATATGTTCCACAGGGTTTGGCCTCTTTCAACTTCGTGGTAAATTCCAGGAGTTGAGGTTCTTCCGATATCGGTTGGGTGGTACGCCACCGTAGCACAACCGCTTAAAAATATTACCAACAATAAACTTAAATATAACCGTTTCATCTTATGGGAAAAAGATTGTTAAGAAAAAACCGTTAGGTTTTGTCTTAAATCCAGTTAACGTTATCAACTTTCCTTCCAGTTAGGAAGGGGTACAGCCATCTTTTTTGAAAGAGGAACATTAAGGAGAAAACTTTTTTAAAGAAACCTAGAAAAAAGTTGTCTCCTTAAACAGGTGCGGGCGCAAGCCCCGCCTTATTTCTCGTTAGCGGGCTGAAGCGAAAAAAGAGAAATCCGCACTTTTTTCGCTGAAGCCGCACCTTGTAGAGAGCGGCTAGCGGGGATCGAACCCGCGTAACCAGCTTGGGAAGCTGGCACACTACCATTGTGTTATAGCCGCCTTCTTCCCTTCAAACATTTCTCGCTTATTTTAAGAGAACAATATTCGCTACACATCGTACAAACGTCTTTTATCGCAGGGGTTGAACTTTTTCTATACCTTTTGCACTTTTCCGGGTCGATCGCGAGTTTGAATTGCCGCTTCCAGTTCCGTGAAACCCGGGCACCTGATATCGCAATGTCTTTTTCGACTGCACCGGGCACATTTTTTGCGACATCCGCAGCGTGAGCCGCAAGCTTTGCTGCTACAACCCCGTCTTTAACATCCTCTATGGTCGGAAGCCTTAAGTGTTCCGCCGGCGTTACGTAGCACAGAAAATCAGCTCCGTATCCCGCTGCTATAGCTCCGCCGATAGCACTTGTTATATGGTCATATCCGGGTGCTATATCGGTAACAATCGGACCCAATACGTAGAAGGGTGCGCCGTTACATATAGATTTTTCCAATTCCACGTTGGCTTTTATCTGGTTTAGAGGGACATGTCCGGGACCCTCGATGATGACCTGTACGCCTTTTTTAAAGGCCCTCTTTTGTAAATGGCCGAGCGTTAATAATTCGTCGATTTGCGGATCGTCGGTTGCGTCTACGATAGCGCCGGGTCTCATTCCGTCTCCGAGACTCAAAGTTATGTCGAATTCTTTCGCGATATCGACTATCTCGTCAAACATACTGTATAACGGGTTTTCTTTGGAGTTTTCGAGCATCCAATTCACGAGAATAGCCCCGCCCCTTGAGACGATGCCCATAAGGCGGCTACTTCTCTTTAAGGAATTCAGTGTTTTTTGCGTTACCCCGGCATGTATCGTGAAAAAATCCACGCCTTCTTTTGCCTGTGCCTCTATGGCTTTAATAAAAAAACTCTCCGGGATTTTGCCGAGGCTGCCGTACTTTTTGCGACCGAGAATTGCAATTTCGTAAACGGGCACGGTTCCTAAGGGTATATTCGACTTCTCAAGAATCCTCGCCCTTACCCTTTTTAAGTCCTTGCTTGTAGAAAGATCCATGACGGTGTCTGCGCCCAAACCCTCGGCAGCCTTTAGTTTCTTCAGTTCAAAATTTATGCTTGAGTAGTCTTTGGAGGTCCCGATATTTGCGTTGATCTTTGTTCGCAAACCCCTACCTATGGCGCAGGGTTTTTTGAAAGACCTCGCCTTATTTTTTGGAATAACGGCTGTTCCGTTGGCGAGGTTTTTGAGTAGTTCTCTTGTCTCTACACCTTCGGCTCTGGATATTTTTTTAACAAAGGGCGATTGTATGCCCTTTATTGATTTTTCAATTAGAGTCACGTTTATACCTTTCCACTTCTCGAATTAAACTTTTTGCACGAGGTGTGGCTCTCGCAACACAAACGCCATCCGCCCCCGCTTCCAGTGCCTCTTTCAGGTTCTTTTCGTTAATTCCGCCGATAGCAAAAAGAGGTATCGAAGCGTGTCTTTTTATCTTTTTAATAAAGTGTACCCCTTGTTTCCTTAAAGTCTTTTTAAGAGGCGTGGCAAATATGGGCCCTACGCTTATATAATTTATTTTTTCGAATTTAATTTTTTTTATTTCTCCAACCCTGTGCACTGTTTTTCCGATTATGCCCCGAGGCGTTAAAAGGAGGCGTGCGGTTCGAAGAGGCATATCGGCCTCTCCCATATGTATCCCGCCTGCTTTGCTTGCCAGCGCAACATCCGGCCTGTCGTTTATAATCAAAACCCCTCGAGCTTTATTCGCTAACTGCTGGATATTCTTTGCGATGCCGACAAGTTTATACGAAGGGCAGTTTTTGTATCTCAACTGGACAACATTCACTCCAGATTTGAACAGGGAAAGCGCTATTTTTTCGGGGTCCTTACGCTTTATTACCTTGCTGTCAATTATGCCGTAGACTTTCCAGTTTGATGCGGGATTTTTTCTCAAGCTCATATACCCTGAAACGTATTTTCTTGAAACTTTCCGATGTCCGTTTGTTTAAAAGTTTTGCGATTTCCTCAAGGACCCTCAAGGATTCCTTTGCGCGCTCGGCATTTGCACAAAAAATATCCGGGATGTTTTTCCTTTTTCCTTCCCGGAAACCAGTTTTTCGGCCGATGTCCTTTTTTACGTTTCTAGACTTTAAAAGGATGGCATTTTCCTTATTCAATCTCTTCGTAAGCGCACCGATTCTGTGCCGCAAAATTTTAAAAGAACGGGTTAACTTTTTATCGTTTAATATAAACCGCGCTATGTCCTCGCAAACCCTCAAGCCCTCGCGTGATCTGTTCAGGTTCGCGTCAACGAGCCTTAATGTTTTATTCATGAGAACTACGTCTTTTTAATCCGCTTTATGATCTTCGTTGTCGAGTAGCCTTTTATAAACGGTATTGAGACTGCCCTGCCCCCGTGATTTTTTACGTGTCTTCCACCCACAATATCTTTTGTTTTCCAATCGCCGCCCTTGGCAAGAACATCAGGCGTAAGCGCTTTTATAAGCTTCGCGGGGGTCGCATCGTTGAAAGTGATTACGTAATCGACAAATTCAAGCGAAGACAAAACGGCCGCCCGCTCCTTCTCGCCGGTTATAGGGCGCTTTTTTCCTTTGATTTTTTTTACGGAGGCGTCACTATTCAGGCCGATTACGAGGACATCACCGAGACGCTTGCATTTTTCAAGGTACTTAAGATGCCCGTAATGCAGTATGTCAAAACAGCCGTTTGTAAAAACTACCTTTTTCTTTTTCCGCTTTAAGTCCGTGACTATCTTTTTAATTTCCGTAAGATTTTTCAACTTACCCATTTGTCTTCTACTAGTTCACATAAAATATGTATTACGAGAATGTGTGCCTCTTGTATCCTGGGTGTGTCATCCGACTTGACAACAATCGAGAGATCAGCTATCGCTTTAATTTTGCCACCGCCTTTTCCTGTGAGCCCTATGGTCAAAAGACCCATTTCCTTGGACCTCTCGACGGCCGCGATGACATTTTTTGCAGTGCCGCTAGTTGATATGCCGATTGCGACATCCCCTTTTTTCGCGAGGGCTTCAATTTGGCGTGCAAAAGTTACCTCGTAACCGTAATCATTCGAAAGTGCCGTAATGGTTGAGGTATTCGCAGTAAGCGCGATTGCGGGTATCCCCTTTCGCTCCTTCTTAAACCGACCGACAAGTTCGGCAACCATATGCTGGCTGTCGGCGGCGCTTCCGCCGTTTCCGAAGACGAGAACCTTCCCGCCTTTTTTCAAAGCAGAGATTATCCCCTCAGCCGCGGTCGTGATCGCATCGAGATTCTCTTCGGATAGAAGTTTTCCCACGACCTCTTGATTTGCTTTTATCATTTTTTTTATTTTGTTAGCCATGCTTTCCTTCTTCTCTCTTCAACCGAAGAATATTTTGGCTATTTTGTAAAGCTTCATATCCACACTCTTAATCTCTCCGATGACATCTTCCAGGGGCACCCCTACGATTTCATTACCCTTAAGCGCCACCATCTTTCCGAATTCCCCGTTTAACAAAAGCTCGACTGCTTTTACGCCGAATCTGGTTGCAAGCACTCTGTCGAACGCGCTTGGGGTACCGCCGCGCTGGATATGTCCCAATACCGTCACGCGTGTTTCAAATCCCGTTTGCCTTTCCAGTTCTTTTCCGACCACGTGGCCAATGCCGCCGAGTAGCACATTACCGAAGGAGTCTTTCTCCTTGGTTTTCAAAATTAAATCATAATCTTCGAGCTTCGCCCCTTCTGCGACTACCACAATGCTGAAGTTTTTTCCCCTTTCATGCCTCTTTTTTATCATACGACATACGTCATTCATCTTGACAGGGACCTCAGGGATGAGTATTACGTCTGCCCCGCCTGCGATACCGGCATATGTCGCTATCCAACCGGCGTGTCTACCCATTATCTCCACTACCATAATGCGGTGGTGGCTTTCGGCTGTCGTATGCAACCTGTCTATGGCTTCGGTGGCAATATTAACAGCGGTATCAAAACCAAACGTGAAATCCGTGCACGATAGATCGTTGTCAATCGTTTTTGGTACGCCTACTATTTTAATCCCTTCTTTATAGAATTTAAACGCGACTCCCAGTGTATCGTCTCCGCCTACGGCAATAAAAGCCTCTAATTTCAGCGCTCTTATGTTCTTTTTAACCTTTTCAGCATTGCCTTCTTTTTTATATGGGTTAGTCCGGCTTGTTCCCAGGATCGTTCCACCCTTCGGCAGGATGCCGGAAACAGACTTAAGATCAAGATCAACGATATTTCTTTCAATCAGCCCCTTCCAGCCGTTCTTAACCCCCACTACGGAGATGTTTTCGCTGAGTGCTTTTCTTACGATTGCCCGTATAGCGGGGTTCAAACCCGGACAATCGCCGCCGCCAGTTAATATCCCGATTCGTTTTATACTCATATTACCCCCTTACTCAAGTCCGCCCAAAGGCAAGCGCCTGGACGTTTCCGCATTTTCTTTTGGTGTTTGTTGCACTTCGCCCTTACCCCTCGTTGAGGATATTTTTGTTACATGGATTTTTATGTTAATTGTTTCTTCTACGCCAAGCATGTCCCGAACCTTTGACTTCACGATATTCTGAAGCCTTTCCGTTGTTTCGGGTATGTTGGAATCGGCAAATATCGTTGCCCTGCACACGATATTGATTCCTTTTTTGCTAGCTGTAACATCTGCGCGGAGTTCCTTTACTTCCGACAGATGCCGCACGCTCTTTTTTATAAAATCTTCTATGGCAGACAACGAGACCGTTACCTGCCCTTCCGGATTTTCAAATGCAATCGTTTTCTCTCCCTGCAACCTGCCCAGATTTATATAGGCCAGTAAAAGCCCTATTAAAATGAACATGCCTCCGGCTACGCCGAGAGCCAGTTGCACATTTGGATCGGTGTAGATGTAATTTATCGCATTTGCCAGTTCGTCCGATGATAATAAATTCAGGGACAAGAGCAAACACACCCCCCCTATAATCACAAAGAGAAGTGTATGCATAATAATGACCAAACTTCTTATAAGCCGCATTTTGTACCCCCTTTTTATTTTTATTTCTTTTCCAACATCTTATCCGCAAATGCCGTAGAATATTTTCCTCTCAGGAACGAGGGATCCGCTAATACTTTACTATGAAACGGAACCGTTGTTTTAATCGGTTCTATAATGAATTCTTCCAGGGCGCGCTGCATGACGGAAATTGCAAGCCTCCTTGTATCCGCGTAAGAAATAAGCTTAGCAATCATGGAATCATAATAAGGCGATATCTCGTATCCGGGATATATATGCGTGTCTACCCTTACGCCGAGTCCGCCCGGCAGATTTAACGCCGTAATTTTACCCGGGCACGGCCTGAAGTCGTGTTCAGGATCCTCTGCGTAAACACGACATTCGATCGAGCTTCCCCTGAACTCGACATCGTCCTGTTTCTTTCCGAGCTTCTCGCCGCCGGCGATTCTTATCTGTTCTTTAACGATGTCGATACCCGTTAACATTTCCGTAACGGGGTGCTCAACCTGGATCCGTGTATTCATCTCCATGAAATAGAAATTATTGTTTTTATCGAGCAGAAATTCAATCGTGCCGGCGTTAACATAGCCTATGGATTTGGCGCATTTCACCGCAAGCTCGCCCATCTTCTTTCTCATTTTCCTGTTAAGGATAGGAGACGGCGATTCTTCGATGAGTTTCTGATGCCGCCTTTGAACCGTGCAGTCCCGTTCGCCGAGATGTATAACGTGGCCGTGGGAATCTCCTAATAACTGAAATTCAATGTGTCGCGGATTATCTACATACTTTTCGATATAGACGCTTGGATTACCGAAAGCAGCTTCTGCTTCTCTCTGCGCCGTGAGGAAAGCGCCTACTAGCCTTACGTCGTTATGGCAGATGCGCATTCCCTTGCCGCCACCGCCCATGGCAGCTTTTATTATAACAGGATATTTTATCTTTTTCGCTACTTTTAATGCCTCTTCCTTTGCGTTAACAACATTAAGGCTTCCCGGTATAGTGGGAAGCCCGGCCTTTTTTGCAGTCTGCTTGGCCGCCATTTTATCTCCCATGAGGCGTATATTTTCGGGCGTAGGGCCGATGAATTTTATCTGGCAGGACTCGCAGATTTCTGCAAAATGAGCATCTTCGGCGAGGAACCCGTATCCGGGATGTATGGCCTCGACGTCTGTTATTTCAGCGGCGCTTATTATGCTCGGTATATTTAAATAACTGTCGCTTGCAGGAGCCTTTCCTATGCATACGGCTTCGTCGGCCAGCCGCACGTGCAGGGATTCACTGTCAATTTCGGAAAAAACAGCGACAGTTTTAATACCAAGCTCTTTGCAGGCCCTGATAATTCTTATCGCAACTTCACCGCGATTTGCTATTAGTATTTTCGAAAACATACATTTTACGCCGGTTCTACCAAAAACAACACCTGTCCGAATTCAATGGGGTCTCCGTTTTCAACAAGTATGTCCACGATTTTACCCTTGACCTCGGACTTTATCTCATTCATCAGTTTCATCGCTTCAATGATGCACACGACCTCGCCTTTGTTTATCTTGAGCCCAATATCCACAAAAGGTTTGGCATCCGGAGCGGGCGATCTGTAAAAAGTTCCTACCATAGGCGCTTTGATCTCTACGACATTCCCGGTTTCTTCTTTTGTTGGTGCCGATGGCACTCGGCCTTCTCTGGGAGTAGCTACGGGCGAAGGCATTTGAATTGTCTTTTCGATATGGCCCGCAGCACCCTTACAGAGATGAAGTTTTGCCCCCTCTTCCTCAATACTTATTTCCGTGAGATCGTGCTTCTCCATTAAGCGGATAACTTCTTCGATCTTTTTTATGTTCATTTTTCGCTCCTTTTTCTACGCGCGGCCCGAATATTCGCCGGTACGTGTATCTATTTTTATCGTATCACCCGTATTTATAAATAGCGGTACTTTTATAACTGCGTCCGTTTCCAGGGTAGCAGGCTTTGAGCCCCCCTTGGCGGTATCCCCCTTTATTCCGGGTTCCGTATATTTGACCTTTAGGTTTACGAAGGCCGGAAGCGATATGCTGATTATTGAATCTTTGTGTATAGAGGCCGCAATCTCCATACCGTCCTTCAGGAATTTTAAGCTGTCTTCTATCTTTTCCTCATCAATCGCGATTTGCTCGTATGTTGCCTGATCCATGAAGTGATAACCGGACTGGTCTTTATAAAGATACTGGATTTTTTTCTCTTCGATAAAGGCCTGCGTGAAGCTGTCTTCCGGCCTGAATGTCCTTTCTGCGATAGAGCCGTTTTGTAGATTTTTTAGCTTTACCCTGACAAAAGCGTTGCCCTTACCCGGCTTTATGTGCTGCGAATGCAGAACAAGGTGAAGTGCTTTATTTATTTCGATGACGAATCCGTTTTTAAATTGACGCGCGGTAATCATTTCGTCAACACCCTTCTTTTCTTCTTACCGATAAAAACCATATCTTCTATCCTTACTCCGCATTTCCCTTTTATATAGAGGCCCGGCTCTATGGTTACGACGATATTCTTCTTCAACATGCGCCTGTTTTTTTCCGATAGCTTTGGCGCTTCATGAACCTTTTTTCCTATTCCATGCCCCAGAGAATGCAGGATGTACTTTCCGAAGCCTTTTTTTCTGATGTAACCGTAAATGCCTCCTACGAAATCCGATATTGCAAGTCCTGGCCTTACGCTCTTTATAGCCATTCTCTGGGCCATTTTTGCAGTGTTATAAAGCCTACGCATCCGGGGGCTTATCCTGCCGACAATTACGGTTCTTGTAAAATCGGAATGACGCCCCTTATAGATAACCCCAAAATCAACTACGACCAAATCGGATTTTTTTATCTTCCGCCCTGTTACTTTTGCATGCGGCTTTGCCGCATTCGGGCCACTTGCAACTATGGTTCTGAAAGAACGCTTGAAGCCCCTTTTTTTTATAATACTTTCGATTCTACGGGCAATTTCGCACTCCCGGGCACCGGGTTTTATTTCGTTTGACACGGCATTGAAAATACTAACGGTGATTTTGGCCGCTTTGGTTAAGTAGCTGATTTTCTCCATCTATTTACTTGCCAGCTCAATGGCGGCCTCTAAGCCCAATAAGTAGCTGGTTTTTCCAAAGCCCGCCACCTGCCCCTTTGCGACAGGCGCGATTAGCGAAGTATGCCTGAACTCTTCCCTGGCATATATGTTAGAAAGATGAACCTCAACTGTCGGTACGCCGCATGCGCTTACGGCGTCGCGTATGGCAACGCTCGTATGCGTATAAGCCGCGGGGTTTATTAAAACAGCATTTACTTTATTTTTCTTTGCTTTTCCGATAACGTCTACAATCTCTCCTTCGTGGTTGGACTGCATTATCTCGATATCGACTTTCCTTTTTTCGGCTACACTTTTTAGTTCATTATTGATCTGGTCTATCGTAACTTTTCCATATATATCGACTTCCCGCGCACCTAAGAGATTTAAATTCGGACCGTGTATAACAAGTATTTTTGGCATTTTGCCTCCTTTTTATCTACCCTACCCGATAAGCGTCTAACGCAGATATCTCCGACTGTTTTATTTTAAACTGGGAAGCAGAGATGTAAATTACAGCACCCACAAGACTCGTGATAAGTAGCGTTGCCAAAAGCAGTATGCTTAGTGAAAACGCGTTGTCGCTGCCGATAAAAGGGCCAAAAAGTGCGACTATCGCACCCTCACGAATCCCAAGTCCGCCGAGCGACGGCAACATGCTGATGACGCTCACTATGGGCATGATCAGAAAAACAGTCGTTGGTCTGAGGTCAGTGCCGAGTGCCCTTGCCAGTAAATATATCATCGAGAAATAAAAACTTTGACATATTATCGAGATGCCGATTACCGCAAAGATAAGGGCTTTCCTGTTTCTGTATTCGTGCACTGCCATGTAGACCTTTGAAAGCCGCTGGCCTATATTCCAGAGTTTTAGTTTTGAAAAGGCTTTGAGTATGAATTTTGCGATAGCCTGATTCAGGATGATTATGAATGAGGCTATGCCGCACAGGGTAGATATAAGGATGAGCGCCTTAAGCTCATTATTTAGATTCTTCCACGAAATAAAGAGCGCGAATGCCGCAATGCATATAAATGAAAATAAGCCTATAAAACGGTCCATGAAGACCGCTATGAACGACTTTGCCGTTTCTTTTGTCTGCTTCGATGCGTAATAAGCTTTTACGATATCTCCGCCGACAGCCGTAGGCATGAAATTATTGAAAAAATAACCTATGAAGGAAAGCTGGATTACCCTCCCGAGCGGAATATGAATCCCTTCACCTACAAAGAGAAGCTTGAGCCTCGATGATACAATGGTTACGATAAAAATGAACATGAGAACGGCCAGAGAAAATATGAAGATGTTGGTTCTTGAAAGCGTGTTTGCTATGCCTGGGAAGTGCGATCTCATGCTCCACAAAAGAATCGCAACCAGCCCGCCGCTTATAAACACCCGCAAAATCGTGGAAATTTTCGCCTTCATTTAAGGAGTTAATATAGCATAATTAGTTCAAATAGTAAAGTGAAAATGCGGTTTGGAATTCCGTTTTTTCTTTATTCTTTGGTGTTGGAGTTTTCGATTTGCGGTGGATTTGGAAGGTCTAGCTTTAGCGTGGATTCGATATTATCCTTGAAACGCGATATATGTGTGTCGCCGACTTTGTAGGCATTCCGGGCCTTGTCAAGACAGGCGCCTATCTCTTCATATTTACTGTAGAAGCGCTTGAAATTCCTCTCTATTTTTATCAATGCCTCCCGGAGCTTTTTGGCACTTTTAATTATGTCGATATTTCGTATGCCCAGGATTATGATCTGCAAGAATGCGTAGAACGTGTTCGGGCTTACCGGGACCACGTTTTGGCTGCGCGCGAATTCGTAAATGCTAGAGGGGTCTCCAAGGAAGTTTTTCTCCGCGATCGTTTCGTAATATATCGATTCGGAAGGGATAAACATTAGCGCAAAATCGGAAGTCCCCTTATGCGGCTTTATGTATTTATTCTTTATTGAGCTTATCTGTACCTTCAGGCCCTCTTCGTATAATTTCCAGTTTTTCTTTTTCTCCTCACCCTCTGGGACGTTTAGGTACCTTTCGTAGATTTCTCGCGGGAATTTTGCGTCAATCGGTATGACGATATCTTTGTATTTTACGACGGCGTCAACCGTCTCTCTACCCTCTATTGCATATTGTTTTTCCCAGACCCCTTTCGGCAATACCCTGTCCAACATCTCCTCCAGCACCTCCTCGCCGTAGCTACCTCTTAATTTGGGCGTTTGAAGAAGGTACTTGAGCGAATTGCCAAGATCACTTGCTTCTTTTTGCTGTTCGAGCATTCTCTCTAAGGTAACACCCATGTTTTTTATCGTATCGAGGGTCTTTATGGCGTGGTCCGATATTATGTTTTTTGACATTTCCACCTCGCGGCGGGCAGTTTCCATTGTCCTGTGGAGGGCATCCTGAAAACCCACGAATTTTTCGTTGATCGTGGATTGTATCTTTTCATCCATGCGGCCTTCTTTCGCAGTCTTGAATATTATAAATAGAACCAGGCCGACAATGATTAAAAGGAGTATAACGGTTATCGTTTCCATAGCCCTGGATCAAGCCTTAATTTTTTCTTTATTACCGGAATAGCCTTTCTTGCTGCTTCTTCACCGTCCAACAACGCCCTTTTGGCGCGATGAAAGGCGAATTGGTCTATGTTGTGCAATTTCGGCTTTATAATAATATCTGCCTGCATTGACTGGTACCTGTCCAGTTCTTCGCCGAGGATCTGTATGGATTGTATGAACATCTGGAACAAATTGTCCAACTTTCCTTTTTTGACCGAGAACCCGATATCGACGGCGATAACCGTTGTGGCGCCGAGGCGTTTTGCCATTTTTACAGGTATGCTGTTACGTATGCCGCCGTCGGTGAGCTTCCTGCCATCGATCGTAACCGGTGCAAAGATTCCGGGCCAGGAACAACTTGCCTGGATAACTTTTTGCAGATTTCCTTTTGTGTGCATAAGCTCCTCGCCGGTTTCGATATCGGTTGTGGTGATAGCAAAAGGTATTTGCGCGTCTTCAAACCTTTTCTTATCCGTGAATTCTTCTATTAGTTTTGCCAGTTTCTTGCCCTTGATTATCGATATTTTTGATATCGAGAAATCGGCCAGTTTAGCCCACGAAAATTTTAATGCGGCCTTCTCCATTCTATAAGTGGGCACCCCCAGGCCATATGCTGCGCCTACCAAACCACCTATGCTTGAGCCTACAATCAAGTCAATGGGTATACGCTCTTTCTCGAGGACCTTTAATACCCCGATATTTGCTATTCCGCGGGCTGCTCCGCCTCCAAGGGCTAGTGCGACTTTCGGTTTTTTAAATAAAGGCATTTTAATAAACTACAATTCCGGCGTACCCTACGACGCTCGAGTAATCGCCGGAGGCCTCGCCGCTCGTATTATATTTTGTAAGTTTTGCTTTTTTCGCTCCGAGCTCGATACAGGCCTGGAGCATGATGGCTGTTGGCGCAAAGCCGCACATACTGATATCGAATTTCTGTATCGTATCCAGAAAGCCACCCACATCAAGCGCCAGAATTTTGTCTATTGCTTTCTTGTCTTTGGCTTTTGCCGACTCGTGCGGTTCGTAATGGGTCATATCGCTCGAGGCTATGATGGTAACTTTCTTTTTAAGATCTTTTATGGCGCCGGCAAGTCCTGTCCCGATGTCTTTGTATACCTTGCTCTTGGCACCGGTTACCACTATGGGCACAAAGGTAAAACCTTTCTCTAGATACTGGAGAAAGGGAAGCTGAACTTCTATGGAGTGTTCATAATTGTGGCATAGAGAATCCTTTTCTACATATTTTGAATGCCCGAGAATGGCTTCTCCCAGTTCCTTGTCGGCCTCAACGGTTCCCAGGGGTGTTTTCCAGCTTCTTTCCAGATCCAATCCGAAGGGTTTGCCGAAACCGGTGTGGTTAGGTCCGAGAATTATATAGGTAGGTTTTGGTTCTATCGAAGATAGGACATCCCCTGCGACGGGGCCGGAATATATGTATCCGGCATGCGGGGACACGACGCCCAACGCGTTAATTTTCTCTTTTTTTTGAGTTACAAAGCCTGCCAGTTCTTTTTTTAAGAGCGCCTCGCTGGCAGTATAGAATTGCCCGGCTACGACAGGGCTTCTTATCATGATTCCAGCACCTTTTTTAAAAAGAATCGAGACCTCTTTAACTCTTCCGGGGTGGATTTTCCCTTATGTGCTTCGAGCACTTTTATCGTATCGTTTTTTATATACGGCTTTAGCCGCTTGAAATCGAAGTTTCCACATCCCGGCGCGAGGTGATCGTTGTATAAAATTATATCATGGAGATGAACGCCAATCAAGTGATTAGACAGCTCTTTCAGATAATCGTTGCATTTCAGAATCGACAGGTTTTCGTAGATCTGGGCGTGGCCCGTATCGTGCCAGTAAAAAAGATGCCTGTCGCTCATGGCCTTGAAGATTATTTTGAACTCTTCCAGGGATGGGATTTCCTTTATGTAGTACCGGTTCTCCAGCGCAATATTCAGGTCTATTTTTCCCGCATGTTTTAAAAGCGCCTCCAGGCTTTTCATCGCCTTATCTAAAAAAGGCTTTGCCTTCGACCCCCTCTCAAAAAGAGCGTTTTTCTTTATTTCCTCAAACTTCGCCTTATCCATAATGGAAAAAAGCTGTTTGGTTTTGTCTTTTATGTCCACTCTTCCGAGATGGAGGACGAGAGTAGTTGCGCCCAGCCTTTTTGCGAAGTCCATGCTTTTTTTTGTGAACTTGACAGCAGTAAGCCTCTCGTCGTCATCGAGGCTGGATAAGGAATAAAACTCCGGTGAGGCATCTTTAGGATCTACGCCGTCCGGCAATGGGCAGTAATTGTGGGTGCTGGTAATGTTTATATATCCGGAATCCTTAAGTTTTACAAAGCCTTCTACCTCTTTTTTGGTGAGGGCGAAGTTAAGCTCCACGGAGTTGAACCCAAGCGATTTAATCTCGTCGGCGATGCCTTTGGCGTCTTTGTGGCCGCGGTAATTCCATGCTGTTGAAAGCGCGTAGGGCGAGAGTTTATTCATCTTCCTTGCCTATGACACTGACGGTTGCGAAATTTTTTAAATCAATGTACTTTTCTGCGGCTTTAACTATATCGTTCCTGGTTATGCCGGATATGTATTCCGGGAAATTTGCATAATCGTCGAAGCCCGTGCCGTAGAGTTCGCCTAGAACCATTGTGTATGCCAGCGCATTGTAGGTTTGTAACGATATTTTATGTCTGCCAATAAGGGATTTTTTGGCAAGTTCGACTTCTTCTTCTGAAATTTCACCCCTTCTTATTTTTCCCAATTCTTTCAGCAAAACTTCCGTCGCTTTCTTAAGGTTTTTCCTGTCTGTTGCGACATACGAGGCGACGTAACCGGTGTCAATTCCCGGGGCCGAAAAAGCCCCTTGCGTATACGAAAGCCCCAGCGTGTTTCTTATCGACTGGTAAAGCCGTCCGTTTTCGCCGGAAAGAACGGAACCGAGGACCTGGAGGCAATATTTTTCGCGGCTCGCAAGAGTCGTACCCCTAAAACCAATCACTACCAGTGACTGTTCGCGTGGCATCTTGTAGGTTATTTCTTTTAAGCCGGAGAGGGGTATCGGTTTTTCCGCTTTTATCTTAAGGGGGGTATTGCGCATGTCAGAAAAGCGGTTTTCAATCGACTCTCGCATCTTTTTAACTTCAAAATCGCCGACTACGGAAATTACCATGTTATTTGAAACGCAAAACTTTTCATAAAAGTCCTGAATATCCCTTCGCGTGATATTTTTTACGGAATCACGTTCGCCGATAGCTCTTAACCCGTACGCATAATCTTCGAAGATCGCCTTCCTTAGTTTTAAAAAACCCATGCTGTATATGTCATCGTCCTGCCTTTTTATAGCGGCGTATATTTTCTCTTTTTGTTTTTTTATCTCTAGCTCTGGAAAGGTAGCATTTTCTGTGACGTCTTCAAGTACCCCGAGCGCCCTCTCGGCGTCTTCGGCCAGGAAGCCTATTGACAGGCCGAACGAATTTTTTCCGCTAAAATGCGAGATATAACCTCCCATGCTCTCGAGAGCGGATTTAATTCTGTCTTCCTTTCGTTTTTTCGTTCCCTTAAGGAGCATTGCGCTTGTTAAATTAGAAATACCGTTATTGTCCCTTGTTTCCACCCTTACGCCCCCAAGGAAAGCCGCGAAAAGGGCAACCTTCGGAATCCGATGGTCTTCCTTTAAGATCAAGCTTATCCCGTTTGGAAGGACAACCCTTTGAGGCAGACTCGTAGATTTGGTTTCTTTTTCGGCAGCGTCGGATTCCGAAACGCCATAATCCGGAAATAGATAAGAGACACTCAGGTTGTTCTCGTTCAAGTATTTTCGGGCTACACGTTTTATACTTTCTTTGGTCACTTTTTTTGTGTTATCGACGTATTTTTCAAAAAATGCAGGGTCGCCCGCCAAAAATTCGCTTTGCGATAGCGATTTCGCCAGGCCGTTTGCAGTCTCCAGCGAATCGATATAGCTTGCAATAACCATATTTTTGGCAGCTTCCAATTCGGCCTTTTCTACCCCTTCTTTGGTTATTTTTTTAATTTCTTCGAGAATTTTCTTCTTGGAGTCTTCCAGCTTTGCGGGATCGCCGACGCCGTATATGATAAAAAGGCCGGGGTATTTTGGGGTATAATTAAAAGAGCTTACTGTGTACAGGAGTTCCCTCTCTTTAATCAGTCTTTTTTTGAGCCGGGAATTGTCCCAGTCGCCGAGTATTATTCCTAAAATATCTAACGCATAGAGATCATTGTTGGTTAGTTCCACCGTGTGGTAACCCATCGCAAGATACCCTAAATTTATCTGGGTGTACCCCGTAAGCTCGCGCGAGGAATTCTGCTGGGGCTCCAAAGAAACCGCGATCGCCGGACTGCGTTTTCGCGCATATTTTGCAAACGTGGATTTTATCTCGGAAAGTATTTTGTCCTTGTCGATATCGCCTATGACGGTCAAAATAGCGTTGTTGGGGGTGTAATGCGTAGAATGATATTTTACGAGGTCGCTTCTTTTTAATTCCATGAAGAGGTTTTTATGCCCTATTACAGGCAATTTATAAGGATGTTCCAGATAAGCCGTTTGCCAGAGTTGCCGCATAACGCGCCTTGCGGGATCGTCCCGGTTTAACCTTATCTCCTTCAGTATAACATCCCGTTCTTTTTCGATTTCGTCGTTATCGAATGCTGGATGAAAAATCATATCGTTCATGAGATCAAGCGCCTCCAGGGTGTATTCGCTGGGCACCGTTATGTAGTAGGTCGTGTTATCGAGCCCCGTTGAGGCATTTGTTACACCGCCGTAAGATTTAACCTCTTCTTCGATCTGGCCGGGTTTTCGTTTTGGGGTACCTTTAAAAATCATGTGTTCGATAAAATGGGATATCCCGGTTCCGCCGTATGCGCCTTCGGAAGATAAGCCTGCATCCACGGTTAGCATAATACAGACAATAGGGTGGGCATGCTCCTCTTTTATTATTACCGTCAGGCCGTTATTAAGGATTTCTTTTTTTTCATCTCGGGCGAAAGCGGGTTCGTGGTAGGAATAGTGCGCTCCCACAAAGAAGATGATTGCAAATATTGATATAAGGATAGGATTTTTGTTCAGGATTTTCGTCGTTTTTTCCTCTTGCGTTCTTTTAGGACTTAAGTATGCCCTCTCTCAATTTTTTTCACCCCTTTTATGATTGCTTCCTATAATTATAGCGAAAATATATGCCAAGTCAAGGAAACATTCAACGCTTGTTAAAGCGTTTTTTGGAATTTTCCGAACCCCGCTCCTTCCTTACCGTAGCATGATGGGCGATGCGTAATGTAATGTCGTCCACCACGGCATATACGCACGGTATGAATATAAGCGTAAGCGGCGTTCCGAAAAGAAGGCCCCAGCTTAACGTAAGCGCTGCCGGCTGCAAAAACGGATCAAGCCCGCCAATACCATAAGCAACCGCTGCTAGACCGAATACCGTTGTGATAGTAGTAAGTATTACAGGTCTTAATCTGATTCTACCGCCCTCTATTATTGAATCCCTTCGATCCTTTCCCTCTATGCGTAATCTATTAATGAAGTCAACCAGTACGATCGAATCGTTTACAACGACACCCACAAGCCCGACCATACCCAAAAATGCCATGAAGCTGAAAGGGGTGTTATGAACAAGCAATGCGAATAAAGCCCCAAAAAAGCCAAATATAATTGCAAGCATAATTATAAAAGGCTGAACAAGAGAATTAAATTTTGTGGCGAGTATCAAAAATATCACGAGAAAGGCGATTCCGAAGGCCTTGAAGAGGTTCCCGAAAGATTCTTGCGTGTCTTTTTCCTCGCCGCCGTATATTACTGTATATCCAAGGTATTCATTTTCGATGTCAGCAAACTTCTTTCGAATGAGGGCGTTTGCTTTTACGGACGTCATGTTCTTTTCATCGACTAAAGCGGTTACGCGAAGGGCGCGGTTGCCATCCAGGTGCTTATAAGATTCCAACTTCTTCTGTTTTTTGAACGTTGCTACCTCTTTTAGGCTAATGAGTTTTCCGAATTTGTTGGGTATTACGATATTTTTAAATAGAGATGGATCTTCCCTAAATGCTTTTGGGAAACGTACCAGAACGTCTATTTCCTCTTCCGCTTTCGTTTGCTTTATCGAAGTGGCTACGCCACCACCTACCGCATTTCTTACGGCCTCTGCAATATCCCGCACAGTGAGATATGCTTTCGTTGCTTTTTCTTCCTTTATTTCAACCGTGATTTCCTCTTTCCCGAATTTATAATCCGTGTCGATATCCGTGACCCCCGTTAATGTTTCCAGATACGATATGTACCTTTCGGCAAGTTCATTTAAAACTTTGTAGTCAGTCCCTTTTATTTTGATATCAATTGCTTTTCCTGTGGGCGGACCGGATGCGACCTGCTCAAAAGAAATTTTTTCAAACCCCTCGATCCCTTTTATTTTATCCCGTAGTGCGTCAATTATCTGGAAGGCATCGCGCTTACGCCGGCTCTCGGGAGTAAGGTATACATTTATTTGGACAAGGTGGCTTCCTCTTCGCGTATGGGGATCGAGGGTTCTCCCCTCAAAAATGTTTCCGATAGTAGTTACGTAACTGTCTAACTCGTTATCCGGCAAAGATTCGACTAGTTTCTCTAACCGCACCGATAGTTTTGCGGTTTTATCAAGGCTGGTTCCTACGGACATCTCTGCCCTCACGTAAAATTCTTCCACGCCTTTTTGGGGAAAAGCAACGACTTTCAAGAAGAACTTCGCGCATACCATAAGCACTAGGAAGGCGATTATGAATATACCAATTGTTTTATATCGGTGCGCAATTGCTTTTTTGATTACTTTTGTATAAAAAGTAAGCATATTTTCAAACCATGTCGATTTCTTTTTACCTTGCCCGTCTTTATTTAATTTGCGCCGCGGTTTTGCGAAATCAGCCAGGTGTGACGGGAGTATTATAAAAGCTTCAAATAGTGAAGCGCATAAGGCGACGATAACAACGATCGGAATCTGTTTTACAAACCTACCTATAATACCGGTCATAAAAGCCAGGGGTAAGAACGCAACAATAGTGGTAATTATAGTCGTGGTCACTGCGGGAATGACCTCTTCAGCCCCTTTTATCGCCGCTTCGCGGGGCGGTATGCCCATTTCGATATAGCGGTAGGTATTTTCGGATATTATTATACCGTCATCCACTATCATTCCGAGAACTATGACAAGCCCGAACATGGTCATCATGTTTATGGTCATACCGCTTGCAAGCATGAACCCAAGTGTTATCGAAAAGGCTATAGGAATACCCAGTGCGGTGAGGAATGCTACACGTTTTGTCAAAAATACCTGCAAAGCGAACATAACCAATAGTATGCCTACCATCCCGTTGTTTCTCAGGACGTTAAGCCGTCTTTTAATATAAAAAGACATATCATCAAGCGTATAAATGCGAATATTTTCAGGTACAGTTTTCCTGAAATTCGCAATAAGTTTTTTTATCTTATGCACGAGCTCGATAGCGTCGGCGTTTTCCTTTTTCAATATAATGAGGTTTATTGCCCGCGTGCCGAATGATTTAATCATTACGCTTTCATCCTCAAATGCATCATGAACTTCTGCTATGTCTTTTACTCTAAGCCAGTTGCCGATATCATTCGCGCGTACAACGGTTTCTTCAACATCCTTTTTTGTCAGAAATTCACCGCTTGTTCGTATGATGTATTCGGTTTCCTTCCCCCTCATAGTGCCTGCCGGAAGGTTGAGATTCCGGGAACGTAACGCCAGAATGACCTCTTCGAGGGAGATATAGTAGTCTTTCAATTTGGCGGGATCAACCTCCACCCAGATCTCTTTATCGCGCCAGCCGCTCCTTTCGACTTTTGCGACTTCCGGTAAGTTCAAAGTCAGACGCTCCAAACCCTCGGCGTATTCCTGAAGCTTAAACTCGTCAGGGTCACCGGATATAGCTATTTCTATAATCGGCATGATTTTCATGTTTATCTCTTCAACCACAGGATCGTCAGAGTCGAGAGGCAGATCTTTTACCTTATCCACGGCCCTTTGTGTATCATTCACGATTTTATTTTTATCTTTTGCATCCGGATTCATCTTAATATATAGAGTGGAGATATTATTGCTCGAGACCGATCTTATTTCATCAATATCGTCCACCTCTTTTAATTCCTTCTCTAAGGGGGTGGTTATCAGTTTTTCAACGTCTTCCGCGGTGGCTCCGGGGTATGGCACCGTTATCAGAATGATGTCAAAAGGTACGTTTGGGAAGACTTCTTTATTCAGACTGAAAACCGATATCGCGCCTACTATAATGAAAAATAGGGACAGGAGGTTTATAAAGAGAGAATTTTTTACCGAGAATTCAGAGATTTTCATAATTTTAAAACACCCACTTTCTCGAGAAGCGTGTCTTTCTCATTTTCAAGGTCTACCAGCGCCATATAGTATTGCAGTATGGCCTTGTATTCGCTTAGCGCCGCAAGCGTGAGATCATTCTGATAATCAATGACAAGCTTGCTGCTGGAGCGGCCGTACTGCAACTTCTTCTTTTCTTCTTTGAATTTCTGGTATTGTATTTTCCTTATCTTTCCCCAGCGCTTAGCGTTTTCGAGATTAAGATTAACGTCTCTTACTTCTTCGTTGACGTTGGTTGCGAGGTCTTTTTCGGCCTGCAAGACTTCCAGAATGGCCTTTTTCTTTTCGAGCGAGGCCTTGTTGTATTCGCCCCGCGCCTCGTTGTTCTCTAAGGGTATCGTGAATTCCACGCCACCGTAATATTTAGGATGTTTATCAGTGGTAAGGCGGCGATTTGCTTTCTCGAATTTTCTGCCCACGCCGTTAATTGCCAACGTACCGACAAGATCCACCTCCGGCCATAGGCTATTTTCTTTTAATTTCAATTTTATTTTTTTGGCATTCAATTCTTTTTTCTTCATCCGGTAATCGCGATTGGCAATAAAGGCCTCGTTTAATGCCTGCACCATGTCGGCTCTTTCGCCCAAAACATCTAACTTCTGTTTTGGCAGAACTAAAAAATCTTTATCCTCATTCAGCAGAAGAAGGAGGCTGTTGCTGGCCGTTTTTAAATCGTTTTGAGCTATGAGAAGCTCGGTTTTTCTGATCCGCATGTTTGCTTCGGTTTCATAGAGCTCGGTTGACTCAACAAGGCCTGTTTTTAAATGCTCTTGGAATGTTTCAAAGAGCTCCGTTGCTTGCTTTAAAAGTTCTTCGCGAAGCGATACATCCTGATATGCGAATACAAGCTGCCAGTAGGCCTTTTCGATGTCGGCGATTGTATTTTCTATTCTATCGAGCGCTTTTAGGCCGGCCAGGTCCGCCTCGATCTTTGAAAGTTTCACGGTTTTTTGGTCGATATAACCGAAGAAGTTTTTAAGTAGCGGTTGTTTCAGCGTAAACGATAGTTCTGCTTCATGTACGGGGTTTTGGGTGACATAGGCTGAATCAGTCCAAGTTCTTATATTTGAATAGTCTATGTCGATTTCCGTACCCGTTGGGAGGGTTTTTTCAAAACCCACTTCATAGTCTGCGGTTAGGGTCTTTTCGCCTGCAAATGAGCTTGATGAGGCGCGCTGATCATCGGTATAGGTCGTTTTGCCTTTTAGTAAGGAATCAAATATTGACCGAGAGATGAGGACATCCTGATCTTTTATCATGGATTCTATTTTTGCGATTTTTATGTCAATGCTGTTTGCAAGACCTGTCTCGAGGCATTCCGAAAGCGAAAGCGCAATTCTTTCTTCACCGGAGGAATCGGCTTCCGGGAAGACAAAAAGGATCAAAAAAACTAACGGTAAAAGAAATATTTTATTCATAGGGCTTATATTCCATTCTTTCCTTTATATTTTTCTTCAGCTTGCGTAGTATGTTTAAGTACTGTGATTTTTCCTTTTGGCTGATGTTGCGAAACAAGCCGCTAATCATCGCGAGTTTATAATCGTTTAGCCGGCGGGATAAAACAAGACCTTTTTGCGTAAGATAGATTTTTACGACCCTCCGGTCTGTCTCTGTCCTCGCCCTCCGGATAAACCCCGCTCTTATCAGCCGATCCGTAAGCCCGGTAACGGCACTTTTGGTTACACCCAGGGCTTTTGAGACATCGCTCATCTTGCATCCTTTTTTAGCGCGCAGAATATCGAGTATGACCATTTGCGGGAAAGTTATTTTGCCCTTCACGAGTATCTTTGGTTGCCTTCTTATAATTTCAATGTGCATGTAAGGGATAGTAGCAAGTACCTCTTTTGCAAAATTCCGGATATTCATATTAGCTCCATTTGGTTTGTATTGTGTATAGTTCACTATATTAACTATACACAATATTAAGTATACCGCAAAGATGCCCCTTTGTCAAGAAATATCCGCGCAGTTTTTAATCTTATTCTTTTTTAAAGATGATGGCGATGCTGAAGGTGAGTTCTCTTTTTTGAAGTTCCTTAGGAAACGGCGGGAACGGCGAGGCATTCTTTACACTTCTTAAGGCTGTTTTTCTTAATTGCGGATTTTTCGAGCTTTTTGTCTCATCGATACGCATGTTTTTTAGGCTGCCGTGCTGGGTTAGGGTGAAGGCCATGTCTACCCTCCCCTCTTCCCGAAAAATTGTATAGTTTCTTGTAACATGCTTTTTTATCTTCTCGCGTATAAGTTTGTAATACTGGATATATTCTTCAAGCTCTGCCAGCTCCTTTTTCTCGAGATATTGTTCGCCCTCTTCGGATATGTCTTTTGTTAATTTTGCTTCTTGAATTGTTTCTGGTTTTTTTTGCGTGACTTCTTGAATTTCTCTTTCTTCAAGGTCGTATTTTTGAGGTATTTTCTCCAGCGCTTCTTTTTTTATTTCTTCTTCGGGCATCTCGAGCATGAGGTATGTTACTTCAATTTCGCACTGTTTATCCTCGAGCCCCCTTTTATAAAAAAATCCTCCTGCCGATATCCCGAAAAGATGTAGGGACACGGATAATATAAGCGCTATTTTGAAAACATTATCATTGAATAACATACACCGCTATTCTACAACAAGGCCTGAGAAAAGAAAATCAAAATCTGCAGCTTACACCGATCAGAAAATTTCTTCGCGGTGACGGGTAATATCCGGGTTTCGTCAAAGTGCTGTCTAGCGAGCCGTATTCAGAATATTCTTCGTCGGATATATTGTTTAGCGCGGCAAATATTTCCCAGCCGAAATCCTTATATGACAATTTAATATTATGGGTCAGGTATGGTTTTAGCTTGGGTTGATCATTTTTAAGATCATTTATAAACCAACGCTCTCCTATGTAATTAGCGATGTAACCTAGATGTACTTTATCTATGAAATTATAATTTATCCCCGCAGAAAATTGATGTTTTGGTGCTAGTGGTATTTCATTGCCTGCAAAATCATCCCCCACAAAAAACGCTTTTTGGTAGGCATAGTTGGCAAAGCCATGTATCATCTCGAAAAGAAATGTATTCGCCGTTATTTCAAGGCCGTGATGTATTGTGTGGTGATATACGGAGTTTTTGGTTATAGAAGGCAGTGGGTTGTAATATAGTTCATGTTTTATATCCATAATGTAATAATCGGCCTGGAACCCTATGTATTTAGATGAATTGTCTTTTATACCCACTTCGTAATTAAAGCCTACCTGGGGCTTAAGATCTGTATTCAGGCCCCCTTCTATCACGCCATCCCAGTAGTATGCGGTTTCAAACCATTCATCTGTTACCGGTAATCTAAAAAATCTCGAGTGCGTTGCATAAATCGATGATTTTTCGTTATACTTGAATGTCAGGCCGACGTCATAAGCGTATTCAAAAGGGGTTTTTCTCCCCCCCAGCGCAACCTGCTCTTGTTGGTCAAATTTAAACTTTGTCCATTCTGTCCGGATTCCCCCATTCAATATCAGATTAAGCGGGAGTTCGAGAGTATCGGTTAGATAAAGCCCCAGCGAATCTTTGTGTATAACCACAAGATCGGGATTGCCGAATAATAAGCCGCCCTCCGAGCCGCCGTTTATCTCATCTGTATGTGTGTAAAGATCGAGCCCGGCAAGTACCCTATTTCCTATATTGAAAAAGTTTGTCGTAAAGGCAAGTTTTGGCGTAACGCCGAACGATTTGATGTGGTGGGCATTAATCCAGTTCCCGAACGAATAGACATTGACGGAGCGTGTTCGCCTACCTCTTACAGAAATATCGCTCGAAAAGAGAACTTCCCCAAAGCCGAACGTATAGCTGATTTCAGGAGTGAGCATTAAGTATGCATCTTCGGTTCTGGCACGACTATCAGGTTCTTTGCTTCCCCTTCGACCTATAAGATTTATATCCTCGGGTTTAACCGCCGCGGCCAAACCATACCAATCCTTGTGGTAGCTGCCATTTAGATGCAATGTTACATCTTCGGTAGGCTTAAGGCTCAGGTTTACGTCGTAATCCACCGTCTCCAAATGGTTATTTATCCTGTAGCCATTAGTATATAATGTCGAAGCCGAACCGAAATAATCCAGAAAGTCGCTCCCGCCTTCAATGCTTCCTGAGAATGAGCTGTGCCTGTAGGAACCTGTCTCGTATTTAAAACGTATCTCGGGCTTTTTACCCTTTCCGGTTTTCGTAATGATATTGATTACACCGCCAACCGCGTTGTCACCATATAATGTGCTTTGAGGCCCTCTTACTACTTCGATTCTCTCAATCGCATCTGGATTAATCTGCGCCCAATCCGCGCCGGAGAGATCTATCTGGTTTGTCCTCCGCCCATTAACCAAGACAAGCACATTTGAGGTAGCACTGTCTCCGAACCCTCTCATGTCAACCCGTAGGGCTTTGCCGTTACCCAGAAAATCGCTTACAAGTACACCGGCTTCCTTGCGAAGTATATCCGGAACATAGCGCTCGTGCGAATTCGCGATCTCTTGCGCGTCTATCACTGTTATATTTGCGTTCACATTAATCGATGGATCTCTATACCGTGTTGGCGTTACAACGATCGGATCTAGCCTTTGAGACGGTTGCAGCAAAATATCTAACGGTGAAAGTGCCTCGTCAAGAGTTTTCCCCAAGATACTTGCTCCTTTCCCTTCGTTTGCTAAAGTGGTGTTCGCGGCTAAGATGCACATAACTAAAATACATATTATCTTTTTCACTCTTTCCTCCATTTTCTTACAAATAAAAAACCCTTGACATCATTTGACGTCAAGGGTTGCACCCTGATTTACTTTACCCTTTATATACTGATATTCCTTCGATATCAGCGGTAAAAATTTTATTTTTACCGATTAATATATAGGCAGGTCTTCTGGCTTCTACTTCGTCCTAATCGCCTTGCCTTCCCGGTTTTCACCAGTGGCTTACTAAGGCTTTCGTCCGTAGATACAGCGGCGGGACCGCGCCTCTTTTTTCCCCTTATCGTTTTTTGCATCGATCGGGATTTTAGGCTTCCCTTTTATGTCCACTTGGACACCTATATAGAGCACACTTTTTTAAAGAACGGTGTTAGTGTAACAAATTCCGCGTTGCCTGTCAATGTTAAAATTGCAAACAATGTATCTAAAACTCGATTCCAGGACGCGCTTTTATGCCTTTTTGATAAGGGTGCTTTACCTCTCTCATCTCCGTTACAAGATCGGCATACTTGAAAAGCGCTCGAGGACAATATCGGCCTGTCAGGACAAGTTCGACTGAAGACGGTTTTTGTTTTATGAGGGCGGTGACATCTTTTGTTTCGAGTAATCCGAGATTCAGTGCAATATTTACTTCGTCGAGCACAACAAGGTCGTACCTGCCGGAGGCAATGTTGGTTTGCGCTTTCCTTAATCCTTTTCGCGCGCGTTCTCGGTCTTCTTTGTCGGGTTTTTTCTTTATAAAGCAACCCCTGCCGCACTGTTCGATTTTTATATTTTTTATCTTTTTGAGTATCCTTATTTCACTATATGTTTTTCCCTTGATAAATTGCAATATGTAAACCTTACCTCCGGCGCCTGCGGCGCGTATTGCCAAACCAAATGCCGCGGTGGTTTTACCTTTGCCGTTACCAGTATAAATCTGTACAAGGCCCTTTTTAAGCTTCATGTCAATATTTCTTTTCCCGCCAGGCTTAACCCTAATACGATAAGTCCCGCGATAACGACACCGAGGACGATCGAGATAAGCGCATAGCGAAACCGAATTTTAAAGAGGGTAGCCGCCACGCACCCCGTCCAAGCGCCAGTTACCGGTAGCGGTATTGCGACAAACAAAATGAGGCCAAGGGCTTCAAACTTCTCCACAAGAGTGGCTTTTCTCTTGGTTCTTTCGAATAACCAGTCGAAAAACTTCTCAAATATTTTTATATGCCGCAGTTTATTAGTAACAGGTTGCAACAAAAAAAGTAACGGCACAATGGGAATGATGTTTCCTATAAACGCCAGCACATAAGCCTTAAGCGGCGAAAAATCCATGGCTATAGCAAGCGGTATCGCCCCCCTCAATTCAGAGACAGGTAGCGCTGCAAGGATTACCACGGCTATTTCCCTGTTAAACGCGACAAGTGAATTTGTAATCTGGTCTAACATAGCCTTTTATTTGCTCCAGCCTTCTTTTCCGACGAGAGGCACGAAAACACAGCCACACACCTCAGTAGTAAAAACACCGTCGCGAGTTTTTTTGATAACGGTTAATACCTGACCAAACATTGATCCTACGGGTATGACGAGCTTGCCGCCAGCATTAAGTTGCTTGATATAGGCATCCGGTATTTTCGGCGCGGCCGCCGTAATAATGATGCCGTCGTATGGCGCGTATTCATCCCATCCCAATGTCCCGTCACTGACATTTATTTTGATGTTATCATATTCCAATTTTTTTAGAACAGAAAAAGCATGCTTTGCAAGCGAGGCTACACGCTCTACAGAGTAAACCTCTTTTGCGAGGTTTGCAAGAATTGCTGCTTGATAACCGCTTCCCGTTCCTATTTCAAGAATTTTTTCATTCCCTTTTAAATCCAGGCATTGAGTCATCAATGCCACCATGTAGGGTTGTGAAATAGTCTGCCCTTCTCCGATGGGTAGCGGGTGATCCTCATAGGCATTCTGGTGTAATGATGGCGACACAAATTCGTGACGCTCGACCTTGCGGAAAATATCCAGAACTTTTTTATCCGATATTCCCCTCGGAATGAGCTGTTCGTCGACCATCTTGTTACGACGGGCAGTATAATCCATATGCCTACTTAAAATACGATTTTACAAGAAGAGATACGAACCTCAGTGCATCTTTTACAGGGCGTATGCGGCTTAATTCGTCTCTGTAGATAGTTCTTATCGGTATGGAAGCTACCTTAAATTTTTTTTGCGAAGCCTTTATAAGCATCTCTGATTCGAGATCGTATTTGTCTAACTCGAGTTTTACCTGCTTCAGGACCCGGCGCCTTATAAGGCGAAAACCGCACTGCGTATCCGGGATGCGTTGCTTGCACAGTGTCGAAAGCAAAAAAGACATAAATTTGTTTGTCGCAAGCCTCATAATCGGCATATTTTTTGTAGACGCCATCCTGTTGCCTACTACGATATCATCACCGTATTTCTCCGCGTGGGATATGAACTTCTGGATATCCCGAGGATCGTGCTGGGCATCTCCGTCCATCACGATGATTACGTCGAAGCTTGTCATCCGCATTATAAAATCAAATCCTTCCTTGAGAGAGGCGCCCTTGCCCAGATTTTTAATATGCCGCATTGCAAGCGCCCCGTTTTCAGTGGCAACCTTTTCTGTGTTGTCCGTGGATCCGTCGTCGATCACGATGACCTCAAACCCCGCCTCCTTTATTTTTCTTACGATGTCGCCTATGGTTTTTTCTTCATTGTACGATGGTATTAAAACGCAAACTCTCATTCTAGTCCCACATCCTCCTGAATGCATACCACTGGTCCGGAAAGGATTGTATATAGCGTTCGAGTACAGACATATATTCCTCTATCGTGCGTTTTATATCCGCATCCTTATCGCCGGTTGGCCGGCTTATCAGGGGTTCCTCCACTATAAAACGAAAAGTGTCATCCTTCTTACGTATTAAGAATGTGGGTACAATAGGAGCGCCTGTCTTTAAGCTGAAAGACGCAGGACCCCTTGGCAGGATCGTTGAGCGACCGAAGAAATCCGCTTTTACGCCGTGATTGGAAAAATCCCTGTCGCCGACAATAGCCAAAAAACTATTCTCTCGTAATACCTTGAAACAATTTTTAAGCTGGGCGCCTACCGGTATTATTTTCACGTTGGCAGTTGCGCGCTGTTCCAGAAAAAAATTGTTGACCTTTTTATCCTTGTGATCTAACGTAATGGCATAAAAGGGATACCCGAGACTTTCTACAAACGCAGCTCCGAGCTCCCAATTCCCGAGGTGTGCGGACAAGAGAATCGCTCCTTTTCCACCCGAGCGCATCTTGTCCAGATTTTCTTTACCCTCGATGGTTATGTGTTTCAGAATATAATCCCGGCTTAATTTCGAAAACCTAAAAAAGTCAACCAGGTACTTCGCAAAGTTCCTGAATATGTTTTTTATGTGGGTTTTTAATAGTTTTCGGTCGTTCGTCTTAAGAACAATGCTTAAATTGTATTCTAGGTTTCTTCTATCATCCCGCGCAAAAAGGCGATAAATATCCGCCAGTACGATAGCGACTTTATAACACGTACCAAGCGGAAGTTTTAAGACAAGATATCTTCCGGCCTTGAAGAAAAAATACAACATCACATTACCTTCTCTAGCACGGTCTGGGCTATATCGTGGGCGCTATTCGGTCTTGAAAACGCCTTCGCGCGCTCTTGCATGTTCTTGAGTGCAGAGGGATTTGACAATAACTCCTTTACAAAAACCCCAACATCCTGCAGATTGTCGATTTTGATCGCAATTTTATTTTCTACAAGATGGTCTGTATTCATCTGTTCGTGCCCCGGTATGGGTTTTATAATCAATACGGCCAGCCCCTTAGCCGCAGCTTCGCTTATGGTTATGCCGCCCGGCTTACTGATAATCAAAGAGGATATTCCCATGAGTTCGTCTATATTTTCCGTATATCCGTAGACAATGGTTTTCTTGCTAAAGCGCAGTGTGTGTTTTTTCAGATAACGATAGAGTTTTTTATTGCCGCCTGCGACAACGACAATTTGAAATTTTATCGCGAGATTATTGAGAATATTCATGATTTCGCGAATAGGACCGAACCCCTGGCTGCCACCCATCACGAGAACTACGGGTTCTCTCGGCGATAGATTTAACGAATCGATGATTTTGTCCTTAGCAATAATTTTTTTGAATTTTGATTCAATCGGAATTCCCGTAAGCTTAAACTTGTCCGGCGAGACACCGTTCGATATGAGTTTTTCCCGCGTTTCTTCGGATGGGACAAAATACACATCAACACTGTCGTATACCCAGTAAGAATGCGGGGCGTAATCGGTAAGGACGCCTGCAAGCAAGAGACTTGACCCGTGCGTTTTTTTGTAGTCTGCTATGATCCCACACGGAAACGCCTGCGTGCAGATAACGGCATGCGGCTTAAACCTGTCAAGGAGATTCTTGGTTTTGTGCGAGTTGTATTTGTGGATTGAGTCTCTTAATCTCTGGGTCTTTTCAACGACTCTTGGGTTGTCATAAAGGTATCCCCACACTTCGGGTTTCTTCTTTATGATTTCCATGTAAGCCTTGTTTACGATCTTCTCGAGGATAGGATTCGTGTAGCAGAAGGAATCTACGTTTAGCGTTTCGACATCATCCGATAGTTCGTGAAAGGCTTTTTCGATTGCATGACTTGCATGGTAGTGCCCCGAGTTCTTAGAAATGTACATCAATAAAATATGTTTCTTCATGTCTCCATTTCTAAAACGCGCTTTATTCTTTTAACGGCTTTGTTGATTCGATCGATATTCTCGACCAGCGCAAATCTCACATACCCCTCGCCGTATTCCCCGAAGCCAGTTCCGGGTGCTATGACAACCCCGGTTTCTTTTATTAAAAGCGCGACAAACTCCATTGAAGTCAAAGCACTATATTTATCGGGTATGCGAGCCCACACATAGAAGGTTGCCTTGGGTAGCGGCGCCACCCAGCCTATTTCTTTTAGCCCTGCTACGAGGGCATCGCGTCTTTTCTTATATGTTGCGACAGTCTTTTTTACACAGGACTGAGATCCGGTGAGTGCCTTAATAGCTGCGTATTGTATCGGCTTGAATGTGCCGAAGTCGATATAGCTTTTCGTTTTTGCTAGCGTCTTTAAAATGTCTCTATTGCCAACAGCAAAACCCATTCTCCAGCCGGCCATGTTGTACGACTTCGAACAGGTATGGAATTCTATCGACATTTCCCTGGCGCCTTTTACCTGCAATATGCTGGGAGCCTTATAATCATCGAAAACAATATCGGAATAAGCTAGATCGTGCCCGATTATGATATTTTTCCCTTTCGCCCAGCCTACGACCCCCTGCAGGAACCCGGGACTTGCAATGGCTGCTGTGGGGTTGTGGGGATAGCTCAAAAAAAGGAGTTTGGACTTGTCCGCAATATTTTTGGGGACGGTTTTCAGATCCGGCAAATACCCGTCCTTTTCGTATATGGGAATATTGTGCAACACCCCCCCGGCTATCAGCACGCCGTTAAAATGAACCGGATAAGCCGGATTTGGCACAAGCGCTACATCGTCATTGTTCAAAAAGGCTAATGAAAGATGGGCGATGCCCTCTTTCGAGCCTATGAGTGGCAAGACCTCATTTTCCGGATCCAGTTCGACACCGAATTTAGCATAATACCATTTTGCTATCGCTTCTCTTAATTTTACTTCGGATTCATCTATCGAACGCGAGTATCTGTAGTTTGCCTTCAGGTGGGCCTGGCTGCAGAGTTCGTTTACGATATGTTGCGGTGTCGGTTGGTCCGGATTTCCCATGCCGAGATCGATTATATCAACGCCTTTTTTTATCGCTTCTTCTTTTAACCTGTCTATTATTGTAAAAAGATATAGCGGTAACCTCTTCAGTCTATTTGCTTCTTGCATTTTTTCTTTCTCCTAGTTTGCCTAAAGCATCTTTTACGAGTTTCGCAGATTTTCTTAATGCCCCGAGCTCATCCGGAGGCAATTTCCACTCCAGGATTTTTTCAACCCCTGACTTTCCTAGTTTTGCCGGAACGCCTATTGCGCAATCGCGCATTCCGTACTCGCCCTCCAAAATGCAGGAGCAGGGAATCGTTTTTTTCTCGTCATTTATAATCGCCCTCAGAATCTCGAAGCAGGCCGCGCTTGGTGAATAATATGCGCTGCCGGATTTTAAAAGGGCGATGACTTCGCCACCCCTCTTCTTTGTGCGTGCAAGAAGGCTTGTAATGTTTTCTTTGTCGAGCACGTTCTCCAGGGGTTTGCCGTCAATAAGGGTTTTTGAAACAAGGGGCACCATTGTATCGCCGTGGCTACCCAGTACGAACGTCTCAATTTTGTCCGGCGGTACACCGGTCTGGCGGAATAATAGGGCTTTAAATCTCGCGGTATCCAGGTTTCCGGCCATGCCGATGATTTTCCGACGATCGCACCCACTTTCCTTATATGCGAGATACGTCATAATGTCCAGCGGATTGGTGACAATTACGAGAATCGCCTCCGGGGAATTTTTTTTTATGTTTTTCAAAACTTCCTTGATTATCTCCGAGTTTTTATGTATCAGGTTATCTCTTGTCATGCCAGGTTTGCGCGGAAACCCGGCCGTTATAACGACAATTTGCGAATTGCGTATTTCATTGTAGTCGCCTGTGCCAATTACACTTTTTTTGTAGTCCATAAGTGGACGCGTATCGGCGAGGTCAAAGGCCTTGGCTTTTGCGAGGTCTTCTCTTATGTCGAGGAGAACAACGTCCGCCAAACCATGATTTAAGATCCGCTCTGCAAGAGTCGAACCGACATTTCCCGCTCCGACAATCGATATTTTCATAAGCTTTTCGCTTTACCTTTTCAGTTTTTCGATAATCGCGTCCGCCATCTCTTGCGTTCCGACGGCACTTGGATCGTTTCTGTCTTTTTTTAAATCGTATGTTACGGATTTCCCCTCTTTTATTACCTCCGCAACCGCATTTTCAAGCCTTTCGGCCGGCTCTTTTTCTCCTAAATGTTTCAACATCAAAACGGCTGAGAGTATTATCGCCACGGGGTTTACCTTGTTTTTTCCCTTATATTTCGGTGCGCTTCCGTGCGTCGGCTCGAATAACGCGATGTCTTTTCCGATATTCGCGCCCGGTGCGACACCCAATCCGCCCACGAGACCGGCGCATAAATCGGATATTATGTCACCATACAGGTTTGGTAATACCAACACGTCATACAGGGTCGGTTTCTGGACAAGCTGCATACACATGTTATCGACGATCCTGTCCTCGAACTCTATATCGGGAAATTTTTTCGAAACCGCCCTTGCGACTTCGAGAAAAAGCCCGTCCGTGTGCTTCATGATATTGGCTTTGTGAATCGCAGTAACTTTTTTTCGATTATTCTCCTTGGCATACGTGAATGCAAATTCCACTATCCGTCTCGATGCGCTTTCTGATATCGGCTTGATACTCAATGCGGAACCCTTTTGGATTTTCACGCCGGAATTTTTCTCGACCAAAGAAATAACCTCCTGGACGGCTTGCGTTCCCTTTTCGAACTCTATCCCTGCGTAAAGGTCTTCGGTGTTCTCCCTGACTATTACAAGATCTACGTTATCGTAGTTGGATCTTACACCCTTATACAGCTTGCACGGCCTGACGCACGCAAAAAGATCGAGCGTCTGCCTCATTTTAACGTTTACACTGCGAAAACCCGTGCCGAGGGGGGTGACGATCGGTCCCTTTATCGCGATCTTGTTTTTCTTTATAGAGTTAAGTACGGAATTAGGAAGAGGTGTTTTATATTTTTCGATCACATCAGTGCCGGCCTCCGCAACTTCCCAGTTGATTTCTGCGCCGCTTGCATCGACACAGCGCTTCATCGCGGAACTTATTTCCGGACCGATTCCGTCTCCAGGAATTAAAGTAACGTTATGCTTCAACCTTGAGCCCTCCGTGTTTTTTGAAATACTCTACCATGCCGCCCTCTTCCAGAATTTTCTTAGCAAGAGACGGTATTGGCTTAAAAGCGATGTTCAGCCCTTTGGATTTATTTTTCAGGACATTTTTGTCCAAATCCAGTTCGAGCTCATTGCCGTCATCGATATAGTTTGTGTTGCACTCCAAAAGATATAAACCTAAATTCAAGGCGTTTCTATAAAAGATTCTCGCAAAGCCTTTTGCTACGACTGCCCGGATGCCGGTCGCTTTTAACGCCAAGGGGGCCTGTTCCCTCGATGAACCACAGCCGAAGTTTTCGCCGCTGACTAAAAAATCTCCCTTCTTGATACGCTCATAGAAGTTCTCTTCAATATCCTCGAAGGCATGCCTCGCCAGCTCGTGCGGGTCCTGTACCCTGAATTTATAACGACCGGAAATAATATAGTCGGTATTTATGTTGTCCTGTGCTTTTAAAAGGCGGTGTGCTATGTTTTTCATCGCTTTAGCCTCCTGGAAAAAGCGCGCGGATCCGAAATTTTTCCGCTTATCGCCGAAGCCGCAACGGTAGCCGGGCTTGCCAGGAATATATTTGCATTCGGATTTCCCATCCTGCCCTTGAAATTTCTGTTTGCCGTCGAAACGGCATTTTCTCCGTCAGCCAGAACGCCGTTGTGGGTACCGACGCAGGGTCCGCATCCGGGTGATAATACCACACCCCCAGCCTCTACGAACGTGTCGATATACCCTTTTTTGACGGCGGAGAGAAAGACCCCTCTCGATGCCGGTCCTATAATAAGTTTTACGCCGGGATGGACCTTGTTATTCTTTAATATTTTTGCTGCTACCTCAAGATCCTCGAGTCTCCCATTAGTGCAGGTACCTATGAAGGCCTGGTCGATATGCTGCGCTTCCACCTCTTCTACGGAAACGACATTGTCCACCTCGTGCGGTATGGAAACCTGTGGAACGAGAGTCCCCACGTCGTATTCTTTTACGTCCTTGTATGTAGCATCCTCATCTGCCGTAACAGGATTAGGTTTTCTTTTTGAACGCTCCTTTACCCAGTTTAAGACCTTTTTGTCCGCTTCGAAGATTCCGCATTTCGCACCCATCTCAACCGACATATTCGCCATTGTAAACCGGCTGCTGAGGCTCAAATGCGCAATGGTACCCCCATAAAATTCAAGCGCCATGTAATTTGCGCCCTTCGATGTTACGTCCTTTATTATGTGCAGGATGATATCTTTGGAATACACGCACGGTGGCAGCTTCCCATTTACAATTATCTTTATTGTCTCGGGCACCTTGAACCAGTTCTTACCACTGGCAATGGTTATGGCAAGATCGGTTGATCCGACACCGGTTGAGAATACGTTAAGCGCCCCGTAAGTCGAGGTGTGAGAATCAGCGCCCAGAATAAGGTCGCCGGATGTCATTACGCCATCCTCAACCATCAGCTGGTGGCATATCCCGCATCCTATATCGTGCAATCTGACTGAATATTTTTTAGTAAAATCCCGCATTAATTTGTGAATGGTCGAAACACCGATGTTTGGGCTGGGAGCACTGTGATCTATGAACATAGAGAATTTCGTGCTGTCAAAGAGGCGGTCTACCCCGAGCTTCTTAAAGTTTTCGATTATCAAAGAACTCGTTCCGTCCTGACCGAAACAGAAATCGACCTGACAGATGGCAATTTCACCAGCCCTTAAGTGTTTATTGGCGTGGTTGCTTAATATCTTTTCAGCGATTGTCTGCTTCATTTTTCACAAGCCACTTTTCTATTCTGTCAAGCCCCACTTTAATATTTTCCATGCTGGTCGCAAAGCTCAACCTTATGTGTGTGTCTGACCCGAACGCAATACCGGGTATACACGCAACATGCGCTTCTTCAAGCAGTCGCTCGGAAATGCTGATCGAATCGAGCTTGGTTCCCGATATGTTGCAGAAAAGGTAAAACGCACCTTTCGGCTTTACGCACGAGACACTTTTAAAAGAATTTATTCTTCTGACCATGTAATCCCTGCGCGCGGCGAATTCCTTTTTTATGGTCGATACCATTTCCTGTTTGCCCCTTAAAGCTTCCAGCGCCGCGACCTGGCTTATGGAAGACGGATTTGATGTTGAGTGGCTCTGAAGCGCTGCAATGTTCTTCATGATTTCCGGGGGCCCCGCTGCGTAACCGATGCGCCAGCCGGTCATGGAATAGGTTTTGGAGACCCCGTTTACGGTCAAGGTCTGTCTTTCAATATCTTTATTTAATGAACCGATAGAAATGTGCTCCTCGCCGCCATATATGAGTTTTTCATATATTTCGTCACTTATGACAAAAATATTTTTCGACACCGCGATTTTTGCGATTTTTTCCAAAACCTCTCGTCCAAAAACGGCACCTGTCGGGTTTGCGGGGCTGTTTATTATCATGGCTTTTGTGCGTCGGGTAAGGCCCTCCTCGATCAATTTCGGGTCTACGACAAAACCGTCTTTTTCACTTGCCCCCACAACCCTAAACTGCGCTCCGCTGGTCCGCACCATTTCGGGATAGCTTACCCAGTAAGGCGAAACAATGAGAACCTCATCGGGCTTGTCGCACAAAACCTGGAAAATGTTATACAGGGCGTGTTTTGCGCCACAGGATATCACAATCTGTTCAGGCGAATATCGTAACGAATTATCCTTTTTCAACTTCTCCCGCACCGCATTTTTGAGCTCGATTGTTCCAGAAGATGGGGTATACTTTGTAAACCCCATCTTGATGGCCTCGATTGCCGCGTTTTTGATATTAACGGGCGTATCAAAATCCGGCTCGCCTGCTGCGAAACTTATGACATCCAGGCCCTGTTTTTTCATGTTTTTGGCTTTGGATGTTATCGCAAGTGTCAGCGATGGTTTAAGTTGTGAAATCCTCTCCGAAAATTTTATAGGTTTCATAATACGCTAACTATAACATAATCTTAGTAGTAAAACAAGGGAAAATTTTCGCTATATAAAGAAAAACAACCCCTGTCGTATTAACAGGGGTTGTTGGCGATATCGTCTTAGTGTTGTTTTAGAGGGGGTCTTTTACATGTTTGTTTTTCTGCGGAAAAAGCCCTTCACTTTTTTCAAGAAGCCTTTCTGCTTTTCGATTTTCCTTACCTCGCGTTTGGCTTTTTCCTTTTTTACTTCCTCGCGCGTCTTTTCTTCCTTGGTTTTTGGTTCGATTTGCGGTGCTACGCTCGGGTGTTCCGCCTTTTCCTTTTTCGCCTCTTTTTTTACAGCTTTGGCCTTTTCGTCCCGCTCTTCCTTTTTTGCCCCCTTTACGGGTTTTGGTTTCTCCTCGGGTTTCTTCTCTGTAAGTTCGAGAAAAACAATGCTTGCGCCGTCACCTTTGCGGAAATTATACGGTATTATCCGCGTATAGCCGCTTTTTCGATTTTTGAAGAGGGGCACGATATCTTTGAACAAGCTAGAAACAAGTGTCCTGTCGCCGAGAATGGCAAAGGCCTTTCGTCGCGCTTGAAGGGAGCCTTCCTTTGCGGTCGTAATAAGGCCTTCGATGACTTTTCTCGCCTCTTTCGCCTTCGTGTGAGTTGTTTTTATCCTTTGATGCAAAATAACGCTTCGTGTTAATCCTTTGAGGGTCGCGGCATGGTGGCCTGGTTGTCGGCCGAACCTGGTTCGCTTTTTTCTGTGCCTCATTTCTTTTTCTCTTTCTTCTCTACCTGCATGCCGAGGTGCAGACCCATTTCGCCTAAAATCTTATTGATTTCCGTCAGGGATTTTTTGCCGAAGTTTCGGTATTTCAACATTTCCATCTCAGTCTTCTTGACGAGTTCCCCTATCATTTTAATCTTGGCTTCCCTGAGGCAGTTTGAACTTCTTACGGAGAGCTCCAGTTCCGTTATAGGCATATTGAGCTTTTCCTCGAATTCTTTTACTTCTTTCGATTCTTCCTCTTCAGTTATTTCTTCAGGCAACTGCCCGAATTCAACGAAAATATCAAGGTGTCTTTGCAATATATTGGAGGCGTAAAGCATCGCCTCTTTGGGGTCGACGCTGCTGTTTGTTCGTATCTCCAAAATCAATTTGTCGAAATCGGTAATCTGCCCGACCCTGGTATTTTCTACGGTAAAGTTAACGCATTTAACGGGCGAAAAGATGGCGTCTACCGGTATTACCCCGATAGGCTGGTTTTCTTTTTTATTTCTTTCTGCCGGGACATAGCCCCTGCCGCGAGAGACTTCCAATTCCATTTCGAGCTTCGTCTTCTTTGTAAGTGTTGCTATGTGCTGCTTGGGGTTCAGGATTTCAACCGTTTCGTCAGTCTTAAAATCCTTGGCAGTGACATCACCCTTTCTGTCGACCTTGAGAAACATAGATTTGGGCGTTTTGAAATGGGATTTTAATATCAATTTTTTAATGTTCAGTATTATCTGTGGTACATCTTCGGCGATATTCTTGATCGCCGAAAACTCGTGCTGTACGCCGACGATTTTAACAGATGTTACGGCAGTTCCTTCGATCGACGAGATAAGCACCCTTCTCAGAGAATTTCCTATGGTTATACCATAACCGCGCTCGAAAGGCTCCGCTATAAACTTGCCGTATGTCGCGGTAAGCCTCGACTCGTCGCATACAAGCTTTTTCGGCATTTCAAAATTCCTGAGCTTAACCCCCATTTATTGTGCCTCCTTTAATGAGATCCACCCCTTGACATCTTCAATGTCAAGGGTATCATCTTTGAATCTCTTTTTGAATGATCGAATTTATTTCGAATACAATTCCACGATTAATTGTTCCTGAATCGAAAAATCCAGATCCTCTTTTTTGGGTAGCGCCTTTACCGTACCCTTTATCGCAACTTTGTCCTCTTGCAGCCATTTTGCAACGGCCCTCTCTTTTAAATCCTTGCGGACTTCAATTATTCTTTTAAGCATGTCTTCCTTGCCACGTATTTCTATGGTGTCACCCTCTTTTACGGTGTACGATGGGACATTAACTTTTTTATTATTGACATAAACATGGTTATGCAGGACGATTTGCCTTGCCTGTGGACGCGAATATGCGAAGCAAAACCTGAAAACAACGTTGTCGAGTCTTCTTTCCAGTATCTGAAGAAGTATTTCGCCCGTTACGCCTTTTGCCCTTTCGGCAGATATAAAATATTTTCTAAACTGGCGTTCGAGCACGCCGTAGATTCTTTTGGCCTTTTGTTTTTCGCGTAATTGCAAGCCGTAGTTTGATTCTTTCCTCCTGCGCTTTCCGTGCTGCCCGGGCGGAAAAGGCCTTTTCGCAACCGAGCACTTATCAGTGTTGCATTTGGCGCCCTTCAGAAATAATTTTTCTCCGTATGCCCTGCACAGTTTACATTTCGCATCTGTCAGACGTGCCATTTTTATATTCTCCTTTTAAACCCGTCTTCGCTTAGGTGGCCTGCACCCATTGTGCGGAATCGGTGTAACGTCTTTTATCGCCCTTATCGAGAGCCCCGCTGCCTGTAGGCTCCTGATCGCGCTTTCGCGGCCCGATCCAGGTCCCTTTACAAAAACTTCAAGTTCTTTTACCCCGCATTCCTTGGCCTTCTTGGCTGCGCTTTCTGCTGCTATTCCGGCGGCAAACGGCGTCGATTTTTTGGAACCCTTGAAACCCACCGTGCCCGTCGACGACCAGCAAATCGTATCGCCTTTAGTATCCGTAATCGTGATAATCGTGTTGTTAAACGTTGCCAAGACATGGGCGATACCTTTTGGGATGTTCTTGGTAACCTTTTTTCTTGTTTTAATTTTTTTCTTTTGCATTTTTTACTCTGTTGTTTCTTTTATTGTTGGTCTTACGGCTTTAGCCCTTACCACACCTACAGTTTTTCTCGGGCCCTTGCGAGTCCGAGCGTTTGTACGAGACCTCTGCCCTCGGACCGGCAGGCTTCGTCGGTGCCTGAGTCCTCGATAAGTTCCTGCATCCATTAGTCGTTTTATGTTAGCTGTTCGCGCACGCCTCAAATCGCCCTCGACACTGCAGTCCTTCTGTATAACAGAAGTTATGCGCGAGACTTCTTCCTCGGACAGATTCTTTGCGCGTGTATCGGTATTAACGCTTGCTGATTTCAAGATTTTATTCGACATGGAACGACCGATACCGTGAATGTAAGTTAGGGCTATCTCTATGCGTTTTTCCTTCGGTATATCGACACCTATAATTCTCGGCATATAATCCTTCTCCCTATCCCTGTCTCTGCTTGTGCTTCGGATCCCTGCATATAACCCTCAAAACACCTTTTCTGCGGATAATCTTGCATTTGGAACAAATTTTTTTTACACTTGAACGTACTTTCATCCTGTTACATCCTACTTTCCCCTGCGAATAATTCTGCCCCTGGTAAGGTCATACGGGGAAAGTTCAACCGTTACCGAGTCCCCAGGCAGAATCCTGATAAAATGCATGCGCATTTTTCCTGAAACATGAGCCAGCACCTTATGCCCGTTTTCCAACTCAATTCTGAACATAGCATTTGGCAGCGTTTCCAAGACCTTGCCCTCTACAACAATTCCTTCTTCTTTGGGACTCATGTTACTATCTCTACCCTTCCGCCAGCTATTACAACCGTATGTTCAAAATGTGCCGAAAGCTCGCCGTCGGTTGTTACTGCGGTCCAGCCGTCGTCTAATATTTTAACGGCGCTTGTGCCCGCGTTAACCATCGGTTCGATGGCTAAAGCCATTCCAGCCTCAAGAACTTTTCCCTTGTGGGGTTCTCCGAAATTCGGCACTTCCGGCTCTTCGTGAATTTTCCTGCCTATTCCATGGCCAACGAACGCGCGCACAACGTTAAAACCATTAGATTCTACAAATGATTGCACTGCCCAGGATATATCCTGAACATGATTGCCCGCTCTTGCCATCTCAATTCCTTTAGAAAGAGCCCCCTCTGCTACAGAAACCAATCGCCTGGCCTCGCCGGAGATTTCTCCCACCGCGAAGGTTTTAGCCGCATCGGCAAAATAGCCTTTGTATTCCACGCCTATGTCAATGCTTATAATATCCCCGTTTTTCAGGATTTCTTTTTCACTTGGTATGCCGTGCACCACGACATTGTTTCGTGATGTGCATATACTGGCGGGAAATCCTTTATATCCGTGGAAGGCTAGACATGCATCCCGTGATGTAATAAAATCATCCGCTGCAACTTCCAGTTCTTTTGTGCTCGTACCTTCGGTTGTGCGCTTGGATAAAATTTCCATACATTCCCTTAGTACGGCGCCGGCTTTCCTGATATTATCGAGCTCGTTCTTATTTAAAAGAGGGATCACTTCAATCCTTCTTTCTGCAAAAGTACCTTGATTACTTCAAACAAATTATCCACGTCCAGATCGCCGGAAACCTCTTGCAGGATGTCCTTTTCTTTATAATAACCGATCAGGGACTCGGTCTCTTTTTCGTAAACAACTAGTCGGTTTTTAACGGTTTTTTCCTTATCGTCGTTACGCTGTATGAGCTTGCCGCCACAGTAATCGCAAATCCCGCTTTTTTTTGGCGGCATATTCTTAACATGGAAATTAGCCCGGCATGCTTGACAAACGCGCCTTCCGGAAAGCCGCGCGATCGAAACTTCAGAAGACGTCTTAAAATACAAAACCATTTCAACTTTTTTGCCGACCCTCGCTAGGGATTCATCAAGCTGGTTGGCCTGCCTTTCGTTTCTCGGAAACCCGTCCAGCAAAAAACCTTTTTTTGCGTCTTCTTGCGAGATTCGTTCGATTACGATATCAATTACAATATCATCCGGCACAAGCTCTCCCTTGTCCATGTAGGTTTTTGCACGCCTGCCTACTTCTTTGCCTTCTTTGAGGGCTTCTCTTAGCATGTCACCCGTTGAAACGTGTAGGAACTTGAATTCCCGTGAAAGAACTTTTGCCTGCGTTCCCTTGCCGGCTCCGGGTGGTCCGAGTAAAACTAAGTTCAAATCCTCATCTCCTGCCCTTGACGCGACCCTTTTTCATGAATCCTTCATAGTGTCGTACGAGAAGATGGGATTCGATCTGTCTCATTGTATCCAGCATAACTCCAACTATAATGAGAAGCCCCGTGCCGCCGAAAAAGCTTGCAACCAGATACGGTATTTTTAAAGCCCTTGATATAATGCTCGGCAAAACCGCGATGATAGCTAAAAATACCGCGCCCGGTAACGTAATGCGTGTCATAATAAAATCTAAATATTCCGCTGTCTGCCGTCCTGGCCGTATGCCGGGAACGAACCCGCCGAACCTTTTCATGTTGTTCGAAATGTCGATAGGGTTAAATGTGATCGCAGTATAGAAATAACAGAAAAATACAATCAGCAATCCAAAAATAATGTTATATACAAATGTCTGCCTTGTAAGCATTGTAGCGATATTTTGCACGGCCTGGCTCGGTATGAGCCCGGCAATGGTAGCGGGAAAGAGAATGATACTTTGCGCAAAAATGATCGGAATAACACCCGCTTGATTGACGCGAAGAGGTATATAGGTACTCTGACCGCCGTAAATTTTTCTGCCGACCACCCTCTTTGCGTATTGAATTGGTATTTTTCGCTGTCCCTGCGTGATGGCTACTACCGCCACGATAACCGCTATAAGCATTCCTGCCATGAGGACAAGCGTAAACGGATCGATTTGAGCTTTGCCGGGAGCACCGAAGCTTACAAGCTGCACGAGCTGCCCTATGGCCGCCGGCATGCGGGATATGATTCCGGCTGTAATTATAAGCGATATGCCGTTACCTATACCGTATTCCTGAATCTGCTCACCCAGCCACATTATAAAAGCAGTGCCACTTGTCAGCGTAATTACAGTCAGGATTCGGAAATACCACCCCGGGAACTGGACAATCTGCATCCCCTGGAATCTAGCCGGATTTTCCAGCCACAGCGCTATAAAGAAGGACTGTATTATTGCCAAAACCACGGTGCCGTATCGCGTATATTGGATAATCTTCTTGCGCCCCTCTTCTCCCTCTTTCGATAATCTTTCTAATGCAGGTATAACAGCGGTAAGAAGCTGCAGTATGATCGAGGCGGATATATAGGGCATGATCCCGAGCGCAAATATGGTGAGCCTCTTAATCGCACCTCCCGAAAACATGTTTATCATGCCGAAGAGCGTTCCGCCCTGCGTTCTGGCAATATTGTCAAAGAACTGAGCGAGCTTCCCACCGTCAATTCCGGGCGTAGGTATAAAAGCCCCTATCCTGAAAACAGCAATTAAAGCAGCTGTTATCAGTATTTTTCTTTTCAAATCCGGAACTTTAAATAAATTCGCAAATGTCCCTATCATTTTTTTGCTATGCCGATTTTCCCGCCGGCATCCGTGATTTTCTTCTTTGCGCTCTTAGAAAAAGCATCAGCCATAATGCTTAAAGACTTCGAAAGCTTGCCGTCGCCGAGAATTTTTACGAGGGCATCCGTCCTTTTTATAAGACGGGCTTCTTTCATGGCTTTTTTGTCGACCGAAGAATCCTTTTTGAAGCAATTCAGATTCTCAACATTTATAATCTGATACACTTTCTTTTTTATGTGTGTAAAACCTACTTTGGGCAGGCGCCTTATTAGGGGCATCTGACCGCCTTCAAATCCGAGTCTACGCGTTGCACCCGAACGCGCCTTGGCACCTTTGTGGCCGCGACCCGCGGTTTTTCCCCAACCGGAACCGGCGCCCCTGCCTACTCTTTTCGGCGCCTTACTTGCCCCTTTTGGTTTGCGTATGTTTTCGATTTTCATGTTTTTTATAACGAACTGTGTTTTCTGTAAAGCCGCAACTTCATAAACCCGATAAGCGTTGCCTTTGTAATATTTATCGGGTTTCTTGATCCGAGGCACTTTGTGAGTATATCTTTTATACCGAAGACTTCGCATAAGGCGCGCACCGCCCCCCCTGCTATTACGCCTGTTCCGGGGCCCGCGGGTTTAAGCAATACATTCCCCGCCTTGAATTTCCCGATAACCTCATGCGGTATAGAGGTCCCTTTCATCTGGATAGTTACAAACGCCTTCTTCGCGTTGGCCATAGCCTTGGCGATTGCCGCGGAAATCTCATTGGCCTTTCCGAACCCTATGCCTGCGGTTCCTTTTCCATTACCGGCCACCACAAGGACATTAAAAGAAAACCTTCGACCGCCCTTAACGACTTTGGACACCCTTCGTATGCTGACAACTTTTTCTACGAGGGCCTCCTTTTCTTCCCGCAGTCCGCCTTGCATCCTTGCTTTTCTTGCTTGTGATTTTGTTTTGTCAATCATTTTTAATCCTTAACCCCGTTAGATATTTCCCCGTCTAGACTTAAATATCTAACCGGGTCAAAATGCCAGTCCGTTCTTTCTTGCCGCTTCGGCAAATGCCTTTACCCGACCGTGATACAGGTAACCTGCCCTATCAAAAATTATTCTATTAAAACCCTTTTCCTTTGCCCTTTTGGCAAATTCCGCTCCGAGAAATTCGGCTGCTTTTATATTGCCGCCGTACGCAACCTTATTTTTTACCTCGGCCGTATTTGTTGAAAGAGAAAAGAGGGTCTGTCCTTTTAGGTCGTCGATGAGCTGTGCATACATGTTTTTGCTGCTCCTCCCGACACAGAGTCTTGGCTTGTCTTTGGTACCGATTAGTTTCTTCCGCAAAAGTTTATGTCTTCTTTTTCTACCCGTTACCTTTTTCATTTTGCCACTGTCTTTCCTGCTTTGTGCCTTACATATTCCCCGACATACCTTATGCCTTTTCCGGTGTACGGCTCGGGTTTAAAAAAATCTCTTATCTGGGCGGCTACCGCGCCGACTTTAACCTTATCCGTACCCGCTACGACAATTTGGATGGGTTTTGGTGTGCTTACGCTGATACCCTCGGGTATAGCATATTTTACAGGATGGGAAAAGCCGAGCGTTATCTGCAAGGTGTTTCCCTGGGCCTGCGCTTTAAAACCCACGCCTTTTATTTCCAGTTCTTTTTTATATCCTTCGGTTACGCCTTTAATAAGGTTGAAGACGATGGTTCTTGTAAGCCCGCAGAGCGACAAATCTTCCTTAGACGATGAAGGCCTTTCAACGGCTATTCTATTGTCCTTTATTGTTATCTTGAACCTTTCGGGAAACCTGTGTTCCAACTTCCCCTTTGGGCCTTCGATATAAATAATATTACCTTTAACTTCGGCTTTTACGCCACTGGGTATATTAACAGGAATTTTACCAACGCGCGACATTGTTCACCTACCACACGTGACAGAGAATTTCTCCGCCGAGATTTTTTTCTTTTGCCTCTCTATCGGTCATGACGCCTTCCGGTGTTGAAATAAGGGCTATGCCGATTCCACCGTAGACACTTTTTATTTCCTTGCTTTTTATGTAAACCTTTCGCCCACTTTTTGAAATTCTTTTAAGGTCTGTCAGTGCCGGGGAGTTATCCTTTTCGTATTTGAGGTACACCTTTATAAGACCCTGCCGTTTATCATCAATGGTCTTATGGTTTGCGATAAAACCTTCCTTTTTTAAGATTTCAAGAATGCTTTCACTTAACCTTGACCTCTTGGCGATAACCGTTTGCTTGTGGGCCATAATCCCTGTTTTAAGTATCGCCAGCATGTCTGCAATCGGATCAGTTACGGACATTTTTTCGTCCTTCCTACCAACTCGCTTTGACGACCCCCGGTATCTCGCCTCTGGATGCGAGCTCCCGGAAGCATATACGGCACAATTTGAACCTGCGCATATATCCCCGTCGTCGGCCGCAAAGTTCACAGCGGTAATATTTTCTTGCTTTAAATTTTGGTTTTCGTTTTACTTTTTCAACAAGGCACTTTTTTGCCACAATTTCACCTCTTAAACGGCATACCAAAAAACCTGAGGAGTTCAAAACTTTCTTCTTTTTTCGTCGTAGAAGTAACCAGCGTTATGTCCATGCCGTGCACCATGGCGATTTTGTCTATCTCTATCTCCGGAAAAATACCCTGTTCGTCTATCCCGAAAGAGTAGTTTCCTTGTTTATCAAAGGAGTCGGCAGGAACACCCCTAAAATCCCTGATTCGGGGCAAGACAACGTTGATAAGCCTATCCAAGAATTCGTACATTCGCGCCCGCCGCAATGTCACCTTGCACCCCACTGGGTAGTTTTTTCTAATCTTAAAACCTGCGATTGCCTTTTTTGCCCTGGTGGCAACAGGCCTTTGGCCTGTAATCTCGGCCATTTCCTTCATTACGCCATCCAGGAGCTTTTTGTCCTGCACGGCTTCGCCGAGGCCCACGTTTACCACTACCTTTTTGATATGCGGAACTTCAAGGGTATTTTTAAACCCGAATTTCTCCATCATCTTCGGAACGATTTCCTTTTTGTATCTTTCAAACAGTCTCGGCGTCATAATCAGAATACCTCTTTACATCTTTTGCAAAAACGCGTTTTTGTTCCGTCTTTTAAAATATCGACACCGGTCTTTGTGGGTCCATTACACCCCTTGCAGAAAATTGCTAGGTTCGACAGATGAATCGAGGCCTCTTTTTGTACGATTCCGCCCTTCTGGTCTTCCCTGGTACGCTTGGCGTGTTTCTTCACAAAGTTTATGCCTTCTACGATTGCTCTCTGGCGCCTTGGGATTACAAAGAGCACTTTGCCGGTCTTTCCTTTGTCTTTACCGGCCAAGACACTGACCATGTCGTTTTTCGTAATATCCGACATAATTAAATAACCTCCGGCGCCAGCGAAACGATTTTAAGGAAATTTTTTTCTCTTAATTCCCTTGCAACCGGGCCAAAAATCCTGGTTCCCTTGGGATTGTTTTGTGCATCAATTATGACGACCGCGTTTCGATCAAACTTCAAATACGATCCGTCCGTCCTTCTTATGGGCGCGGCGGTTCTGACGATAACCCCCCTTACCACCTCACCTTTTTTTATAGCTGCGTCGGGAGTGGCTTCCTTTATGTTACAGGTGATAATATCCCCGATGTCGGCACTCCTTCTTCCGGCGCGACCTAAGACGCCGATACAAGAGGCCCTCTTCGCCCCCGTGTTATCAGCAACGTCTAATTGTGTTTGCATTATTATCATCGTAGATACCTATTTCGCTTTTTCTATAATTTCTACAAGGCCCCAGCGCTTATTTTTTGAAAGGGGTCTTGATTCTCTTATTTTTACCATGTCCCCTTTTTTGGCTGAGTTTTTTTCGTCATGCGCTGTGAACTTGCTAAATCGTTTCATAATTTTTCTGAAGACGGGATGTACGGTTGTTCTACTGACACTGACGATGATGGTCTTGTCCATCTTGTCGCTCACCACGGTGCCGATCATCTCTTTCCGTTTGCGTATATTCTTATTTTTCGGCATTCTCTTTCTCCCTCAAAATCGTATAGCAACGCGCAATTTCTCTTCGTGTCTGACGCATTTGATGCGGCTTTTCGACCCTGCCGCTTTTTTGTTCAAACCGGAACTTGAACAGTGCCTCCTTGAGCGAAATGAGCTTATTGTTGATTTCCGCGGCGGTCATATTTCGAATGTCGTTCGGTTTTAACGCCATATCAATGTCCTCGCGTTATAAATTTTGTCTTTATCGGCAATTTATGCGCGGCAAGCCGCATCGAATCTTTCGCCAGATCGTGGGGTATCCCTTCCATTTCGAAGAGCACTCTTCCTTTTCTCACAACAGAGACCCAGTGTTCCGGAGCGCCTTTACCCTTACCCATCCTTGTCTCAGCGGGTTTCTTGGTAACGGGTTTATCCGGGAATATCCGTATCCACACCTTACCGCCGCGCCGCGTATTTCTCATGAGGGCGACACGCGCAGCCTCGATCTGCTTGTCCTTGATCCAGCCGTTCCCCAGCGCCTTGAGGCCATATTCACCGAAGCTGAGCTCGGATCCTGCGAAACTTGTGCCTTTTCGTCTACCGCGTTGCGTCTTTCTGTATTTAACGCGCTTTGGCATTAAAGCCATTTTTCGGCTCCTTCTTTTCTTTTTCCTCGTACATCGTAAACTTTTCGCCTTTATAAACCCAGACTTTGATGCCGATAAGACCATAGGTTGTATGGGCTTCCGTAAAGCCGTAATCTATATCGGCCCGCAACGTCTGAAGTGGGATTTTGCCGTATTTTACCGATTCTTTTCGTGCGATTTCTGCGCCTCCGAGCCTTCCTGAAATCTTTATTCTTAGGCCTTCACACCCCGCATCCTTGGCCATCTGGAGGGACTTTTTCAGCACCCGCCTGAACGGAATGCGTTTTTCAAGTTGCAAAGCGATGTTCTCGGCGACAAGCTGGGCTTCCATAGCGGGCTTTTTGATTTCTTTTATATCTATGAAAATCTGTTTTTCGCCGACCATGGATTGCAGTGTCTCTTTTAAGGCCTCGATTTCCACACCCTTGCGGCCGATTACGACGCCTGGTCGGGCGGTGTATATCAATACCCTTATCCTGTCTCCCGCTCTCTCTATTTCGATATTGGAAACTGCTCCGCTGGACAACTTGTTTTTTATGTACTTCTTTAGCTTTAGATCTTCGATTAGCTGGTGGTGGAAAATATCTTTTTTTGCAAACCACCTGGATTTCCAGTTCTTTGTTATCCCTACCCTGAACCCGTACGGATGTACTTTTTGCCCCATCGTTACTTTCCCATCTTAACCGTTTTTTTGATTTTTGTTTTTTTTGTCTCTTGAACCGGTTTCTTCAAAGCCTCCAGCTCGACCAATACATGGCTTGTCCTTTTTCGTATTATGCCGGCCCGCCCCATCGACATGGCCCTGTACCTTTTGAGCGCCGGGCCAGAATTCACAATGACTTTCGAGATATACACATTCTCTTCCGTAAAATTTTTCTCCGGCAATCTTTTTGCGTTATTTATAGCCGACTCGATAACCCCTTTTAATACCAGAGCCCCCTTTTTATTGACATTAAATAAAATATACAGAGCCTCATCAGCCTTTTTCTTGTTAACGAGCCTGGCTATGGGCCTTAATTTTTTAGGCGAAATTTTTAAATATTTTTCTAGCGCTCTTGCTATCATTTTAATCCTTAACGCGTTAAGAAGAACACTTACGTTTTATCCAGCGAAACCTCTGTTGCGGTACCGTGCTTCCTAAAGAATCTTGTATGTGCGAATTCACCGAGCTTGTGACCAACCATGTTCTCTACTACAAACACGGGGATGAACTTTCTCCCGTTGTGGACCATAAACGTAAAGCCTACAAAATCCGGCGGTATGACCGAACGCCGCGCCCAGGTTTTTATGGGTTTCTTTTCTCGCTTTTTTTCAAGCTTTTGGACCTTAATCAGCAGCTTTTCGTCAACATATGGTCCTTTTTTTGTGGATCGCGACATGTATTATTTTCTCCTCTTTAATATGTATTTATCAGAACGCTTCGCCTTTCTTGTTTTTAAACCCTTCGTTACCTTGCCCCACGGCGTAGTCGGATGCCTGCCACCAGAGGATTTACCCTCTCCTCCGCCCATTGGGTGGTCAACCGGGTTCTTTGCAACGCCCCTCGAGTAAGGTCTTATACCTAAATATCTCGACCTTCCTGCCTTGCCCAGAATAATCGTGTCATGTTCAATGTTGCCCACCTGGCCTATCGAAGCAAAGCAATCGAGTTTTACAAGTCGAACTTCGCCGCTTGGCATCTTTACGTGGGCAAATCCTTTTTCCTTGGCTACCAGGATTGCAAGATTACCCGCGCTCCTGGCGATCTTGGCGCCCGCGCCCCTCTCTAACTCAATGTTGTAAACGGGTATGCCGAGGGGTATTTTTTCTAAGGGTAGTGCATTTCCCACTTTGATCTCGGTGTTATCCAAAGAGGAAATTACGCCGTCACCGAGTTTTAACCCGTCCGGGCATATAATATAGCGCTTTTCTCCGTCCTGATATTCCAAAAGGGCTATGCGGGCGGTCCTGTTTGGATCATACTCAATTGCTATCACCTTTGCCGGAATATCGTATTTATCCCTCTTAAAATCGATGATGCGCCATTTTCTCTTATGGCCACCGCCTCTGTGGCGAGAGGTTATCCTTCCGTAAACATTCCTACCCCCTGTTTTCCGCAGGGCCACGGTGAGGCTTTTTTCCGGAGAATCCTTCGTGATTTCCTCAAAGCTATAGCCGCTTCCCCATCTTCTCGCCGGCGTTCTTGGTTTATATTTTTTTATTCCCATTATACAATCTCTATCTTCTCGCCCTGCTTAAGCGTAACGATCGCCTTCTTCCAGTCGGAGGTTTTACCTTCCACGTATCGCACGCGTTTTTTTTTACCTTTTACGGCAGTCGTATTTACTTTTTCAACCTTGACCTTGTATATTTCTTGCACGGCGTTTTTAATCTCGATTTTATTGGCCTTTTTATCAACCCAAAAAAGGTACTTGTTGAGGGGCAATAAATTCGTGCCTTTTTCTGTTCTTACAGGGCTTATGATTACTGAGTGCGCATCTTTCATTTTTTAACCTGTCTGTTAAGAGATTCCGCTGCGCCTTTGGTTATGACCACGCGCTCGCGGGATAAAACATCGAGCACCGTCGCTTCAGCTATTCTCTTTAGCGTAAGGTTTTTTATATTTCGACTTGCTAAAAACAAATTCCGGTCGATTTTTTCTACAAGAAAGAGAACACTTGTCTTTATGTTCAAACCCTTGATTATCCGTGCGATGTTCTTGGTTTTCGGGATTTCGGTAGATATGTCTTCAACGGCCAAAATTTGCCCGCTCCTTAACTTCGCATTTAGGCTGGATATAAACGCATTTCTTTTTAATTTTTTCGGCAAACTGTAACTGAAATCGCGCGGATGCGGTCCGAATGCAATACCGCCGCCTCGCCAGAGGGGGTTTCTTATTGACCCGAACCTTGCCCTTCCGGTTCCTTTTTGCCGCCACGGTTTTTTGCCTCCGCCTCGGACATCGCCTCTGGTTTTTGTGCTTGCCGTGCCCTTTCGCTGGTTGGCCCTATACATCAGAATCGACTGATATAGAAGCGCCTCGTTTGGCTTGCCGTCAAAAACGCTTTTATCTAACTCCAGGGACTCTACCTTATTACCCTTTGAGTTAAATAGAGGGATTTTATTTATACCTTGGCTACTTTGTTTTTTCATCTTTCTTTTCTTCGGTGCCGGGCACTCTTTTTGATTTCTTCTTTTTCGCGTGTCTTATAAATAAAAACGAGCCTTTATGCCCTGGCACGCTACCCTTTACGGTTAAAAGGCTTTTATCTCGCTCTACGCCCATAACTTCAAGGCTTTGCATGGTTTTTTTAACCGCGCCCATGTGCCCCGGCATATGTTGGCCTTTAAATACGCGGGAAGGATCAGAGCTTCCTCCAATAGAGCCCGGCGCTCTGTGGTGCATGGAACCGTGTCCACTTTCCCCACCGCTCCAGTGCCACCTCTTGAGGCCGCCTTGAAAACCTTTTCCGATGGTCGTGCCAGTAACATCTACGTAATCCCCGGTCTTAAATATGCTGACGTCGACCTTATCTCCGACCTTGCAAGAAGAAGGGTCATCGACGCGTATTTCTTTAATGATTTTTTTCGGACTCACCTTGATCTTATCGAACCATTTTTTCTGCGGGGTCTTTACCTTGGAACTTTTCTTTTCTCCATAACCCAGAATGACAGCCGTGTAGCCTTCTTTTTCTTTTGTTCTCGCACCAAGAACAAAACACGGACCGGCCTCTATAAGAGTAACAGGTATAAACCGTCCTTCCTGGTCGAACACGTTGGTCATTCCCAGTTTCTTTCCCATCATTCCCGCCATCTTACTTAATCTCCACGCTTACGCCCGCTGGCAGATCGAGTCTTTTTAGCGCATCGATAGTTTTTGCCGTAGGGTTTACTATTTCCAAAAGCCGCTTGTGTGTTTTTATCTGAAATTGCTCTCTAGACTTTTTGTCAATCGTGGGTGAGCGCAATACCGTGAAGATTTCCCTTTTTGTCGGAAGCGGAACTGGTCCTGAAACAACGGCCCCCGTCTTTTTTACCGTTCCGACTATTTCTTCACAGGATAGGTCCAGAAGCCTGTAGTCATATGCCATGAGCTTTATTCTTATTTTTATAGCCTTATCCGATTTTATCTTTACTGTTCTTCTGGATGACATGTTACTCAATAATCTCCGTTATTACGCCTGCCCCAACGGTATGCCCGCCTTCGCGTATGGCGAACCTTAGACCCTTTTCCATGGCTATGGGCTCGATAAGTTTAATTTCGAGCGTAACGTTATCGCCGGGCATGACCATT
>JADHYN010000007.1 GCA_016782425.1 Candidatus Omnitrophota bacterium
GGGGTGCTCCCCGGTGTAAATTGCGGCGCCTGCGCATTCACAAACTGCCACTTGTATGCAGAAGCGCTCATAAAGGGCAAGGCCCAACCCGATCAATGCAGGGCAGGGGGCGAGCAGGTTGCAAGCGCCATTTCCGAAATTCTGGGTGTGAAGATTGAGAAAAGGGCCAGGCAAATCGCTACCGTTCATTGCGGAGCAGATGCGTCAAAAAGAAAAAAGAAAGCTACTTACCTTGGTATAAAAACATGCGTTGCGGCGCACAACGTATTCGGCGGCGAAATCCTTTGCGAATACGGATGCTTGGGTTACGGCGACTGCCAAAAGGCGTGTCCTTTTGGAGCAATTGAGCTAGTAGGCGATCTCCCTAAAATAGATAAAGATAAATGTACCGCTTGCGCTAAGTGTATCGTAGCGTGTCCGCGCAATATTATAAGCCTGGAAAAAATGGAGTCGAAAGATTTTTTATACGTAGCCTGCAATGATCCATCCAAGGGCGCGGAAACCAGAAAGGTGTGCCCGGTAGGATGCATAGCATGCGGCATTTGCCAGAAGGCGACAGATGGCATATTCTACGTCGAAAATAATCTCGCCCATGTGCGATCCGAAAGAATAAAAGAGATAGCCAACCCGCAGGAAGTTGTTGGTAAGTGTCCGACAAAGTGTATTGCTAAACTTTAAAATGAACAAGGAGGAAAAAGTGACAGAGAATTTACTGAAAATAGGTACAGATAATTTTAAAACAGAAGTCCTTGATTCAGGCACACCGGTTCTCGTGGATTTCTGGGCCGAATGGTGCATGCCGTGCCGCATGATAGCGCCTGTCGTAGACGAGCTTTCGGGAGATTATAAAGGTAAGGTCAAATTTGCGAAAGTAAACGTAGATAACAATCCCGCGCTCGCTACCGATTTACAAATTTTAAGCATACCCGTCTTAATACTTTTTAAAAACGGTAAAGAAATTACAAGGATAACAGGCGCGAACCCGAAAGAATACATACAAAAAGAGATAGACAAGGCTTTAGCCGGATAAGGTAAATTCCAAATCACAAATTACAAAACAATGTATATCCTCGGAATATCCGCATATTATCATGATTCTGCCGCAGCCATTATAAAAGATGGTGACATAATAGGTGCTGCGCAGGAAGAGCGTTTTACACGGAAAAAACATGATTCAAATTTCCCCAAAAACGCGATTGACTTCTGTCTGCATACCGCCGGGATAACGGTAAAAGACTTAAGCTACGTCGCTTTTTACGATAAACCATTTATTAAATTTGAGAGGATACTCGAAACATACCTCGCCTACGCGCCGACCGGATTCCGGTCCTTCATGAAGGCCGTTCCTCTCTGGATTAAGAAAAAGCTTTGGATGAAAGATCTTATAGCGAAGGAACTCGGTTACACCGGAAAAATTATTTTTCCGGAGCACCACGAATCTCATGCCGCAAGCGCGTTTTTTCCCTCACCGTTTAAGGCCGCAGCGATACTCACCATGGACGGCGTCGGCGAATGGACAACAGCGAGTTTCGGGGAGGGGAAAGGTAATACGATTACGCTTAAAAGCGAAATAAAATTTCCACATTCCCTGGGACTTTTGTATTCGGCATTTACCTACTATGCAGGATTCAGGGTAAATTCAGGGGAATATAAGCTTATGGGCCTTGCGCCGTACGGTGAGCCTGAATATAAGGATCTGATTCTGGATGAGCTAATTGATCTAAAAAGCGACGGGTCATTTAAACTCAACATGAAATATTTTAATTATTGCGCCGGGCTTACAATGACAAGTAAGAAATTTCACGAACTTTTCGGGGGAGAGCCGAGGAAGCCCGAATCGCGCCTTACGCAGCGCGATATGGATCTTGCGCGCTCAATCCAGGCGGTTACCGAAGAAATAATGATTAGAATGGCAAGGCATGTCCACGAGGTTACCGGTAAGGAGAATCTCGTGTTAGCAGGCGGCGTTGCGTTAAATTGCGTAGGAAACGGAAGGATAGTGCGCGAGGCGCCTTTTAAAAATGTGTGGATTCAGCCGGCCGCAGGCGATGCTGGCGGGGCCCTGGGCGCCGCGCTTCTTACGTGGTATCAGTATCTCGGAAACGCGCGTATAGCAGACGACAAAAATGATTTTCAGAAAGGCTCATACCTTGGCCCCGAATACAAAAATGATGAAATAATAAAATTTCTTAAAGATAAAAACGTTCCCTACACAGAAATTAAGGATGGAGAAATCCCGGAGCGCATCGCGGATTTAATTAAAGATGAAAAGGTCATTGGCTGGTTTCAGGGTAGGATGGAATTCGGGCCCCGCGCGCTTGGCGCAAGAAGCATAATAGGGGACGCCAGGAGCCCGAAAATGCAGGAAATCATGAATCTCAAGATAAAATTCCGGGAGTCATTCAGGCCCTTTGCGCCCTCTGTTTTAAAGGAAAAATCTCAGGAGTATTTTGAACTAGAAAAGGAAAGCCCCTACATGTTACTTGTTGCGCCGGTGCGCCGGGAAAAAAGGCGCGAGGTAAATGCGGACGAAGATAAGCTTTTCGGGCTTGCGAAACTAAATATCGCGCGCTCCCAAATCCCCGCGGTTACGCACGTGGATTGTTCCGCGAGGGTGCAAACAGTAGACGGCGCCTATAATAAGCACTTTTACGACATGATGAAAAAATTTGACGAAAAATACAACTGTCCCGTTATTATTAATACCTCTTTTAACGTAAGGGGCGAGCCTATTGTTGCCACGCCAACTGACGCGTACCTTTGTTTCATGAGGACGAATATGGATTACCTGATTATGGGTAACGTCCTCCTCGAGAAAAAATCCCAGAAGCTGCTCGATAAGGATATCGATTGGCTGCGGGAATACGAGTTGGATTAAAGGCATGTTTGAAGAAATTAAAGACATAAAAAGCACGCGAAAAGAACTTCGAGAGTTTGGCTTGACGATAGGGGTAATTCTTGTTATTCTAGGGGCGGTAACGCTCTGGCGCGGCAAGCCGACCTATCCTTATTTTCTGGGAGTGGGCGCGTTATTTATAACCCTGGGCTTAATGTTACCGGGCGTTCTAAAGCCGCTTCAAAAAGTATGGATGAGTTTCGCTGTAATCATGGGCTTTTTCGTAAGCCGCATTATTCTTACGATACTTTTTTATGTTGTTGTAACGCCCACGGGCGTAATCGTGCGTATTCTCGGGAAGGACATACTGGATCAGCGGATAGATAAGAACCGCAAGACCTACTGGCAGGAAAGAGACGCTAAAACAAAAGACAAAGTTAATTACGAAAACCAATATTAAGGAGTAAAATGAGCAAGATTACATTTTTCAAGGAATTGTGGGGATTTTTAATGACGCGGAAGAAGTGGTGGCTCATGCCGATTATTATTATTCTGCTTCTTCTGGGGCTCCTCATTATATTTACCGAGAGCTCAGCCGTTGCGCCGTTTATCTACACGTTGTTTTAAGAATTAGGGAATATCATGAATATAGCAGTATTTGTATCAGGAAACGGCACGAACCTGCAAGCCATAATAGACGCAGTTTTGGGTGGTAAAATTAAGGCTAAAATCCGCCTTGTTGTAAGCGATAACGAGGATGCGTACGCGCTTACAAGGGCGAGAGATGCGAATATTGAAACATTCGTTTTAAGCCCCAAAGGATTTTCATCAAGGGAAGACTACGATAAGGAAATCATAAAAGAGCTTGAGAAAAAAGATATAGGCCTGATAGTCCTGGCCGGTTTCATGAGGCTCGTAAGTGATCTTTTTATAAAAAAGTACAAAAATAAAATCCTGAACGTACACCCCGCGCTTCTCCCGTCATTTAAGGGAATGCACGGCATAAAGGACGCGTTTCTTTATGGCGTAAAAAAAACAGGCGTTACCGTGCACTTTGTCGATGAAAAACTGGATCATGGCCCTATAATATTACAGGAAGCCGTGGAAGTCGAAGAAAACGAAACGCTAGAAACGCTTGAGGCAAAAATACATAAAATCGAACACAGATTATACCCCGAAGCAATAAGGCTCTTTACCGAAGGCAAGCTTAAAATAGAAAACCGTAAAGTTAAAATTAAGGAGGCATGAAAAAGAGAATGGCAACGAAGATAAAAAAAGTATGCGGCCGCGAAATTTTAGATTCAAGAGGTAACCCAACCGTAGAAGTAGATGTAGTTTTAGATGACGGCGCATTCGGCCGGGCAGCCGTGCCGAGCGGCGCTTCCACCGGCGAGCACGAAGCCGTTGAGTTAAGAGACGGCGATAAGTCGCGCTATCTCGGAAAAGGCGTAACGAAAGCCGTAGCGAATGTTAATAAAGAAATTGCTTCAAAAATAAAAGGCATGAACCCTTTGGAGCAGGAAAAAATAGATAAAACCTTAATTGACCTAGACGGCACGGAAAACAAAGCGCGCCTCGGCGCCAACGCGATTTTGGGCGTGTCACTTGCCGTATGCAAAGCAGCCGCAAATTCAAAAAAAATATCTTTGTATAAATATATTGGCGGAGAAAAATCAAACATCCTTCCTGTCCCGATGATGAATATATTAAACGGCGGGCAACACGCCGACAACAACGTGGATCTTCAGGAATTTATGGTAATGCCGATAGGCGCTCTCAATTTTAAAGAAGCCTTGAGAATGGGAAGCGAGGTATTCCACAATCTAAAGACCATACTGAAGTCCAAAAAGCTTTCCACATCCGTCGGGGATGAAGGTGGATTTGCGCCTAATCTTCAGTCTAACGAAGAAGCCGTTGAGGTAATACTTGAAGCCATCGAAAAGGCAGGGTATAAACCGGGGAAAGATATTTTCATAGCGCTTGACCCGGCTTCGAGCTCTTTTTTTAAAAGCGGTAAATATATAATGGAAGCGGAAAAGAAAAGAGAAAACTCTTCGGATGACATGGTAGAGTTTTATTCCCGATGGGTCGGCAACTATCCGATTGTTTCGATCGAGGACGGTTTGGCCGAAGACGACTGGGACGGCTGGAAAAAGCTCACGGAAGTTTTAGGCAAAAAAATACAAATAGTAGGGGACGACCTTTTTGTTACTAATACCAGGCGCCTTAAAACAGGAATCGAGAAACACGTTGCCAATTCCATTCTGATCAAGGTAAACCAGATAGGGACTCTCACCGAGACGAAAGATGCCATCGAGATGGCGAGAAAAGCGGGCTACACCTCTGTTGTTTCCCACCGCTCGGGCGAGACAGAGGATACGACGATTTCACACCTGGTTGTTGCCATGAATACCGGGCAGATTAAGACAGGCTCGGTCTGCAGGACCGACAGAATTTGTAAATATAACGAGCTTTTACGTATAGAAGAAGAATTAGGCAGTAGCGCGCGTTACGGAAGTGCGATATGGCGAAAAGCAAGCTGATTTATATATCAGTGGGTCTTTTAGTAGTAGCTGCGGTATTTCTTCCGGGCTTTTCTAAGCTGCAACAATTAAAGGAGAAAAACCGCAACCTGGAAAAGCGAATAGAGGTATTGATGAAGACAAACGAGGAACTGGAAAAAGAGAGAGAAAAGCTCGAGAACGACCCCTCATACGTCGAAAAAATCGCGCGCGAAAAACTCGGAATGGCCCGCAAAGACGAAATTATCCTGAAATAACCCCTCTCCCGAACGAAAACCGAAATACATTGACTTTATCCCAAAAACTGCTATAATAACCGAACACAAATATTGCGGGGTGGAGCAGCCTGGTAGCTCGCAAGGCTCATAACCTTGAGGTCGTCCGTTCGAATCGGACCCCCGCTACCAATTCAAAAAAAGACTTCTGTAATTACAGAAGTCTTTTTTTGAATCTCAAGGGGGAAAACGTTGTTTTCCCCCTATGACGCCCCGCCCTTTCAGCTAAGTCATTTTTCGCGAAAGGGCGGGGCTGTACCCCCTTTCCACATAAGAAGTTACGAAAAATAAAGTATTCTATATCAAAAGAGAAGGGAGATATTCTCCCTTCTCTTTTGATATCTTATCCCTCTTACATAGGTGTCCTTCGGACGGCTCATCCCTGTTGTTAAATATGAAAAAGGTGGATTTGATTTTACAATTCTGTGACCCACCACCCCTTAAAATATGATATTATATGTGCAACGAGGAGGTGGAAACAGTTGAGCAGAATCAAAAAAGAAAGAACAAATATATTAGACGCCAAGGATCTATTTTCATTCTTCGAAGGATATCTCAAGAGAACAATCGAGGAAGACCTTCGCCAAATCTATAAGGACGAAGCACGTCTTATAAGTTCGGAAGAACCTTGGATTTTTCAGTTGGAAAAATAAGCATTTTCCTTCCGGCCGCCAGATAATTCCAATTCGAATATGCGCATTCCTGTGTGCTTAAAACACGCCCTTCCTTAGTATAATCGTTGACAATAAATACCATATATGGTATAAAATTATGTCTAATATAACGTAGGGAGCAACATGATAGAACGATACACCCTTTCGAAGATGGCCCGCGTGTGGTCAGAAGAGAACAAATTTGACAAGATGCTCAGGATTGAAATCCTGAGTTGCGAGGCCCTCGCCAAACTCAAAATCATACCAAAGGAAGACCTTTTCCGGATTAAGAAAAAAGCCAAATTCGATATCGCGCGCATAAAAAAAATCGAAGAAAAAACGAATCACGATATCGTAAGTTTTGTCACGAACCTCTCTGAATACATAGGCGATTCCGCCAAATACGTGCATTTCGGCCTTACCTCAAGCGACGTTGTGGACACGGCTATGTCCTGCATGATGACCGAGGCAATGGATATCCTGATTAACGATACCAAAACGCTCCTTGGAGCATTCCGCCTCAAAGCCAAAAAGTATAAAAATACAGTGATGATAGGACGCTCTCACGGTGTTCACGCAGAACCCATTACATTTGGACTTAAATGTGCCCTTTTTTACGAAGAAACAAAAAGAAATCTCGATAGGTTGAAAAAGGCGCGCGAAACGATAGCGCACGGAAAAATCTCAGGTTCCGTAGGCACGTACGCCAACGTTGACCCGTTTGTGGAAGAATATGTCTGCAGGAAACTGGGCCTGAAACCCGCAAAGGTTTCTTCGCAGATTCTGCAGCGCGACAGACACGCGGAGTACTTAAACGCTATAGCGATTGCGGGAACGTCTCTTGAGAAATTCTCCACCGAATTCAGAGCGCTTCAGAGAACCGAGATAGGCGAGGTCGAGGAATATTTTGCCCCGACCCAAAAAGGCTCTTCCAGCATGCCGCACAAGAAAAACCCGATAATGTTTGAGCGCATATGCGGCCTGGCCAGGATTTTAAGAGGGAATGCCACCGCGAGCATGGAAAATATGCCGCTCTGGCATGAGAGGGATATTTCCCATTCTTCGGTCGAAAGGGTGATAGTGCCCGACTCTACGATTCTCTTAGATTATATGCTTACGAAAATAACAAACCTCGTAAACAAACTCGTGGTAAACGAAGAGAGAATGACCGAAAACCTCGGTAAGTCCAAAGGGATTATATTTTCGCAACGCGTGCTTCTCGAACTTATAAAAAGAGGACTAACCCGCCTGGAGGCATACGACATAGTCCAGGACGCCTCTCTTAACATGAGAACCGAAGACATAGGATTCGAAGAAGCGCTGAAAAAAAATAAAAAGGTAAGAAACGTAATGGGACCCGCCGCTATCGAAGAATGTTTTGATCTGGCCTACCACACAAAATTTGTGGACAAAATTTTTAAGAAAGTAGGCATATAAAATGAGGAGTGTTATGGAAAAACGCAAACAAATTTACGAAGGAAAGGCAAAAAAAGTTTATGAAACAGACGACCAAGATCTTTTTATCCAGGAATTTAAAGACGACGCGACCGCTTTTGACGCCACTAAGCGCGGGACCATCGTCAATAAAGGCGTTGTCAACAATAGAATCTCGGAAATATTGTTTGAGCTTCTGGAGTCAAAAGGCATAGAAACGCATTTTGTGAAAAAACTGGATGAACGTCAAATGCTGATAAAGCGCGTTGAGATTATTCCGATCGAAGTTACCATACGGAACATTGTGGCCGGGGGAATGGCCAAGCTTCTTGCGATGGAAGAAGGCATCGTCTTGGGCGAGCCGGTTTTAGAATATCATTACAAAAAAGACGAACTTCACGACCCGCTTATAAATGAATACCACGCAAAGGCCATGAAAATTGTTACGGATGAGGAGCTAGACTTTATCGCAAAAAGGTCTTTTGAGATTAACAACATCCTAAAGGCGTTTTTTGACCACAAAAATTTGGACCTCGTTGACTTCAAACTTGAATTCGGAAGGCATAAGGGGAAGGTTCTCCTTGCCGATGAAATTTCACCCGATACGTGCAGGTTCTGGGACAAAAAGACAAAGAAAAAGCTTGATAAAGACAGGTTCAGAAGGGACCTCGGAGGCGTAGAAGACGCCTACCAGGAAGTATTGAAGAGAATAACAGGATAGATAAGAGCCTTCAACTTAAGAAATGAAGAAACTTTCCTATAAAAAATCCGGCGTTGATATAAACAAAGCCAATCTTTTCATAAACAAAATAAAGCCCCTCATAAAAACCACAAAAAACCGCGGTTGGGTTTCAAATATAGGCGGCTTTTCCGGGCTTTTTAAACCCGACATGTCTAAATACAAAAATCCGCTCATTGTTGCCGCCACAGACGGCGTTGGCAGTAAGCTCATGATCGCAAAGTGGGCCGGAAAACATGACACTATAGGCATTGACCTTGTGGCCATGTGCGTAAACGACATTATTACCTGTGGGGCGGAGCCGCTCTTTTTCCTGGACTATTTTGCAACCGGAAAGCTAATGCCCCGCGTTTCTTACGAGATGATGAAGGGTATCGTTAAGGGCTGCAGGATAGCAGGCTCTGCCTTGATAGGCGGCGAAACAGCGGAGCTGCCGGGCATGTATAAACCCGGCGATTATGATTTAGCCGGATTTTCGGTAGGAATCGTAGATAAAAAAAATATTATAGACGGTTCAAAGATAAAGAAGGGAGACCTCATTCTGGGGATTGCCTCTACGGGCCTTCACTCCAACGGCTATTCCCTGGTAAGAAAAGTGTTTTCCAGGAGACTACTTTCGACAAATTTAGCGAAAGAAGTACTGAAACCCACGGCGATATATGTAAAGCCGATCCTCGGGCTTACAAAACGCTTTAACGTAAAAGGTATAGCCCACATTACAGGAGGCGGCTTCCGGGATAACATGATAAGGCTTTTACCGAAAAAAGTGAGCGCCATTATATTCCGGGATACATGGCCTGTTTTACCTATTTTTAAATTAATTCAAAAAAAAGGACACATGGAGTACGGCGAAATGTTTCGAACATTCAACATGGGAATAGGCATGACAGTTGTTCTTCCGAGAGACGAAATTCTCTCGGCAAGAGACTATCTTTTAAAAAAATATAAACTGAAAAGTTGGGTGATCGGAGAGATTCTTCAGGGCAAGAAAAGAGTCGAGATAATATGAGCCCCGCCCTTCCTAAATGCAATAGAAAAGAAAGGAAGAGCGGGGTGAGGGTGCTCGTTATAGGTCAGGGCGGAAGAGAGCACGCGCTTCTGTGGAAGTTAAAACAGTCTAAAAGAATAAAAAAGCTTTTCTCGGCCCCGGGAAACGGCGGAACAGCCGAGATCGCTCGAAACGTCGATATAAAAGCAAACGATCTAGAGGGCTTAAGCAAATTTTGCAAAGATGAGAAAATCGATCTTACAATTGTCGGACCGGAGGCACCGCTTGCAGAGGGCATAGTCGATCTATTTAGCAAAAAGGGCCTTAAGATATTCGGTCCTACAAAAGCCTCGGCGCAACTTGAAGCGAGCAAAATTTTCACGAAAGAACTTTGCGAAAGCGAAAAGATTCCGACCGCATGGTTTAACACTTTCGACGACGCACAAAAAGCCAAGGATTTCGTAAAATCAAAAGGCGCGCCCATTGTCATAAAAAAAGACGGGTTAGCAGCAGGTAAGGGCGTAATCGTAGCAAATACCGAATCCGAGGCAATAGACGCCATAGACAAGATAATCGTAGAAAAAGCATTCGGCGCATCCTATAACAAGGTGATAGTAGAAGAGTGCCTGGAGGGTGAAGAGGCCTCCGTTATTGTTTTATCCGACGGTGAAAATATCGTTCCCCTTGCCTCAAGCCAGGACCACAAAAGGGTATTCGATGGAGACAAGGGCGCTAATACCGGCGGCATGGGCGCTTATTCTCCGGCGCCTGTAGTAACCGACGATATTTTTAACGAAACAATTTCAAAAATAATAAAACCGACAATCGCCGGCATGAAAAAAAGAGGCACCCCTCACAAGGGCGTTTTATACGCCGGCATAATGATTACCAGGGATGGCCCGAAACTCCTGGAATACAACGTGAGATTCGGCGATCCCGAAACCCAGGCGATTTTACCGAGGCTGGATTCCGATCTTTTAGAATTAATTGAGCGGGCCATGAACGGTTCTCTCGCGGGCTGTAATCTAAAATGGCGCAAAAAAAGTTGCGCATGCGTCGTTATGGCCTCGGGCGGTTACCCCGGTAAGTATGAAAAGGGAAAAGAAATTACAGGCATCGAAAAAGCGCGCGAACTAAAAGATGTTTTGGTCTTTCATGCCGGCACAAAGCTTGAAAAGGCGAATAAGATTCTCACAAGCGGCGGCCGCGTTCTAAATGTGACGGCACTTGGTGACAATATTGAAAAAGCAATAGGTACTGCGTACAGGGCCTGTGATAAGATAAAATTCGATAACGCGCACTTCAGAAAAGATATAGGCTTCCGCGCAACGAAACAGGAAGTTTTATAGGAGGAGATATCATGGCAAGAAAACCGCAAGTTTCGGTTATAATGGGAAGCGATTCGGATTTGGGCGTAATGAAAGAAACAATGCATGTTCTGCAAAAATTCAAGATTCCTTATGAAGTAAAAATTTTATCCGCACACAGGTCACCTGATATGACCTCTAGCTTCTCCAAGCGGGCGGAAAAAAGAGGCATAAAGATTATAATAGCAGGCGCCGGAGGCGCGGCGCATTTGGCGGGCGTTGTCGCAAGCCATACGACTCTTCCGGTAATAGGCGTTCCCATGGATACAAAGGCCCTAAAGGGAATCGATTCATTGTTGTCTACCGTTCAGATGCCGGGTGGTATTCCCGTCGCAACCGTTTCCATAGGAAACGCAGGCGCTAAAAACGCCGCGATCTTAGCTGCTGAAATCCTGGGTTTGGGTGACCGCGCGATGCGCAATAAACTAAAGTTACTCAAAGAAGAGCTTGTGAGTGCCGTCAAAAAGAAAAATAAAAAACTATAATGGCCACGGAAACCAAGGTAATAAAAGTAGATCCGGCATCCCCCGACGAAAAGATAATCGAATTTGCAGCCACACTTTTGCGCCGCGGAGGGCTTGTCGCCTTTCCCACCGAAACAGTATACGGTATAGGTGCCAATTTCCTTAACGAAAGCACGATAAAAAGATTATATGAAATCAAGAAAAGGCCCGGAAATAAACCTTTTACAATTCATATATCAAGTGTTGATATGATCAGGGACATGGGCTGCGAGATTACGCCTCTGGCAGAAGAGCTTATAAAAACATTTTGGCCCGGGCCCCTTACGCTAATTTTAAAATCGAAAAACGGTAAACTCGGCTTTCGCATGCCTAAAAACAATATTGCGAAAGACCTTATATCTAAAAGTGGGGTGCCTATTGTTGCGCCAAGCGCTAATATATCTGGGGAAAAGCCGGCGACGGAGGCAGGCGAAATTTTAAAAACGCTAAGCGGAAAAATCGATTTAGTTTTAGACAGCGGGAAAACGGAATTCGGAAAAGAATCAACAGTTGTTGACATTACCGGCAATGCTTATAAAATATTACGAAAGGGATCGATTTCGGAAAACGAAATAACCAAAACCGCAAGCAAAGTAGAATAAGGCAAAAGGGGTGATGCCCGGAAGATGAAAAACATAAAGAAAATCTTAATAGTTTGCACAGGCAATAGTTGCAGGAGTATAATGGCCGAAGGGTATCTGGCTAAAAGATTAAAAGAGATAGGCGCAAAAGACATGGTAGTTCATTCGGTAGGGACGCATGCAGTCCCCGGTTTTAAGCCTACGGATGAGGCAATTGAAGTCATGAAAGAGCATGGCGTGGACGTATCAGGATACATGTCTTCGCCCTTGAATAAGATACATATAGATACTGCGGATATAATACTGGTTATGGAACCGTATCATAAAGAGAAAATTTTAAACCTGGCCCCTGATGTAGAAAAAAAGATAAAATACTTAAGGGAATTTTCGTCAAAAAAGAGCATTGAAAAACGCAGGATAAGAGACCCTATCGGGCAACCTATTGAATTTTATAAAGAGGTTTTTAATGTCATAGAAGATTCTATCGAAGGGTTTTTAAAATGGCTAAAAGAATAGCAATCGGCTCTGATCACGGCGGTTTTAAATTAAAAGAACTCCTTAAAGTATATCTTTTAAAAAAAGGTTACGCAGTAAAAGATTTCGGGGCATATACAAGTACCCCGTCTGATTACCCGCTCATAGGCTACAAAGTAGCAAAGAGTGTTTCCTCCGGCAAAATCAAAAAAGGAATCGCCATATGCAAAACCGGTATCGGCATGGCTATCATAGCGAATAAATTACCCGGGGTGCGCTCGGCTGTTTGCAACAATACTGCCCAGGCAAAAACATCAAGGCTTCACAATGATACAAACGTTCTTAGCCTCGCTGCGAAATTCGTAAATTCTAATAAAGCAAAGAAAATCGTTAACATATGGCTTACAACCAAGGCCGAAGGCCACCGACACAAAAGGCGCGTGAATCAAATTAATCAATTGGAGAAAAAACGATGAGGCATCTAAAGAAGGTAGATCCCGAAATTTTTAAAGCCGTCTTAAATGAAACCAAGCGCCAGAATAATAAACTGGAACTCATAGCCAGCGAGAATTTCACCTCAAGAGCCGTTATGGAAGCCGAGGCAAGCGCCATGATTAACAAGTATGCCGAAGGCTACCCGGGCAAACGCTGGTATTCGGGATGCGAGTTTGTTGATATAGCAGAACGTCTTGCGGTAGAAAGGGCGAAAAAGCTATTCGGCGCCGAACATGCAAACGTTCAACCTCATTCCGGTTCACAGGCCAACCAGGCAGTTTATTTCTCGATGCTTAATATAGGCGACACGGTTCTGGCGATGGACTTAAGATGCGGCGGCCACCTGACGCATGGCCACAATCATAATTTTTCAGGCAAATATTTTAACGTCGTGCATTACTGTGTAGATAAAAAAACAGAAATGCTCGATTATGATGTAATCGGTAATCTTGCAAAAATCCACAAACCAAAAATGATACTAACCGGCGCCAGCGCATACTCGCGGATCATAGATTTCAAAAAATTTAGAAAAATATGTGACGAAGTAGGCGCATTTTTAATGGTGGATATGGCTCATATCGCAGGCCTTGTAGCAGCCGGGCTTCATCCGAACCCCGTTAAATACGCGGAATTTGTTACTACCACCACGCATAAAACAATGCGCGGCCCACGGTCCGGCGTAATTTTATGTCAAAAAAGATTTGCGAAAAAAATTGACGCCCAAATTTTCCCGGGAATCCAAGGTGGTCCCTTCATGCATGTTATAGCAGCGAAGGCAGTTTGCTTTAAAGAGGCCCTCGAACCCTCCTTCAAAAAATATCAGGGCCAGGTTATAAAAAACGCAAGAGCGCTTGCCAAAGGCCTTTCCGGAAGGGGATATAGAATTGTATCGGGTGGCACGGATAATCACCTACTTTTAGTCGACCTTTCGAATAAAAACCTTACGGGAAAGCGCGCAAGCCAAATTTTAGATGACGTCGGTATAACTGTTAATAAAAACCTCATTCCTTTCGACAAACGAAGCCCGACTATTGCAAGCGGCATTCGTCTGGGAACGCCTGCCCTTACTACTCGCGGAATGAAAGAGAAAGAGATGCTCGAAATAGCCGAGTTAATCGATATGACACTAAAGAATTCGGCAAACGGTAAAAACTTTTCTTTGGTGATGGAAGAAGTAAAGAAGCTTACCGAAAGATTTCCTCTTTATCAGGATTTAATAAAGGAATTAGAAAAAACCTCATGAAAAATCAAATGCGCCCGAATTGGGATGAATATTTTTTGTCCATAGCAAAACTTGTTTCAAAACGCTCCACCTGTTTGAGAAGAAAAGTCGGAGCGGTTTTGGTGAAGGATAAAAGGATTCTCGCCACAGGTTATAACGGCGCCCCCTCTAACATAAAGCATTGCGAAAAAACAGGTTGTCTCCGGGAAAAGCTCAGAGTCCCGTCAGGCCAGCGGCATGAATTATGCCGCGGGCTACACGCCGAACAAAACGCGCTTCTCCAGGCAGCTCTTCACGGTGTGAGCGCGCAAGGCAGCAAGATGTACGCGACAAGCCAGCCATGTATCATATGCGCAAAAATGCTTATAAACGCCGGCATAAAAGAAATCGCAATCTCAGGCCATTATCCGGATAAGATGGCAAAAAGATTCCTGAAAGAAGCCGGAATAAAGGTTAAGGTGCTTAAGAAATGAAGTGTCCCTATTGCCGCGGTAAAAGGGATAAGGTCGTTGATTCCCGCTCCATCCGCGGAAGTCAGGCTGTCCGCAGGCGCAGGGAATGCCTAAGGTGCCACAAAAGATATACTACCTACGAATACGTCGAAGAAATTCCAATCATGGTTATAAAATCAGACGGCCGCCGTGAACCGTTCGATAGGCAGAAAATCTTGAGCGGACTCATGAAGGCCTGCGAGAAAAGGCCGATCTCTGTCGAGAAACTGGAAAATATCGTAACAAAGATCGGAACACAGTTCCAGAATAAATTCGTAAAAGAAATAAAATCGAAAATTGTAGGCGAAATGGTCATGAAATCCCTGCGCGCTTTAGACGAAGTCGCCTACGTGCGATTCGCCTCTGTCTACCGCCAGTTCCGCGACGTATCACAATTTACCAGAGAACTCAAAACCTTCCTAAAGTAGTTAATTATAAGAAACAAGAGATGTAATTCCTTTCCCCAAAAACCTTACCTATTTTTGTAAGTCTCTACCTGACTTTATAAGAAGCAAGAGACGCAATTCCTTTCCCCACGAAAATTTCTGTTCACTAAAAGTAAAGCTTCGTCTTCTATCTCGATTTTTAGAAAGGATGCCTGCCGAGAGACAGGTAGGCAGGCATCCTTAAGGAAATATCTAAAAATCTCGATAAAAGACTGAAATTTTATAAGAAAGGGGGCCCTTTGGAATTGCATCTCTTGCTTCTTATAAACAAAGCCTCTTTAACAGGCTAAGGGCTCGGCACCTGCTAATTCAAATAGAAGGAGCCCCTTTATTGCGGAATGAGAGGGTATTGGCGTGCGGCTTTTTGTGCGGTCTTGTAGGAGATCCTTTCTTTCCGCAATAATAAATTACAAATATAGCTTAATACAATTTTTTGAAGAAGAAAGAGCTCCGTCGAAAGTGCCATGCCGCCCTCACCAATACCCTCTCATTCCGCTAGTTGGTAGGGACCCGCAAAAATAAGCGAGCCGTTAGATTCTATTTAGATCGACGGCTAAGGAAGAGGAGACTTTTTCGTTTTTGATCCAGTTTTCGAGGGCTTTCATTTTTTTTATGGTAAGTACCTTATTTTTGTAGTTTTCCTTTTCGCTTTCGAATTTCTCGACGTCTATAAATTCAATCTCTGTCGGCTCTATGAGGGCGAAGCCTTTTCGTACTTCTATGGGCGAAGAAAGCGCGCCTACTTCGAGTTTTAAGGCGCTTTCCACGATTTTATGCGCTTCCCCGACACCTTCAACATAATCGTATCTCGAAATAAAACCGGTTCGGCGGAGCTCCAAATTGTATTTATCGGCTATTTTCTTAAGAGACATGTTTTTGTCTTCAGCGGCCCTGTAAATATTTTCCGCCTCACGCCTGGCCAGGACCTTTGCTTCCTCATCTTTTAGGATATCTTTAATATAAGTCGAAACCAACTCTCTTGATTTAATTCCCGGGGGAAGTTTTTCTTTTACCATTATGATGTAGGAAGTTCCTATATCATTCTCGGAAATAAGAGGAATCACGTCCACGAGCGGCCTTAACCTGGATGAGAGAATGCTGGCCTCGCCCGCGTTTTCTAATTCGGAGACGATCTCATCCCTTGAGAAAGGAGACGTTTCCCTGACTTCTAAATTTAAGTGTTTAGCCGTTTTTTCAAAGTCGCGCCCGCGGCGCCTTAACTTTTCATAGGAAGCTTTTAAGTCGGACAATACCCTTTCCTTTGCACCCTCTTCCTTGTGCGGAAAAGCTACATATTGAAGAACAGTTTTCTCCGGCTCCGCAAAAAGCTCTTTATTTTTTTCATAAAAGAAAGTTATCTCACTTTCAGAAACCTCCACGTTTTCCCTAAAAAAATCTTTATCGATTACCGCGTAAGAAAGCTTAACCTTTTCAAGTTCATTTTTATATGACTTAAGCGCTTCCTCGTCGGATACGGTAACATTTTTTATGATTGCTTCTTTGAACTTTGCATTAACTAAGAAGTTTCTTACATTCTCCTCAAAAACGCGCGGTATCATACCAAGACTATTTTTCAGAATGTAATTATATAATTTATCGTCAAATACAGTACCCCTAGAAAAAAGAGGGTGACGCGTTATAAATCCTACAACCTCTCTATTGGAGACAGTAATTTTATCTTTTCCGGCAGTTCTTTTTATCATCAAGTTTTCCCAGGCCAGGCGGTTTAAAAGAGGCCTATCCTTCTGTATCTTATCGAGCACCTCGGATTGATTGAAATAACTCAAAAAAAGACCAACCTGCACATCTTTTATGCTTTCTACGAATTCATCAACAGGTACTTTTTTTCCATCAATCGTACCGATGTATTTAAAAGGCGTGCTTCTTTTTGAAAGACTCCCTGCGCCCCAGAGGACAAAAGCAGGGATAATTATAACGGCAAGGCCCCACAGAACTTTCTTGGCTATTTTCTTTTTTCTTAAAAGAGTAAGCATGATTTCTCTCCTTTTGTTTTGTGTTATTATATGGTTTTTCGGCGACTTACGCAAGCATTTTAACACATATTCACCCCGCCCAAATACCTTGACACTATACCCTAATATAGATATAATATACTCGATTTAGATATACCAATTGAATAAGATGCGTAAACGCAGGGTAAAAATAAGGAAAAAGTGGGTCATAAACCCCAAAACACGGGTAAAGGAAAGTAAGAAAATATACTCAAGAAAAAGAAGTAAGAAGCGTCTTAAGAAAGATTTAGAGAGGGCATAAGAATGAAGCTAAAACTTGGCATACCGAAGGGCAGTTTACAGGATTTGACGGTTAAGCTTTTCGATAAAGCAGGCTTTACCATCAACGTTTCAAAGAGAAGCTATTTTCCGTCCATAGACGATAAAGAGATTGAGGCGGTGCTTTTCAGGGCGCAGGAGATGTCGCGCTATGTTGAAAACGGCATAATCGACTGCGGCATTACGGGGAGAGACTGGATTTTGGAAAACAACTCTAAAGTCGTAAAAGTGGCAGAACTAATTTATGCAAAACAGAGCCTCAAACCGGTGCGCTGGGTGTTGGCGGTTCCCGAAGGGTCTCCTGTAAGAAGCGTAAAAGACCTTAGAAATAAAAGCATTGCGACTGAACTCGTCAACGTTACAAAAAGCTACCTCAAGAAAAAAGGCGTAAAGGCTGACGTTGAATTCAGCTGGGGCGCCACGGAAGTTAAAGCGCGAATGGGCGTAAGCGCCATCGTCGAGGTTACCGAAACCGGCGCAAGCTTAAGGGCCAACGGCCTGAAGATCATAGACACGATATGTGAATCGACAACGCAGTTTATTGCAAATAAAAAAGCCTGGCAAAACCCCAAGAAGAAAAAAAAGATAGAAAAAATCGTCCTTCTTTTAAAAGGAGCAATCCTGGCAGCCCAGAAAGTGGGCTTAAAGATGAACGTATCACAGAAAGACTTGAACAAAGTGCTTAAGATATTGCCCGCTATGAAAACCCCCACCGTTTCACAACTTTCGCAAAAAGGATGGTTTGATATAGATACAATAATAGACGAAGAGACCGTGAAAGAGATTATCCCGAACCTGAAAAAAGCAGGCGCTCAAGGGATTATAGAATATCCGCTTAACAAAGTGATATATTAAAAAGGAGGTTACCATGCCTTGCGGAAGAAAAAGAAAAAGACACAAGATTAAAACGCACAAAAGAAAAAAAAGACTAAGAAGAGACAGACATAAAAAGAGAAATCGCTAATTAATTTCGTTACGGAAAGCAGCTAAAAACACGTGACTTTCAGCCGAATTTTTGTTTTACTTCTTTGGGTAATTTTAATTCTAAGCCCTCTCGGAGGAGAGTCTTGGGCGGCTAAAGATACCCCTGACTCCGGGGTCGGAATTTCTAAAAAAGAAAAACCGCAAGATACCCGCACTTTAGCAAAAGGACGACAAAGTAAGGCGCTTGCCCATTACATGATGGGTGTTATCCATGACAAAGAAGGCAAGATGGACCTCGCTATCAGTGAGTATAGAAGGAGCCTGAAATACAATCCGCACTCTACGCAAGCCCGTTTAAAGTTGGGGATGGATTATCTCATTTTAGGCGATGACAAAAGAGCCGTTAAAGAATTCGAGCTCATAAAAAAAACCGATTCCAGAAATGCATATGCGCGATTTCTTCTTGCGCTAATCTATACATCACGAGGTAATTTTACCGAAGCGCAGAAAGAGTACGAAAAAATTGTAGAGCAAGAACCCGAGGACTTAAGGGCGTTATCATCGCTTGCTGATATCTTTGTCATACAGGAGAAGATGGAATCTGCTAAAGAGGTGTATGAAAAACTCCTCAAGAAAGATCCGGAAAGCGCCATTCTCCATTTTAATCTGGGGATAATATATAACAGATTAGGGAAGAGCGATAAGGCCCTTGCCCAGATGGAAGAGGCGATAGTGTTAGACCCGGAGTACATGGAAGCATATCTAATGCGCGGCGTTTTGCTCGAAATAAACAAAGACTACGAAAAGGCCGCAGCAAGCTATAAAGACGCCCTGAAAATAGATCCGCTAGACGCAAAAATTTATACGCGTCTCGGACGCGTATACTCTGAAGCAGGAAAAATAGAAGACGCTATTAAGCAATACAGGATCGTGATTAGCCTTTCCCCTGAAGACATAGAGGGGTATGTCGCGCTAAGCTATCTATACGCGGGAGAAAAAAGATATAAAGAAGCCCTGGATGTATTAAAAAACGCAGTGGCAAAGAATCCCAAAAACGCAGTGGGTTATTTTTACACGGGGGTAGTTTACGAAAGAATGGCTTCTTCTCTCGAGGCCCCCAGTGACGGGCCTCCAAAAGAGATAGCAATAAAAAACTTTAGGAAAGCTATAGAATTCGATCCCAAATTTTCAGATGCATATAATTACTTAGCTTATACATTTGCCGAAAGCGAAACGAACTTAGATGAGGCCATTGGGCTGGCAAACAAAGCCCTGGAACTCGAACCGGATAACGGCGCTTATATCGATACCCTGGGATGGCTCTATCTGAAAAAAGGCATGATTGACGAAGCCGTTAAAGAGCTTGAAAAGGCAAATGCCATCGAGAAAGAGGACTCGATCATAAGGGACCACTTGGGGGACGCTTATTTCGAAAAAGGCCTTTTCAATAAAGCAAGAATCCAATGGGAAAAGTCTCTAGAGCTTGACCCAAAACAGGAAAAGATAAGGCAAAAAATAAAAGCGCTAAAAGCAAATAAAAAAATGCAGGGAAAGGAATAACATGGCCAAAAAGGCACACCCGGACATAAAAGAACTTAAGAAAAAAGCCGTGCAAATCAGAAAAGATATATTAACTATGCTTGAAAAAGCAGCAAGCGGCCATACGGGCGGAAGCCTTTCTTTAGTAGAGATTATGATCGTTTTATATTATTACAAAGTAAAACATGACCCAAAAAAACCTGATTGGCCCGGGCGCGACAAAGTCATTTTATCCAAAGGGCACGGGTGCCCGACGCTTTACGCTATTTTGGCTGACTTGGGATATTTTCCGCGGAAAGAATTATGGACTTTAAGAAAACTCGGTTCGAGATTACAGGGGCACCCCCAGATCGGGCTTCCGGGTGTAGAGATATCAAGCGGTTCTTTAGGCCAGGGGCTTTCAATAGCCAACGGCATGGCGCTTGCAAACAGAATGGATAGAATAAAAACAAAAACATATTGCATCATGGGTGACGGAGAAACAAATGAGGGCCAGGTGTGGGAAGCCGCTATGACAGCCAGCCATTACAAGCTGGATAATGTGTGCGGCATAATCGATTTTAATAAAATGCAGATAGACGGTTTCTGTTGCGATGTAAAAGGGCTGGAACCTTACGCCAAAAAATGGCAGGATTTCGGATGGCACACGATAGAAGTTGACGGTCACGATTTGGGATGTCTCATGGATGCCCTGGATGAGACCGACAAGATTAAAGATAAGCCGCAAGTCATTATAGCCCACACCGTAAAAGGCAAAGGAATTTCTTTTGTCGAAAATCAGGTTAAGTGGCACGGCATAGCCCCTAAAAAAGAAGAACTCGAGAAGGCGCTTAAAGAGTTGGACGCGCAGTTAAAAACCCTATAAAGGAGTTTTAAAATGCTAAATCGAAGATTCATAATGTATTTCAGGATGTACAAGGTCATCATAATAGTTGTGTTTTTGATAGTGCTCCTTATAGTGGCTTCCGTAATAGGCCTTAGAAGCCTCGAGTCTTTTTATAGAAAGATGACGCTCGCCACAATGCCTTTACAATTCCTTATGGCGGGCATACACGCCGCCATATTCGTTTTTATGTATCTCGTATTTTTAAGAGGAGGATTCGCGAAGCTGGATAAGGCGCCCATAAAGGGCAGAGATATCGATGTCCGCTGGAAGGACGTTATAGGCATGGAAGGGGCAAAACAGGAAGCCTGGGAAGTCGTGCAGCTTATAAGGGACAGGTCGCGCCTTAAAGCGATAGGCGGGAAAGTAATAAAGGGCCTACTCTTGATAGGCCCTCCCGGATGCGGTAAAACGTATCTCGCGAAAGCCATAGCTACGGAAGCGCACCTTCCTTTTATTTCGATGTCCGGAAGCGAATTTGTAGAAATATTTGTAGGCGTTGGAGCATCCAGGGTAAGGAAACTTTTTAAAAAAGCCAGAAATCTTGCATACGGTTACGGCGGATGTATTATATTCCTGGACGAAATAGACTCTGTCGGAAGATCCCGCGCCTTCAGCTACTTCGGCGGCGGGCAGGAAACAAGCGCGACTCAAAACCAGCTCCTCGCGGAACTGGACGGCCTTAAAGAAAAGGGCCACAACATCGTGGTGATAGCCGCCACGAACGCCCCGGAAGAATCCCTCGACCCCGCGCTTAAAAGACCGGGCAGGTTTGACAGGATGATATATGTTACGCTCCCGAACCTGGAGGACAGGGAAAAAATATTCCGGTATTATTTATCCAAGGTGAGTGTGGAGGAAGGCCTTGATGTGGGAAGGCTCGCCAGGCGGGCCGTTAAAAAGTCCCCCGCCGATATAGAAAACCTCGTAAAAGAATCGGCGCTTATAACGACGCGGGGGAAAAAAACAAAAATAAGCTGGGACGAGATAAGCGAAGCGTTTGAAAGAATCGAGCTCGGCATCAAACACCCCCTCACGATGACGCCGAAAGAAAAAGAAATGACCGCGTATCATGAGTCAGGACACCTTGTGACGACCTATCTCTTGCACCCGACCGAAGACGTTTTTAAGGCCTCTATTATACCCCGCAGGGCAACCCTGGGCGTGGTTTATGCTCCTCCCAAGGAAGAGCTTTATACGCGTTCAAAGGATATGCTTTTGGCAGATATAAAGGTTTCTCTCAGCGGATATGTGGCTGAGAAACTAAAAGTCGGAGTTACCTCAACAGGCGTCGCAGGCGATTTCCGCCAGGCAATGAAGGTAGCGCACACCATGGTGTGGAAATGGGGAATGGGCGATTCGGGGTTCCTGGGAGATTATACGCAGATACCCTCAGGAGGAGGAGTAGGAGCTAGCGCGGAAAACCAACTGTCAGAAGAGGTGAAGGCCGCCCTCAACAGGGACACCAATAAGATATTTCAGAAATGCGTTAAGGAAGTAGAAGACCTTCTCACTAAAGAAAGAAAGATCCTCGACAGGTTCGCGAAAGAACTTCTCGCGAAAGAGGAGCTGGAATACGACGAAATAGAGGCGATATTTAAGGAATTCGAAAAAAAGCCTCCCAAAAAAGAAAATTGATATAAATGAAATCCATAATCTTCATAAGTATCGCGCTTTCTGTGATGCTCGTTTCAAGCGGCTGCGGTGAAATTACGTATCCGAAAGAAACGCTGACCGATTCTGTAAAAAAGTTATGCAAAGAAGAATATAACTTAGACGTAGATGTAAGCCTTGCGGGGACGACGCTGGCAATATATCTGCCTTTACCGAACCTTTTTAACGTAACCCTAAGTCTAAGCGAGAAAGCGCAGGATAAGGTGCAGGATGTTTTGCTGGGCGCCTCGCGCATAGTTTTATCTACCGACGCGGATATAAAATTTTACTGCATTATAACGCAGGACATAAAGCTCCCGGAAATACAGCTTATTATAATCAAATACACCAATGACATAAAGCGGGCTTTTTATCGCGATATTTCACGTGGCGAATATTTTAAAAGAACGCTTATAGATATAAATGAAAACCCGCAGGCCAAAAAAGAACAGGCGATAATTGATGTTTTCGGTAAGATGGGACTGGATGAGAGCATGAAGGAGGATGTGTTGGATGACTTTTTCAGGGCCCCGCCGAGTTCCTTGGAAGGCATAGGGTATTGGAACGGAAAATTCTACATAAAAGATATCACGCTTGAAGAATTTTTGGCCGAACAAATGGCAAGCCGCATAAGAATACGTTTCAGAGAGAAAAAAGCATTAAAAGAATACGGGCTGAAGCTGGTTACCGGGGCATACGAAGGCAGCGTCAATCCGAAATTTTTCCTTATAGACTTCAAGGCAGAAAGCCTTTTATTTGTACTGGATCCGGGTCAAAGGAAATTTATAGAAAAAGAAATTTTTACAAATGTCTTCGAAGAAATAAGCGATGTTATCTACGCTTATAAATTCCAAAATTTTAATCTAATCGAAATGATAGAAAAAAATTCAAACGAAAAGCTTTTGGTACCGAAAGAAGACGTGTATCTTTTTAAAAAAAGAAAGCTTGGTATTAACGCTATTTTGGGTGCCGTTAACTGATAAAGAAAGCAGGTGTTATGCAGGAGATAAAACGAAAGCCTACCCGCGACGGAGCCGGGGAAGCCATGAGGGATTTGGGAAAGAGCAACAAGGATGTTGTCGTTCTTTCGGCGGACCTCACGGATTCTACGAGAGCCGGCTGGTTTAAGAAAGAATTTCCGGATAGGTTTATCAGTTTCGGGGTAGCAGAGCAGGATATGATCGGAACCGCAGCAGGGCTTGCGTTATCCGGCAAGATTCCGTTTGCCTGCACGTTCGGCATATTCGCAAGCGGACGGGCGTGGGACCAGATAAGGGTTTCGGTGGCTTACATGAATCTCAACGTAAAAATCGTAGGAACGCACGGTGGCATAAGTGTCGGTGAAGACGGGGCCACTCACCAGGCTCTTGACGAAATTGCGCTGATGAGAATATTGCCTAATATGACTGTTGTCGTCCCCTGCGATGCCGTAGAGGCTTATAAAGCTACAATGCAGGCTGCCAGCGTTCAGGGGCCTGTCTATTTAAGGCTGGGAAGAACATTTGCCCCTGTTATAACGAAAGAAAGTGATCCATTTGAGATAGGGAAAGCGATTTTATATCGGGATGGCAAGGACGTTACCATTATTGCGTGCGGGCATTCAGTATATGAAGCAAAAAAAGCAAGCGAAGCTTTAGAAAAAGAAGGGGTGAGCGCGCGTGTAATCGATTTACATACTCCCAAGCCACTCGACGGGGATATTATACTTAAAGCGGCCAGGGAGACAGGCGCCTTTGTTACCGTTGAAGAGCACAGCGTATTTGGCGGCATGGGTAGCGCTGTATCTGAATTTATATCGCAAAACCATCCCGTACCCATGAGAATGCTCGGGATAAAAAACGAATTCGGTGAAAGCGGATCACCGCTGGAACTTTTAAAGCGTTTCCATTTGACTACAGAAGATGTTATAGGGGCCGTTCGCGAAGTGCTTAAGGCGAAGAAGCGAAAGAAATGATCTTACATGCGCCGGCGAAGGTAAATTTACGCCTTCGAATTGTGGGCAAAAGGCCCGATGGATATCATAATATAGAAACGATTTTCGAGCGGATCGCGCTTTTTGATAAAATAACTTTACGTTCTTTGAAAAATAATAAAATAAATATTTTCTGCGATCACTCCGGCGTGCCAAGAGGTAAAACAGGGCTTATTTACAGGACAGTAAGCTTGTTAAAAAAAGAGAAACGCCTTCAAAAAGGAGTCGAGGTAAAAATTGTTAAAAAAATACCCGTAGCAGCGGGCCTGGGTGGCGGATCAAGCGACGCTGCCAGTGTTTTAATGGGCCTTAACAAACTGTGGAAATTGTCACTGGGAAAGCATGAGCTTATTCGGATAGGTAGAAGATTAGGCGCAGATATTCCTTTTTTTCTTAGCAATGTTACGTTTGCCCGAGCCACAGGAAAAGGCGATAAAATTATGCCACTTAGATGGAAAAGGAAAATATGGCATCTCCTTATTTCGCCGAAAATAAAGCTATTATCAAAAGACATTTACAGGGCTTACGATAAAAATCCGATTTCAGTAATGAAACGTACGAAAATCCTTATAGGGAACGATTTAGAGCGATCCGTCATGCAAAAAGCGCCTCTCGTAGGAAAGCTCAAAGATGCATTAAAGGACATAGGATTAACGCATTCGTTGGTTTCCGGGAGCGGCCCCAGCATTTTTACCATATTTGACAGAAGAAAGGAGGCCGAGAAGGCGAAGAAGTTACTGGTTAAGGGCTTCCCTGTAATCAAAAAAAAGGGATGGCAAATTTTCGTAGCCCCTACGCTATAAAGATTTCCGCGAAAGCGAAAGGCAATACGCTGCGAACAAGGAGGAGAGAGGTATGGAGATTACAGAAGTAAAAGTTATCTTGAAAGAAGGTCCAGATAAGAAACTCAAAGCTTACGCGACACTTACTTTTGACAACTCTTTTGTTGTCAGAAATGTAAAAATCATCAAAGGAAACAAAGGGCTTTTTGTGGCCATGCCTTCTAGAAAGATGAGGGAATCGTGCCCGAAATGCAATTACAAAAACGCAATAAGGAGCAAATTCTGTAACCAGTGCGGTTCGAATCTTCCGGCTTATGATACAAGAACGGTAAGCCCGGAGGCAAGGCAATCGGAGCACAGGGATATCGCGCATCCCATTACCCTGGAATGCAGGGAATACATTCAGAAGAAGGTGCTCACTGCCTATGAAGCTGAAGCGGAACACGGGAATTCGTCTCAGGCGCCGGAAGTTTCCGTCCAGGCTAAACCAGCTTCGCCAAAAGCGGATACGCCGGAAATTACAACGCCTAAAAAAGAACCGGCAAAAGACGAAGGCGATATAACACTTTAGTAAATGCTGCCCGGTAGTGTAATGGTAGCACAGCAGCTTTTGGAGCTGCGCGTCTAGGTTCGAATCCTAGCTGGGCAACTTTTAAAACTTATGAAAAATATAGTAGCTATAATACTGGCCGCCGGACGCGGCACGAGAATGAAATCAGAATTACCTAAGGTATTGCACAGGGTAAACTCAAAACCCCTTTTAGGGTTTGTGATAGATGCCCTGGAAGGCGCCGGTATTAAAAAGAAAATTCTCGTTGTAGGATATAGGGGAAAAGATGTCAGAAAACAATTTCCCGGGATTGCCGCCGTGGCGCAAACAAAACTACTTGGTTCCGGTGACGCTGTTAAAAAAGCAAGTGCCCTACTTTCAAAATTCAAAGGCAATATTTTAATTATATACGGCGATATACCGTTTATCGACAAAGATGCGATAAAAAAACTGATAAAAGAACATAAGAAAAATAAATCTTCCTGCACGCTTCTGGCGGCCACCGTCAAGAAATCGTCAGGATACGGCAGAATTTTTCGAAATGAAACTAGCGACGTAGTAAAAATCATAGAAGAAAAGGATGCCTCTTTTCACGAAAAGGCGATAGACGAAATAAACGTGGGCTGCTACTGTTTTAACAAAAAAGATCTTTTTGATTGTTTGGATAGGCTTAAAATAAATGCAAAAAAAGGAGAATACTATCTTACCGATATCGTGGAAATGTTAACAAAAAAAGGTAAAAAAGTAACATCCGTAGTTTGCGAGGACCCTACGGTAGCCCTTGGCGTAAATTCAAGGCTAGACCTCGCCGAGGTAGGTAACATTATGAAAGAAAAAGTTTTAGAAAAATTAATGTCAAAAGGCGTAACTATCGTAGATCCGAATTCCACTTTTATAGATACGAGCGCCGATATCGGCAAAGACACTATCATATATCCGCACACAGTGATTGAGAAGGATGTTTCAATCGGGAAAAAGTGCAAAATAGGTCCGTTTGCAAGAATCAGGGTACATACGAAACTGGACAATAATGTTGAAATAGGAAATTTTGTTGAATTGGTAAGGACAAAAGTGTTGTCCGGAACAAAAATAAAACACCTGACATATCTTGGCGATACCGAAGTCGGTAAAAATGTAAATATAGGCGCAGGCACTATCACGGCGAATTACGACGGCAAGAAAAAGCATAAGACAGTTATAGGAGACGGGGTATTCATAGGAGTCGGGGCAATTCTTATCTCTCCGGTAAAGGTAGGCAGGGGCGCTGTTGTTGGCGCCGGTAGCGTTGTAACAAAACGGAAAAACGTTCCGCCTCACAAAACGGTTGTCGGGGTCCCGGCAAAGTTGCTGGGTAGAAAATAGGAGGACATATATGGGAAATAAACTATCAATATTCGGAGGCAATTCCAATATCGAACTATTGGATGAAATCTGCAAGCTGGTAAGGGTAAAGCGGGGAGACGCTTTTGTCGGTAGATTTCGAGACGGCGAAACGCAGGTTCAGATAAAGGAAAACGTCCGCGGCAACGATGTGTTCGTTGTGCAGTCGACTTCATTTCCGGCAAACGATAACCTGATGGAACTTCTTATACTTTTAGATGCGTTAAAACGCGCCTCCGCTAACAGGATAACAGCCGTTTTGCCGTATTTCGGGTACGCGCGCCAAGACAGAAAAGACCAGCCGCGTGTTCCGATAACAGCGAAACTCATCGCAAACCTCTTGACGCGCGCAGGTGCTTCAAGGGTTCTTACAATAGATTTGCATGCGGGGCAAATACAGGGATTTTTCGATGTTCCGCTGGATCACCTCTATGCAGTTAACACCTTTGTGGAATATTTCGAAAAGAAAAATATCGAAAATCTCGTTGTTGTTTCACCGGATGTTGGCGGAATAAAAATGGCAAGGGCCTATTCAAAAAGATTAAATGCCGGCCTTGCTATTGTCGATAAACGCAGAATAGACGACACCGAAGCCGAAGTCATGAACATAATGGGCCGGGTAAAAGGAAAAAACGTTATTATTGTGGACGACATAATAGCTACGGCCGGGAGCCTGGTAGAAGCCGCGAAAGCCGTTAAAAATGCCGGCGTACAGGATATATATGCGACTATTACGCATCCGGCGCTTTGCGGACCGGCCACCGAAAGACTCAGCGCCTCGCCCATAAAAGAACTGATTGTAACGAATACAATTCACATAGAAAAAAGTAAAATGATAGATAAGATAAAAGTGCTGAGCATAGCGCCGCTGTTGGCAAGCGCTATAAAAAGAATTCACAATGAAGAATCAATAAGTATTCTGTTCGACGAAGTATAAAAAAACACGGAAAACAAAAGGAGAGAAGAAGTGAAGAAGGTTATTTTAAACGCAGACGTAAGGGAAGAAGTAGGCAAATCCAGGGTAAAAGATTTGCGAAAGAATGATTTGATTCCAGCCGTAATGTACAGAGGCGGCAAAGAGGTTATAAATTTGAAAATAAAAACGCGCGATTTATTCGACACCTTGCACACAACAGCCGGCGGCAACGTTTTGATAACGCTAAAAATAAAAGACGACAAAAAATCAAAGGAAAGAACCTGCATAATAAAAGAAGTGCAGAGGGACCCTGTTAAAGAAAACGTAATACATGTGGATTTAAACGAAATATCGCTTACAGAAGCAATAAAAGTAAAAGTTCCTGTCCGCTCCCACGGAGAGCCGGAAGGCGTTGTAAAAGACGGCGGCGTTTTGGACCATCCGCTCTGGGAGGTTGAAGTTGAATGTCTTCCTACGGCGATACCGGAGAAAATAATAGTGGAAGTGGCTGCCATGAAAATCGGAGACACAATTTTCGTAAAAGACTTAAAAATACCCTCCGGCGTAAAGGTGACAAACGATCCGGAATTGACGGTTCTTAGCGTTGTGCCTCCTGCCAAGGAAGAAGTGGTAGAGGAGGTCCCGGGTGAAGAAGCTGCCGAACCGGAAGTTATATCTAAGGGCAAGAAAGAAGAAGAGGAGATACCCGAAGGCGAGGGCGAGAAACCGGCCAAGAAAGAAGCTTCTCCGGCGAAAGAAGCGAAAAAAGAAAAATAATAAAATTCCAAATCACAAATGAAACTAATAATAGGCCTGGGAAACCCGGGTTTTCGATACAGAAATACGCGGCACAATATAGGTTTCTTAACTATTAAAGAGATCTCCAGGAGATTCGCTATACCCGTAAAAAAAAGAAGACACAAAGGGCTTTTAGGGAAAGGTGTTTTCGAAGGCGAAAAAATAACCCTTTTTATGCCCGAAACTTTCATGAATCTATCGGGAGAAGCCATGCGAGAAATTGTGAGGATGGAAAAGATAAGTTTTGGGGACTGCCTTGTTATTTGCGATGATATAAACTTAAAGTTAGGCTCAATACGCCTTAGAAAAAAAGGTTCAAGCGGCGGGCATAACGGGCTTGAATCAATCATATCAAATCTCGGAACAAGCGAGTTCCCGCGCCTTAGAATAGGTATAGGCGGAGAAAAAAAGGTTAGCAACATGGTAAGATTCGTTCTGAATTCCTTTAATTCAGCCGAAAGACCCCTTTTAAAGGGTGTAATAAACGAAGCCCTGGAGTGCGTTATGGCCTACCTTAGAGATGGCCTAGATAAGGCAATGACTAGGTTCAACGGGCGACAATTTGCTTGATTTTAGAAAGTGATTATGCTATTATCTTGGAACAGTTGGGCGCGAATGTAACACATTTTTAAGAGAGGATGCAATGAAAGGATACGAAGCGTTATTTATTATAGACCCGGATAAAGAGGCCTCTATAAAAGAGATTACCGGTGCCATTACCGGTAGTATTACCAAGGCCGGTGGTAAGGTAGAAAAAGAAGAAAACTGGGGTAAACAGAGGCTGGCTTTTCGCATTAAAAAAAAGGCCGACGGCGTATATTATAAGTTGGATTTTTCTATAGAGCCTTCTAATATTTCTGTGTTGAACAGTAACTATAAATTAAACACCGATATATTAAGAGTCATAATTACGACAAAATAAAACATAAGGAGTTTTATCATGGCTGCCAGCTTGAACAGAGTTTTTCTTATGGGGAACCTAACGCGTGACCCCGAACTGCGCTATGTACCCAGCGGCACTGCCGTTGCTTCCTTTGATATCGCCATTAATCGAGTTTATAATACACAATCAGGCGAGAAAAAAGAAGAGACCTCTTTTGTAAAAGTCGTAGTGTGGGCCAGGCGCGCCGAAGTATGCGCAGAATACCTTACAAAGGGTAGCCCCGTTTTTGTGGAAGGCCGTCTCCGTTCGCGTTCGTGGGAAACGCAGGACGGACAGAAACGCAGCGCTATCGAGGTTGTTGCTAACAATGTGCAGTTCATGAGGAGCCCGTCCAGGCAAAAGGGCGCGTTTTCAGAGCCAAAAGGCGCCGAGCAGGCGGCCAATAATGCCCCAAAAGAAGATATGGAATCCATCGACTTGGATAGTGGCGCTATTAAGAATGCCGACGCTAGTAAGAAAAATGAACCGGAAGAAGAAATACCTTTTTAAGGTATAAGGAACAGGAGAAATGATAAGAAGAGGAGCAAAAAAGGGAGAAAGGCGAAAAGAGGATACGCGAAAAGACAAAAACGGCAAAAGACCGAACGAAGGCCGCCGTTATATATTAAGGAAGAAAAAATGCAAGTTTTGCACAGATAAAAATTTAAAAATACATTATCTGGATCACCAGCTTCTTCGTAGATTCATAACGGAACGCGGCAAGATAATTCCTTCGAGATTTTCAGGCTCTTGCGCCAGGCACCAGCGTAAACTTGCCAAGGCAATAAAAAGAGCCCGAAACATAGGGATTCTGCCCTTTTTAGCAGAATAGGCAAAAAGCCCCGGACAAAAGGCGCGATCGGGCTTAAGTAGGCCCGGAACGCAAGCTTTTCCGGAAATCGGAATTTATTTAAAACATGAAAGTAATACTCTTACAAGACTTAAAGAAGCTTGGTAAAGAAGGCGATACCGTAAAGGTTAAAGACGGTTATGCCAGAAATTATCTTTTTCCGAGAAAATTAGCTACACCGCACAATGCCCAGACACTAAAATCCTTAGAGGTAAAAAAGAAAAAAACCGAACGCCTTCTAAAAAAAGAGAAAGTTAAAGCCGAAGAACTTGCAAAAACTCTCTCCCAGCTTTCTTTAACCGTTTCGATGGAATCGGGCGCCGAAGACAAGCTCTTCGGTAGCATTACCCCGGAGACTATTTTTCAAGCCTTAAACCAGGAAGGCATACACGTAGACAAGAAAAGCATCATTATCGCCGAGCCCATTAAAAAACTGGGCGTCTACAATGTGGAAGTCAGGCTGCATCCCGGAGTAAAGCAGAGTGTGAGAGTTTGGGTCGTTAAAAAATAACGCCAAAAATGCCGATCGTTAAAGAATTTGTTAACAAAGTACCCCCGCAAAGCATAGAAGCGGAAATCGCGGTTCTTGGCTCAATGCTTCTTGATAAGGAAGCAATAGACCACGCCATAGAGCTTCTGGACGAAGCCTCCTTTTACAAAACAGCCCACGCAAAAATTTATTCGACCGTCATAAAATTATACGACAAGAATAAAACCGTAGACATTGTAACGCTTGTTGAGGAATTAAGAAACTCCGGCGCCCTGGATGAAGTCGGTGGGCCTACCTATATAACTTCCATCACATCCAGCATACCAACATCGGCAAATATTGAACACTATGCAAAGATCGTGAGGGAAAAAGCGATTTTGAGAAACCTCATATCCACCGCAACGCAGATTGTATCCGAAAGTTACGATTCGGCAAGCAGCGTCGATACGCTTTTAGACAAGGCCGAACGCATGATTTTCGACATCACGGCAAATAAAGTAGAGACAAAATTTTCGTCAATAAAAGATATAATAAAAAGCAGCATAGAAACCATTGACAATCTTTATCAGAGGAAGGAAAGCATTACGGGTATTGCTACCGGGTTTCATGATTTCGATGTAATGACAGCAGGCCTTCAAAAATCAGATTTAATTATTATGGCAGGAAGACCCTCCATGGGCAAATCCGCGCTCGTAAGCTGTATTACCGAACACGTAGGGGTTGTTGAAAAAAAACCCATTGCATTTTTTAGTTTGGAAATGGCAAAATCGCAACTTGTTCAAAGAATGCTGTGTTCTCATGCGCGTGTCGATGCGCATAAGGTAAGAACGGGTTTCTTGTCGCAGTCAGACTGGCCGAAGCTGGTAACCGCAGCCGGCAAGCTCTCGGAAACGCGCATTTTCATAGATGATACACCCGGTATTTCCGTTTTGGAATTAAGGGCAAAAGCCCGCCGATTAAAATCCCAACACGATATAGAGTTAATCGTCGTAGACTATCTGCAGCTTATGCAGGGGCCTTCCGGATCCGAAAACAGGCAGCAGGAAATTTCCGAGATTTCACGTTCCTTGAAAGCGCTGGCGAGGGAATTAAACGTTCCTTTGATAGCTGTAAGCCAGCTTTCCAGGGCGGTCGAACAAAGGTCGGATCGGAGGCCGCAGCTTTCTGATTTACGTGAAAGCGGCGCTATCGAGCAGGACGCGGATCTGGTTGTGCTGCTTTTAAGAGAAGAATATTATACTCCCACAGAGGAAAATAAGGGCGTTGCCGAAGTTATCGTAGCTAAGCAACGTAACGGCCCGGTTGGTAGTTTTAAACTGGCATTTATTAATGAATATACGAGATTTGAAGATCTCGCCAAAGGAGAGGAGTTTTAATCTATGTTAAGAAATAGAAAAAACCTGCTGGCAGTTCTTCTCGCTTTCTTAGCTATTTTTCTTTTCAACATTACATCCGGAGCCGAGGAGTCTCCGGAGGGCAAAACCGTACTTGATATACGCGTAAAAGGCAACCAGGCTATAAGCTCTCCTACAATTCTTTCCAAGATAAAGATAAAAATAAGGAAACCATTTTCGCAAAGCGTTGTAGATGACGACATAAAAAGGCTTTATGCCCTGGGATACTTTACGGATGTCGCCATCGACGTAGAAAATCAACCCGACGGCGTGATAGTAACGGTCATAGTCGAAGAAAAACCCCTCATAAAAGAAATCATTTTCGAAGGCAATGTCAAAATGACAAGCCGGCAGCTAAAAAAGGTTATCAAGTCCAAGGCAGGCGACATGTTAAAGCTAAGCCAACTTTCGGAAGATATTCTGGAAATAAAATCTTTTTACGAAAGAAACGGTTTTCACCAAGTTGACGTAAAATATGAACTGGAAAAAGACAAAGACTTAAATCAAGCTACCATAAAGATCGTGATAGACGAAAAGGCGCGCGTGAGAATAAAACGCATTTCAGTAGAAGGCAATAAATCTGTTAAAACACAAAAGATTCTGGAACTCATGGAAACCCGTCCCACGTGGCTTTTCAGAAGAGGGTATTTCAACGACGAGACCTTTGAAAACGATTTAGCGCGCATAAAAGCACATTACCAAGATCTCGGATTTTTGGATATTTCCATTACGCCCAGATTTGATTACGACGAACAGAAAGGCGTCATGTACATAACGCTTACGATCGATGAAGGGGCGGAATATCGCGTGGAAAATATTACCATAAAAGGGAACATTGTATTTCCTGAGGAAGATATCAGAGAAAGAACTTCTGTCAAGCCGGGTGAAGCCTTCAGCCATACGAAAGTAAGAGAAGATTTAGAGAATATAAGAGCCCTTTATTACCAGAAAGGGTATATGAACGTGCAGATCGGTGTTGACAGGTCCGTTGATGCAAAGGCACATACCATAAATATTATTTTTATTATCGACGGTAAAGAACCTGTCTATGTCGGAAAGATTGACATCAAGGGCAATACGAAGACAAAAGATATTGTAATAAGGCGGGAACTCAGGGCTTATCCGGGGGAACTTTTTGACGGAGAAAAGATGCGAAGAAGTAAAGAGAGGTTGTATAACCTCGGATTTTTTGAAGACGTCTATTTCGAAACCAGGCCCACTCCCGATCCGAGCATAAATGACCTGAAGATAAGCGTAAAAGAGGCAAAAACAGGAGAATTCAGCTTCGGAGGCGGCTACAGTTCGGTAGATGAATTCATAGGATTTGTGCAGATAATGCAGAAAAACTTTGACCTTTTCAATTTCCCGTATTTCACAGGTGACGGGCAGAATCTTTCTGTTAGAGCGGAGCTCGGAGTTGTGAGAAATAATTATGACATCAGCTGGACAGAACCCTGGATATTTGATTACCCGCTTTCTTTCGGGATTGATGCGTACCACAGAACACATTACAGGAAAACACACGTTGGTTATGGTTACGAAGAAATACGTTCCGGGGGCGATGTAAGATTAGGTAAGGAGTTTTTGGAGTACGCGAGGGGAGACGTCATGTATAGGATCGAGAATGTTGACATATCGGATGTCTCAGATGATGCAACGCAGGATTTGCGGGATGAAGAAGGGGAGAACTGGCTTAGCAGCCTTATTTTAGGAGCTAGTTTTGACAACCGCGACAATATTTACAGTCCCACGCGCGGTATTTTCTCACGCGCTTCGGTGGAAAACACGGGCGGATTTCTTTTCGGTGACAAAAATTTTGTCAAAGGCTATATGTCGAATAGCTACTACTATTCCCCGTGGAAGAAAATCGTAGTTGAATTAAAAGGAAGGGCAGGGCTTGCAACGCCTTACGCAAATACCGATAAGGTTCCGATTTACGAAAGATTCTACGCAGGCGGCGCCGATACCATAAGGGGCTACCTGGAAAGAAAGGTGGGCCCGAGGGACCCATCTTCAAATGACCCCATAGGGGGAGAGGCTCTCTTAGTCGGAAACATAGAGGCAACCTTTCCTATATATGAAAAAGTAATAAAAGGTGCCGTGTTTTACGATGTAGGAAACGTCTGGAGCAAACTCGAGGACTTTGCGCAGGGCGGATATAAACAAGGGGCGGGTATCGGCATTAGAGTAAAAACGCCTATAGGCCCTTTAAAGCTGGACTGGGGCTACCCATTAACCGACAACGAGGACGATAAAAAAGAGGGACGATTCTACTTCTCTGTGAGCCACGGATTCTAAATGAAGCCATAACTTATAAAATAGGGGGTAAACGATGTTTAGAAAGTTGGTAAGCGTGTTGATTTTGGTATTGTTTTGTGCGACTTTATGCGCAAACGTTTTCGCCGAAGACCAGAAGGTAGGGCTTATAAATTTCAGAAAAGCCGGTTTTGAATGTAAAAAAGGAAAAACATTTCAAAAAGAATTCGAAGAAAAAGACAAAAAGGCCAAGGAAGAGCTTGATGAAATGGCAAAAGAACTGAGAAAACTAAGGGATGAAGCGGATCTTTTAAGTGATAAAGCCAAGGCCAAAAAAGAAGAGGAATTAATGAAAAAGCAAGTTGCGTTCAATGATTCAAGAAGGAAAAAGAGCGAGGAAATTCTTCGCTGGAGAGACGATAAGATGAGAGAGATAACAAAAGACATAACGGACGCCACCTCAGCATACGCCAAAAATAACGGCTATGATATGATATTAGACCAGATGGTTTCGGTATATTATACGGACAAGTACGATATTACCGATGAAATTATGAAGGAACTGAATAAATAGTTTCCTGTAAAGATGCCGAGAGATATCTATGAAAAAAGAAATAACGCTTACGGCGCTTGCCAAGGAACTTGGCGGCGAGCTTGTAGGCGATGGGAATTTAACGATAAACGGAATACGCGATATCGAAGAAGCGCTACCGGGGGATCTTGCTTTCATACTCAAGAAAAAATACGAACACTTGTTGGAGAAAACAAAAGCGTCCTGCTGCGTCGTTCCCAGCCAGGTGACAGAAACCCTTAACAATAAACCTATTATCAGGTGTAAAAACCCAAACCTCGCATTTAAAAAAGCCGCAGAATTAATTTTACCCAATCATATTCCGCACCCTAAAGGCATTCACGAAAAAGCTGTTATTGCCGACAATGTTACCCTGGGAAAGGACGTATCGATAGGGTGCTACGCTGTTTTGGAAAGTGGTTCCAAAATAGGTGATGGTACAGTTATTTACCCGCATTGTTACATCGGATGCCGAACAGAAATAGGAAAAAACTCTATTATCTATCCGAATGTTACCATCCGCGAAAATATAAAAATAGGCAACAGAGTTATTATTCATCCGGGTAGCGTTATCGGAAGCGACGGATACGGGTATGAGGCGACTCGGACCGGACATCAGAAAATACCGCACATAGGCGACGTTATAATAGAAGACGATGTGGAAATAGGCGCATGCACCACTGTGGACAGGGCAAAAATCGCGCATACAAAAATAGGCAGAGGCACCAAAATCGATAATCTCGTACAGGTAGCGCATAATGTTACGATGGGCCCAAACTGCATAATTGTTTCTCAGTGCGGCATCTCCGGGAGTGTAAAAATCGGGAAAAACGTTATAATGGGCGGGCAGGTAGGCATGGTTGAGCATATCGAAATAGGGGATAACGTCATGATTGGCGCCAAGGGCGGTGTCATAAAGTCTATCCCCGCAAAATCAATAATGGCAGGCATTCCGGTAAGGCCGATAAAAAAGACAATGAAAATACTTGCCTTGGAAGAAAAGCTTCCCGAGATTTACGAGAGGCTTAAAAAAATAGAAAAAAAGCTGGGTGTAAAATAATTGAGTTGGAAAAACAAAAGACAATAAAAAAAGAATTTTTTCTGGAAGGGAAAGGCCTTCAAACCGGTAAGCCTGTAAAGGCTTTTTTTTATCCAGGTAAGGAAAATTCCGGTATAATTTTTGTAAGAAAAGACCTAAAAGGTAAACCCTCGGTATCTTTGAAGGATTTGTCGGGCCTCGGCACCGACAGGCGAAGTAAAATCGATTTATCCGGAAAAGGCGAAGTGGAAACAGTAGAACACGTTACGGCGGCGCTATGGGGGGCCGAAATAGATAACATAAGGATAGAACTTGACAGTTCCGAACCACCGGCGCTAGACGGAAGTTCTGCCGAATTTTTAAAAGCATTTAAAGGTGTCGGCATAACCGAACAGGATAAAACGCGCGAATTTGTAAAGATAAAAGAACCGATATGGATAGAAGACGGAGAATCTTTTTTAGGCGTATTCCCATCGAAGATTTTTAAAGTATCCTATATTCTCGAGTATCCGTCCGGGTCTATCGGGAGACAATCTTTCAGTCAGGTTTTAAATCCCGACGTATTTCAAAAAGAAATTGCACCTGCCAGAACGTTCTGTCTTAAAGAAGAGGCGGAAGCGCTTCTGGAAATGGGTTACGGTAAAGGGGCTAATTATAAAAACACACTGGTTATGGGTAAAGATGGCCCGATAGATAATGTTTTGCGTTTTCCCGACGAACCGGTGAGGCATAAGGTGCTGGATCTGATCGGTGATTTATATCTTTTAGGCAGGCCGATAAGAGGAAGAATCGTCGCCATTCGAAGCGGCCATAAATTAAATTTGGAACTGATAAAAAAAATAAAGCCTGCCTACCGGCAGGCAGAAAGTAGCATATGAAGGTAAATATCGATATAAACGAAATCAAAACTTACCTGCCACACAGGTACCCGTTTCTTTTGGTGGACAAAATCGTGGATATAGAGGAAAAGAAAATAACAGGCGTAAAGAATGTCACCGGAAATGAGCCGTTTTTTCAGGGGCATTTTCCGAATTATCCGGTGATGCCGGGTGTATTAATTATCGAAGCCTTGGCGCAAACCTGCGGCGTTCTGGTTTTGAGGATGGACGAGCACCGCGGTAAACTTGCGTTTTTCGCCTCCATAAACAACGCGAAATTCAGAAAACCCGTTTTTCCGGGAGATACCCTTATGCTTGAAATCGAGATAACAAAACACAAATCTAAAATTGTACAGGCTCACGGCGTCGCTAAAATCGAGGGCGCTCTTGTTGCCGAAGCGGATTTATTGTTTAGCGTAATAGAAATGAAAAAATAATATTTTTATGGAACGAATAGGCCTTATAGCCGGCGGCGGCCAGCTGCCTGTAATTCTAGCGAAGGACGCGCGCAAAAAAGGCGTAAAAGTCATAGGCTTTGCCATAAAGAAAATGGCTTCACCCGATTTAGACGCAGCCTGTGACAGGGTTCACTGGTTTGACTTAAGCCAGGTTAATAAATTTTTCTTCATGCTCATCATTGAACGCGTCAAAAAAATTGTTATGTTAGGCAAAGTTGACAAAACCATTATCTATGAAGGTATCAAAAAAGGCGATAAGGGGCTAAACCGTTTTAAGGGGCTGGAAGACAAGAGCGATTATGCTGTTCTTGATAAAATTACGTCCGAATTTGAAAAAAAAGGAATAAAAGTGATAAGCGGCATCGAATACTTATCGGATCTTTTCCCGCAGGAAGGCGTCTTAACGAAAAAAGAGCCTTCGAAAAAAGAACAGGAAGACATATCCTTTGGTTTTAAAATGGCCAAAGAAATAGCCCGGCTCGACATCGGCCAGACGATCGTTATTAAGGATAAAACTGTTGTGAGCGTTGAGGCGATGGAGGGAACCGACAAGACCATCGAAAGAGCCGCGAAGCTTTGCGGGGAAGGATTTGTCGTAGTCAAAACATCCAGGCCAGAGCAGGATATGAGATGGGATGTGCCTGCCATCGGCCCGGAGACCATCAAGCAAATAGCCGACTCAAGAGGCGCTGTCCTGGCCCTGGAAGCGAAAAAAATGTTTCTTGTGGATAAAGAAGCCTGTGTTAAACTTGCCGACAACAATAATCTATCTATTGTCGTAATATAACCGCTTACTTCCTCGTGAAGCTATCCACTATGCGCGCAGCGCGTAAAGATGCCCCGGATGTTCCAAGCATGCTCTTTACCCACCGTAAGTCTTGAATCTGTTTTTCCATCTTTTCTTTTGAAGAAACGATTGTTAAGATTTCACGCGCAAGTCTTTTAGGGCGAGCGTCGTACTGAAGGATTTCGGGGGCGATTTCGCATTTAGCTATTATATTCACAAGCCCTATAAAGGGCGTCTTTGCGAAAATTTTAAATAATAAAGACGTCAGAAACGACGTCTTATAAGTAATAAGCATGGGACGCTCCATTGCAGCGCTTTCCAATGTTGCTGTTCCGGAAGTGATAAAAACAAAATGAGACAAGGATAAACACCCGTATATATTGTCCTTGATCACGGCAAGAGGAAGCTTTGCGTTTTGCAGTATTTTACCGTAAGTATCCTCACTCACGCTCGAACTTTTTAAGAGGATAAATTGCGCGTCTTTTTCTTTCAATATAAGACGGGCTGTCTTTAGCATAAGAGGAAGTATGTTTGCGACCTCGGATTCTCTTGATCCCGGCAGGAGCGCGATTGTAAATTTATCCACGTCAAGATTTAATGTTTTACGGTCAAGCGGCGCCTGGGGAATTTCCCGATCCAGGAGCGGGTGTCCCACAAAAGTCGCGTCGATGCCGTACTCCTTAAAAAGGTCTTCCTCGAATTTCAGTATTACTATCGCTTTATCGACGCATTTTTTGATCGTATAAACCCTGGATTTCCACCACGCCCACACCTGCGGTGTAATATAGTAAATAACGGAGACCTTTCTTTTTTTCAGAAGCTTTGCCAGCGTCAGGTTGAATCCAGGATAATCGACAAGAATTGCGATATCGGGCGGCGTTTGGGCAATCCTATCCGTAATTTTTTTATAAGCAAGACGTATTTCTTTTAATTTTGCAAAAACTTCAAATATACCGATAATAGAAAGTTTTTCCATTCTTTCTACAAGTTCTACACCGGCATCCTGCATTTTTTTACCGCCGATACCGAAAAAGTTCAAATCCGGATTTAGTTTTTTTAGATTCTTTACGAGATTGGCGGCGTGCGTGTCACCGGAAGCCTCTCCGGCGGTTATGAGGATAGTTTTTTTCATTTCTTAGAGAGTTCGATTTTTTCCAGAATATCCATCGCTACGCTGAGAGCGGATTTTCCCTCGATTCCCGAGACAAGGGGTTTGGTGTTATTCTGAATGCAGGCTATGAAGGACTTTAGCTCCTGTTTAAGGGGCTCTCTTTTTTCTATTCTTATTTTTTTCTTAAGAACTTTATTGCCTTTTTTTCTGACTACCTGCGCGACGTGATGAAGGTAATCCATGACGATATATGAGTCTTTTTGGGATATTTTTATTTTTCGAATTTCTTCTTTTGTTACACGGCTTGCGGTAATGTCGGCAATCGTGCCGTTTTTAAAAGTAAGGCGCACGTTAGCTATATCCTCGTAGGGCGAAATAGTACTTATGCCGACAGCCTCTATGCTTTCAACCTCAGAGTCGACCAGGGAGAGTATAATGTCTATGTCGTGTATCATGAGGTCCAGAACAACGCCCACGTCTTTCACGCGCTTCTTTTTTTTGTAAGGGCCCGCCCTGTGGCTCTCTATAAAACGGGGATTTTTAAGAAACGGTTCCACTGCCCGCACCACCGGATTGAACCTTTCAATGTGCCCTACCTGTAAGATAAGATTCTTAGAATCGGCAATATCAATAAGTTCCTGCGCTTCGTCCACGGTTTCCGTGATAGGTTTTTCTATCAAGACGTGGATATTGTTATCCAGGAATTCCTTGGCGATTCTATAGTGCAGGTTTGTGGGGACGGCGATGCTTACGGCGTCTACTTTATCGAATAGCGTGTGGTAATCCGGAAAATACCAGACCCTGCGCTTTTTTGCCACTTTCTTGGCGTGTTTCTTGTCTATATCACAAACGCAGACGAGATTAACGTTCCTTAGCTGCGAATATACGCGCGCGTGCAGGGCTCCGAGATACCCCACGCCTACAACGCCTACATTAACATTGACCATTTTACACGTCCTTTTTTAATCATGAAACCCAATTCTATCACACCAGACTTCTTATATCAAGCGCTTTAACTGCAAAACCACAAAAGGGCCGCAAAGGCGCAAAATTATTCGTCTTTTGCATCTTCGCGGTATTTTTGCGTTTTTGCGTTATTTTTTCCTCGACAAAAGGTATTATATATGATAATATTTTATGCTACAATCGCGCCTCAAAAAGGCGTATTTACAGGGTAGAACTATGCATAAAGACATAAAAGATTACAAAAGACTCCTGGGGTTTGTAAGGCCCCATTTGTGGGTATTGGTGATGGCGTTTATCTCGATGCTTGGATACAGCGCTTTAAACGGCCTGTCACCCACAGCGCTCATACCGGCGATCGATAACCTTATAAGCGGAAAGGGGATAATGATCCCTTCGCATGTCAATGCGCCGCATTTTATTGCAGCACTCGTAAACGCAATAAACGCTTTCCCTCCGGCACGCCTTATGACAGTGCTTCTTATGGCAGGGGTCGCATTTTTCGCCTTTAGGTGCTTATTTGATTTTATACAAGTGTACTTGATGAACGATGTGAGTCAAAGAGTTGTAAGAGACTTAAAAGACGCCATATACAAAAAACTCTTATCGTTATCCATGCATTTTTACAGCAAAAACCCCACCCCACAACTCATGTCCCGCATAACGTATGACACAAGCATAATAAGGGATACGATAAGCACGAATTTCCTTGATCTCATCCTAAGGCCCCTGGAAATCGCCAGCCACCTGGCGGTCGCCATAGCGATTGTATTTATTTTCGGTATACCGCTTAACTTCATATTAACAAGTATAATTCTTTTTCCCTGCATACTCCTTCCCGCGGTTATAATTTCCTCGAGGCTTCGCAAGATAACAACAAGGGGCCAGGAGAAAATGGGGGATATAAACACGATTCTTTTTGAGATAATAACCGGGATGCGCATCGTGAAGGCTTTCTCAATGCAGAAGTATGAGTATGCGAAGTTTAAAGAAGAAAACCGCCGTTTTTATAAATTAGCCATGAAGGCTGTAAAAAGGATTAATATCGTAAGTCCGATAAACGAGATGACGAGCGCTATATATTTCGTAATAATTATTTACCTGGCGTATAAGCAGATCGCAGCAGGGCTTCTTTCATGGGGTTCTTTTACGGTTTTTTCAGCCTCGATTCTTTTGATGATAAAACCGATGAAACGTTTGGGCAAAGTATACGCTACCATACAACAGTCTTTAGCTGCGGCGACAAGAATTTTCAGTGTTTTGGATGCCGAAGAGCAAATTAAAGAGAAAAAGGGAGCCATTGCGTTTCCGACGATGTCCAGGGGCATATCATTTGAGAATGTATGGTTTAAATACGATGACGAGCACATCCTGAAAGATATAAAGCTGCACGCAAAGAAGGGTGAAATCGTCGCTATCGTAGGCCCGAGCGGCGCGGGGAAAACCACACTCGTTAATTTGATAGCCAGATTTTATGACCCATCCGAAGGGTATGTAAAAATGGACGGCCAAGACTTAAAAGAAGGGACCCTTAAATCTATAAGAAGACAAATAGGGGTCGTGACCCAGGAGATGCTTCTTTTTAATGATACCGTTACAGTCAATGTTACCTATGGCAGCAAGAATTTTTCCAAAGACGATGTTATAAGAGCGGCAAAAATTGCCAATGCACATGACTTTATCACGAACTTACCAAAAGGGTATGATACTGTTGTGGGAGAGAAAGGGTTCAGAATATCAGGCGGCGAGAGGCAAAGGCTTGCCATAGCAAGGGCCATATTCAAAAATCCGCCTATTCTTATTTTTGATGAGGCAACCTCTCAACTGGACACCGAATCCGAAAGATACGTACAGGAGGCCATAGACCGCCTGATGAAAGGAAGAACCGTTTTTGTTATCGCGCACAGGTTAAGTACCATAAAACACGCAACCAAAATAGTTGTACTGGACAAAGGCAGGATTGTGAATATTGGCGCGCATGATGAGCTCATGGAAAGAGGAGGCATATATAAGAGATTATACGATATGCAGTTTGTTTGATAGATAAACAGTTGACACAAAGTGATTGGTAAATGTAATAATAGGACAATACAGGGAGGCAAAGCTAAATGACGACAAAAAAAGAAACAATTTTAATTAAACAATTGCTGGAGGCAGGGGTTCATTTTGGCCACCAGACAAGAAAGTGGAACCCCAAAATGGAGAAATTCATATTTGGCAAGAAAGAAGGTATATATATCATAGACCTTGAGAAAAGTGCCAAATGCCTACTTGATGCCTGCAATTTTTTAAATGAAGTAGCAACCGCGGGCAGTTATATCCTGTTTGTGGGGACCAAAAAGCAGGCCAAAACCATCATAAAGGAAGAAGCCGAGAAATGCAACATGTTCTACGTGAATCAGAGATGGCTCGGTGGTACCCTTACAAATTTTCTTACCATAAGGAAAAGCATAAAGAAGCTAGAATCTTTCGAAAAAATGAAAGAAGACGGCACCTACGAGAACATCTCGAAGAAAGAACGATCAATGATAGACAAAAAAATCGCCAAATTATTAAAAAACTTAGAAGGTATCAGAAAAATGGACCGATTGCCGGGAGCCCTATTTGTTGTAGACTGCAAAAAAGAGGGGATCGCTGTGCACGAAGCCAACAAGCTCTCTATACCCGTTGTGGCCCTGGCAGATACTGACTGCGATCCTGACAAAATAAATTACGTTATTCCGGGTAATGACGATGCCATGAAATCCATAAGCTTCGTAGCATCGCATGCTTCTAAAAGCGTTCTCGAAGGCAAAAACCAATTTACCGCAGGCAAAAAAGATATAGAGACGGAAAAGGAAGCATCGAAACCGAAAGAGCCGAAAAAAGACGCCGATGCAAAAGAAACCGAAAGCCCGATAAAAGGTGACATAAGGATGGGGAAGGCTACGCAAGAAAAAAAAGAAAAGCAAGTAAAGAACGGTTAAAGTAAGGAAGGGAAGATTCATATGACAGATGCTATCAGGAAACTCAGAGAAAAAACATCAGCCGGGATCATGGATTGCAAAAAAGCGCTTAAAGAAGCCGCAGGAAACATAGAGAAAGCAATCGAGATACTAAGAAAAAAAGGAATTAAACTCGCTACCCTTAAAAGCGGACGCGCCGCGCGCGAGGGACGCATAGAAAGCTATATCCATTCAAATGCGAAAATCGGCGTTCTGGTTGAAATTAACTGCGAGACGGATTTTGTAGGGCGAAACGAAAACTTTAAACAGTTCGTAAAAGACGTATGCATGCAAATCGCGGCATCAAAACCAGAATACGTGAAAAGGGAAGATGTCCCGGAAGGCGTATTGAGAAAGGAAAAAGAAATTCTATCAGCCACCATAAAAAATAAACCAAAACCCGCGCTGGAAAAAATTCTGGAAGGTAAGCTGGAAAAATTCTACGAAGAAAGTTGCCTTCTGGAGCAGCCTTTTATCAGGGATCCGAAAGTAAAAATTAAAGACCAGCTTCACTCGCTTATAGCAAAGATAGGGGAGAACATCGTTATAAGAAGGTTCGTCCGCTATCAGTTGGGCGAAGATATATGAGCAAAGCAAAATATAAAAGAATAGTACTGAAAATAAGCGGCGAGGCGCTTCAGGGAAAAAAGGGGCACGGGATTGATCCCGACGTAATCCTTTCGATTGCCAGGCGCATTAAGGAAGTAAAAGACCTCGGCGTAGAAGTCGCTGTTGTTATAGGCGGCGGAAACATTTTTAGGGGACTGAAAGCCGCCACGCAGAATGGGATGGACCGCGCTATCGCCGATTACATGGGAATGCTCGCCACGGTTCTTAATGGCCTGGCACTTCAGGATGCGTTGGAAAGAGTAGGAGTTTTTACGCGTGTCCAGACTGCCATAGAGATGCAGGAGCTGGCGGAACCTTTTATAAGAAGAAGAGCGATCAGGCATTTAGAGAAAAAAAGGGTTGTCATATTTGTTTGCGGAACGGGGAATCCGTATTTTACCACTGACACCACCGCTGCGTTACGCGCCACTGAAATCGGCGCCGATATTATTTTTAAAGCCACGAAAGTAAACGGTGTTTATACAAAAGACCCGGTAAAATATAAAAACGCGAAAAAATTTGACAAAATAAAATATCTCGATATCTTGAAGAAGGGGTTAAAGGTTATGGATGCCACGGCAATAAGTTTATGCATGGATAATAACCTGCCCATCATCATTTTTAACATAAATAAAGAAGGAAACATAAAGAAAGCCGTTATGGGCAAAAAAGTAGGGACGCTAGTCTCTTAAATAGGGGGTGATTTTTTTGGCTTCTACAGCGCAGGAAATATTAAAGGATGTGGAAAGTAAAATGAAAAAAACAGTTGAGGCCACTGAAAGGGAATTTTCTACCATACGAACCGGCAGGGCTAACACAAGCCTTGTTGAGGGGATAAAGGTTAACTGCTATGATACATCAATGGCCCTGAGGCAATTAGCGGGCATCTCCACGCCGGAACCGCGCCTTATTGTTATTCAACCCTGGGATCGCTCCATATTGGGTGAAATCGAGAAGGCCATCATGACATCGGAACTCGGAATTACGCCGAATAACGACGGTAAGCTTATACGAATATCCATTCCCATACTCACAAAAGAGCGAAGAGATGAATTAGCTAAAGTTCTTAAAAAAATCACAGAAGAAGGAAAAGTCTCCTTGCGTACGGCAAGACGCGTTGCCAACGATGAAATCGAAAAACTGGAAAAGGACAAAGCAATTACAGAAGACGATAAATTCAAACATAAAGACCAGATTCAAAAGCTCATTGACAAGCATTCAAGCGAAATTGATAAACATTTAGCCAGTAAAGAAAAAGA
>JADHYN010000022.1 GCA_016782425.1 Candidatus Omnitrophota bacterium
AGGATCCCTCTTCCAAAAAAACAAAGCTATTCACAAGATACGTTATTACAAGAAGGGGGATGACTGACATCAGGCTGAAGGCAACAAGGAGTTTATATCGCACCCCTTGGGGTAAGAGCGAAATCTTTCTAAAAAAGTTAATACTAGCCATAAATTGCCTCTTTTTATTCTTAAGAGTAAAGTATACTCTATATATCTTATTTTGTCAATATTATGAGAGTACCCTAGAATAGAGGCCTTCGCATACCGATATTAAGCAATAGACCAATGCATAGAAGTGTTGTTATGAGGCTTGAACCTCCGTAGCTTATGAGTGGCAGGGTAAGCCCGACTACCGGCAAGAAACCAATAGTCATGCCAATATTAATCAGAACCTGAAGCGTAAAAAGCGTTACAAGCCCCGTAGCGATTAATTTTCCGCATGTGTCGGGAGTGGTTTCAATAATTTTTATCCCTCTGTACACGATCAATGCATACAGTAATATAAGAAGAAGCGCGCCTATGAAACCCCACTCCTCGCCTACCACCGAAAAGATAAAGTCCGTATGGCGTTCCGGCAGAAAATTTAGTTGATTCTGTGTTCCGGCAAGCCATCCCTTGCCGAAGAGACCGCCTGAACCGACTGCGATCTTCGATTGTATTATTGTATAACCCGAACCGAGCGGGTCGATATTAGGGTTTATAAAAACAAATAGCCTTTGCCGCTGATAACCCTTTAGAAAATGCCAAAAAACAGGAAAAGACGCCAGGCCGAGAAGGATAGCACCCAAAATATGCATGATGTTCACACCGGCTATGTAAAGCATCGCAAGTGTTACCGGTACAAGCAAAAGTGCTGTGCCAAGATCGGGTTCTATGAGAATTAGGAGAAACGCGGGGATAGCGAGCAAAAATGCTTTGCAAAAAAAACTTATTTTGGTAACATCGCTTCTCCTAACGCTTGCGTATGAAGAAAGCGCCAAGATAAGTGTTATTTTTGCAAGCTCCGAGGGTTGAAGGTTGAAGAAACCCAGGCTTATCCAGCGATGCGCGCCGCCCCTCGCCCTTCCGGAGAATAAAACCATAACAAGAAAAAGTAGTGTTATGCCGTAGAGTACATAAGACAGGCTCACAATCCTTTGATAATCCACGCGCAAGATGACGAATAAAACCGCGATGCCGAAAATCATCCAAAATACCTGGCGAAAAATAATATCCTGAGAGCGATATTCCCTTGAGGCGCTATAAAGCGTCAAAAGGCCGATAAAAAGAATTGCCAGTGTGGCGAAAAATAGTGTTCTATCAAAATTCTTAAAATGCATCCTACAAGAGCTCCAGCCTTTTTGTTTCTTCTATAATTTTTTTTGCGGAGCGCGCCGGCGCCAAACCGCCTTTACCGCCTTGTTCGATAAATACGACGACACAAATTCTGGGATCATCAAGAGGGGCAAACCCCGCGAACCATGCGTGTGAATCACCGTGTGGATTCTGCGCTGTACCTGTTTTACCGGCAATAATAACTTCTTTTGATCTCGCGTAATAGCCTGTGCCGCCTGCGGCATTTATCGCGTCTCCCAATCCTGCCTTTAAAACATCCAGAACCTCATGCCTGATTCCTGTATCTTCGGCCCCTGCACGGCGAGATTTTATATCCTCTATCCTGTCAACAACGTAAGGCTCTAGTAGATTGCCGCCATTTGCTACAACTGCGAGGAAACGCACAATTTGCAAGGGCGTAACAAGAAGATACCCTTGCCCTATCGCATAGTTTGCCGTTTCACCCTTGAACCAGGACTGCCTTAGCTTCTTTCTTTTCCAAGACGGAGTCGGGACCAGGCCGCTTACCTCTCCCGGCAGATCTATGCCCGTGGGCCTGCCCAATCCCATCTTAAAAGCATATTTCGATATTTCGTCCACACCCAGAAATAGCCCTAATTGATAAAAAAAGACATTGCAAGAATTTTTGATGCCGTTTCTGATATTCTGCGCTCCGTGCCCATCCTCCTTCCAACAGTGAAAAACCCTGTTACCTACCCGATAACTTCCGGCACAAGAAAAAGTTTTTGCATCGTTAAACTTTCCTGTGTTTAAGGCGGCGGTAAAAACCGCAATTTTAAAAACCGAACCCGGCGGATATGTGCCGCTTATTGCGCGGTTTACCATCGGGAACGAGCCGGAATCGTTTAAAAGACGCAATACTTCCTTGGATCTTTGAGGGCTCACAAATGCGTTTGGGTCAAAATCCGGTTGGCTTACAAGGGCAAGGATTGCTCCCGTGGAGGGATCCATTACCACAATTGCGCCTGTTTTTTCTTTTAAAAGTTCGTGACAAAACTCCTGAAGTTCTATGTCTATGGTAAGATAAAGGTTTCGGCCTTGCCGCGCTTCCTTTATCGCAAGAATGTCTAACTGGCGGCCTCTTGAATCAACTTCCACTTGAAGCCCCCCGTCAACACCTCTCAGGTAATCGTTAAAGGCGCGTTCGATTCCGTCTTTCCCGACGAAATCTCGCATGCGGTATCCGTAAACTTTATATTTTGCCAGTTCCGACTCGCTTATTTTCCCGAGGTAACCGGTTACGTGGGAAAGAGAATTTTTGTACAAATAGTTACGGAGGGGCCTAGTGGTGACGATCACGCCCGGCAGGTCTAAACTTATTTCTTCTACGCGGATAGCTTTTTCTTTTTCTATGTCTTCGGCTATTTTTACCGGGGCAAACGGCTGTTTTCGGGCAGCGTCAATTTTCTTTTCAAGCCCGCGCCTGTCAACGGCAAGTATCTCACTTAATAAATCAGCTGTTTTATTCTCATCCTTTATTTCCTGAAAAATAACTTCGACATCAAAAGCGATCCGGTTGCTTACGAGAAGCCTTCCGGACCTATCGTATATCTTTCCTCTTGGCGCCTCAAGCGGTATGACGCGAATTCTATTTCTTTCGGATAGCCCTTTATAGTATTCGTATTTCACGGCTTGAGTATAAAATAACCCGAAAATAAGAATGCCGAAAAAAAATAAAGTGATGAATGCGAAAACTTTTATTCTCATTTAATTTTGTTTTTTTGGAGAACCGAAAATCTTCGTAAAGGCAAAAAATAAAACCGGTGCCATGCAACCCGTGTATAGCGCCTTAACGCCGCCCTGTTTCCAGAAAACGGCGCTCAAATTGTTACCCACGATTTTATCCAGATACAAAAAATAGATACCGGAAACAAAATAGACGGAGGCGCATGAAAGGAAGAATTGAGTTATGAAATCCTCTTTGAATAATTTATCTTTAAGAAAGCCCGCTAAGAACCCTACGAGCAAAAATGAAAATACGTTAACGCCAAAAGCGGTCATGCTAAACAGGTCTTTTAGAATCCCTGAAATCATGCCCACCTCCATGCCACGGGCTGCCCCGAAATGGAACCCAAAAAACACTGTTGCAATGAGTAGCAGTTCGGGTCTTACGCCAAAAATTCTCAGCTTGTTGAATACCGCGAGTTCCATAAACAAAAGCATCGCAAGCGAAGCGTATAAGGCAAATCTATTATTTTGCATCTTTATCTACCTCTATGCATATGACTTCTTCGATTTTACCGATGTCACAAACCGGATTAACAATCGCATATTTATAAAGGCCCGGTGTTTCAATTCCTACCTCGGTAACTTCACCGACCACAAGGCCCTTAGGGAAAAATGCGCTAAAACCCGCGGTTAAAACCTTCTCCCCTTTTTTTATATCCGCATCGAGTGAAAGATATATAACCCTGCATGCCCCCTGCGAGGAGCCGACCAGAACGCCACTCTCCCGCGAAGATTCGAGCACAACTCCGATTTTCGAATTAGGGTCCGTGATCAGCATAACCTTGCTCGAAGCAAAGCCCACTTCCGCCACCGAACCAATAAGCCCTTTTGTCGTAACGCATGGCATGTGTTCCCGGATACCGAGTGACCTACCTTTGTCTACAATTATAGCACTACGCCAATCTGTCGTATCGCGCGCAATGACTTTAGCGACTATTGTTTTATAACGCAAACTTTTTTTGAATTTGAGGAGCTTTCCTAGCCTTTCATTTTCAAGCGATACTTCTTTCATTCTTGCCAACTCCACCGAAAGCGCGCCCAGGCGTTGTTTTAATGATAAAATTTCTTCCGAAAGGCTTTTTGCGCGGGTAAAATACGTTTTGATACCCGAGGCTACCTTGAAAGGTTTGGCCAGAATTTCAAAGGCAAAATTTTTAACGCCTGTGCGTATCCTTGAATTGAAGACAATAATAAGGAGAAGTATTATGAAGATGGAGAGTTTTGCGGGAAATTTTCTTATCCTATAAATTCGCAACTTGAAAGATTGGGTTATCTTTCGACTTTAGGGCTTACTGCAAGTCTTTTTAGATATTTGATTTCGCTTAAGACCCTACCGGTCCCCAGGGCAACGGCCGTTAAGGGATCTTCGGCGATATGAACGGGTAAGCCGGTTTCTTCGGCAATGAGTTTATCCAGGCCTCTCAAAAGCGACCCACCGCCGGCTAATATGAGTCCTTTTTCCATGAGATCCGCCGAAAGCTCAGGCGGGGTTCTTTCCAGCGTTATTCGGATGGCTTCGACGATTTGCGCAATGGGTTCGGCTAGCGACTCTCTTACCTCTTCTGAGGAAACAGTGATCATTTTTGGTAGGCCCGCAACAAGGTCTCGCCCTCTTACTTCCATTGTCAGTTCTTCATCTAGCGGGTAAGCTGATCCTATCCTTACTTTTATTTCCTCGGCTGTGCGCTCCCCTATCATCAGATTATATGTCTTTTTTAGATAATTTATGATTGCTTCGTCCATCTCATCACCGGCTATGCGTATCGATTTGGAAAATACTATGCCTGCCAACGATATAACTGCCATCTCCGTGGTACCTCCGCCAATATCAATTATCATGCTACCGGATGGTTCCTGGATCGGTAACCCTACTCCTATGGCTGCCGCGATCGGTTCTTCCACCATGAATACTTCGCGTGCACCGGCGTGCAAAGCGGAATCTCTAACGGCTCTTTTTTCAACCTCAGTGATACCGGAAGGGATAGCTATAACCATTCTAGGGCGCACAAGCCGGCGTGAATTATGAACTTTTTTTATGAAGTACCGAAGCATTGCTTCGGTAATTTCAAAATCCGCAATTACTCCGTTTCGCATGGGCCTTATGGCAACGATGGTACCGGGCGTTCTGCCAAGCATTCTTTTTGCTTCTTCGCCAACCGCCAGCACGTTTGAGCTTCCTGCTTGAACCGCAACAACAGAAGGCTCGCAAAGAACGATTCCCTGATTTTTTACATAAACCAACGTATTGGCAGTTCCAAGATCTATGCCCATGTCGTTAGAAAAAAGGCCCAATAAATTATTGAGCCCTCTAGATGCTAATTCTTTTATTTTACGAATATCTATATTCACGTTCGGATTACTCCTCCTATTTATTTCATAATAGTATCAAAGCATCCCCGGTTTGTCAAACTATTTTTTCAGAACTATTTCTATTTTAAATGTTCGAGAAGATTGAAAAATTCCGGAAACGACGTATTTACGCAAGCCGTATCTTTTATCTTGCAATCACCGTCTGCAAAGAGTGCCGCCACTGCCATGCTCATGGCAGTTCTGTGATCTTTAAAACTATTTAAGGTTGCTTTTGCGAATCTTTTTTTTCGCCCGTTTATGACGAGGGTGTCGCCGTCTGCCCTTATGTCAGCATTCATAAGCCTTAGATTTTCTGTTATCGAAAAAATTCTGTCCGTTTCTTTAACGCGCAATTCGCCGATGCCCTTTATAACGGTCGTGCCTTTTGCCTGCGTTGCCAGAACCGCAAGTATCGGAACTTCATCGATTAGAAGAGGCACATCTTTTTTTTCTATAGTCAGCGCCTTGAGCGGCCCGGATCTCACGCGGATATCGCCGTATGGCTCAACTGCTTCTTTTTTGTTTAAGACGGTGATGCGAGCTCCCATTTTTCGAAGCGCTGTAAGAAAACCTGTTCTCGTAGGATTTAAACCGACTCCCCTTAACGTTACATCAGATCCTTCCAGCAAAGCCGCGCCGGCAATGAAAAATGCTGCGCCCGAAGGGTCTCCGGGAACAATAAATTCTTTACCTTGAAGCGGACACTTTCCTTTTACTGAAACTGTTAGATTTTTTCTTGAAATCTTTGCGCCCGCAAACTCCAGCATTCGTTCTGTATGATCCCGCGACATAAAAGGTTCTGTCACGCTTGTAACTCCGTCTGCATACAATCCGGCGAATAGAATGCATGATTTAACCTGGGCGCTGGCAACCCGAGTAGAGTGCTCTATCGGCTTGATTCGGCCGCCCCCAACCGTAAGCGGTGGGCAACCATTCCTATTTTGCGAGTGTATACAAGCGCCCATTTCTCGTAAGGGCGCAATAATTCTATCCATCGGCCTTTTTGAAAGCGAGGCATCGCCGGTTAACTCTACCTTGAAATCCTGGCCTGCCAGAATCCCGGGAAGAATTCGCATCGTGGTTCCGGAATTTCCGAGATAGAGTTTTTTTTCGGGTTTTTTTAATCCCTTTAAACCCCCGCCCCGGATTGAAACATTTTTATCACGAATGTCTATATCTATCCCCATCGCGCGAAAAGCAGAAACAGTATGAAGGCAATCCTCGGCTTGCAGGAAGTTTTTCACAGTGGTCTTCCCTTTTGAAATGCCCCCGATAAGAACAGTTCTATGCGATATAGACTTATCTCCGGGAAGTTCTGTCTCTCCGCGTAAATGCTCTATTGGTTTAATTGTTTTATCCATCTAAATCTATTGTATCACAGCTGCCCGCGCTTAATCAACTCCTGCATTTCGCGCGGAATGTCACTATTAAATTCCATAAATTTTTTTGTTGCAGGGTGGAAAAAACCAAGCGTCTTTGCATGTAGCGCATGGGTCGTAGCTCCCTTTTTTGACCCGTAAAGCTTATCGCCGATAACCGGATGTCCCATGTGCGCGGTATGCACTCTTATTTGATGCGTTCTTCCGGTTTCAAGCAAAAGCTCTAGCATCGTAAAATCTTTAAGCCTTTTAATAACCTTGTAATTCGTTATGGCGTTTTTCTTTTTCTCGTCAACGAACGAAATGCCCATCTTGGTTATGTCTTTTTTACGCCGGGCAATAGGGAGGTCAACCCTACCGTTATCCAACTGCACCACACCCTTAACAAGCGCAATATATTTTCTTTTTACGGTCCGGTTTTTAAACTGCCCTGAGAGGTTTATGTGCGTAGCGTCGTTTTTCGCAACAACCAAAAGTCCCGAGGTTTCTTTATCAAGGCGATGGACAATTCCGGGCCTTGCCACCCCTCCTATGCCGGAAAGATCCTTGCAGTGATAAAGAAGCGCGTTAACCAGTGTCCCCGTAAAATTCATTCCCGCCGGATGCACTGAAATTCCGGCAGCCTTATTGACAACAAGAAGATCCTTATCCTCGTATACTACCTCAAGCGGGATATTTTCCGGTTTTAGTTGTAGGACCTTCGGTTCCGGAATAGTTACTTTTACGATTTCTTCTGCCGAAACCTTGTAGTGAGCATTTGTATGCTTTCCGTTTACAAGAACGTTTTCGGCATCAATTAGCTTTTTTATAAAAGAACGTGAAATTTTTCCTTCGAACGCACCTACGAGAAATTTATCAATGCGTTTTCCGGCATCCGATATTTCAACACGCAGCTTACGCTCTTCCATGACAGTTTATGCCTTTTCCCGGATGCGACGGCTTATAAAAACAAAAGCTGCCAGAAGAAGAACCCCGACACTTATGAGTTGTGAAGCAGTCAAGTTTAACGCGTAGCGCGGTGTATCTCCGCGCAGGAAATCGATGAAGAATCTTTGAAGGCCGTATAGTAATAGGTATAGCCCGGCAACAAACCCCGTAAAGGGCTCGTTTTTCCGGGTGAGCTTCAATATAACAAAAATGCAAAAAAGCGCAAATGCCGCGTAAAGTTGTGTCGGATGCCCATCTTTTCCGAAGCAGCATCCGTTAAAAAAACACCCGATTCTTCCTATTGCCTGTCCGAGCGCCACATACGGGATTATAAAATCCGCTGTTTCCCATCTGGGCATTTTGTTTTTTACGATAAACGCCCACGATGCCAGTACCGCCAAAATAAGCCCGCCGTAAAAAGCGAGCCCCCCTTTCCAGAAGAAAATTATATCAAGCAAATTTGCGCGATAATAATCGAGGTTCACCAAGACATGCAGCGCGCGCGCACCCAGAATTCCGGAAATGAGAATAACAAGCTCGAGGTTCAGAATCTTGTCCGGGTAAAAATTTTTCCTTCCGGCTTCCCTGTATAAGAAAAAATACCCTACAAAAAACGCAAGGGCAATCAGGACACCGTAACTCCTTAAGGTAAACGGGCCTATTTCAAAAAGTATCGGGTGCATATCGCTTCTTTCGCAATAAACTAAGAATTAATAAAATTACACCGATCGTTATTGCCGAATCTGCCACATTAAATACAGGCCACACCCTGAAATCCAAAAAATCGATTACGTATCCGAGGCGCACCCTGTCAACCAGGTTACCAAGCACCCCGCCCAATATGAGTGAAAGCGCCGCGTTAAACAAGAAAGATGCGCTGGGTTTTCTTATAAGATGCATGGTAATGGCGCCTACTGCCAATATTGATATGGTAATAAAAAAAAGTGTTCCGCTTTTAAAAATGCCGAAGGCAGCTCCGGTATTTTGAACGAGGGTTATGTGAAAGATGTTTCTTATTACGGGGACGGATTCGTTTATGTCAATATTCCGCGAAATGAAAAATTTCGAGATTTGATCCAGGACAAAAATAAAAATAACCAAGACACCGGTAAATATTTTCACTTTTTGATTACTGCTTTTTCTCTTCTTTTTCCTGGCATTCGCGGCAGTAAATGGTATGCGATATAGCCCGGAGGCGCGTTTTGGAGATTTTTTTGTCGCAGGAAGCGCAAGAACCATACTTGCCTTCTTCTATGCGCCGGAGGGCCTCGTCGATCTTAAACAAAAGCTCCCTTTCACCCGAAGCAAGCTTCAAAAGAAGATCCCTTTCATAAACATCGCTTGCCATGTCCGCCATGTGATATGCATAACCGGATAGATCGCCGGAAGCTTCGCGCTGCGATTTCTTTAATGTCTCGTTTGTAAGGTGATTTATTCCCTGTAATAAACTTATTTTTTCTTTTACCAGCGACTTTTTAAAAACCGCGGCTTCTTTTTTGCTAAGTTTGCCTTTTGACCTGGTGGCCTTTTTTTTGCTTGAACTTTTTCTTACTTTTCTCCGTTGGGTTTTCTTTGGCATCCTAGTTCCTCCTTTTAAAATCAATTCTCACGGATAACATTCACGCATCTTTGGCAGATATCTTTAAATTCTTTATCGCTACCTACGCTATTACTATAGTTCCAACACCTGTTGCATTTTTCTCCGGAAGCTTTTTCGACGGATATCCAAAGGGATGAGGTGTCTACTTTTTTCGCCTCACCCGGGGTGTCCGTTAATTCTACCTGCGAAGTTATAAAAAACGCCGGTAAATCCCGGATATTTTCTTCCAGAAATTTTCTAAATTCAGCCTTGTCTGTATACAAAACAATCTTGGCTTCGAGGGAACTGTGGATTTCACTCGAAATTCTTTTCGCCTCCAGGGCTTTTAAAACTTCTTCGCGAAGCTCCAAAAGACGCGTCCACTTTTTGTCAAGGGCGGCGTTTTTCCACTTCTTAAGGATTTGATCGGTCCAATGCCATCGCTCCAGATGTATGGATTCATCACCACCAGGAAAAAGAACCTGATAGGCCTCTTCGGTCGTAAAGGATAGAATCGGGGCCAGTATTTTTAAAAGAGCGATCAAGGTTTCGTAAAGAACAGTCTGGCATGACCTGCGCTCTAATGCATCTTTTTTGAAAGTATACAGTCTATCTTTCAAAATGTCCAGATAAAGACTCGAAATTTCATAAACACAGAAATTATACGCGGCACGGAATATTTTGTAGAATTTATATTCTGAGTAATCTTTTTCCGCCTCTTCGATGATTTCGGAAAGCTTCGAAAGCATCCATCTGTCCGGCTCCGGCATGTTTTTCGGGTCAACTGAATCTTTTTTTGGATCAAAATCGTATATATTACCAAGCAGGTACCTGAACGTATTCCTAATCTTTCTATACGCATCGGCAAGCCTTTTTAGAATCTCATCGGAGAGCCTTACATCATCGTGATAGTTGCTCGAAGCAACCCAAAGACGCAGTATGTCGGCTCCGTATTTTTTCATGAGGTCCTGCGGGGAAATAACGTTGCCCATGCTCTTTGACATCTTCTTCCCCGCTCCGTCAACAACAAAGCCGTGAGTGAAAACACTTTCATACGGGGCACCACCAGTCAATGCCTGCGAAGTAATTAAAGACGATTGAAACCAGCCCCTGTGTTGATCCGAGCCTTCGAGATAAAGGCTGCACGGAAAAGTGAGCGCCGGGTCAGGCTTTAAAACCGCCTGGTGGCTTACGCCCGATTCAAACCACACGTCTACGATGTCTTTTTCTTTGGTGAAGTTCCCGGATCCGCATTTTTTGCAGGACGTTTTTTTCGGGAGAAGCGCGCTTTCGTCTTTTATAAACCACGCGTCTGAACCTTCCTTTTCAATAATCCCCGCTACATGCTCAATAACCTTGTGATCTAATAAAATTTCGTCGCATTTTTTGCATTTGAACGCAGCTATCGGGACACCCCAGTATCGCTGCCTTGAAAGGCACCAATCCGGACGATTTTCAACCATCGCAGATATCCTCGCCTGACCCGCTTCGGGGTACCACTTGACCTTACTTTTTATCACGCCCAACATTTTCTTTCTTAATTCCTTGTGATCGATCTTAACAAAATACTGCTCGGTTGCCCTGAAGATAATCGGTTTTTTGCATCTCCAACAGTGAGGATACGAATGAGCGATATCCTCGGATAGAAGAAGCGCATTTTCTTTTTTAAGCCGCTCCAGGATTTTCGGGTTCGCCACAAGTACATCAAGTCCGCTAAATTCGCCGCATGTATTATCAAAAACACCTTTTGAGTTTACGAGCATTATCATCGGCAGATTGTATCTCTTGCCCGTCGTGTAATCTTCCTGGCCGTGCCCGGGTGCAGTGTGCACGCAGCCTGTGCCCTCTTCTTGTGAGACATAAGGGGCTAGCACGACTTTTGAGTCTCTTTCTATAAACGGGTGTCGGCACACTGTGCCTTCAAACTCTTTGCCTTTTTGTTTTTTTATTACTTTGCACCTTTTTTTGAATTTCGCTCTGGCACCCTCGGCAAGGCTCTCCAGCATAACCCAGTTTTCTCCCTCTACATCCAAAATAGCGTACGACATATCAGGATGGACTGCTATAGCAACATTGCCCAAAAGCGTCCAGGGTGTCGTGGTCCAGATAATAAAATAGGTATCGGGTTTTTTGTCTTTTACTTTAAATTTGACATATATGGACGGAGAGGTATGGTCTTCGTATTCTACCTCTGCTTCCGCCAGAGCCGTTTCACAAGCAGTGCACCAGTTTACCGGTTTTAAACCTTTATATATATACCCTTCCTTAACCAGGCCGGCGAACGAACGCGTAATCGCAGCCTCGTACTTTGGGTTAAGAGTAAGATAGGAGTTTTCCCAGTCACCAAAAATTCCGAGGCGTTCAAATTCTTTCTTTTGGATTTCTACGAATTTCAGGGCGTAGTTTTTTGCCTTTTTTCGGAATTTAACCTGGTCTATCTCGTATTTTGAAATCGCCAGCTCCTTAAAAAGCTGGTGCTCCACCGGAAGCCCGTGACAGTCCCAGCCCGGTATAAAAGGAGAGTCATAACCTTTCATTGTATAAAATTTTACAACGATGTCTTTTAGGATTTTATTTAAAACGTGGCCCATGTGGATGCGTCCGTTGGCGTAAGGAGGGCCGTCGTGAAGGATAAACTTATTTTTGCCTTTACTTTTCTTTCGTATGCGCGTGTAAATATCGGCTTCTTCCCACTTCTTTAGCAAAAAAGGCTCTTTCTGGACAAGATTCGCCTTCATGCTGAAAGCGGTCTTCGGTAAATTTAGCGTGTCTTTATAACTCATCTTAAAAATGTGTAAGCCTTGTGAATTCTTTAAACCTTTTCGCAATATCCTTCTTTGTAACCGAACCAAGACGCTTTAAACTGAAATCCTGGACCGCGAATGTCGCCATCACGCCTCCGTATACGATCGCTTTGCGGAGACTGGCGCGGTTTATCGACTTCTGCGTCGCCAGGTATCCCATGAGCCCACCCGCGAATGTATCACCCGCTCCGGTAGGATCAACAATCGTCTCCATCAAGTAAGCCGGTGTGCTAAAAACAGAATTGCCGGAGAAAAGCAAACTTCCATGCTCACCTTTTTTTATAATAACTCTTTCCGGCCCGAGCTTTAATATTTCCCTGGCCGCCTTAAGGAGGTTGGAAGAACCCGTAAGCTCCTTTGCCTCAGATTCATTTAAAAGAAAAATATCAATTTTTTTCAATAATTTCAAAAGGCTTTTGCGCTTATTTTCGATCCAGTAGTTCATCGTGTCGCAGGCGACCAGTCTCGGATTCACCATTTTTCCTAAAACCCTCTCCTGAAGCTCCGGATCAATGTTAGCCAGGAAAACATGCTTTTTTTTCCTGTATTCGCGCGGTATATCAGGATCAAAATCGGAAAAAACATTTAGGTGGGTCGCTATTGTTTTTGGATCGCTAAAATCCCATCCATACTCGCCCTCCCAGCTGAAGGTTTTTCCCTGTTTAACCGTTAACCCCGTAACGTCGATTCCTTTGCTTTTTAGGAATTTCACGTGTTTGGAAGGAAAATCCTTACCTACCACAGCAACCAAACTTACCGGCGCAAAACGGCTTGCGCTTACGGAAAAGTATATGGCCGAGCCGCCTAAGATATTACTTTTTTTCCCGAAAGGGGTTTTTATAGTATCGAGCGCCACGGATCCGACAACCAGAATGCTCATTTTAAATACTTCCCGATTATAATACCTAGTTCTTCTTTAGTGTCTTTTGAAATTGCCTTGCGGTCGGTAATGATCGCGAATTTCAGGGCGTCTTTGCAGTCGCAGGTTCTTTTTTCTTCTATACCCCCTACCACATCTTTTAATATCTTTTTTGCGTTTTCAACATTTTTTCTAAGGTTACCTATGATTACGTCGACCGACACCGTTTCTTCGGTTTCATGCCAGCAGTCATAATCCGTAACCGCCGCCAGCGTCGCGTAACAAATCTCCGCTTCCCTGGCAAGCCTTGCCTCTGCCATGTTCGTCATACCTATTATGTCCATCCCCCAGCTCCTGTAGAGGTTGGATTCGGCCAGCGTGGAGAATTGCGGGCCCTCCATGTTAACATACGTTCCGCCTAGATGAGCCTTTATTTTTTTGTACTTGGCGGCTTCATAAAGCAATTTTGCCAGATCCTTACAAACAGGATGGGCAAAACCTATATGCGCGACAATACCTTTTCCGAAAAAGGTATGGCGTCTAGCCTGACTGGTTCTGTCCACAAATTGATCCGGAATTACGAAGTCCTGCGGTTTTAATTCTTCTTTCAGGGAACCGCATGCCGATACCGAAATAAGCCATTCCACTCCCAACTTTTTCATTCCATAAATATTCGCGCGGTAATTTATGTCTGTCGGGCTTATAGAATGCCCTTTATCGTGGCGCGGCAGGAAAACAACTTCTTTTCCGCTTAATTCACCGATAGTATATTCGCCTGAAGGTTCTCCGAAAGGCGTCCGGATTTCCAGAGACTCCTTGACCTTCATGCCTTCTATTTCATATAAGCCGCTTCCGCCTATAACGCCTATTCTTGCCACTTTTCCTTCTCCTATTTTTTAATTTCTACAATGCACAACAACTTCTTCCCTGGAAGATCTCGGCTGTACCCTTATTTCGAGTCTCATTCTATCTCAGGCGAATCGCTAACTCAATCAGTGTGCGGACAACAAATAATTTCACAAACCAAAGAAAAAGTATGGCGATAATCGGGGATATGTCTAAACCAATGTTGTGTATCGGCAGTATTTTTTTAAACGGTGCCAATACCGGCTCTGTTACCCGATGTAAAATCTGCACTATGATGTTATACGGATCCGGATTAACCCAGCTGATAAGCGCCCTTATGATGATAAGCCACGTCAATATGCTAATTATGTATCCCAAAATTACGGCTACTGCAGCTATGAAATTTCCGAGCACGTACATGCTAGGCCTCCCTGCCTACCGGTGGGCAGACTTTCGAAAGCTCTTTCGATCTTTTTGCGGCAGCATTTACTGCTGCCGCTACGAGGTCTTTGAATTTTTTCGACTTAAAAACATTTAAAGCCGCTTCCGTGGTTCCTTTTTTCGACGCTATGCGCGCTATGAGCGCTTCCGGCGCAAGGTTCAGGCCGTCTAAGAGTGCCCCGCTTCCCACGAGGGTTGCGGCCGCGAGCTTTGCCGCTTTTTCCCGTTTTATGCCCAATTTTACCGCTGTTTCAGCCAGGGCTTCTGCGAGATAGAAAAAGTAGGCCGGTCCGCTTCCACTGACAGCGGTTACGGCATCCATATGTTTTTCTTCAATTTCCATTACATCCCCGAC
>JADHYN010000023.1 GCA_016782425.1 Candidatus Omnitrophota bacterium
TCGAATCCTGGCTTCGCGTCAAGAAGCTTACCTCTGCTTCCTTTGAGTCCAGGGCGGCGCGGGCTGACTTTAATTGTTTTTCAAGCTCGCTTATCCCGCTCTCAAGCTCGCTTATCCCGGCGGTTTGTTTTTGAGTCTGCTCACGCTGTGATTTCAGCTCGTTTTCCTTTGACCGGAGGCTTTCGGAGGCGGCCAAAAGATCTTTCTCTTTGGCATCGAGAGCGGCGCTTGCGCTCCTTAGGTCTTTCTCGAGCTTTCCTTTTTCGACCTTTAAATTTATATTTTCGGTTTCTATCTTTTTCTTCTCATCCGTCAATTGGCCGGCTGAATCCTTTAATCTTTTGACTATGGTGTTTAAAGAAATCTGTTCGGACTCCTTTTTCTTATACTCGTTTTTAAGCTTTTCTAATTCCTTTTTTAGATTTTCGGCCTGCCCGTTCCCTCCTGCGCTGCGGGAATACCGCGATTTCAGCTCTTTATTCTCGTTCTCCTTAGCCAGTAGCGTCTCTTGTGCCGTTAGCAATTTTTTCTCAAATCCTTTTTTTTGCGCTTCCCATGCGCTTACCGCTGAATGCTGCGACTCGAGGTCTTTCTCTTTCGTCTCAAGCGTTTTTTGAACTGTTCTTATTTTATCCTCCGATTGCCGTAACTTTATATCTTTGTCTTTCAGCTCCTTTTCCAGTTTTTTCATTTCGCCGCCTTGCGCCGCCAGCTCTGCGTAAAACGACTCCAGCCTTTTACCTTCCGATTCCAGTTTCTTTTCCAGTTCCGTAATCTTATTTTTGCCGGCACGGTCTAAAATATCGCTTTTTTCATCCGGTTTTATCTTTGCTGTTTTTCCGTATTCCGCTTTTTCCTTATTCATGTCGGATAACTTTTTATTTAGGCTTTCCAGCTCCTTTTCCTTGTCCGCAAGCCTGAAGCGCAGAAATTCTTCCCGTTTAGAAGCGGCGTCTCTGGCTCCCTGCAAGATTCTGGTTTTCTCGAGAAGAAGCCTGTACATTTCTTTTGTTTTCTCACGCTCCGAGGCGATAGAATCTATTTTTTTCTGAAGCGCCAGGTTCCTCTTAACAAGATCCTCATAAGATTCCTTGCTGACTCCGGAAGGGCGGCTTTTGCCGAAAAACGCATAGCAGGGCAGTGTGAGTAAAATAGTTATAAAAACTGCGCAGGTTAGGCTTGTTATTTTCTTTCGCATCTAATAGCTCCTATTTTCTTATTCCGTTAATCTCTTTGGGCATATCCCTCTTTAAGAGAAAAGGTTTATCCCCTCCTACTATCCGCGGCGTTAAAAATACTATTGTCTCCGTGCGCCTTACATCGTCGCTCACTTTTTTGAAGGCATTTCCCACATAAGGGATATCCCCTAAAAGCGGGACCTTGTAAACGGTTTTTGTCTTCTGGTCCTTAATCAATCCCGCGATTAATATCGTAACCCCGTCTTTTACCATGACCGTTGTTTCTGCGTTCGCCGATTTTACTACCGGCACGGCGCCGGCCGCCTGCGCTTCGCCTCCATACCATGTTGAGATGGAGCTGACTTCCGGTTTAATCAGCATACTTATATAGCCGTCTTCGTTTATAGAAGGTGTAACGTTCAGTATTACTCCCACATCCACCCACTGATACGTCTTTGACGATGTTGTTGTCCCGCCCGAAGCGGTTGTCGTGGTCTCCTCTTCGTACGGCTGCTTTTCAATAACCTCGATTTTCGCTTCTTTGTTCTCCTCCACCGTCAGATGCGGATTTGAGAGTATCCTTGTGTCGGTGACCGTAGAGAGCGCCTCGAGTATGGCGTTAATATTTTGCCCTTTTAATGTGCTTACCGTCAGCTTGCTGTATGTCCCGGTCAGGCTCAACGGAAATGAAAACTCGGGTGTTAGTGAATATGTCGCCAGGCCGCCGAGGCCCTTTAAGGTGATGCTCATTACGGTATCCCAGTCTATGCCCCATTTAAAGTCATCCGATAATGTCACTTCCACAATCTTGGCCTCTATAAAAACCTGCCTTGTTTTTCTGTCAAATGTCTTTATCATGGCCTCTATATCCTCCAGTTTATGGGGAAGGTCCGTAATGATGATGGTGTTGGTCCTTGTATCAGTGCGCATCGAACCGATATCAATCGTAAGGGCACTGGTTATTTCATCTTTAACATCCTCCATTTTTGCGTATTTGAGCTCGAAAGCTTTTGTTTGGGTGGGCATAACCCTTGTAACCGTGGGTAATTCCTGTTTTTCTATAATCGCTTTCATCTCTTTTATCTTGTCGGGTGTATCCACTAAAATTATCGTCCCGGTCGATTCATCAAAAATTACCTTTCCTATGTCGCTTTTTACGTTCGTAAGGAGCGCCCCCACGTTCTTGGGTGAGGCGTATTTCAGTTGATAAACGAACGTCTCTTTTTGGTCATAAAAATTTACCCCGTAAACGGTTTTATATTCTTCGTTTGACATGACCTTAATAACATTGCCTTTCACCTGGTATGCCAGATTATTCATGGAAAGCACTATTTCAAAAGCATCTCCGATGGTAACGTCGCTTATAAGCAGATTGACCGCCCCCGTAGCGGCCGGCGTGGTCACAATATTGAGCTCTCCCTCTATCGCTAAAAATTTCAGGAAATTTCCGACGTCCATATCTCTTATATCAAGCGATATTTTCTTATCCAGGCCGGGAAATTTACAATCAAAAATTGACTGGTCCTTCGCCTGGGCTTCCGATACGGGGCACCGGCTTTGTGGCATAAGGCATAGCAGGGAAGCGAGGGTAAATATAATAAACATGTGAAGCATCTTCACTTTAATCTTTGCCCTTCTACTGCCGGCTTTTGGTCCGTGAGGCATTTTTATAACAGCTCCATTTCATCCCCATCATGTCTTATTACGACGCTATTTTTGAATATTTCTTTTACGCTTATGCCTGTTGAGCCGATTGTCTGGCCCGGTTTAAGAAAATACACCTTGCCCTCCCCCTCGTGCTTTATCATCGCTTTGGGGGATTCGCCCCATGAAATTCCTTTGAGCTTCAGAGAGCCTGCCAGTGTTTTTAACTCTTCGGCGCCGCTTTGAACGCTTTCAACCTGGACGGCTTTTTGTTCTTTTTCAGGCATGGGGCGGAATATATCTCTTTTTCGCGCCATACTGACATAAGAGTCTATTGGTTCCAGTTCTTCTCCTGCGGTATTTTTCGGTGTTTCGGAAAGAGCGGCCATGGAAATCCCTTCTGTTATTTTGGATATTTTCGGTTTTTGGTCTATCGCGTAATAAACAGCGCAGGCCACGAGAATCGTCAATATAGCCGCCAGTATCATATTCACGGTTTTGGGATCGATTTCATGAAGCCTTATGGGCAAAGATATAGACGCTACCGTTTGGCCATCGGAGCCTATGCGCGCTTTAGGCATGAAACCGGACAGGAAAACCTTTATTTTTCCCAAACTCATCCGCGGCATCATAATTCCGGTATTTTTCATGCCCGAGGAAGGAGTTTTTTGCTCCTGTATAACCCTGAATAATCTTTCCTCCGGAGAAAATTTATTGTCTGACATATTCTTATGCCCCTTTTATAAACCGGAGTATAAACCAAAGAGACAGCTGCCTGACTGCCCGGCCGGCCTGTCCGTTAACTTACCTGTTGTTTTACCGGTTTTACATCCTTCTGAATCAATTCCTGTATAACGTTCTTATCCGCGATTTCCTTCTTGTGCATCACGAGGTATTCAAGAGCGTCGTGGCACAGCATGGCGATTCTTCTCGGATACCCTTGAGTATAATTATGTATCGCGCCTATCGCGTTATCGCTAAATAAGGGATAGCGCGACACGTACCCCGCCTGCCTCAGGCGAAAATTTATCAATTCTTTTACTTCGCTTTCCTCCAGCGAGTTGATAACATATTTCAAAGCGATTCTGTCCCATAGGTTCTTTATGCAGCTTATCTGGGGAAGGAGTTCCATCTGCCCCATTAAAATAAGTTGCAGGATTTTATATTCATTGGTTTCGTAATTCAAAAGCGAGCGCAGGATTTCCAGGCAGCCATTGTTAAGTTTCTGCGCTTCGTCTATCAAAACAACTATCGTCTGGTTTTCCTCGACGCCTTTTTCAAACAGAAATTTCTCTATCGCCTTCATGTAATCCAATTTATTGAGCCCGTCAGCGCCGGCTTTATCGCTTGTAACGCTGACGTGGAAGCGCGCGGCCATATCCGCCAGAAATTCTTCCTCCGTTTCATACATTGGGTTCAAAACGACCGCCATAATCATGCCCGGATCCGCCCTCAATAGTTGCGACAGCTTTCTGCTTAATGTGGTTTTTCCGGCGCCCACGTCCCCGAGGATAAGGCTTAGGCCTCTTTTTAACTCAATAGCTACGCGTAATCTGTAGAGGGCCGATTTGTGTTCCTTGGATTGATAAAAAAACTCCGGGTCAGGGCTTGTGGAAAACGGTTCTTTTTCGAGTCCCAATATTCTATAATAGCTCATGCGGGCTCTTCTCCTTGAACAGTATGCTTCGTATCAAACGCAAAGGGTAGCCTTTGTTAATCAGGCGGCTGATCTGATCAAGGCGCGCCCTTATTTCATCATCATCATACAACCGCTTATTGCCCCTTCTCTTTACAACTGTAAAAAACCCCATATTCGTATAATGTGTTACGGTAGAATATGGGATATTATATCTATCTGCTATCTCTTTTGAGTAGACCAGTTTTTTTGCCATAGATTTTTACTAATCTCGTATAAATGTATACAGACCCTACACACATATCTTATACAGGTACGATACAGGTAAAAAGAAAGAGGTACAATATCTTCACTACACTTAAAGCAAGTACTTTACATAAATCCTTTATACCTATTGTAACGCTTTTAGTATATCACGTAATTACACACTTGTCAAATGTATTAAACATATATTATTACTATATATACGCTGCGGTGTATTGGTGTATGGTATTTATGAAGATAAAAAGTAACGCCCGGGAGCGCTGAAAACTAATTTGAACTTCGGGCTTTAAGCTGCTATTTCTGTTACCCACAGGAATAAGTAAGCCTTGTGTCCATTGAGGCGTAATCCAGCGTAATCCTATCAGATCTCCCATACCAGAAAAATATTTTATGAAGGTCTCCGGATTGCGTTGATTCGCCGTATTTTTCCGTTAGGATGGCTTTTATTTTTTCGCCCATCATCGTACTCTCCCACTTTATCATAACTTCGTTTAAAAGATTATTGCCGGGGGAAAAGCTTAAGCTCACCTTGCACGGCTCGCCGAAAATCAGGTCAGAATATACAATTTTATTCTTATCTCGGGACTCTATGGGTTTCCTCTGGCCCTCAACTATTTTTCGGGCTTCGTCTGTTGTTATACCCCATTTAAAATTCTCAAACTGAAATGCAGATACATTTGAACAGATGAAAAAAGCACAAAGAAAAAATAAAACCAATATTTTTTTAGCCATAACCCATCCCCTTTCTTTTGTAAATTAGTTTTCTATCCCGATTAACTATCTCTTCATGCGTGCTTCAAGGCATTTTAAAAATTCCCCGTCACTTTTACATCCAAGCTTAACCGCCTTATCATAGTGTTTGACAGCCAGATCGTATTGGTTCTCATTATAATACGCTATCGCCAAATTATTATGCACATAGGCGTCGTCCGGATTTATTTCCAGCGCCTTTTGACACAACGTTATTGCTTCCGCGCTTTTTCCCGTCGCATTGCACAAAACAGCAAGGTTATTATAAGCCCTCACAAAATACGGGTTAATTTTTATCGCTTTTTTGTATGATGCTGTCGCCTCCTGGGTGTCTCCCATATTTTTGTACAGGTTTCCGAGATTATAATACGCTTGCGCATAATCGGGCCTGATGCTTAAGGCTTTTTTGTACGCTGCGGCCGCTTTTTTTTGATTGCCGTTTTCCATGTACAGATTGCCGAGATTATTGTGCATTCTCCAGCTGTCCGGAGCATATTTCAGCGAATTTTCGTAATAACTTACAGGATTATTCCAATAACTATTTTGCTTAACCGTCAGATAAGAGTAAAAACAGGTTAGCGCTATAAAGAATGTTATACCAAAAACTTTAAATTTTTCGGTTCTATAAAAATGACTAAACGCGTTGGCAAAAATAAGAAAAAAACCTATGGACGGCAGATATAGCCAATGCTCGGCCATATAACTATCGATAGGATAGAGATTGGACTGCGGTAGCAGGGTTATGAAAAACCAGGATATAGAGAAAAAAATTAAAGTATTGCTATTTCTTTTCCTGAGGGCGTATATCATCAAAGAAAAAAAGATAACTATTCCTGATATGACCTGCGGATTTTCAAACTTGAAAAATTTATCTCCATACTCCATATGCAGATTTATGGGTAAGAATAAAAGTCTTACGTAATTTGTAATAGCCGCGAAAAATCCGGGCAATCTCTGGAATAAACTAGTATCGCGCAAAACGTGCGGCATGGGGGTTTCTAAAACCAGCAGTCTTATTAATATATAGGTAAAGGTGACGACTAATACGGGAAGAAACGCATTGATTTTAAACTTCTTCTTAAACGCATAGTGATAAAGAAGCAGTATCGCCGGAAGGATCAGGCTGTTTTCCCTGGACAAAAGGGCTAATGCGTAACTTGACAGCATAAGAATATATACGACTGCATTTCCGGAATTTATATGTTTTATGTAAAATATAAAACATAAAAGCACAAATACCGCGGCTAAAGCGTCTGCCCGGCCGGATATATAAGAAATAGCGCCGGTATGTATGGGATGGGTTATAAATAACATTCCGCAGAATGAGGATAACAGGTAATCCCCGTAAAGAATGCTGATAAGCCACCAAACGCACAAAGCCGCAGATATATGCAATAAAATATTCGTAAGATGATACCCTTTCGCGTTCAGCTTCCACAGGGAATAGTCCGCCATATATGTAAGCATTTGCAGCGGCCGGTAAGAGGTGAATTCTATGCCCGCGCCCGAGGCTATATCATGGGTAAAAATTTTGGCTACGTTAGAATAATCCCTTATGTAGGTATTATTTTCCACCAGATACTTGTCATCCCAGAAAAAATTGCCCTTTAACGAATTGCCGTAAACGGCAAAACCCAGGACTATTATTAAACCGATGGATAAAAATACAGTCTTCTTTTTAATATGTTCTGGTTTCATTTAAGATCCTTTTTGCGGCCGAGCTCAAGCAATTTTAAAGTCGCTCGTTTAAAATCGGGTTTTATCTCTATCGCCTTCTTATAAAAACCAATCGCTTCTTCTTCCCTGCCTGTGATATTGTATGCATCGGCTAAATTATAGTACATATCGGCGGAAGAAGGGTCAAGGCTTATAGCCTTTTTGTATAAGGCTATTGCCTCTTCATATTTTCCTTTATCCTTATACGTATTGCCGAGGTTATTATATACATCTGCATAATCCGGTTTTATCTTAACAGCTTTTTTATACGCGGCTATGGCCTCATCTATTTTCCCCGTACTGATATACAGGTTTCCGAGGTTATTGTAAACTTCTGCGGAATCCGGGTTCATGCCCAGTGATTTCTCATATGATACTATCGCCTCTTCATATCTCTTTCGCCCGTTGTATGCGACACCGAGGTTGTTGTATGCGCCTGCATAATCGGGCCTAAGCTCTATGGCCTTTTTGCAGAAGGTTATAGCCTCTTCGTGTTTTCCGATATCGGAACATACAGCTCCTAAGTTATTGAACGCTTCTGCATAATCCGGCTTGAGTTCCACAGCCTTCTTGAACAGCTCTATTGCCTTATCTTTTCTGCCGGTATTGTAGGCGGCTACGCCAAAGTCGCTATAGACCCTGGGGCTTTCAGGCGCAAATGTCAGCGTCCTCTCATAAAAGGCTATGGGCTCCCTCCAGTAGCCGTTCTGCCTGACAGTTAAGTAGATATAAAAGGATAAGAGGATTATGATAGATAACGCAAATAACGTTTTAAAATTTTTTCGATATAACTGCGCCAGGCCTCTTGCCAGGATTAGGAAGAAGCCTACCGAGGGCAGGTATAGCCAGTGCTCTGCCATATAGGCGTTTACAGGATAAAGATTGGACTGGGGTATGAGTGTTATGAAAAACCAGGAGATTGCGAAAAATACCGGGTTATCTTTCTTCCTTCTCCGGAATACGCATATTAATAATAGCGAGATTGTTATGGCAATGCCAAACATAGCTTTTGGATTATTCAAGCTAAAAATTTTATATCCGTATTCCATATGCAAGCTGAAAGGCAAGAACAAAAGTTTTATGTAGTTTGTTATCGCAACAAAGAACCCGGGAATTCTCTGTAATAGCGTAGTTGGGTATATATTTTGGAATGAAGGGATCTTCAGCACTGTCATCCTTAAGAATAGATAGAAAAAACAGATGCCGGCCACAGGCAAAAATGATTTGATCTTAAGTCTCTTTTTAAAAGAATAATGATACAGTAAGAGCAATATAGGCAATATAATACCGTTCTCCTTGGACAAGACTGCAAATATAGAGCATAACAGCATGACCGTATACGTGATTGCCCTGCCTGAATGAAGGTATTTTATATAAAAAATTAAGGAAAGAATTATAAATATTGTAACTAAAGAGTCTGACCTGCCCGATATGTACGCCACCGCTTCGGTGTGTATCGGGTGGACCGCGAATAGCGCCCCTGTCAAAAACGCCATAAGAAAGTCACCAAAAAGTACATAAATAAACCAAAAGATACCCAGTGCCGCTAAGATGTGTAGAATCGTATTTACAATGTGGTATCCCATTACATCCAGTTTCCAAAGAGAAAATTCCAACATATGCATAAGCATCTGAAGCGGCCTGTAAGAGCCGGACTCTATCCCTGCGCCGTCTCCTATCGGCCGCGTTAAAAGCTTTGTCAGATAAGAGGAGTCTCTCAGATACAAATTGCTCTTTATAAGGTACTCGTCGTCCCATATTAGTTCGCCCTTTAACGAATTGCCGTAAACAGCAAAGCCCAGGATTATTATTAAAACGATGGATATGAGAAGGGTTCCCTTCTTAGGCGGGGGCTTGATTTCGGTTTTCGGTTCTTGGTTTTCCCCGCCTGCCCTCTTTTGCCGAAAGAGGCGGGCAGGGGTTGTCGGTTTGCGGTTCTCTTTCTCCAGGAACTTTCGCACTTTTCTTTCTTTTATGTTTAACCGGCGGGCAATTTCTTTTGTGGATTTCTTATTGATGCTTTCGAGGATATATTTCTTATGTTCGGGGTTCATTTTTTACAGAAACATTTATTTAATAACCCTGATTTCCTTTTTAACTTTTTCGTAAAAACTTATCGGTAACTCGACCTCCAAATACACATCTTTTTCCCTGTATTCTTTTTTCACCACATGCCCGGCTTCGTGAAGCATGCTTATAACCCTGGCCTGGCTCTGGGGTAAGGTTATCTTATATAGTTTTATCACCTTATTAAGGTAAAGCACTATCCTGTCGATCAAACCCTCAAAATTTTTTTTCTCAATCGCCGAAATCGGCACGGCATTGTAAAACTCCCTGGCGAACCTTTCAATTTCATTATTTTCTATTTTATCAATTTTATTCAAAACCGTGATTACGGGTTTTTCTGATATTTCCAACTCCTTCAACACGTCATATACGGCTTTTTCCATCTCTTTTGCCTTGGGGTGGCTTATATCTATGAGGTGCAGTAAAATGTCTGCATGCACCGCTTCTTCCAGGGTTGCCTTAAACGACTCTATAAGGTGATGTGGTAATTCGTTTAAAAATCCGACAGTATCGGCAAATAATATTTTCTGGTTATTGGGGAGAACGTAGCTCCTTATCGTGGGATCGAGCGTGCTGAAAAGCCTGTCCCGGGTATAAACTTCGGAACCCGTCAGCGCGTTTAATAGCGTAGACTTGCCGGAATTCGTGTATCCTATGATAGCGATCGTTAAAAGCGAGAATTTGGCTCTCTGTTTTCTGCGGGTGGCCCTCTGCAGGCTTAAGCTTTCCAGGTCCCTTTTTAGCTTAGTTATCCTCTCGCCTATTTTCCTCCTGTCAAGTTCAAGTTTCTGCTCGCCGGGCCCTCTCGTGCCTATGCCACCGCCTAGCCGCGACAGTAGGATGCCTTTTCCCGTAAGGCGGGGCAAGAGATATAAAAGCTGCGCCAGTTCCACCTGGATCTTGCCCTCGTTTGACCTGGCGCGCCTGGCAAAAATATCTAAAATAAGCTGTGTGCGGTCTATGACTTTAACGGCAATGATATCTTCCAGGTTTTTCTGCTGCGTGCCCGTAAGGTCATTATTAAAAATTACTACATCGATATTCCCCTGGGCGCAGATTTCTGCTATTTCCTGGACCTTGCCTTTGCCTATGAAATAAACGGGTGAAATTTTATCCCGCGTAACGATGAGTTCCTCTTCGACCGCGGCGCCGTTTGAGGCGGCAAGTTCCGCAAGTTCCGAAGCTTTTTCCTCCGGTTTCCAGGGGGTCTTTTTGTCTTTTAAATTTAACGTAACAAGCAGCGCCCGTTCCATTTTTGAACCTACCTAATGAAACTTATGCGATCTCCCGAGCTATTCTCTCCGCCGGTTCTTCTCCGCAAAACTTACCGGCATCAAGCCAGACAATCCGGCTATCAGGCCTGAACCACGTAAGCTGCCTCTTGGCGAACCTTCGTGTGTTCCTTTTTAAAATCTCTTTAGCTTTCGCGATACCATATTCCTTTTCTAAGAAACCTTTTACCTCCTTAACACCTAATGCCTGGCTTGAGGTTATGCTTAAGGTTCCTCTTAATAGTTTCTCAACTTCTTTAACCAGGCCTTTTCTGAACATGAGATCAACCCTTTTATTGATCCTTTGGTATAACTTCTCCCGGTCTGCGATTAAGCCGAAAATCTTTATATCATATTTATCTTTTATGCCTTTTGTCTTTTCTTTAAGTCCTGTCTTTGTAACCTTTTCAAGCTCGTATATCTCGATTGCCCTTATAACCCTTTTTAAGTCATTGGGGTGAATTTTTGCGGCTGAAGCAGGGTCTATTTTCTTAAGCCTGTTATATAAAAACAGGTTTCCTTTGTCTTCTGCCAGTCGTTGTAATTCTTTTCGCAAATATTCATCCTTCCCCCTGGACGGGAAAACACCGTCTATGAGCGCTTTTACATAAAGGCCGCTGCCTCCGACGACAATAGGGGTCTTTTGTCTTTTGATTATCTCTTCTATCTTTTTGCGGGCTAATTTGGAGAAATTCGCGGCGCTATATTCATCCTGCGGGGCTAAAAAACTTATGAGGTGGTGCGGTACTTTTTTTTGCTCATTTTTGGTGGGCTTCTGGCTCAATATATCCATGCCTTTATACCCTTGCATGGAATCGGCCGATATTATCTCTCCTCCTATTTTTTTCGCAAGTTCTACTGCCAGGCAAGTTTTGCCGATAGCCGTGGGGCCTACTATGAAAATTACTTTCTTTCTGCAGCTATCAGTCATCAGCTATCAGCTTTCAGCTTTTAATCTTTTTTTTAAACCGAATATCATAGCTGAAAGTTCATTACACCTTGTAAGTAATTGATCCGCCATTTCATTACTACAATAATCAAGCCTATTGGATATCTCAATGCCGCAAATAACTTCATATGAAGACCTTAAGGAAATGTTGAGAAACCTATTAAATTCATTATCAGAACCGGAACCGCTTCCTTCCGCTATATTCAATGCTATAGACAAAGCAGCCCTCCTTAATTGGCTTGTCAAACCATATGTTTCTTTTATCGGAAATTTATTTGTGATTTTATAAATCTCTTCTATGAAATCCATTGCTTTAGACCAAACTTCTAATTTCCTGAACTTTTGATTTTTCATATTTAATAACGCTTGAGCTGATAGCTGAAAGCTGACAGCTGATAGCTTCTTTACTCTTCGATTATCTTCGCCTGAAAGCCGTCTTTTTTGAGCTTTTTAAGAAGCCTTGCAGCGTAACCTTCATTAGAAAACTTGCCGCCTCTTACCCTATATAAAATATCTCCGTCTCTTTTGATTTTTTGTATGTAAGAATCGTATCTTTTTCTTTTTAGTTTTCTGACTAGGGCTTTCGCATTTTTCATATCTTTAAATACCCCCAACTGGACGATGTAAAACTCGCTTTTTCTTTCGCCCGGCGAATATGTTGTTTTTTCCGCTTCAAAACTTGTATCATACTGTCTTTCGACTTTTCCAAAGTATGAATTCGCCTTGGATAAATTGCCTTTAGATTTATAGGAAGAGCCCAGATTATAATACACGCTTGCCAGCCAATCGCTTCTCGGATACATGGAGAGGACATTTTCATACGCTTCGATCGCCTCGTCCGCTTTTCCTTCTTCGAAATACGAATTGGCTATCCCCATGTAAGCTTTTTCCCTGACGTCATTTCCTTTCATGTCCAGAATCTTACCAAAAGATTCGCGCGCCTTTTCGAAATTACCGGTTTTTGTATAAGATAAGCCCGCCAGATAAAGGATCTCTTTTTTATCTTCCGTCGTAAAGCGGTATTCCCGCAAATTGCTTCCGGCGGCGCCAATCACGCCCTTATAGTCTTCTTTTAAGAATAAAGTATTTATGTTTTTCATAAATGCTCTTTTAGAAGCGGATTTTGCGCCCACGCCCGTATTTATTATAAAACTACCGATTAATAAAAATATGATTATTTTTTTCATACAATCCTCTCTGTAGATCGAGAAGCGTTTTATGCCTTTGGCTTTTTGTCGCCTCGGGCACGTCGTCCTTTAAACGGGCTGCCTTTGTGCCGGCACGCGGTGAGTACTTAAATATATACGCCAGGTTAAATTCCACTTCCTTCATGAGGCTAAGCGTATCGTTAAAATCTTTTCCGGTTTCAGTGGGAAACCCGATTATGATATCCGTAGTAAGACGCAAATCCGGCACTATTTCCCTGGCTTTTTTAACAAGGCTCAGATATTTCTTCCGAGTGTAACCCCTGTTCATCAACTTCAGTATTCTATCAGAGCCTGACTGAAGAGGCAAGTGAAGATGCCTGTTAATTTTATCCAGATCTCTCATTGCTTCGAATAACTCTATGCCGGCATCTTTCGGGTGGCTAGTCATGAAGCTGATCTTCTCGACACCGTCGATATTATTTATTTCTTTCAGCAAATCTATGAACCCAAAAACATGTGTCTTGTGTCTTGTGTCATGTGTCTTGTATGAGTTAACATTCTGCCCCAAAAGCGTGATATTCCTTATGCCGTTAGCCACAATGTCTTTTACCTCATTCACAATGTCCGGAACGGGCCTCGAGCGCTCTTTTCCCCTTACATGCGGCACGATACAATAACTGCAGAAATTGTTACAGCCGCGCATGATGGAAACATAGGCGTGGTCTTTCTTTTCCCTGTAATAAGGGCTCCGACTAAGAATAAATTTATCCGCGTTTCCGGTAGCCAACATTTTCTTTTCTTGGGCCTTTTGGGCAAGCTCGGGTAGCTTCGCAATCTCCCCGGTTCCGCAAACCATGTCTAGACCGGGCAACCTTTGAAAAAGTTTATTCCCCATCGCCTGTGCCATGCAGCCAACGATCCCAAATATTTTCGGTTTTCGTTTATCGGTTATCGGTTTTCGATGGGCAATTTTAAGTAGCGCGCCCATGTTACTAATAGCGCGATGTTCCGCATGCTCTCTGACGGAGCAGGTGTTAAATAAAACTATATCGGCGTCATCGGGCGAATCCGCGAGTGTATACCCCTTTTCCAAAAATAGTCCGGCAATAAACTCCGAATCCCTCTCATTCATCTGGCAGCCGAAGGTCCGGATGTAGATTTTTTTTGGCATATTTTTGTAACTCTTTGATTCTTTTGACATTGCAGTTTCTTTTCCGTTTCCGAAAACAAAAAATTAAAAGGGGCAAAAAGAGAAAAAGAAATTCTTTTCGGGGGCAAAGCACCGCCAATGGCGGAGGCGATTTTGATGTTTTTAAAAAGCAGCCGCGCGAGCTCTTTTTTAGTAGTAAAATCTATCTTTTCTTTGCTGTCATCATAGCCATCAAGAAAGTCTTTTACTCTGTTAATATAACCCTCTGAGCGTTCTCGTTCAATTTCTCTAAGTTCATATCCGGCAAGGAGTTTCTTTAAGTTTTCTTCTTCATCTCTAAGGTTTGAATTTTTCTCACGATAGACGTCTTCGCTGAGCAAATTTTCCAGATAAGCGTCCGTAAGTTTTGACTGCTTTTCTTGGTTAATTTTTAGCTTATCCTTGACCTCAGAGAGATCTGTTTTTGCGTTTTCAGCAAAAACTGGTAAATTTGCGCCGTTTTGCAAAGTCCCTGTCGTCCATCGGCTCTGTTTCAGGCGCTCATTTTGGATCAGCTGGGCAACTATCTTTGTTGATTCCGGCTCAATATCCTCTGCCTTCACTGCTCTGTTGGTACAACGAATATGGCTTGCATAAGGCCCGGAGCAACGATACCACCGTTTCTTTTTATTGGTTCTATGATTAGATATTGATGATACGCCATTGTATTTATGATTACACTTTGCGCAAGTGATAAGACCTATCAAAAGATATTCTTTATTCTTTGCTCTTGGCCGCCAC
>JADHYN010000008.1 GCA_016782425.1 Candidatus Omnitrophota bacterium
TAGCGCTTGCTAAACTACTTGCCAAATATATCACTTAAAGATAATGATACAATTATACGGTCTATCAAACCTAATTGGCGCTGTAACTAATTCAACCATAGCTTTATTTGTTTATTTTAAAGGGCGCCATAGTAAGCTTTCTAAAATATGGGCGTTTTTTACTTTTTGCGTTGCCATCTATGGATTTGGCGCATATATGGCGGTTACAGCGCAGAATTATGATTCGGCGTTTTTCTGGTGGCAGGTATCATATGTAGGCGTTATTCTTTTACCAGCTCTTTTCCTGCACTTTGTCCTTTCCTTTCTCGAAATAAAAAAACCGATTCTGCTTAATGTAGTTTACGTAATTACATTTTTGATTTGGATAGCAAACATAGTTAGCAAAAATTTATTCATAGGACACGTAAGTTTGCTTTTTACCGATTCTAGAATTTATAAACCTGCTTGGTGGGTTTACCCTCCAGGACCACTTCATATTTTTCATACCCTCATACTTTATTTTGGATTATTAACTTATGCAATGATTCTTTTAATAAAATCTTATCGTAGTGCAAGTCGATTTAAACAAAACCAAATTAAATATTTCTCTATCGCAATGATCTTGGGATTTGCTGGAGGAGGGACATCGTATTTACCTTGCTTTGGCATAAATCTATATCCAGTTTTCAATATAACGGTACCGCTGTATACATTTATAATTGCCTATACTATTATTCGCCACCAACTTATGGATATATCTGTAGTCATAAAGAAGACTCTCGTTTTTGCGAGCCTGTTTGCAATAGTCTTAGGAATATTTATCGGTATAACACTAATAACTCAAGAATTGATCGTAGGTGGTAAGATTTTAGGTTTGGCGATAAGTTCAATAATTATCATTTTTGCCGTGCGACCGCTGGAAGATTTTCTTGTAAAAGTAACCGATAAGTATCTGTTCCAAAAAAAGTATGATTATAAACAGATTCTCAAATCCTTTATTGATGAAGTTATTACCGTATTAAGCCTTGACAGAATACTTGAGAGCACAATCGATTTGCTTAACAAAACGCTTCATCCGAAAAACGTAGACATTCTACTTTTTAATAAACATGAGGATAAATATGTTTCATATAAGGCTATCAAACGCAACGAAATTCTTACAGTGGGAAACGATGCGCAGCTTATACTGCTTCTAAAGTCTACAAATGAGATTATATCTATGGAGAGTAGTGAATATCTTAGCAATAAGAGCTTAACAAAAGAAATGGAGAAACTGAAAGCCGAACTTATTATTCCACTAACGCTAAATGATGACTTAATTGGAGTTATGATTTTAGGTAAGAAAAAATCAGATGAAGAGTATAATAAAGAAGATATCGATATATTAACTGACCTTGCGCGTACGGAAGCTATTGCTATAAAAAATTCCCAAGTGCTAAACGAGCTAGCCGAACAAAAAAAAGTAGCTGATCTGGGGAAGATGATGTCTTTTCTGAGCCATAATATTAATAATCATCTGGGAAGAGCGCGTAACAGACTCCAAACAATTATGTATACGGAAGATGTTGTTAATAAATTGAAAGACGAAAACCTTTCCTATGACAAACGGAAAGATATTGCTGAAAAACTATCGCAGCATCTGGATTTAGTAGATAAATATATAGAAGCTAGCGCCTCTGTCGTTAAAAAAGCTAGGGATTTCGCGAAGCCTTCCCAAGGCGCTTTTGCCTCACTTAACGTAGAAAAGTCTCTTAATACGGCTATAGATATGGTTAAGGAGCTTAAATACAAAAAAAGCGTACGACAGATACCCATTTATCTTGAAATCGAAAAAGGAATTCCTGGAGCCAATGCGAAAGAAGAAGATTTAAGAGAGGTTACTATAGCAATTCTCGATAATGCGATGGATGCAATAAGGATGAAAGAGCTTCAATTGGGAAAAGATGAGTCCGATAATGTAAAGGTAAAAGTGGCACATTTAAAAAACGCAAACCAAATAGAGATAAGATTTATAGATACCGGCATAGGCATTAAACCCGAAGATAAAGAATCTATATTTTTGCCTTATTTTACAACCAAAGGATCCAGCGCTCTTTATGAAAGTTTTGCCAGAAGAAAAGAAATCGAAAGCGGTAATAGCCAGGAAGATAAGGTAGTAGGCACCGGCCTGGGCCTCGATCTTGTAAAAAACCTTGTAGAAAATCTCATGAAAGGTTCAATGCGGATCGAAAGCGAATATAAAAAAGGAGCTACTTTTATAGTTAATATTCCGGTATGGTCGGAGACAAGAATATGATAAAAGTACTACTTGTAGATGACGATCCAGAAATGAGAACCTGCGTAGGCGGGTTTCTTAAATCAAGAGGCTTTCAAGTAAGTGATGCCAAAACAGGGGAAGAAGCTATTAAATTGGTAAAAGAAGAGTCCCCTGATAGCGTACTTCTTGATATACATCTATCACAGGGCATAAGCGGAATAGATGTACTTAAACAAATAAAAGAAATCAATCAAAATATAAAAGTTTTGATGGTTACGGGATTTATAGATCACGAAAAAGAAGCCGAATGTATGAACCTTGGCGCGAACGGATATATAATGAAGCCGATAAACTTCCCCGAATTAGACAATACGTTGAGAAACAGTATAGGTAAACGCTAATGGCAGACTTAGAAAGACTATCTCCGATTCGCGAATTGTTCCATACGTTTATAAGTAAAGTAACAAGCCTACAAACTGTTGCATATTTTTTTGCGTATCAACTCAAGGAAGTCTTACGTAATGGTAAAGTTAGCCAACACGTCAACAAAGACATAAAAACAACGTTAGACAAGATAGAGAATTACTCCGTGCTGGCTAGAGGTATAATGAAAGAAATCAAAGGGGAGATAGCAAAGATGAGCATCTCCGACCGATGTAAACCTTTTATCGATTCGATTGAGGAAGCTATAAATAATATTTCTACTCAGATTAAGTGTATTAAAGACACTTATGACAAAACACAGGATTTTGAACATAAAGCCAACATTGAGGCTATTGTAGATGAATTCGAAAAGATAGACCCATATTGTCTTACGATCGCGAGTATTTATAGAGACATGAAAGATAAATCCGTTCTGGAGAAATAAGAGGATAAAAACTATGGCAAAAATATTTATAGCCGATAACGAACCCGAAATAAACAGGTCGTTAAAAAGCTTTTTTGGACACCTAGGATATGATACTGAAGCTGCGAAAGAGATAAAAAACGCCGATAGCATAGTGAAAGAAGCAAGGCTTTTCAACCCGGATATGGCACTTTTAGACGTCAGAATTAATAAGGTGCTAAATTTGGAGGTGATAAAACAGATAAAAAATGCAAATAAAGCCATCAAGATAATAGTGATGAGCTCATATATGGGCGATAGCGAAAAAGATACAATACATGAGATATTAACTCACGGAGCAGATAATTATCTTGCAAAACCAATCGACTTAAATGAGCTCATGAATATTGTAAAAGAAAGTTTGGTGTAAAATGATTAAAATACTACTTGTAGACGACGAAAAGGGCATAACGGAGGCGTTGCAGGGATTTTTTAAGCAAAGGGGTTTTGCGACAAAAACAGCTAATAGCGGAGAAGAGGCCCTAAAATCGGTAAAGACCGACAAGCCGGACATCGTGTTTCTTGATATAAGGATGAAGGGCGCGAACGGTCTTGATGTACTCGAACAAATTAAGAAAATAGACAATAATATAAAGGTAATAATGCTTACCATTCACGAGGAAAAAGAGATGGTCGAAAAAGCATCTGCTTTAGGCGCCGATGAATACATAACAAAGCCATTCAGGATAGGGTATTTGGAAGAAGTGGTAATCAAAAAAATACAGGAATTAATGAAGGATAAAAAATGACAAAACCGGTTATACTAGTCGTAGACGACGAAAAAGACGCGCGTTCAACGATAATCAACTTTCTGGATCAAAGGTATGATTGTGATTTTAAAGAAGCGAATGACGGCGATGAGGCAGTGGCCTTTGTTAAAGACAAGCCGTGCGACGTTATGTTGCTTGATATCAAAATGCCTAAAAAAAGCGGCATGACTGTCGTTAAAGAAGCAAAGGAGATCAATCCAGAGATCGATATATTAATAATATCAGCTTGGGTAAGCGAGGATGTGGCGGAAGAAGCCATGAAATTAGGCGCTACAGATTACGCTATAAAGCCGTTGGATCTCAAAGCCATATCATTGAAGTTCGAGAATATATTGAAGAAACGAGGGCAGTGTATCAGTAAGATTTAGGATTCTGTATTATTATCGCGCGCGATTTAATCTTCTTTGAAGGGTTTTCGAAATGATGGGGGATATTGCTGGCAAAAGATAGCGTATCTCCCTTTTTTATAAGATGTTTTTCCTGCCCAATATGGCATAAAACCTCACCCTGCAATACAATAACGAGTTTTTCAAATCTGTCGATTCCTACAGGGTCTTCCTCCAGTTTTGTAGCTCCTCCCGGTGTAAGGCCAAGTTCCATAGTTAAGAATTTTATATTTGACGAGCTTAAAATCTCGGCAATAGCTTTTTCATTATAAAAATACCGGTTCTCCGCTCTCTCTGAATTCTTTATAATTGTAACGATTTTCGACTCTTCCTGATCCGTGCCCTCTTTTAGTTCTTTAAGCGATATTCCAAGGCCCGTACAAATCTGATATAGGCTTGTTAACCGGATATCCGACCGATAGCCTTTTTCAAGACGACACAGGCTATAGTAGGTGAGAGCCTTATCTCCGAATATATCGACAAGCTTTTTATGAAACTCTCTCATGCTCAATTTGGCTACGCGCTTGCGGTAATCGCGGATTTTTTCATACAACTTCATTTAAAAACGCCCCTTTCTCATATGTAAGTTTACCAGATGAATGAATATTTGTCAATAGAAAATTGCCTTTTATATATTAAAAATAAAAAACAAGAGCAAATATGCTGACTATTTTATATCTTAATATAAGAGCATAACTCTTTATATTGCAAGTAGTTACGTATATTAACTGAATATAATGATTGACCTTTTGCTTTAAGTAAACTTGACAAAAGTCAATTATATGATATACTTGATAGTGAAAGGAGAAAAGATCATGGATATTCTCGATAACCTCTATATTGTAAGCGTAAAAAATAAACATTTTTTACCACACGCTGTTTTGTTTGTAATCGGAATGATAGCTAAAAGGACGATCAGAGAGCATGAAAAGGAAGTTGTTAAATACCTTGGAGACAATATACCTTTGAATCTTCTCGATAGGATCAAGAATGTATAGCGATAGGCAGGTGAGCATCATGGAAAAGGTTAAATGTACAAAATGTGGAAGCATAGGATATACAGCTTCTCCCGGAAGCGTGCGATGCTCAAAATGCGGTGGCCAACACGAGGTCGTAATAATGACAAAAGAAAATAATAAACCTATAAAGACCGAATCAATTTCTTACCTGCAGAGCTTATCTGTGGGTAATGAAAACCCGGGCACTTTCTGCCGAGATTAGTGCCCGGACCTATATATATGATAAAGAGGTGTGACATGAAAGTGCTTATAAAAATACGAAACAGCCCCGAGCAGATTTTTCTGGTGGACCTCAAGGGCAAGACCCTGATCAAGGATATTAAGGGATATGTTAATGCGAAAAAACTTGATAAGGCAATAGTAGAGACATTGTCTCGGGGAAGATTTGAAAAAGAACTTCGGCATGACGAACTGCTATCAGCCAATGCTGATCTGGTCCTTACAAAAAATAATGCTCGCTGGGATATTGTAAAAAACTCAAAGTAATATTGTAAAATGATGAATCTTCTGGTATACTTATAGTGTAAAGCAAGCCACGTGATTGCGGAAACATATACCCAAGACAATATCGACAAAGGGTATGGAAAATGTCGATAAAGTGTCTTGGTTTTTTTTTGTTTTCAAAGGAGGGTTTTGTATGGGATTAGAGATGTTTTACGCGCTATTACCGTATTTCGGTGTCAAAAATAGGGACACATCCTATTAAAACTAAAAACTACTCACTTTTTTCTTTCCGGCCGGTATACGCACTGTCCGTCGAGGATTCGCATCATTAAACCCACCCGACGCAACTTTTTTAAAAAATAATGCAGCAAAACGGCATTTTCTGCGTCTATATATATGAAGGGGGGTGATTTTATGACCGAAAGCGAATTCTGGTTATTCTTAGAACTTTCAAGAGCGGGCCGGCAAATTCCGGTTGTTTCAGGTTATGTTGACAGCAATGATGAATCGGTCCAAAAAGCCGGTAAATACATCGGAGGCCATTCGGTATTATTCAAAGGCCACGATAAATTGCCCATCAATGTGATACATGACATGGGCGGGCTTCTTTTGGCAAGACAAACTTCACACAAAGCAAAAGAAGCTATTTTGATAATACTTGCTCATCATCCTACGGTAGAGGCTCTTGATATCCTGAAAAGGTACAATCAAAATCCGGACCCCGCGCTGAAGTACATGGCGTACTTCGCCCTGGATGAGTGCCTAATGTGGAATGAGTAACCGATAACAAGAAATAGCATATATGGCCAGGCCGTTGAGAATAGAATATCCGCATGCCTTTTATCATGTGATACAACGCGGAATAGAAAGGAAGAGTATCTTTGTTTCTGATAGAGATAAAGAGAAATTCCTTTCTTATATTGAGTCTGCAAATAAATCGCACGCCGCGCTCGTCCATACTTATGTGCTGATGAACAATCATTATCACCTTATCCTTGAAACACCCAGGGCTAATCTAGTAAAAATAATGCACTACATTAACGCAAGTTATGCCATTTATTTCAATGTTAAACGGAAAAGAATGGGGCCTTTATATCAGGGAAGATATAAGGCGATTCTCGTTCAGGAGGAAGAATATCTTCACCATTTATCTCGATACATTCATCTAAATCCCGTAAGGGCAAAAATCGTAAAAGACCCTATTGATTATAAGTGGAGTAGCTATAAATATTTTGTATCAAATGCTCTCCCGCCTAAATGGCTTGTAACAGAACCTATTCTTTCAACGTTTAACGCAAATCCAGGCAAAGCAAAAGCTCTATACAGGGATTTTGTGATCTTTGGCATAGAAGAAGAAAAATATAACTTTTTGGATAATTTACGAGAAGGTTACGTATTAGGAAATAGTGACTTTTTTGAAAACATAAAAAGAAAAGTATCGTACCGGAAAGATGAGCCCGAAATACCTGTTATGCGCAAGATAAAACAGCGTGGTCAACCAAGCCTTGGAAACATCCTAGATATAGTAAAAAATATGGCCGCGGAGAATGCTCGCCTGGAGAGAAAGCTCGTAATATATCTTGCTAAAACGTACACTGATAATTCATTGCGTAATATTGCGTCTTTTTATGGAAATTTAAAATATAAGACTGTCAGCAAAATATGTGAGCGTATAAAAAAGTTAAGGCAAAAAGATAAGAAGTTCGATGCCCTGTTAAATCAGATGGAAAAAGCCATAGAAATGTCGAATGTCGAGACCTGACCCCTTATTCCTCCTTGAGGCGGTTTTGTTCCGCCTACGCCAAAGATGAACTTCAAGTAGTTCTGCTTCGGCGGATATCGCAAAACTTCTTTTCTCGAGCTCCATTTAGAGGTATAATAAACAACAAAGGGAGCGTTATATGCCATCTGACGTAACAGGCAAAAAAGCTAAAATCGCTATTATAGATGATGAAAAAGCTTTAGTCGAAACTCTAAAATCCTTTTTAGAAGAAAGGGGTTTTTCTGTAATTAGCGCATATGACGGCGCAAGCGGCCTCGAATTAATAAAAAGAGAAAAACCAGATATCATTATATTGGACATTACTATGCCGGAATTGGATGGCAGAGATGTCTTGATACAATTGAAAAAGAACGAAGATACAAAAAGCATTCCCGTTATAATGCAAACCGTAAAAAACGAGCCGTTTGACGTGGATTACGGGATGGAATTAGGTGCGGATGACTACCTGCCTAAGCCGTGCGAGGTACACCGTTTATTAAAACACATTGACGCTATCCTGGAAAAGAGAAAAGGATGACCGCCCATGAGTCATAACGAAGAAGTATCATATGGTGGATCCGAAAGAAGGCAATGTAAAAGAATCAGAAAGTCTTTTGTCATGCGCTTCCGCCAAAAAGATGATGCGGAAGGCGGCTGGAGCATGGTGACGACGAAAAACTTAAGCGCAAAAGGAGCGATGTTTACTTACAATAAACCCCTGCCCAAGGACAGCTTTTTGGACCTGAAGATAAACTTTCCCAATATAAACGGACCCATAGAATGCATGGCTAAAATACTGCGTTTTGAAAAATATCCGAACAGCTTGCTTTTTAACACTGCTGTTACGTTTACGGATATCGCTGAGAGCGCGAAAAATATAATCAACGAGACAGCTGAATCATTCTATCTGCGAAAGGCGGATAGAATCGAACCGTGAAGTAGCCCTAAAACGTGTTAAAATTATAGCAATATAGATGATAAAGACTATAATAAGGGAAGTACTGATATTGCTCGCCTTTGTCCTTCTGGGCATAGCCGGATACAAGATCACCATTTTTGCAAACATATACCTACCGCTTTCAATTACGGGAATTACCATGCTCGGAGTGGCTGTAATCGGATACCCGTTATTTTTATTGATCCGTATCATATGGCCCAAGAAATGAAAATAGCAACGTTCTGGCCCAGCCGGTAGTAAAACGGGTGCGCTGGATATGCGAGTTGCCTTACAAGGATTAAAAAATTTGGGAATGTCTTAAAGAAAAATAAGGGTGAATAAGGGGAGATAAGGGTTGATAAGGGGCAGGCTTAAGCCTGCCCTACTGTTTTATGGGACGGGAATTGGTTGCCTTTTCGAAAAACACCGTGTTATAATCACTATTCATAAGGAGTTAGGACATGAAACGGATCAGGCATTTTATTGAGTATATTCTTTTACGCGCAATGATGGCGCTCGTCAATTTTTTCCCTATCACTATTTCTACCTGGATATCAAGAAGAATGGGAGATGTTCTTTTTTTGATATTATCGAGTAGAAGAAAAGTTGCCCTTAACAATCTTACCATTGCTTTCTGTAATACCAAATCTGATAGGGAAAAAAGAAAAATTGCCTTAGAATCTTTTCGTCATTTGATGACTTGCTACATGGAGCTTTTCAGGTTGCCTAAATTCGTAAAAGTGTCAGACAAACACGTCCATCTTAATAATTCCGAACTTATTGACGAAGCTTTAGCCAGGGGTAAGGGGATAGTTCTTGTCTTGACGCATCTCGGCTCATGGGAATATCTTTCGTTTCTCGCGAAACAAAAGAAAAGCCCTGCTACCATATTGGGCAGGATTATCAGAAATCCTTATATCTACAAATGGGTCGAATCGTTAAGAAAAATAGGGGATTTGAGATATAAGAACAAAGACATTGGTATAAGGTGGATTTTTTCAGAGCTTAAACAAAATCACATGGTAGGTATTGTGATTGATCAATGGGCAGGTAACGAAGGGCTATGGATCGACTTCTTTTCCAGGCCAACTTCGACAACCTCTCTCCCGGCACGCATGGCAAAACATACAGGAGCTGCCCTTATTCTTGCATATTGCGTTAGGGTAGCAAGCGGAGAATACGAAATTTACGTAGAACCTGAAATACCTGTTAACAAAGACGATGATAACTGGGTAGAAAACACAACGAAAGAGCTCAACCGTATTGTGGAGCGCAAAATTCGCGCCTTTCCGGAACAATGGATGTGGATGCATAAACGCTGGAAAAATAAAGGATAAAAGGAGGGCGCAGTGGAGATATTTGATGCTATAGCAAAAAGGGCAAGCGTGAGAGAGTATAAAGGCGAACCCGTAGATAAGGCGCTTCTTGAAAAACTCGTGGATGCCGGCCGGCGCGCGCCCAGCGCAAGAAAAGTAGAGCCATGGGAATTTATTGTTGTAACGGATCAGAAGGCACTCAAGGAGCTGGGCCGTATAGCGAATACAGGTTCTTTCATAAAGGACGCCGCAGCTTGCATTGTTGTATACTCAAGCGATACTAAATACTATCTTGAAGACGGCGCAGCGGCTACGGAGAATGTACTCATTGCGGTCTCGGGCCTGGGCCTTGGGGCGTGCTGGGTCGCGGGGGATAAGAAACCCTACGCGAGCGAAGTGTCTGCACTTTTAGGCGTGCCGAAGGAGTTCAAGCTGATAAGCCTCATTCCGGTAGGATGGCCGCTTAAAGAACCCTGCCAGGAAAAGAAAAGAAGCCTCGCGGATGTCCTGCACCGGGAAAAATTCTAATAAAATGCCCGGACAAAGCTTGAAGGAAATATGCGAGACTGCCATGGAGGCCGGAAGAAGAATAGATCTCTCTGACTGTCATTATGGTGAAACAACCGGAGCGTGCGCTTTTCTCAAGCGGCCGACCAGTTACTATTTTTTCCTCGCCGGACTGGCCGGATCACAAAATCTTACCCGCACTCTTGAGATAGGGACAAACTCAGGCGGTTCTATCATGTCAATTAGTAAGGGCCTCGATAAGCATGGCGTTATAAAGAGTCAACTCGTAACAGTGGATATTGTCCGTAAGAATGAAGAGGGGTTCGTGAAATATCCTCATGTAAGAAGAATAATAGGCGATTCGCTGAATGAGAAAGTTATAGAAGAAGCAGTCGCTTTGTTTGATGAGGAAATAGACCTTCTTTATCTCGACGCAGTGCATGAGTACGAACATACGAAGAAGAATATGGATATTTATGCCGGGAGGCTAAATCCGCGTTATGTGGTTCTCGACGATATCAGGCAATGCGATGATATGAGGAAATTGTGGGGCGACCTAAAAGTGGAATTTAAAGACAGGGCCTTCGATGCTTCGGATATCAGCGGAAGAAAGGGCGCCGGATTCGGCGTTATAAGGCGAAGGGCGTAAAAGGGGAATTATGCGATACGTTAGTGCAGAAAAGATGCGGAAGATCGACAAGGAGGCCCAGGAGAAATTCGGCATGCCCTCTGTAATCCTTATGGAGAATGCGGGGAGAGCTGTATATGAAGAGGCGCGGCGAATGCTCGGCGGTTCGAAGAATAAGAAAGTAATTTGCATTTCCGGCAAAGGAAATAACGGCGGCGACGGTTTTGTGGCCGCAAGGCACCTCTTGAACAATGGCTTCAAAACAGAAATTTTCATGATAGGCAACCCACAAGAGCTAAAAGGCGACGCGAAAATTAATTACGAGATACTTCGCAAAATGAAAATCAGAATAAGGCCCTTGAAAAAAGATCCTGCCCTCTTCAACTTCAAAAAACAGTTAAAAAGCGCGAGCCTTTTGATCGACGCACTGCTTGGGACGGGTATTTCAGGGGAAGTAAAAGAGCCATATGCGAGCGTGATAGAACTCATAAACAGTTCAGAAAAGCCCATACTCGCCGTAGATATTCCATCGGGGCTTAACGCGACAGATGGAAGGGCGCCCGGAAGCTGCATAAAAGCCACGAAGACGATTACTTTTGGATTTCCGAAGACGGGATTTATCAAAAATAACGGCCCGAAGAAAACAGGAAAACTAGTGGTAGCGGATATTTCACTTCCGCGATATAATTGAATTATATGAAAACCTACACAGAGCACCTGTGGTTTAATACGAAGAAGCGGTGGGAGCTTATAAATATTACACCCGATGTTGAGGAATGTTTAAGAAAAAGCAGTGTAAAGGAGGGCCTCTGCCTCGTAAACGCCATGCACATAACCGCAAGCGTTTTTATTAATGATGACGAATCAGGGCTTCATGAGGATTTTATGAAATTTCTTGAGAAGCTGGCGCCTCACGAACCGATCTCGCAGTATAAGCACAATCTTACCGGCGAAGATAACGCTGACGACCACCTGAAGCGCACTATAATGGGGCGTGAGGTAGTAGTAGCCATTACTAAGGGTGAGCTTGATTTTGGGCCCTGGGAACAAATCTTCTACGGCGAATTCGACGGCCGAAGAAAAAAAAGAGTGCTGGTCAAGATTATAGGGGAATGAAGCTGATTTGCTTTTTGGAAAACCCCGTGTTATAATTAGCTTATATATAAGGAGTTAGAATAAAGTGAAACGTCCCCTTACAATTAGGGACGATAAGGGAAAATAATGGAAAGAAAAGCAGTGAAAAAGGCTTGTATTTTTTTATTTGCATTTTTGGTGTTTTGCAGCGCATTTTTACCGGATGTGGCTGCGGAGACAGCCGCGGAGACGATTACGGAGACGGCCGTGGCGCCGGCTCCGGAGGCGATTCCGGAAATCCTTTACGCGACTTCTTACGAATGCCGTGATCTTAATGGGGACTTAAGATGGCGGGCCTCGTATGAGCTGAAGCATAAAGAGGGAAATATTTATAGCGTAACTGAAAATGGTAAGGGGGTTTATTCCGGTTTTAGAGGAAAGGTATCATGGATAGCGGAAATGGAATTCAACGATTCCGGAGTCATCATGAGGCCAATATGGACGAAAAGGCGCGTTTTCAACGAAGCCGGAAAAGAGATTGCTGTCCAGACGCAGGATTTTGATTTTAACAAAAGAATCGTTACCTGTAGAAAAGAAGACCTTATCGGGAACAAATCCGTAGAGAAAAAGTTTGCATTTACAAAGAACGTTATAACCCGCCTTCTTCAAGGGGTTTATACCCGGAGATTTATCGAAAGCGGAGAACCCTCAAGAGATATTCAGCTGGTGAGCCCGGAGCCTGCACTTTATAACCTTAAGCTTAAGAGGCTGGGGACAGAGGAAATAGAAATAAACGGCCGCAAAAGGAAGGCCTACAAAGTATGCCTGGATCCTCAATTAGGGGCCCTGAGTTTTATAAAAATCTTTTTACCAAAGGCCTACACCTGGCACTTTGCCAAGCCCAGATTCGAATGGTTAAAATATGAAGGCGTTGAGAACAGCATAAAATCCCCGATAGTAGAAATAACAATCCTGGATTAATAATCTAATATGATTCCAATACAACGTTTGCGGATAGCGACGCCCTATGGCGTGGCTGAAAGCATTAACTGGCTCATAAAAAATGCCCTGGGTCTCAGCAAAAAAAATGCCGGAATTGTTAAAGAAATCCCAAACACCTCTATTTTAAACGAAAACACCAGATTCGAATGTAAGCTCGCTTTTATAGGGGACATAATGACCGCTGAAAATAGCTCTGTAAAGATTTCAGACGGGATGAAGGAATTCTTGAGCGACGCTGATTATCTCGTAGGGAACTTTGAGGGAGTAATTACTAAAGAGCGAAAAGCGATTCAACCGTTTGCCTTTGATCAGCGGCACGACGAAAATATTATCGAAATGTTAACGGATCTTTTCGAGCCGCGAAAAACCTATCTTTCCCTTTCTAATAATCACGCCGGAGATTTTGGCGAGGAGGAGTTTTTAAAGTCGGCGAAGATGCTGGAGACGCGAAATTTCAACGTATTCGGCTGGCGCAAGAAGCCATTTTTTGATATTAATGATAGCATAAGGCTTATTTCGGGTACAATGTGGTCGAACCGAAACTGTAACTTTATATCGAGGCTCGAAAACGCAAAAAACCACATCAAGCAAGGGGCCTTTAATTTCTTTTACCCCCATTTTGGATATGAGCTTGAACTTTACCCGCGTCCTGGGATAGTTAAAATGGCAAGAGGCCTGATCCGGGAATTTGATGCTATAATAGGACATCATCCTCATTGCCCGCAACCTGTAACAACCGAAGAATTCTCCGGAATCAATAAGCTTCTCGCGTATTCTCTGGGGGATTTTTGCGGCGTCTTAACAACGAAAAAGTATCAATACGGAATCTTGGTGAAAGCGGAATTGGCCAGGGATGAAAAGAAGAGAATGCTCATCGGTAAAGTCGAATGGCGCTTAACAAAGTGCAGTTCTCTCGGAGACGGAAATTTTATTGTGAGCTTAAGCGACGACCGCATTTAGACCACTATCAGAATTAAGAAAAAAATAGTCAGCTCCCTTATTACGCTGCTGTGACACAAGGCACAGGGGTTTGTGATAAAATACCTTCTTATTACAAGGAGGGTGACTATGGAAACAAAAATAGAAGTAATGCAAAATATGACACCGGTTGAAAGATTAAAGGGCCACGTATACAAACTGTCTCACGAGATAGGGGAAAGGAATATCTACAAGTATGGAAATTTGAATGAGGCGGCGGAATACATCATAGAAAAGTTCAAATCCTTCGGCTACGAACCTGAGTTTCAATCTTACAGCGCTTGCGGCAAAATCTTTAAAAATATAATAGTCACAAAACCGGGTGATGAAGAACCCGGCAAAACACTCATTCTCGGCGCTCACTACGATAGCCACAAAAGTCCGGGCGCAGACGATAACGCGAGTTCTGTCGCGGGCCTTTTAGAGGTAGCGAGAAACCTCCGCGATAAAAAGTCGGCCTGCACCATAAAGTTTATCGCTTTTGCCAACGAAGAGCCCCCGTTTTTTAAAACGAAAAACATGGGAAGTAGGGTCTATACGAAGGCTGCAAAGGAAAAAGGTGAAAACATAAAAGGGGCGCTTATACTCGAGATGATAGGGTACTATTCTGATAAGCCGAGATCCCAGCACTATCCGCCGATTTTTAACTTTTTTTACCCGAGCGCCGGTAATTTTATAGGCGTTGTCGGAAATTTCAGGTCCAAAGGATTCGTGAAAAATATAGTTTCGTCCTTCAAAACGGGCACGGATTTTCCGATTGAATGGGTCCTCGGCCCGAGCATTTTACCCGGTATTGATTATTCTGATAACTGGTCCTTCTGGAAAGAGGGATACCCTGCCGTCATGATAACGGATACGGCCTTTTATAGAAACCCGCATTATCACAAAGCGTCAGACACTTACGAAACCTTAAACTACGAAGGCATTTCCGAGGTAGTGAAGGGCCTTACAGCGTCATTGGCTCAGCTCGCGAATTAAAAAAATTTTGCAATTATAAATACCTTAAGTATACTTTATATTAGGAAAAAGAAACAATATGGATAGGAATATTTGTAAAGTTTTCGCGGAAAGAGTGCTCAAGCATCCTCAGAGCATTGCCATAGAGTGGAAAAAGGACAACCGCTGGGTAAGGATATCTTACGGCGAGCTCTATAAGAGTATAAAGGTATTAAGCGCTGCTATATCGGGCCTTTACGGAATTAAAAAGGGCGAGAAGGCCGCTATCTTAATAAGCAACCGGCCCGAGTGGCCGGTAGTTTTTTTTGCTTTGCTTTATGCGGGTGCTATACCTGTACCGATCAACCAGCATGGCGTTTTTGGAGAAATCGAGAATATCCTGGCGGATTCAGAATGTAAAATCGCGTTCACAGAAGGCAAAATCCCAAACATAAAGATTAAGACCGTAGAGATAGATTCAAGCGAATTTAAACACGCATTTGACTTGTTCCCGGAAGGCGACAGCGTCACGGAGGCTGATATGACAAGCGACGCCTGCATTATGTATACCTCCGGAACCACCTCAAGCCCCAAAGGCGTAGTGCTTTCACACGGGAACCTCTTATCGAATAGCGATTCGCTTTACAAGCTTGGGCTCATGAAGCCGGGGGATGGCGTTGTAGCGGTTCTCCCGCTTTATCACACTTACGCGCTGGTTGTTACTACTCTTGCCCCGCTTCTTTACGGCGGCAGAGTGATATATCCGGGCAGCATGCGCAGCGAAGAGGTTCTACTTTCCATCAAGGAAGCGCGCGGAGCTATTTTTATAGGCGTGCCGCTTATTTTTAACGCTTTTCACAAGGCCCTAAAGGATTCGCTTAAAAAGATGCCCGGCTTGGTTCGTTTTTTGATTGGAAAAATAGCGGATCTTTTATACGCAGTGCGAAAAGAAACAGGTATAAATCTCTCGAGATATTTCTTTTACAGCGTTCACCAGCGCTTCGGGAAGCATATGTACATATTGCTAAGCGGCGGCTCAAAGCTCAAAAAAGAAATTGAAATCGAAATGACCAAATTCGGTTTTACTATACTGAACGGCTACGGCCTTACCGAGACCTCACCCGTTTTAACGATGACCCCGCTTAAAAAACCGAAAATCGGATCCGTAGGCATTCCTATAGAAAATGTCGAACTTAAAATAGGACCTAAGAACAAGAAGGGAACCGGAGAAATACTTGTTCGCGGGCCGAATGTCATGAAAGGATATCATAAAAAAGAAGAGCTGACACGCCAGGTCATGGAGAATGGGTGGTTTAAGACGGGGGATATCGGATACCGAGACGAAGAAGGGTATTTATTTCTTACAGGAAGGATGAACGATCTCATTACTCTGGAACTGGGATTAAACATATATCCGGATGAGATAGAGAGCGTTTATTCGGCCGGGGTTCCGCTTAAAGAGATATGCGTTTTTGACGCCCCTTCCGAGAGAGGCGTGAAAAAAACGCCTGTTCTCTGGGCCGTTGCGGTTCCTGATATGGAATTTTTTAAAAAGAAAGGCATAATTAACCCGTATGACACAATAAGAGAGGCGTTTAAAAAGGCTTCGAGAGGATTGAGCATTCCCGAGAGGCTCATGGGATTTTCGCTGACTCTTGAGGTATTGCCGCGCACGCTTTTGGGAAAAGTTAAAAGGCGCGAGGTTAAGAAGCTTCACGTCTCCGGCGGAATCAAGGAAACCTTTCCTGTGTCCGAGAAGCCTGTCATGGCGGAAGACCTGGAGATATTAGAGCATCCGGAAGCCGGAAAGATAATAGACTGCTTGAAGAACCAGACGAAGGTCAAAGAAATAACCCCGCGCGATTCTTTCGAACTGGACCTGGGTATTGATTTACTCGGGAGAGAGGAACTTGCCTTTGAACTCGAGAAAAAGATTGGCCTCGTGATAGAAGAGAAAGAGATGATCTCTATCTTTACGGTCGGGGAATTGATAGAGCACGCCCGGAAAGCGAAAAAAGATTAATAAATAGTGATCAACCGAAAAATGCCGCCTCGAGGAAAACCCTTGAGGCGGCTTTGTTTTGCAGGTATAATTAAGACATAAACGAAAGTAAATATGAAAAAATTTATTATTATTATAATTCTACTTGCCGTGGGATTAGTGTTATATTTCATGCAGCAGGCGAAAGGGGAATATAAAGGGAAAGAAGGGGTGATAGGGGAAGATAAAGGGAAAAAAGAGAAAATATGGGAAAATAAGGGGAAAGAGGGGATAATAGGGGAAAATAAAGGTAAAGAAGAAAGTAACATAGTAAATTTTTACGGCACGATAAAACGCTATTCTGACAGAGGAGGTTTTTACGGCATAGTAGGCGATGACGGAAAAAGCTACAAGCCCATAAACCTTTCCTCCGGCTATAAAATTGAGGGCTTGAAAGTGAAGGTAAAGGGAAGAATGGTCAAAAAGGGGCTGCTTTTCAGCCCGCCCTGCAAGTCCATGGAAATAATCGAGATAGAGAGAGCCAAGCGCGGAGACGTGGCAGGGAACAAGGTTTTTTCGGATCCCGGGCAAACCATTAACATAAGACCGGACGAAACTTTTGTAATTGAACTTGAGGCAAATCATACTACCGGCTATATCTGGCAACTCGCGACGCCGGTTAATAAAAATATTGTTGAGCCGGTAGATCTTCATTATATAACCAGACAGGATACAGGCCTTGTTCTCATGGGAGAGGCGGGCAGAGAACGATGGATTTTCAAGGCAGTGGGTCCGGGAGAGGCAGAGATCAAGCTTAAATACGTGCGGCCCTGGGAGAAGGACAAGCTTCCGGTCAGGGAAGAGACTTTTAGGATAAAAGTAGGTAGAGCACGAAAGGATTCGAGTAATTTGTAATTGGTAATTTGTGGGAGCGAGCTGGATAACATGAAATATACTAAAGGTACGCTTGGGAGGGTGTTCGTGCTTAAATTCGATAACAGAGATATATTTCTCGATGAGCTCAAAAACTTTGCGCGAAAAGAGCGTGTAAAATCAGCTGTAATGGTTTTTCTCGGGGCGCTTAAAAAAGGTGACATTGTTACGGGCCCTAAAAAAACCAACATACCCCCGAAGCCGAACTGGACTTCATTTAAGAACGGGTGGGAAGTGTTTGGGGTAGCTACGATTTTTGCGGGTTCCAAGGGGCCGGAACTTCATGTACACAGCGCCCTCGGGAAAAAACTTAAAACACTTGCAGGGTGCGTGCGTAAAAATTCCGAAGTTTTTCTTGTGATAGAAGCGGTTGTGTTTGAGCTTAAAGGAGTAAAGGCGTCTAAAGGCTTTGACCCGCGAACAGGGCTTAACCTTCTTAAGATAATGGGGAAATAAGAGTAGATAAGGAGGAAGAAGATGAAGAAGATAATTTTTGTAATTCTAATTTTATTGTTTTCCGTTAACTGTTACGCGGTGACCAAAGAAGCGGCAGACGATATAAAGGCCTACCTTTTTATACAGGGGAAAACCGCAGAGAAGATGAACAAACTGTTTGAAGATCTGGGTGAAGAATCCGTATCCGCAAACTTTGCCCTGGATAAGGTTATAAACTGGAAAATTCGGTACGAGGGAGAAACCGAACCTCCCCCAGGTGAGGTGAAAGAACTGGACCGGCTCATGAACGATTATTTTTCATTGATGCAGGAATACGTAAGCGCGTGTAAAGCCGAGGACGAGAGAGCCAAGATGCCTCTAAAACGAAAGATAAGAGAGCTTTACCTGGAGATAACAAGAGAAGAGAGGCAACTTAAGATTAAGATAGGGGGAGGTACGGGGGGATGAGTTCCGAAAGGACGAAAGCCTGCCTGCCGGATAGGCAGGGACGAAGGGACGAAAGGACGATAAGGGGAACGAGGGGGATACTCGCGGCAATTTTTATCACGCTTTTATTGAGTCACCCTGCCTGCTTGCTCGCCGGTGAAATCACTGAGGGTGAAGTTTTAACCGAAGACAATGTATCAATAGCCTACAGCCACTATAAAAACGGTTTTAAAAACGTCGTTATAGTCTGCCCGGGATTTTACAACAGCAAGAAAAACAGATGGATGAAGAAAACGGTAAAGATGCTTTCTTCGGAATACGACGTCATAATCTTTGATTTCAGGGGACACGGAGAAAGCAGCGGAAAATTCACATGGGCGGCCCTGGAGGACAGGGACGTAAACGCTATTGTTGATTACGCAAAGAGAGATGGATATGAAAAAATCGGGATCCTCGGATTTTCTCTGGGAGGAAGCTCCGCTATAAACGCTGCGTCGAAAAGAGAGCGCGACATAACTACAATGGTTCTTATAAGCACTCCCACTAGTTTTAAAGCGATAGATTTTCATTTTTGGGAACTAGGCATGTTTGATGACCTATTTGATAATATATCCTGCGGCTGGGAGGGGAAGGGCGCGAAAACAACGAATAAATTCAAGCCGGAAATAACCCCGATAGAATCAATAAAGAAAATAAAAAGCACCCCAATGCTTTTTATACACGGTAAAAATGACTGGGTAGTAAAAAGGAAACACTCGGAGGAACTTTTTGCTGCGGCTAACGAGCCGAAAAAGCTCGTGATAATAAAAAAAGACGCTCATGCCGAAAGGCTCATACAGAAAAGATATGAAGAGATGCGAGAGCTTATACTGGGCTGGTTCGGGGACACTATGAGGGGGGATGGAGTTCCGAAAGGACGAAAAGACGAAAGGACGAGAGGACGAGAGGACGAAAGGACGAGAGGACGAGAGGACGAAAGGACGAAAGGACGAGAGGACGATAAGGAATAAGTGGTTCGAGTAATTTGTAATTGGTAATTTGTAATTTATAGGATATAATATTACGAAATGAACAGTTTATTGCGCTTAGGGCTTATTATTTTTATAGGATTTGTGCTCGGGCAGGAGCTCAAGAGGTTAAAATTCCCCAAGATAGTAGGCTATATTATTGCCGGGGTTATCCTGAACCCGAACATATGCCCTTTTGTTCCGATAGATATCACTGATCGGACAGACGTTATAGAAAACATGGCCATAGCATTTATTGCGTTTGCCGTTGGTGGAACCATAGTAATCCCGGAAATAAAAAAGCTCGGTAAGGGCATACTCTATATTACCCTCTGCGAGGCGGAGATGGCCTTTATTTTTCTCCTGACAGGATTTCTTATAGTTCTTCCTTTCATCATACCGGCGGCGAAAGGCGCATGGGCAGCAAGCATTATTCCCTTCAGCCTCATAATCGGGTGCATAGGCTCGCCCACGGACCCGTCAGTAGCGCTTGCGGTTACGCATGAGTATAAAGCCAAGGGCGAGGTTGCCTCTACCATGCTTACTGTAGCCGCGTTCGACGACGTTTTGGGGATAGTAAACTATAGCGTTGCCATAGTAATTGCAAAAACGCTAATCTCGCATGCCTCTTTCAGCATTTACAAGACATTGTTAACGCCCGCTCTTATAATAGCCGGTTCAGTGGCGCTGGGCGCGGGGCTCGGCGTAGTCTTTAATTTCATTACAAAAAGGCTTAAGGACATGCACGAGGGATCGCTTTTTGTGCTTATCTTGAGCCTAATCGCTCTTTGCTGGGGCCTGGCAACGTTTACGGGCGCGGAAGAAATACTATCAATAATGATAATGGCCATAGTCGTTACAAATTTCAATCCGCACGCAAAGCAGATTTTCAGCATGCTTTCAAAGTATTTTGAAGAGCTCATATTTCTTATATTCTTTGTTCTTAGCGGGATGCATCTTACATTTTCAGGCGCCTGGATCGCTGTCGGGCTTTTGGTGTGTTTTGTCATATTCAGGATAGCCGGGAAATTTATAGGAACCGCACTTGGCGCGAGCCTTGCGAATGCCTCGCCGAACGTGAAAAAATATACTGCAACGGGCCTCATACCCTTCGGGGGAATCGTCATTGGCCTTGCGCTTATTACGCAGCAGGACCCTGTATTCAAGGATATATCCGGGTACCTGGTAAACCTGGTGGTCGCCGCGACAATCGTAAACGAGATAATAGGGCCATTTTTTGTGAAAAAAGCGCTTAAGGGCTCGGGGGAAATCGTAAAATCATGAAATTAAAGATTATTATTTTAAGCGCAATACTTTTATTATACGGGCACGCATCTCTTCACGCTGCGCCGTCGAACGGAACAAGAATACCCCCGGCCTGGAAATTCGAGACAGGCTATGAATACAATAATATGTTCAAAAGTGAGCTCGCTCGCTCTTATGGTAACATAAGGACCCAGGATCATTTTTTTACGCTTTCAATAGGAATATTAGACTGGCTTTCGCTAGACGGTAAGATAGGCGTGGGAAACTTAACGCAAAAAGGCGGGATACACTTTCCCAAAATTGAATACAACACGAGCTTTGCCGGAGGCTACGGGTTCAGAATCAAGGCCTTTGAATATGAAAAGCTTGGCTTTCAGCTCACGGTCGGGGCCCAGCACATATGCGTTCACCCGCAGGATAGGCATATCAATGATAATAAATTCGGATCTATTTTAGACGACTGGCAAGTATCGGCGCTCGCGTCAAAAGATATAAAGTTCGTAAGGCCGTATGTAGGTATTAAGCTTTCGGACTGCGAGCTCATTTATGAGATTAACGACCATGATAAAAAACGCCGCTTTGCCCGCAACCACGTGGGCCTTATAACAGGAGCGGAAATTTTTCTTCTCAAGAAGAAACTCAAGGCTACTATCGAGGGAAGGTTTTTTGACGAAACGGCTTTGTCGGCCGGAATTTCTTACCTTTTTTAAAAAGGAGGTGCAGTGTGGTTTTAACCGTAATAAATCTGGCGCTTTGCGTAATCGTAGTGGGGCTCGGGTACCTGGCGCATAAAAAGCACAAGGATATGCTTTCGGCTTTTACCGCGGTCGGATTCGCCCTTTTCGGGATATCACACGCTGTGACGCTTATAGGCCTGGGGGGAAAGTTTGTTAACTTCTTAATCATTATAAGGATACTCGCCTATCTTCTCATCGCGTTCGCATTGTTCATGACCATCAGCGAAAAAAATAGCTGATTAATATTAAGGAGGGTTTTATGCAGGCCGGAAACGTAGTTAATTCTGTTTTATTGGGCGTAGGCCTTCTTTTACTTCTCGCGGCCGCATTTGACATAACGCCGCATATGGACAATGTGCTCGTATTTTTAGGTATAGCGTGCTTTATAATAGCGGGCGTAGCAAGGAGGATCATGAAATGAGGATTTTTATATTTCTTTTAATCGCGGGATTTCTTTTTTCCGGATTAGCCCGGGCAGAGTCTGGTGACGATAGCGTAACGGGCCTGAAGGATGAAAGTGAATTTGTCCACGGAGATGTCTCAATACAAAAAGGTTACGGAGACGGGTATGTTACAGGCGACGACGGCCAGACGCATTCTGTGATGGACGTTGAAGAAACCGGCAACGGTTCTTACGAGGGCTACGACGCAGAAGGTGATTCTTACGGCCTCGAGTCTGACAAAGATTAAGAAAAAATTTATTTCCTGCCGCAAGTTCCTGAGACGTGCTGGCCTTCAGCCGAACCATAGCCGCTACTGCCTTGCGACATTTGAGCGGCCACAGCGCCTGCCAATGCGCCCATCATCTGCATACTTTGTCTGGATGCCTGCTGTTGTTGCTGCTGCTTTAGCTGGCTTGCCCGATAATCAACCGTAGATGGTATTCTGGTGACAAAAATAGACGGCCGGTATATCTGGCCGGGAGGCCGTATACCACCCGGGCTCCTATAGCCGCGATACCAATTTCTTGCGATTCTTTGATTCTGGTATTTAAGGCAGGCATCCATTTTATATCCTATACCATAACTCGGATCATTAATAATACGATTTAATTCAGCCTCTGTCATCATGGGGTCTGTCGCTGCGCGCACCCAGTTAGACGGATTTGACCGGCGTACTCTATTCCGAAGGATATTTACAACAGTAGGGTTTACAGTTTGAAAAGCTGCCGGGTCATAGAAATCAATAACGCCCATGTTGGTAAAAGTTTCTGCGTAAGGACTTGATTCCGTACCATACTTCTCTTTATATGCTTCGTGTTTTGCCCTGTCCTTCGGGTCAACAGTGTAAATATTTCCTCCGTGAACAGCACCGTCCAGAACTCCCATAACAGCAACAGGGGACTCAACCGCGTATTCCCAACTACCCGGCGAAACTGAGGAGGCTATTGGCGGTTTTGCGGGAGTTGTGACAGGTGTTTTATCAGGAAGAGGCTCTATAATTTTTGGCGGGGGATCGCGGACAACGTTAACGTCTACTTCTCCAGGACTCATGCGCGCTCCGCGATTGGGTCGAGGAACACCGGAGGATGGAGCATCTCTTAGCCCGTGCGGGTCAGGGCTTCCCTTTGCATCGTCTCCCTCTAAAGTGCTTTGTTCGGGAGTCACAGTCTGATGATAAGGGGTTTTGGCTTTCATTTCCTCTTTTGTGGTTGGCATCCCAAGAATAGTTCTTATCCTGTCTGTGGTGGTAGCATCCAAAGTTTTGCTCTCGGTACTGCCGCCGCCACCTCCGGCATCGTCCGCAGCTTTTGAAATTACAATTGCAGTCATGTAAATCACAAAAAATACCACACAAAATATTATTTTTTTCTTCATTTTGTTATTCTCCAATCTTGTTAATGTTCTGCCGTACAGATTGGGCAAGGTTCGCAATATTTGCTAAAAACTCCTCGAGTGATTCATTCATAGGATACCGCTGGGCAGTTTCCAGGTCTTCCATGCAGGCGTTAAGCCGGTCATTTAGCGCTTCTTTATTCTGCCTTATCCATTCAGGGTCTTTATCCATGTGCTCCAGAACGTAGTTAAGGTAAAGATAAGATCTGAAAAGATAACTGATCCCGACAGCGTTTTTACTTTCATTTGTGTCAAGTTTTTTTAGAAGCGCGAGGCGTTTATTCACGAATTCCGGAACAGCTTCATATTTGCCCGTATTTATCATTGTATTTAATACATCAAGATCGACTACGCATTGCGTTTCGATTTTCATATTTTTCAGGTAGTTACGCCCTTCATAGTCTACCCGTAGGATATATTTTTTAACTACTTTCAACAATTTGTCATCGAGAGCAACATAACTTTTTAATAGTTCCTGCTGCCGGGGAGTAGTAAGATAATCCTTGGCGCGCGCATAATAATTGGCAGCATATGAAAGTGGATGGTACGCTCGCCTGAACCACTCCATTACAGTATAATTGGAATCGTTTGACTTGATCTTTTGCGCGTATTGTTTTCCTATTATGAAGTAGCTCAACCCTTTAGCCATGTATAAAAAACCGGTTGTTTGCTTTTCGCCCGGATTCAACGATAGAGCGGTATCGAAAAGGACAACGGTAAGCTGCAGGTTTTCTCTGGCTGCATCAAGATCATTTTTATTATAAAGCGCTATACCCTTATCAAAGTATTCTATGCCTCTCTGAAAAAACACAGCACTTTCTGATATGGTAGATTGTTCATTTTGCTGCTCAAGAGTTTCTGCCATTGTTTTAAGGCGGTAATAGGCCAGGCTTCCGACCTCTCCGGAGGGATCAAGAGTAATAGTTTGCGCGTAATTATCAGAGGCTTCATTGTATTCCCCGAGTTTTTCATATATCCTACCGCGGTTTTGATAAAGTATGGCGCTGTCAGGGAATCGTTCGAGTGCCCTGTCAATCTCTGTCAACGCGCCCTCGTAATCACCCTCACCGGCCAATTTGAGAGCAAGTTCGTTAAAATGCGGAGCCGGTCTATCTACGTCGGTATAACCTCGCCAGAACTCGTTTGCAAAATCCGTAAGAGGTAGCCAGAAAATAAAAAGTAACCCGATAATGATTACGATAGGAATTGCTATATATGCCACCTTTTTCATGTTACCTCTCGCTTCCCAATGTCTTAAGATTCTCGCGTGCCATTTTCCCTATTTTGCTTTCGGGATCAAGCTCACAGGTTTTTTTCCAATCCTTCTCTGCCATATCGTCATTACCTATCTTATAATAAGTAATACCGCGGTAAAAATACGCGTCTGCAAAACGCGGATTTATTTTAATAGCGCTTGTCAGGTCCTTAATTGCTTCATCAAATTTACCGAAATAATAATAGGCCTTAGCTCTGAAATAATAATCTTCAGCCGTTGATTTTGCGTTAGGGGCTTCATTTATGTTTTTTGTTGCTGCATCTATGACTTGTGTATATTTTTCATCAAGGTCTGCTATTTGAGCGCTAATTTTAGTTTCAGCTTCTTTTGAAGTAGGCCCTTTTTCTAAGCGTCTTATGCGTTCCTGGGTTTCTTTCATGGATTTTTTAGCGTACTCGCTTGCAACGCGCGTCTCTCTTAGATTTTTTAAAATCCACAAAAAACCCAGAATAAACAAAATTGCCACGATCACAACCCCAATTCGTACTGATTCTTTCCTGTTTTTTATAAATACAATCGTCAGGATAACCGGAACCGAAACCAGTATCAAATATCGCGAAAATATCCCAAACATATAGCTAAAAGAGTGACTTTCCATGCGAAATCTCCTTTCTGTGTGTCAAAAACAAGTTTAGCATAATTACGGATTATGGCAAGGGCAGGGCGCATATTTTTGCTTGCAAGGGCTTTATAAGAGGAAGTATAATCTATAGCAATATGGAGCCTTCTATAATAGATACTCACGCGCACCTGAATGATATGGCTGATCTCGCGAACGTTCTTGCCAGGGCAAAGGCGGCCGGTATTCGGGCCATAGTCGCTGTCGGCGTAAACCATGATTCCGATAAAAAGACCCTGGAAATCGTAAGTCGCTTCAATAACCCGGAAATTTACCCTCCCATATATCCGGCGATAGGACTTCATCCGGGAGATATAAATACTTCTGAGCCAGAAGGCTTATTTGACTTTATAGAGGAAAATATTGATAAAATTGTTGCCATAGGCGAAAGCGGGCTTGATTACTGGTACAAAGAAGCGCGCAAAGATGGCCCTGCCAGAGAGCTTCAAGGCCGTGTTTTTGCAAAGCAGGTTGATATCGCAAAGCGACATGATAAACCCATAGTCATACATTCACGCGGGGCATGGAAAGAATGCCTTAAAAAGACAAAAGAAGCCGGGATAAAAAGAGCCGTGTTCCACTGGTATAGCGGGCCGGAAGACGTGTTGCGGGAAATACTCGCCGAAGGGTATTTTATGTCTGCCGCGCCTTCCTGCGAATACAGCCCGGAGCACAGGAAGGCTATAGAAACCGCGCCTCTTGAGAGAATGCTGCTTGAGACAGATTCGCCCGTAGTCTACAAACCTGCTTCGGGCAGGTATAAATCAGAACCGAAAGACGTTGCGCGGGTGCTTAAAGAAGTCGCGAAGATAAAAAACGTACCTGAAGAAGAGGTTGCTGTTATGACAACCCGAAATGCAGGGGCATTTTTTAATCTGTCATGAAAAAACAAGATATAAAAAACTTAACACCCGATGAGCTAAAAAAAGAAATTGTTGCTCTCGGAGAAAAGCCTTACAGGGCCAGCCAGATCCTAACATGGATTTACGGAAAGAGAGTTTTTTCTTTTGACAGGATGAAAAATATTCCCGGCTCGCTCAAAGATAAATTAAAGGAACGCTATTTGTTGGGTGGCCTTACTCTTCTGGATAGCCCGGAATCTAAAGACGGGACCCTAAAATTTCTGTTTGAACTTGAAGACGGAAGAAGAATCGAAAGCGTTCTCATACCTTCCGGCGGACGCTCGACGCTTTGTCTTTCTGCACAGGTCGGATGCAAGTTTGCCTGCAATTTCTGCGCAAGCGGAATAAGGGGCTTTGTAAGGAACCTTGAAACATGCGAAATCCTGAACCAGATAGTTTTTGTAGAAAATAATGTAAATAATAAAGCGACGAACTACGTCTTTATGGGTATGGGAGAGCCGCTTGATAATTACGAAAATGTAATAAAAGCCATAAGGATAATGAATTCCCCGGAATGCATGAATATAGGCTCAAGGCGCATAACGCTCTCGACATGCGGTATTGTTACCGGCATAGAGAGACTGAAAGATGAAAACCTCAAGATTAATCTCTCACTGTCAATTCACGCGGCCAATGACCCGCTAAGGAGTTCGCTCATGCCGGTAAATAAAAAATACCCCCTTCCCGAACTTCTTATTGCCTGCGGGAATTTTCTGTCCGGAGGCGGGAGAATGCTAACTCTTGAATACGTTATTATAGGGGGGATAAACGATTCCTTGAAAGACGCAGACGAATTTTCAAAGATAGCCCGGTCGCTCAAAGCGAAAGTAAATCTCATACCTTACAGTCCCGTGTCTTCTTTAAAATACAAAGCGCCTTCAGGGGAAAGTGTAAGAGCATTCATGGATGAACTTAACAGGAAGCGCGTTACGGCAACATTGCGGGCATCTAAAGGTAAAGATATTAACGCAGGCTGCGGTCAGCTTGTGTTGCGGAATGCAGAAAAAATGATATAATATAAAATAAGGAGAAAAAGTGACGAAGCGCTTTATGTTATATCTTTTTAGATGGCAACTTAGCACACCTATATTATGGCTTGTGGTCAGGCACCTGGGCGCGGGCATAGGCGCTACAATTATAGCTAACCTTATAGGAGGCAGTATTTTTTTCTGGGTAGACAGGTTTATTTTTACCTCAAAAGCAGTGGAGCTGTGGCATTTTAAAGAAAAAGGCGTTTGCGATAGCTGCGGTAAGGAAACTAGCCTTTGGCGGCTTGCAATGGCGCCTAATTACGATCGCCGCGACGCAAATCCGAAATTCTACTGTTTTAAATGTTCGAAAAAAAGAACCGATGAGCTGAGGCAACAGGGCATAAAAATAAGAGGAAGATCAAGATAAAGAAAAGAGGCATAGATGACGGAAAAAATAGCTTTTATCGCGGCAATAGTACTTCCTTTCTGGAACATACCCCTTATTATCAGGATTGTTAAACGTAAGTCCTCAAAAGATATCAGCCTTTATTGGGCGCTCGGGGTATGGACGTGTTTTCTCTTGATGGCGCCGGAAGCCTTTCGTTCAGACGATGTAGTGTGGCGCACATTTAATATCGTGAATTTGGTCTTCTTTACCGGCGTTGTAGTTACAGTAATAGCGTATAGGGTAGGAAACAGGGGTAAGGGGTAGTGAATAGAGTTCACGTAATACAAGAGCTTATAGACCGGAAAAAAGCTGAAACGTATCTCGAAATAGGCTTTGGTTACGGGGACGCCTTCCTTAATATAAAGGCCCCGCGCAAAATCGTAGTTGACCCGAAGTTTGTAATACTCAAAAAAAGGGTACTCAAGTATTTTGCAAAAAATATCTCGAAAAACATACCCAACCGTTATCACAGGATGACAAGCGATTATTTCTTCGAGAGAAAGCAGCACATCCTGCGCCGGTTTCCGCCGGATGTTATTTTTGTAGACGGCCTGCACACCCACGAACAATCCTTAAAAGATGTCTTTAACGCGCTCAAGTTCCTTAATAAAAACGGCATTATCGTCCTTCATGACTGTAACCCGCTTTCGGAAGCGGTGGCGTATCCGGCGCGCTCGTACAGGGAGGCAAAAGATGCCTGTCCTTCCGGCTGGAACGGATTCTGGAGCGGTGACGTTTGGAAAACAGCCGTCTACGTAAGGTCAAAAATGACGGATCTGGAGATGTTTGTTCTGGATTTTGACACGGGCCTCGGAATAATCACAAGAAAAAAAGAAAATAATCCGCTAGAGTTTTCTGAAGAAAAAATAGAAAGGCTTTCCTACGCTGATCTTGAAAAGGATCGCGCGAGGCTCCTTAACGTAAAAGATGAAGAATATTTCAGGGAATTCGTAAAAACGCTGTGAGGAAAAACAATAAAAGACAGAGCTGGGGCTCACAGATCGGCATAATCCTCGCAGTAGCCGGTTCAGCCGTGGGCCTGGGAAATTTCCTAAGGTTTCCCGTGCAGGCGGCATCAAACGGCGGCGGGGCCTTTATGATACCCTATTTTGTAGCGCTTTTTCTTGTGGGGCTACCTCTCATGTGGGTTGAGTGGACGCTCGGCCGTTTCGGCGGCGGTTTCGGGCATTCAACCGCGCCAGGGGTATTCCATACCGTATGGAGAAAAAATCGTTTTATAAAATACTTCGGCGTTATCGGGATATTCGGGCCCCTCATCATCTTTATTTACTATACCTACATAGAATCCTGGACGCTCGCATACAGCTTTTTCGCTCTTTTAGATAAATATTCCGGTGCTACGACCCAGGGAGCCATGCAGAGTTTTCTGAGGGGGTTTCAGGGGCTTGAAAAAAATAGCTTTTTTACAAGCATGATCCCTGCTTACATATTTTTTCTCATTGCATTTACCTTAAACATGAGCGTTCTTTACCATGGCATAAAAGGCGGGATAGAGCGTCTTGTAAAGATCGCTATGCCGATTCTTTTCATCTGTGCGGTTGCTTTGGTTATACGCGTTTTAATGCTGGGGGCGCCTAACGCTTCAAAACCAACCTGGAACTTGCTTAACGGCATGGGGTTTTTGTGGAACCCGCAATTCGAGGCATTGAAATCGGCCAGGGTGTGGCTTGCCGCTACGGGGCAGATATTTTTTACCTTGAGCGTGGGCATAGGCGTAATCCTGACCTACGCCAGCTATCTTTCCAAGACGGACGACGTTGCGCTTTCGGGACTTTCGGCCGTAAGCGTAAACGAATTTGTGGAAATCATCCTGGGCGCGAGCATTGTAATCCCGGCAGCGTTTGTATTTTTTGGCCCGGGACAGGTTACCGAGGTTGCAAAGTCAGGCGCATTCAATCTAAGCTTTGTTACGATGCCCCTCATATTCGAACAGATACCATGGTCCGCGCTTTTCGGATTCGTATGGTTTTTTCTTTTATTTGTCGCTGGGATCACCTCGTCGGTCAGCCTGGCCCAGCCTGCCATAGCTTTTCTCGAGGATGAATTTAATATTAGCAGGAAAAAGGCAATGTGGATTTTCGGACTGGCCACCTTTATATTGTGTCAGCCGGCCATATTTTTTCTGGGCCATGGCGTAGTGGACGAACTGGACTTCTGGGGAGGGACATTCTGCCTGGTTGTTTTCGCGACCGTCGAGATAATCCTTTTCGGCTGGGTATTCGGCATGGACAAGGCCTGGGAGGAAATACACCGCGGCGCTGACATGAGGGTGCCAAAAATATACAAATTCATAATAAAATACGTGACACCTTCGTTTCTAATTACTCTGCTTACCGTATGGTTTTGGCAGGAATGGCTCCCGATAATTTCAATGCAGAACGTAGCGCCTCAGGATAAACCCTATGTGCTGGGGACGCGCATACTGCTTTTAAGCATATTTCTTATTTTAAGTTTTCTTGTAAGGGCGGCATGGAAAAAGAGGCGCACCGGTAAACAGGAAGTTGTGGCATGAATAAATCCGGGTGGATTTTTTTAATTACATGCTGGAGTTCCATTATTTTGCTTATGATATTTTGTTTTTATAAGATTTTTACAAAAAAATAGTAAAGAAAGGAGCTCTTATGAAATGCGCATTTTTAGTCTGTATGTTTATTTTTCTGACAACGACATGTTTATTCGCGGGGTCGGCAACTGACGCGACCATAGCGGCTACAGCGCCTCAGGAATATTCGTCGCAAACAATAGCAGGCGATTTTGACAAGTCCGACGCAAGGCAATACGATAAAGTCGGCAAGGTCCAGTGGGAGGGGAAGGAACTTGTTGGGCCGGGCTATGCTTTTCCCACGAGCGACAAATTGCTTGAGCAGGAAGCAAAAGCCTTTGGCATTTCGCAGGATGAAGTAGGCGATTACGTCATGGAGGTAAAAGCCATGAACATGGATTATACTGCCGGCGGCCTCACGAAGACCGAGTATGTGCAAAGGAAGAGAGAGCTTCTAAGCTTACTCAAGTAAGAAATGGATTTTCCGAAGGACTTTACATGGGGGGCGGCAACGTCTGCCTATCAGATAGAAGGCGCCTGGAACGAAGATGGCAGGGGTGCGTCGATCTGGGACACGTTCACCCGCCAAAAGGGACGAATTGAAGATTCTTCAAACGGTGACGTAGCGTGCGATCACTACCACCGTTTTAAGGAAGACGTCTCTTTAATGAAAGAGATTGGCGTCAAGGCCTATCGTTTTTCCGTATCATGGAGCAGGATCTTACCGCTCGGACGCGGCAAAATAAATCCGAAGGGGCTTGATTTTTACAAGAGACTTGTCGACGAGCTGCTTAAAAACGGGATCATCCCGTTCGCAACGCTTTACCACTGGGATCTTCCGCAGGCACTGGAAGATGAGGGTGGTTGGCGCTCGCGCGAGACAGCTTTTGCTTTTTCAGAGTACGCAGATGTATTAAGCCGCTCTTTAGGCGACAGGATAAAACACTGGATAACTCATAACGAGCCGTCCGTGGCTGCGTTTTCAGGCTATCAATACGGCGATCATGCCCCCGGCGTAAAGGATCTTAAGGCCGCGCTTCGAGTGTCGCACCATCTTTTACTATCACACGGCTTAGCCGTACCCATCCTTAAAAAAAATTCACCTGATTCAGAAATAGGAATTACTCTTGTTAATATTCCGGCAGAACCGGCTTCAAAAAGCGCCAAGGACCGTGAAGCGGTAAGAAGCTTCGACGGTTATTATAACAGATGGTTTTTAGATCCTTTGTATGGACGGGGATATCCTGAGGATAAGCTGGGAGAATATATTCAGAGCGGTGATTTGCCGGAAAGAGAAAAGAGTTTTATAAAAAAAGATGATCTTGAGAAAATCGCGTCGCCTTTTAATTTTCTCGGGATTAATTATTACTTCCGTCTATTAATAAAAAATGAAATATTACCAAACGGAGAAAAGCATTTTGCAAGCGTTCCGCCTAAAGGGAAGGCCGGATACACGGAAATGGGCTGGGAGGTTTATCCCGCGGGATTGTATAATGCATTGAAGAGAGTTTCCGCGGATTATAACCCGGCAAAAATATACATTACAGAAAACGGGGTGAGCTATTCCGACGGGCCGGGAAAAGACGGGAAGGTTCATGATGCAAAGCGGATAGAGTACTTAAAAAATCATTTTTTAGAAGCTTACCGCGCGTTCAAAGAGGGAGTTCCGTTAAAAGGTTATTTTGTCTGGTCGCTTCTCGATAATTTCGAATGGGCAAAGGGCTTTAGTCAGCGGTTTGGAATAATTTGGGTGGATTATAAAACCCAAAAGCGTATAATAAAGGACAGCGGATTATGGTATCGTAAAGTAATAGAAGGAGAGAAGGGATTAGAGTAATTTGTAATTGGTAATTTGTAATTTGTAGAGGGGGGATATATGCGTTTAAGATTTAGGATCGCGGTAATTTGCGGGGTTCTGTTTTTAGCAGGGTGTAGTTCCGTTCCGATACGATTATCCGAATCATACCTGACGACGCACCTTTACAAACGCATACCCTACAAAACCGAAGGAAAATACAGGGTCGTTGATATTTTTTACGCGACTTCAAGAGACGTGAAGCCGGAAGAAAATACCCTGGATTACTTCGCGCCAAAGATCGGACAGAATACTTCGTATGGATACGTAGAGGCAAAAATAGACCCGCGCCTCACGATCGGAAAGATGCTTCCGGCCTGGTATAAAAGGCATAGCGTTGTCGGGGTGCAGAAATTTGTGCCACTCGAGAAAGAAACATTCCTTTCATCGCTTTCAAGCGTGGTAAAAGATTCACCGCACAAATCCGTGCTTGTTCTTGTATTTGGCTATAAAGACAGTTTTGAATATACCGCGATAAAAGCCGCTTATTACAGCTACCTCCTGGATATAAATACTCCGATCGTGCTTTTTGACTGGCCCGGCGATCAGCCGGTAAGTATAGGAGGTTATTCAAAAGCCAGGAAGTACGCGATTGATTCCGGTGCGCATCTTGCCGCCGTGTTATGTGGAATTATACGGGAGGTCAAGCCAAAAAGGTTGTGGATAGAATCATCTAGCCTTGGATGCCAGGTCGTATGCAGCGCCTTTGAACAAATGTGCAAAGATAGTACTTTTGCCGATAGTGACACGGAAATCGAGCATGTTATACTTTCAGCGCCTGACGTATCTGATAAGGAATTTAACGAGGAGTTTAAAAAAGAAATAACAGCGCTTTCAAAAAGAATAACCACGTATGTTTCTTCAAACGACGAGGCGCTTCTTTTGACCGGGTTTTTAGACGGCGAAAAGAAACTTGGCCGCGAGACAGTGCGCAAGATCGACCCAGAACAAATAGCCGAGGCAAAGGATATACTTTATATCAAGTCTCTTATCCCGGACAAGGTGGCGCTTGTAGACGTAACGCACGTAAACAAAGCGTCCTATAAACACGGGTATTACCTTGAGAGTCCGGAATATTTTGATGATCTCTATCTTCGCATATTAGAAGAACCGCCGCATAAAAATAGGCGGTTATACCTTTTGAAGTATAAAGGAGACACGGATTATTGGGTGTTGAAAGGGGATAGCTAAAAATGAAAACATGGAGTAAATTTTACTGCGGAATGATCGATAGAAACATAGGCGTGCTTTCGAGCGAGGAACAGGAGAAGTTAAGAAAAAGCTGTGTCGTCGTAGCGGGCTGCGGGGGTATGGGCGGCGTTTCCGCAAAACAGCTCGTGAGGCTTGGCGTAGGGCACGTGAAAATAGCGGATTTTGACTCGTTCGCGATACATAATTTAAGCCGCCAGTGCGGCTCGACGTCATTGAACCTCGGAAAAAATAAAGCAGAGGTTCTCTCCGGGTATTTTAAAAGCATAAATCCTGAATTAAAGCTGGATGTTTTTAATAAAGGCGTTACATTGGAGAACGTTCAGGAATTTGTTCAGGGCGCGTCTATTGTAATAGATGGGACGGATTATTCACGTATCATGGATACAGTGGCCATGTATAGGGCAGCGCGCGCTCTCGGAATATGCGTCATAAGTCCGCAGGCGATAGGCTTTGGCGCGAGTGTCCTTGTTTTCGGGCCCGAGACAGTTTCTTTTGAAGAATATATCGGGCTTTCGCCGGACCCTTCAAAGGTAGCGATCGAGAAGCTGGCGCCCTATATCCCAACATACGCTGATAAAGAAATCGTGAAAAAAGCTATCATGAAAGAGATTAATATCCCGAACCTTATCATGCAGCAGCACCTGGGGACGTCAATAGCTGTTTCCGAGGCGGCAATGCTTATACTGGGAAGAATAAGCCGGCCAAAAGGGCCGAATCCGAGAATTTTCATCGTCGATTTACAGGACCGTAAATTCGAAGTAAGAGATTAAATCGCGGCGGCGGCGATCGTGGCTGCTATGCCGATAAGGTTCATGAGAATCTCGCGGCTTGTATCAATCAGGTTTCGCTTCCCGAGCTCTTTCCGGATGGCTTTTGTCGAGGTAGCGTAGATAATTCTGTAGCCTTCTTCATCTTCCGAGAGTTCAATATCCCGCACGCCTTCATAGGTGCCGAGCCGCGAGGCGTAAAGCTCGTGAAGCTTAAGAAGCTCGGCGTTCGGCAAGCTGCTAATCTTAACGGGCTCATACTTAAGGTCAAATATTCCGGATCCGCGTACCAGCTTTGAGCGCTTGCGTTTTAATTTCTTCAGGTATTCACCAAAAGCTATATTTTTTGCCATTTCACCTTCGTAATCCTGCGGTGATAAATTGTAAATAATAGTTCCGAAGCGAAGCGCCTCTCCGTCTTTTGCGCCTTTCATCCTGGAAGATATATCATAGACGGGCTCAGAAGAGCCTTTCGGCACCGTGGCGCAACCTGTTAATGAAAAACACAATAATATCGCAATAATTTTCCGCATACGAGAATTATACACCCTATCGAGCGTTGTCACAAGTTAAGAAAAGATAAGGCTTGAGGCGTATAAGTTTTAAGGGTATAATTTAATTCATGAAAAATCAAAACTATAAAGAAATAATAAACCTCTCCTGGCAACGCACTCTCACGGTTCTCTTCAGGCCCTTTCGCCTTAAAAAATGGATGTTTTTAGGACTTATTGTCATATTCGCCGGGCAGCTCGGAGGCTTTAATTTTAACTTTAATCTTAAAGGCGCCGACAAAATTAACATGCAGTTTAACGCCATCCCGGAGGTGATCAGCCAGAATTTCGCACTGGTATTTCTTATATTGCTGGCCGCCATAGCTATTCTTGCAATAATACTTTTATGGATCTTCATAAAATCCGTCTTTTCATTCATATTTATCGAATCCCTGAGAAAAGACGAAGCCTCTATTCGTATACCTTTTCACAGAAACAAGGCGCTCGGCGCCTCGTACTACCGATTTAGCGTGGGATTTTTCCTGGCGATAGTGTTTTTAATGGGCGCGCTCGCAGCCGGCGCTTTTTTTACCAAAATATTTTTCCCCTTCATACTGGCAGCTATCATAGCATTTATTTTTATTGTAATTATAAGTGTTTTCGTGGAAGATTTTCTACTCGTCATAATGTATTCAGAGAACACGGGCATAAAAAGCGCATGGCAAAAATTCCTGCCTCTTTTGGCTCAAAATGCCGGAAGCTTTTTTTCGTATCTTCTTATCAAGCTCCTGCTCGGAATAGCCGCGCTTATTATAGGTATAGCGCTTACGATTCTCGGCGTTATCGCGCTTATTCTTATAGGCGGCGGAATAGGCCTTATAGGATTTCTTATTTATTCGATAATTCCGGCCGGTCTTGTTAAGCTTGTAGCTTTGTGGATACTTGTGGTAGTTGCAGTGCCCATTATCTCATTTCTTGCATTTTTAGCGCGCCTTATAGTTCTTCCGATAGGTGTATTTTTCCGGCTTTTCTCCATATTTTTCCTGGGAAGCGTTAGTCTCGAGTACGACATTTTTGCCAAAGAGCCGGCGAAAGAGGACCCCCAAAAATATAAAAAATCCATGGCGATAGTATGGCTCGCGATTTTCGCGCCTCTGGTGCCGATCGCTTTAATAATAGGCGCTATTTTTCTCGTAGTGCCTGATATGGCGAAGGCGTCTTTAGAAAAGACCGGCCAGCCGAACATACAGAGTGTTATTATGCAAAAAGTTCAGCCCCTGAAGCAGAATTTAATAGTGGTCCATCTTAAGAACGGCCGCAAAATTGAAGCGAGCCTGGAGAGAGAGGATGCCGAATCCGTTACCCTTAGCGTAAAAGGCGGCACGTTTACATTTAATAGAAGGGATATAGAGAAAATTGAAAGGACGAAGGGACGATAGGACGAAAGGACGAAGGGAAAAAGAGGGATGAGAATAAAAAGGTTGATTGTAAATATTGTTGTTCTTTGTATAAGCTGCGTTATTGCTTTGCTTCTGGTTGAAATAGGATTGAGAATATTTTCCCCTGATAAGGGCGGTGAGCTGATAGTCATCACCTTTTCTGAGGATTTTGCCAAAAAGGACGAGGCCCTTGGCTTTAAAGGTATTCCTTTTGCGCAAGGAGTAAGCTATAACTGCGAGACAAAGGTTCGCTATAAGCATAATTCACGGGGCTGGCGCGACACTGAACATGCAGTAGAAAAGACAAGCGGAATTTACAGAGCGCTTATGCTTGGCGATTCCTTCGTCTGGGGCGTAGGCGTCGGCCAGGAGAATATCCTTACGTACGTTCTGGAGGATATCGGCGATAACTTAGAGGTGATAAACGTTTCGTTTCCGCGCTGGGCCACGGTGAACGAATACCGGTATTTCGAGACAGAGGGAATTCATTATAAGCCTGACATGCTCCTTGTTATGTTTTTTGTGGGCAATGACCTTATTGGCAACGGTGCCTACGAAAAAGCAGGCTACGAAGGCTGGGAGCCACCGACAAGCGAAAAAAAAGAATATACCTTTCTTAGTTATAAATACATCCAGGACCACTCCCGTATTTACCGCAGGTGGAAGCGCAAGCGCCGTGACCTGAAAATGAAATGGGGGCTCAAGCCGATTTTTACTGAATACGATAAGAATTCCCCGGAATGGAAAGCGACAACCGGATGGATAGACAGGTTCAGGGCCCTCGCTGATAAGGAAGGAGTAAAACTTGTTTTTGTGCTGGCGCCCGAAAAGGAGCAGTTTTTTATTTCAAAAGGGCGCTATAAACCGCAAGAGATGCTTATAGATTATATGAAAAAGAATGGCGTCGCATATCTTGACCTTTTGCCGGCATTTGAGAAGAGGTGCGGAAAAAACGGGCAGAACCGGGGTTACTTCAGGTATGACGGGCACTGGAACGAGCTTGGACATCGCGTAGCGGCAGAAGAAATTTATAAATTTATAGAAAAGGAGAGGCCATGAGGCGCATGATACGCTTGCTTATCGTGATATGTATCATACTCGGGTTAGTTCTCGCGGTGGGTGAGATTTACACGCAAAAAAAATACAAAAGGCCCTATTTAACCGGTTTCATGGAGGCGCACCCTGTTTTCCACCACTTGCCGCAGGCGAATTACCGCGGCGAGATGAAAAGCGAGGGTGATTTTGATTTTGAGTTCACCACTAATAACAGGGGCATGCGCGGCCCGGGAGATTACGTTTACGAAAAGCCGGAGGGCGTGTTTCGTATCGCGGTTTTGGGTGATTCCTTCGTATTCGGCGTGGGCGTAGGCGAAGAGAAAACAGCCGTATTTTTACTTGAGGAGCTTTTAAACAAAACGAAACCCGGCGGCGCGAGCTACGAGGTTCACAACTTTGGCGTCAACAGTTTTTCCCCGGTTCTCGAGTACATATATTTAAAGGAAGAGGTTGTTAAATACAAGCCGGACCTTGTTGTGCTTATGCTTGACGCCTGCGACATTCAGGATGATTACTTTTACGAACCCCGTCTTGTTTACGACGAAAGCGGAAATATTACCGGGTGTGATCCCCTGAAAATAAACGGAAAATCCGACATTTACGCGTTTCTTCTTAAGCATTCAAGCTTTTTGAACACGCTGGACCATAAGCTTATAGAATCATTCAGAAAAATGAAGGCCATAGGACTTAAAAGGTATTTCTCTAATAAGATCAACGGAATAAGGAACAAGACGGATATTCTTACCGTGAGGGACCGCGATAATATTTATTTTGACCGATTTCTCATGTTCCGGGAAGACAAAGACATCGATATCGTTATGAAACACTGGCAGAGAACAGAGCGTTTCCTGATGCTTATAAAAAAGTTTCTCGATAAGCGTGAGATACCGCTTGTCATGGTGCTGTACCCGTACGGGCATCAGGTTGGCCAGAGGCAGTGGTCGAAGGGGAGATCCTATTGGGCCTTTGACAGAAACCGGGTGTATTACCCGCACTGGGGATTTTCCGTAATAGAGGAATTTGCCGGGAACAGGGATATAAATGTTATAAACCTCTATGAAAGGTTCAGGGACAGGAAGCATGAGAAGCTCTATTATAATAACGACGGGCACTGGACCGAAGAGGGGCAGCGCATAGCGGCAGAAGGCATTTTCAATTCCGATATCTTCCAGAAAGCGCTAAAGTAGGCTATACTTAAAAGTGATTATGCAGATTGTTTGCTCAAAAAATTGTGCAACAAAGATTACACAGATTTTAGTTAATATCTCTGTAATCTAGGTTGCGTATTATTATAAGCAAAAAATCCGTGTAATCATAATAAAAAATGAATAAAAAGACTAAAATCCTTGTATGCGATGACGAGAAGAGCATACGCAGCGTGCTGAAGGTTATTCTCGAGTCCGAAGGGTACGAGGTCATAATCGCCTCGACCGGCAGGGAGGCCGTAGAGATTTTCAAGAAAGACCCACCGTCTCTCATTCTCCTGGATGTATCTATGCCCGGGATGACCGGTTTTGAGGTCATGGACAATATAAAGGAATATTTCGGAGAAAACTACATACCTATATTGTTTCTTACAGCGAGTATAAAAATAGACGATAAGCTCAGGGCCCTTCACCGAGGAGCAGTGGATTACCTGGTAAAGCCGGTGTCGCCAAAAGAGCTTATCCTGCGTATACAGAATTTCCTTGAAATAAAGGCAAAACATGATGAGCTTAAAAAAGAAGCCACTTTCGACTGGATGACAGGGGCCCTGAACCGCGCCCACTTCATAAGGCAGGCTCGCGAAGAGCTCGACAAGGCCCTGAGGAATAACTTTTCGGTAGCTATCATTCTTCTGGATATAGATAATTTTAAAGAGATAAACGACACGAAAGGCCACGCTGCGGGGGATAGGGTCATAAGGGAGTTCGCTGACAGAATAAAGAAGCTTATTCGGAAAATAGACCTTTTCGGCCGTTTCGGCGGGGACGAATTCATAATAATGCTTTCTCACAAGACCGAAGAAGAGGCTAAAAGCGTCTCAGAAAGGCTTCTTAGCATGTTGAGTAAGCCCATTGTCTTTGAAAAGGAGAAGATACGGGCAACCGCTAGCATAGGCATATCGCAAAAAGAGGTTGGAAGCGCTCCATCTGACCTTGAAAAGCTTACCCAGCTTGCTGATCAGGGCCTCTATGCTGCCAAATCCAAAGGCGGCAATACCTATATTGTTAAATCCTAACGTATAACTTATCTTGCTAACTCGTCATTCGTCAATCGGTTGCGGTTGTGTCGCGAGAAACGGTTGCGTCTATGGGTTGCGAGGCTAAAACGCACGCAACCGAACGACGATCGACGTTTCGCGAGACGCGACCGATTAACACAACCGCAGCCGGGCCTTATATGGTCTACTTTAAGCCTACCACCCTTGACAAATCCGGTTTCCTCATTATACTTAATAGCACCCCTTAGTATTATATATTAACGCGTATTAACGCATAGTAATATATATTAAGCTGTATAACCATATATAATTAAAGGAGAGGTGTCTCAAAATGACAAATAGTAATAAGCCAAGTCTCATGACGATCGACGAGGTCGCGAAGTATCTGCGCCTTAAGAAGGTAACTATTTACAAGCACGTGCAGGACAGGAAGATTCCGGGCTTCAAGGTCGGATCAGCGTGGCGGTTCAAAAAAACATCCGTAGATAAGTGGATCACGGACAAAGAACACAAAAATAACAAGTAAGCAGGCCGCGATATTTTTTTCAGGACATTTTTAACTATGGAAAAAAGAATTGTTATTACAGGAATAGGCGTATTAGCGCCGAACGGGATCGGGAAAAATGCGTTCTGGAAGGCGCTCAAAGAAGGCGTATCCGGAATAAAGCCTGTTACGCTTTTCAATATGTCTAATTTACGGACAAAATTAGGCGGGGAGATAAGCGATTTGAACCCGGAAGCAATGCTTGGGCCAAAGGGGCTGCGTAATTTAGACAGGACCACAATTCTTGCACTAGCAGCTTCAAAGCTGGCGTTAGAAGATTCAAAGCTTACATTCCCTATACCTGAAGATGATACTGATAGCTATGGCGTTTCCCTTGGGTCTACCCTTGGAAGCGTACGCTCAATAAGCGAATTCGACAAAGAGTCACTTCGGGAAGGGCCACGCGCAGTAAATCCGGCACTTTTCCCTAACACGGTTATAAATTCTCCGGCAAGCCATATAGCGATACGATTTAATATACAGGGGTTCAACAGCACCATTGCGACAGGATTCTGCTCGAGCCTGGACGCTATTTATTACGCGCTTAACATGATGAAGCTTTATGATTATTCTGTCGTGCTAGCGGGAGGCGTGGAGGAGATGTGCGAGCAGACTTACAAAGGGTTTTATAAATTAGGCGAGCTTTCCGGATCGAAGGCGGGAAGAGAAGAAATAAACTGCCCTTATGATAGAAGAAGAAACGGCATCATGTTCGGAGAGGGGGCTTCACTCATTATTCTGGAAGAGCTGAATCACGCCAAAGACAGGGGCGCGAAGATTTACGCGGAGATTCTTGGATATGGCACTTCTTTTGACCCTAAAAGCCAAAACATTTGTAACCCCAAAGCCGAGGGCGCTACCGAGGCGATGAAGAATTGCATACACGACGCCGGTATGCAGGGCGAAGATATAGATTACATAAGTTCAACCGGCAATTCTACGCTTGATTGTGATGTCATGGAAACAAGGGCGATAAAAAATGTGTTCAATAAGCGCGCCAAGGAAATTCCGGCAAGCGCCATAAAATCAATGATAGGAGACAGTTTTTCAGCAGGCGGGGCGATGAACCTGGCCGCTTCGATTGGCGCGCTTTCCGAGAGCTTCATGCCGCCCACGATAAATTACGAAGAGCCGGACCGGCGATGCGACCTGGATTACGTGCCGAATGAATCGCGGGAAGCGAAAGTTGATAAAGTTCTTATTAATTCGTTCAGTCCTACGGGGAATAATTCGAGCCTGATCATCGGAGCGATATAATGTTATTAAAGGATAAAGTAGCTATAGTTACAGGCGGATCGCGTGGCATAGGGCGCGCTATTGTAGAGGAATTTGTGAGGGAAGGCGCTAATGTCGCTTTTAATTTTTTAAAAAGCGAAGAAAAAGCGCTCGAGCTGAAAAAAGAAATTGAGAAAAAAGGGCGTAAGGCCCTTATCTTTCGCCAGGATGTCAAAGACTACGAGGCTATAAAAGTAATGGTGGAAGGCATAAGAAGCGAATTCGGGCGACTTGATATTATCGTGAATAATGCAGGGATTCTTCGCGATAAAGCCCTGATGCTAATGGAGGAGCAGGACTGGGAGGACGTGATAGCTACCAACCTGTCCGGCGCGTTCAATCTTATACGGGCCTCAATAGTTACGTTTATGAAGCAAAAAAGCGGGAACATCATAAACCTGACTTCTGTAGCCGGTATTAAAGGTATGCCGAGGCAGGTCAATTATTCTGCCAGTAAGGCAGGGATCATAGGCCTTACGAAGTCGCTCGCGCGGGAAGTGGGCTCCTATAATATAAGGGTCAACGCTATCGCGCCGGGTTACATAGATACGGATATGGTGAAGGATTTGAAAGAGAACTTTAAGAAGGAGATCCTTAAGGCTATTCCCTTGGGGAGATTTGGACGGAGTGAGGAAGTCGCACGCGTCGCGTCATTTCTCGCTTCGGATCAGGCTAAATACGTCACCGGTCAGGTGATAACCATTGACGGGGGTTTGGCTATGTAAACGGGGGTGTAATATGCCCGAGGTAATTATGGAAAATTTAGAAAAAGAACTAAGAAGTATAATAGCGGAGATTACGGAGATAGAGCCGGAAAAGATTACCATGGAGGCGCGCTTTGTGGAGGACCTTGGCATGGACTCCATGATGGCTCTCGAAATCCTGGCTTCGATCGAGAAGAAGTATAAGATTCAAATTCCGGAAAGCAAGCTCATGTCTTTGCTTAGTTTGAAAGACACAGTAAATCTGACTACCGAATACCTTAAGCAGGGGTGATATGATTACTATAGAAGAAATTAAAAAACTTATTCCGCAGAGATACCCTTTTTTAATGATCGACAGGGTTATGGAACTCGAAACGGAAAAGTCCATAACAGCGTATAAAAACATATCAGCAAATGAATCGTTTTTTAACGGGCATTTTCCGGATAATCCCATTTTCCCCGGAGCGTTCACCGCTGAAGCAATGGCGCAGGCAGCTTGTGTGTTACTCAAGAAAAGCATCCCGGATCTGGAAGCGAAGGCTTTTTATGTAACAAATATAAAAATACGGTTTTCAAAAGTCGTAATTCCCGGTGACCAACTAAAAGTAATTATAAAAACAGTCAAGATGACGCGCATGGGCGGCGTATTTGAGACAGAAGCAAAAGTTAATAACGATACCGTAGCAAAAGGAGAAATGACCTTTGCGTGTAAATAGAAGAGTCGTGATAACAGGTTTAGGCGCTGTTACGTCCATCGGGATAGGAAAGGATGATTTCTGGAAGAACCTTATTTCCGGCACATCCGGTATAAGCGAGATAGAACGGTTTGATACCTCAAAATTTGGTATTAAACGCGGTGGAGAAGTAAAAAATTTCAAACCGGAAAACTTTATGTCTAAATCGACTGCAAAAAAAATAGGCCGTGGTTCACAACTGGCAATAGCGGCTACAAAACTTGCCCTTGAAGACGCGGATATCAATTTAAAAAAACATAAAGCAAAAGATCTGGGTATTATCATAGGAAGCACAATGGGCGAGTCGCCTTATATAGAACTTATTGACAGATTTTGGATACAAAAAGGTGAAGAGGGAGTTTATTCTTCCAACGTAGCCAAATTTCCGGTTAATAATCTTTCAGATAACGTAGGGTATTGCTTTGGCATAACAGGTGATAATTGCGTGATACCTACAGCTTGCGCGGCCGGCAATTATTCTATAGGATTTGCCTTTGACCTTATACGCACCGGCAGGCGTGAAATGATGCTTGCAGGTGGTGCTGATCCTCTTTCCAGGCTTGCCTTTACCGGTTTTCAGAGGCTCTTTGCCATGGCGCCTGAAAAATGCCAGCCATTTGATAAGAATAGAAAAGGAATGATAGTCGGCGAAGGCGCTGCTATTCTGGTTCTCGAGCCGATAGAGGATGCACTTAAGAGAAAAGCCTTTATATATGCTGAAATTTTAGGCTATGGTTTAAGCTGTGACGCGTTCAACATGACGATACCCAGCAAAAAAGGAATAAGAAAAGTTATAGAAAAGGGTTTAAAAAATAGCAGTGTAAAAAAAGAAGAGGTGGATTACATATCTGCCCATGGGACCGGAACCGGGCCGAACGATAAAACAGAGACAGCATCCATAAAAGACGTATTCGGAACTCTTGCCGGAAGCATACCTATAAGCTCGATAAAGTCAATGCTGGGGCACACTATGGGAACAGCAAGTGCGCTGGAGGCAATAACCTGTTCTCTGGTTATTTCCAATAGCGTTATTCCCCCCACCATGAATTATGAAACGCCTGATCCGGAATG
>JADHYN010000024.1 GCA_016782425.1 Candidatus Omnitrophota bacterium
AGGATTTTTAAAAATAGAAACCTAAAAATAATAATTATTTTCATAGTAGTAATTCTTTCCCTTATGACCACCGGCTCATATTATGTAAGGGTTACCAAGAACCAGTGGCGGGAAGTTGCGAATTACATAGATACGAATGCAAAGTCGAAAGATGTCTTGTTGTTCCACAAGGGGTATTTTCAGGAAAATGTTTTTGATTATTATTCAAAAAGAAAAGACCTTATTAAGATACCGCTCCCTGAAAGAACGCGAGAAGTACCGATGACAATGAAAGAAAAGGCCATGGGGATAACCGAAAAAGACATAAAAGAGACCTGGCCACGCATAAAGGGTCATGACAGAGTTTGGCTTATACTATGTCATGATTGCGACCATAGGGGATTAATTAAAGAAACACTCCGCGAAACATTTGAAGAATCGTACGCGAAGAAGTATGTCGGTATAGAGGTTTACCTATTTGAGAAGACATGAAACTAAAATTCAATAAAACCATATTAACACTCCTTGGGATTTTGTCTTTGGGATTATTGTTAAGGATTTATGGATTAAACAAAGAGAGCTTTTGGCTGGATGAATGTGTCTCCATTAGGATAGCCGGGCTTAAGAATATATTTCTTATTATTCTCATACGGTATAAAAGCTTCCACCCGCCTTTTTACTACCTTCTTTTACGAAATTGGATTAATATCTTTGGAAGCTCAGAGTTCTCTGCGAGATTTCTCTCGGTAATATTAGGATTTTTTGTGATAATAATGATCTATAAGGTTGGAAGTTACTTTTTTGACAAAGAAACAGGCATTTTTGCCTCTTTGATTCTGGCCCTATCCAGATTCCATATCTACTATTCCCAGGAAGCCAGGATGTATAGCTTAATGCCGCTTCTCGGCCTTATTTCCATGTATTTTTTTGTAAAGCTGCTTAGTGAAAGTAAACATGGCAAAAGTTATATCATTACTAACACCCTACTTGTATATACGCATCACAGCGGCCTGCTTGTAATTCTTGTTCAAAATATATATTTTCTTACCGTGCTTCTTTTTGGGAAGAAAAAGACTTTAAAGATTAACCTTAAAAGATGGGTTTTATCGCAAGCTGTAATTACAATTCTATGCGCACCTCTTATACGGTATTGGATAGTATATTTATTGAACATACAAAAAAGTTTATTTTGGATACCACAACCTTCGCCTACTTCACTGATGAAAACATTTATTGATTATTCAGGATCTTTTCCGGTTCTCTTGCTATTTTTACTACTCGTAGGATTTTCACTAGTCAAATATAAAGATACCAAGCCAAAAATGAACTTATCGGGCGGGAGTCGCTATTACCTGCTTTTATTATGGCTCTTGGTGCCGATAGTTGTGCCATTTGCGATTTCACAGGTTTCGGCTCCTCTTTATACAAGTAAGTACATCATGGTAGCCTCACTGGCTTTTTACATATTAGCGGCAAAAGGCATGAGCATCATAAAAAACAATAAATTAAAATATACCATAGTTTCTATAATCATTATTTTTTCTATGATTAGCGTCGTAAAACAGCGTGGAAGAATTGATAAGCCGCAGTGGAGGGAGGTTTCCAATTACATCACGGAAAATGCCAAACCGGGCGATTTATTAATGTTTAACGATTCGATCTCAAAGAAAGAAATTTTCAACGACTATTATTTTAAAAGAACCGATGTGGAGGAAAAGATATTTCCGGGTAAAAGCAATGCGCCGTATATGCTTCCAACCTACGAAAATGTTAAGAAGTTATTCGAGTCCGTAAAGGGGCATAATAGAGTTTGGATAATATTATCCCATGCCCTTGACCGGAATAAAGTTATCAAGAAAACATTTAAAGAATCCTATAATATTGTGTACTATGGACGGTACAATTCCCTCGAGTTATTTCTATTTGAAAAAAATGAATAATTTCATAAACCAAACCGATGTTAAGTTTTCAATCGTAATTCCGGTTTTTAACGAATACGAATCATTATCCGAGCTTCAGGAGAAGCTTCACAGAGTAATAGAGAAGCTTTCCTCGCGGTATGAAATTATTTACGTAAACGACGGTAGCACGGATCTCACTCGCGAAACCCTGGAGAAGCTTTGCCGTGACTATCCTAATATAACTGTTGTGTCGTTTGGTGAAAATAAAGGTAAAAGCGCTGCTTTAGCTGCAGGTTTTGGGAAGGCGCGCGGCGATTGGATAATTACCCTGGACGGAGATTTACAGAATCCTCCCGAAGAAATACCGAAACTCCTGCGTTTTAAAGAGGATTTCGACTTCATCATAGGAATAAGAAAACATAGAAAAGATAATTTCTCGAGAAAGTTCGCCTCGTTGTTGGCAAGATTTTTTCGCTTAGCAATACTTGGAGACATCACCAGGGATGCAGGGTGCGGATTGTTCGTTTTTAGAAAAGATATTTTAGGCTTTTTCCCTTATTTCAGGAATTTTTTCCTATATTTTCCACTCCTGGCAAGGGCAAAAGGCTTTTCCGTAAAAGAAGTGGAGATAGAACACGGAAAGCGTAAATACGGGAAGGCAAAATTCAACAATATCCCCAAAAGGGCATGGCACGGCATACTCGACATATGGGGCGTAATAGTGCTTAAAAACCGGCTCTTAAAAGACAGAATTAAAATGTCATAGGTTACTTAAACCGTAAACAACTGTCCCGTTGTGTGATACAATATGATTAAAAAGAGGTAAGAAGTGATTAGCGCGGTTATGCTGAGCTGGAAAAGACCGGAAAATGTCGCTAAAATAATCCCGGAACTAAGAAAAAACGAACTCATAGACGACATAATAGTATGGAACAATAATCCCGATGAGAAACTCTCATTTTTAAAGTCTATAGAAGGGGTAACCGTCATAACCCCGGTTGCGGACCTCGGCATGAACACGAGATGGTACGCTGCCGGCGTACTCACAAAACACGATACGATTTACATGCAGGACGACGATTTGATAGTGTCAAACGGCGCCATAAAAAACCTGCATAGCGAATGGAAAAAAGACCCCGAGGTTATCCACGGCATATGGGGCAGGTCTTGCAAGTTCAACAGATACTGGGCCATTACAAACGCCTATCCGGAAGCGGAAATGATATTACCGAGATCGGTAATATTTCATAAAAAATATACCCGTAAGTTTTTTAAAAAAATAGCGACATTTGAAAAAGATATGCTTGAATTAGCCAAAAAAGGCATGGAAGACATATGCTTCAGCTACCTTGTAATGTCGGAAACGGGAAGGAAAAACAGGACACACAAGTTCTTTAAAGAAGTCGAAGAATTGCCGAGCCACCATTCGATCAAAAAAAGGCCAAAACACTGGGCAAACCGAACGAGAATGATGAGGTATTGCCGGAAAGAATTTGGTATCGATAAAGGGCGATTCGGGGTGGGGGGGCAATTGAGGGCAATTCCCGAACGAATTCACAAATAAAAATGTCATGTTAACTTTTTTCACTTCTCCAAAACCATTCCGCGGTCAAATAGCGGTTATACAGCGTAATGCCATAAAAAGCTGGACATTGCTAAGGCCCAAGTGTGAAATTATACTGCTTGGCGACGAAGACGGGGTAGCCGAAACCGCCCGTGAATTCGGAACAAAATATATACCCGATATAGAACGTAGTAAATACGGTATACTACTGGTTAATTCCATTTTTGAAAAAGCACAAAATGCATCCAACCATAGCCTGATGTGTTACGTTAATCCGGACATAATTCTTCAAAGTAACTTTCTGGATGCCGTAAAACGCATATCGTTTCAGAAATTTTTGATGATAGGAAGACGCCAGGACATTGATATCAATAAATCATGGGACTTTATGGCACCGGACTGGGAAAACAAGCTACGCGAATATGTTAAAAGCGCGGGAAAACCCCATCGGCCTTACGGTAGCGATTACTTTGTTTTCCCCCGGGAAACCAGCTGGAAAATGCCGCCTTTTGCAATCGGACACCCAAGATACGACAATTGGATTATTTGGAAAGCGCGCTCTCTTAAGATGCCAGTAATTGACGCCAGCAAAGTTGTTAATGCCATCCACCAAAACCATTGCGGTGGATGCGCATCGGTTCGAAAAAGCAAAGCCGCGCGGGAGAACATGAAACTCGCCGGCGGATGGGGCTATATCTATACAATTCTAGACTCAACCCATATTATGAGCCGAGATGCTGTGCTACGCGTATTTGGTTATCGATATCGGCATTTACGCTGGGTCTTACCGACAGCAATTCCGGGCATACGAAGTTTTTTACGATTTTTCTTAAAAAAGCAGCTTCCAGAATGAATATCCTGCCGAAGAGAAAGTTTATCGTTCATGTGGACATGGACGCCTTTTTCGCCGCAATTGAACAGCGCGATAATCCAAGTCTTCGCGGAAAGCCGGTTATAGTCGGCGCAGACCCGAAGAAAGGCCGTGGCCGCGGCGTTGTATCGACATGCTCTTACGAAGCCAGAAAGTTTGGCGTTCACTCAGGCCTTCCTATCTCCATAGCTTACAAGAAGTGCCCGCACGCTATCTTCCTGCCGGTGAACATGGAAAAATATGCAAGAATTTCACGTCAAATTTATAAAATCTTTTATGATTTTACCCCGGAAGTCGAACCCATAAGTATTGACGAAGCCTTCATGGACATAACCGGAAGTTTTCACCTTTTTGGCACACCCCGTTCCAAATCAGGTGCAGAAGCATTTTCGTCGGCACTTGATTTGAAACGGGGCACACCCCGCGAAACATGCCTTTTAATAAAATCTCGCGTAAAAAAAGATACAGGATTAACTGCCTCCGTAGGCCTTGCGCCCGTTAAAATGGTAGCAAAAATCGCCTCTGACCTGGAAAAACCCGACGGATTTGTCGAAGTTAGCGTCCGGGGGTTACTTGGCTTCCTGTGGCCGCTTGATATAAGAAAGCTCTGGGGCCTCGGGAGAAAAACAGAGATTATTTTGCGCAAAATGAATGTTAATACTATCGGTGAGCTCGCAAAAAAAGACGTAAAAGAATTAATTGACGTATTCGGCAAAAACGGCGCACACTTATGGAATTTAGCTAACGGTATAGATGAAAGAACCGTTGAATTCGCCGAAGAAGCAAAATCAATAGGCAATGAAATCACGTTTGACAAGGATACTCTTAGCAGGGAAAAAATCGAAAGTACGCTAATGTTGCTCTGTGAAAAAGTGTCAGGCCGCCTGAGATGCGACGGGCTTAAGGGCAGAACAATTACTTTAAAAATACGCCTGGAGGGATTTAAAACTTACACCAGAGCCATTACGATAGGCGTCCCAAACAATTTTACGGATATGCTTTACAAAGAGGTTAAAAACCTTTATAATAGGTTCAATTCAAAAGGTAAAAAAGTGCGCCTTGTCGGCGTTAAGGTTTCCAATCTTTCTCCGGCAGATTTTCGCGACACGCTTTTTATAGAAACCGGAGATAAAAAAAGAGAAAACGTCCACAGCGCCGTTGATAAAATAAAAGAAAAATTCGGGACTGACTCCATTCATAGGGGCAGTAACCCAACAATTGGAAAGCGAGGCTGAGCATGGCGGATTTTGAAAAACCGGAAGATCTATTCGGAAACCCCGACGACTTTCTTAAAGAGGCGGGGAAAAAGTTACAAAAGTTTAAAGGCTTAATACCCCTTGCCGTGGCGGGCGTGGTGATAATTGCGGCGCTTTTTTCGAGCTTCTATTCGGTAGGGCCCGATGAAGTCGGCGTGATAAGACGCTTCGGAAAATACGTAAGATCGACCAATCCCGGGCTTCACCTTAAGGTGCCGTTTATCGAAAAGGTAAACAAGGTTAAGGTTAAGTACATATTTAAAGAGGAGTTCGGTTTCCGCACCAGGCACCCCGGTATCGTAAGCCAGTACTCGGCGAGAGAATATTTCGACGAATCACTGATGCTTACAGGAGACCTAAACGTTTTAGTGGTTGAATGGATAGTCCAGTTTAAAGTAAAGGATCCGGTAAAACTCCTCTTTAACATAAGAAACCCGCGAGGAACCATACGCAATATTTCGGAGGCTGTCATGCGCCAGGTGGTGGGCGACAACACGGTAAACGAGGTTCTCACAAGAAGGAGAGTAGAGATAAACCAGGAAGTGCAGGACAAGCTGCAGGAAATCCTCGACTCTTATGATTCCGGTGTACAGATTGTAACGGTAAAGCTGCAGGACGTAAATCCGCCTGACGCGGTAAAGCCCTCGTTTAACGAAGTGAACGAAGCAAAGCAGGAAAAAGAGAAAGTCATAAACCAGTCCTGGGAGAAGTACAACAAAATTATACCAAAAGCCCGCGGCGAAGCGGAAAAAACAATAAGGGAATCGGAAGGATACGCGCTTAACAGAATCAACATGGCAAAGGGTGACGCCGCGAAATTCATTGCGACGTGGGAAGCCTATAAAAACGCAAAGGATGTTACGAGAAAAAGGCTTTACCTGGAAGCGTTAAACGAAATCCTGCCAAAAGCAGGAAAGAAATTTATCGTGGACTCTAAAGAAAAAAGCATTTTACCGCTCCTTCACCTGGGCGATAAAGGCCTGCCTGCCGGCAGGCAGGGAGGCAACTAATGAAGAAACTATTATCTTTTATAACGATTGCGGCAATACTCGTCGCCATACTAATGGTAAGCGGCGCTGTGTATACGATTGATGAAACACAGCAGGTTGTGATAACCCAGTTCGGCGAGCCGATGGGTAAGCCCATAACGGCGGCCGGACTTCATTTCAAAATGCCCTTCATACAACAGGCGAACTACTTTGAGAAAAGAATACTGGAATGGGACGGCAATCCGAACCAGGTGCCTACGAAAGATAAAAAATATATCTGGGTCGATACGACAGCCAGGTGGAAGATAGTTGATGCCTTGAGGTTTCTGCAGTCAGTGACAAATGAAACAGGCGCGCAGGCAAGGCTCGATGATATCATTGATTCGGCAACAAGGGATTTCGTGACAAGCCACAACCTTGTCGAGGCCGTAAGAAATACGAATAGGATTATAGAGGAACGCGCGGCTGAACAACTGGACGAACCATCAGACCAGCTTGCCGGCGAACTCGAGAAAATAGAATTTGGCAGGAATGCCCTTACCCGTGGTATACTCCAGGAAGCGGCTAAAATCGTGCCGCAATACGGAATAGAAATCGTTGACGTCAGGATAAAAAGAATAAACTATGTCTCCGAGGTCCAGCAAAAAGTATTTGACAGGATGATATCCGAAAGGAAACGCGCAGCCGAACAATACCGTTCGGAGGGCCAGGGAAAAAAGGCTGAAATCGAAGGCCAGACGGGAAAAGAACTAAAGCAGATACAATCCGAGGCCTATAAAGTAGCCGAAGAAAACAAGGGAAAAGCCGATGCCGAAGCCACTGACATCTATGCGGACGCGTATAATAGGGATCCTAATTTTTACGCATTCTTAAAAACGTTGGATACCTATAAGAACACCATTGATGAGGGCACCACCGTTATTCTTACCACGGACAGCGAATACTTAATGTATCTGAAGGGTACAGAGGAAATTTCACAATAGCTTTTTATTTTTCTCAAAAAGGCGCGTAAGACTGCACAAGCGGTAAATCATATATCCGGATTTTAAAGGTATATGTTTAACTGTTCCCGCCGACCCCTCTTTTTCTTGACAACCTTTTGTCCTATAATGTATACTATATAGCTCATATAGCTAGATATTAGTATCTAACATATTATATAAGGAGAACTTATGAAAAGTGATAGAGCAAAAAAAGGTTTGGAAAGGATGCCCAACAGATCCCTTTTATACGCGACAGGCATGTCGCCTTCCCAGATGGGCAAGCCTTTCATAGGTGTTGCGTCAAGTTTTACGGATTTGATTCCGGGACATGTCGGCATGAGGCGATTGGAGCGCTTTATTGAACGGGGTGTTTCGGCGGGCGGCGGAGTTCCGTTTATTTTTGGAATACCCGGCATCTGTGACGGTATTGCCATGGGGCATAGCGGCATGAAATATTCGCTTGCCTCGCGGGAATTAATCGCTGACATGATCGAAACAGTTTGCCGGGCGCACCAGCTGGACGGGCTTTTATGCCTTACAAACTGCGACAAGATTACGCCCGGCATGCTCATGGCCGCGGCGCGGCTTAATATTCCGACTATCGTTGTTACGGCGGGACCCATGATCTCGGGAAGTTATAACTTTAAGCGGCGCAGCCTTGTCAGGGACACATTCGAGGCTATCGGAAGGTTTAGATCCGGAAAAATCAATAAAGAGGAATTGGAGGCTTTGGAAGTTTGCGCCTGTCCTGCGCAGGGCGCTTGCCAGGGTTTGTATACGGCAAACTCCATGGCCTGTATTACCGAAGTTTTAGGTATGAGCCTTCCCGGATGCGGGACAGCACTGGCGGGATCTGCCAAAAAAGAAAGAATCGCCTATGAGTCGGGCGTTAAAATTGTTAATCTTGTCAGAAGAAATATTCTGCCGAAAACAATCCTGATTCCGAAAGCGTTTGAAAACGCCATCAAAATTGATATGGCGATCGGGGGGTCTACCAACACGGTTTTGCATCTTATGGCTATAGCGCATGAAGCCGGAGCGGATTTGCAGCTCGAGCTTTTCGATAAAATCAGTAAGATCACCCCGCATATTACAAATCTTCGTCCGGGCGGCGATTACTTTATGGAGGATCTGGAGTATGCAGGAGGTATTCCCGGAGTCATGAAACGCTTAAGGCAGGTGCTCAATAATGTCCAGACTGTCAGCGACAAGTCTATAAATCAAATTGCCGCTGATGCCAGGATTTCCGATGAAGATGTGATAAGAAACACCAAGAATCCTTATCACAAGGAGGGCGGTATCTTCATCCTGAAGGGGAATATTGCCCCGGACGGCGCTGTGGTGAAACAATCTGCGATAAGCAAAAGAAACGTTCGCTTCAAGGGAAAGGCCAAGATTTTCAACTCCGAAGAACAGGCGATGGCCGCAATCATGGGTAAGCGTATTAAAAAAGGTGACTGCGTTGTTATCAGATACGAAGGCCCCAGGGGCGGCCCGGGCATGAGAGAGATGCTTAGCCCGACAGCAGCTATTGCGGGGATGGGCCTCGGCGAAGACGTTGCGCTTATTACAGACGGAAGATTTTCCGGGGGAACGCGCGGCATAAGCGTCGGCCATATTGCGCCAGAAGCAGCCGCAGGCGGACCTCTCGCTATCGTAAAAGACGGCGATGAGATCGTGATTGATATTAACAGGAGAAGTATCGATTTAAAGTTGAGTAATGGCGCGATAAAAGAAAGGCTTGCCTCGTGGAAAGAGCCCGAGCCCAAAGTGAAGGTCGGGTATCTGGCGCGGTATGCAAAAATGGTGAGCTCTGCGAGCAAAGGCGCAGTGCTCAAGTAGCGGAGTTTAATATGAACCCCGCCCTTCCTAAAAACATTACGATAACTAATGTCTAGGGGCGGGGAAATAGCGAGGCAAAAAATGAAATCAAAATCCTGCACTAAAAAGAGAGGAAGGGCGGGGTGAAAAAAAATGGTGCACAAATAGCTTTAGAATCACTAAGGCGCGAAGGCGTAAAAGTCATATTCGGCTATCCGGGCGGTTCGGTTTTGCCGTTTTTCGACGCGATGTACGAAATGAAAGAGCCGCGTTTCATACTGACCAGGCACGAGCAGGGCGCAGCTCATGCTGCGGACGGTTATGCCCGGGCAACCGGAGAGGTGGGCGTTTGTATTGCTACATCAGGGCCGGGCGCAACGAATCTTGTTACGGGAATCGCAACCGCGTACATGGACTCTGTTCCTATGGTAGCCATTACCGGCCAGGTTAAGACATTTCTTATCGGTAATGACGCTTTTCAGGAAGCCGATGTTACCGGTATTACGCGGCCGATCACAAAACACAACTTTCTTGTTAAGGATGTTAAAGAACTTGCCCAGACAATAAAGGAGGCATTTCACATAGCAAGAACAGGGCGTCCGGGGCCTGTCGTTATCGATTTGCCCGTGGATGTTCAAATGGCATCATGTGATTTCCATTATCCTAAGGAAGTGAATATACGAAGCTACAAGCCTACTTTCGAAAGCCACAAAGGGCAGATAAAAAGGATCGCAAAGGCAATCGAAAAAAGCGAAAAACCTGTTTTGTATGTCGGCGGCGGCGTTATAATTTCCGGCGCAAGCCGCGAATTGACCGAGCTTGCTAAAAAATACCACATCCCCGTTACCACAACGCTTTTAGGCATGGGCGCTTTTCCGGATACGGATGAATTAAGCCTCGGTATGCTCGGAATGCACGGCACTGTTTATGCAAACCACGCTATACAGGAATCGGATTTGATAATTGCCGTGGGCGCCAGATTTGACGACAGGGTTACCGGAAAACTTGATGAATTTGCGCCTCACGCGAAAATAGCCCATATTGATATTGATCCTTCAAGCGTTAGCAAAAACGTTACAGTCGATATTCCATGCATAGGGGACGCCAAACACGCTTTACATGGATTAATCAGTACGCTTAAAAAGAAACCCAATACGGAAAAATGGCTGAATAAAATAAACGAATGGAAGAAAAAAGCGCCCATGAAATATAAGGATGACAATAAGTTAAGGCCGCAGTATGTCCTGGAAGAGATTTATAAAGCAACCAAAGGCAACGCTATCATTACGACAGAAGTCGGCCAGAACCAAATGTGGGCGGCGCAGTATTATAAATATACAAAGCCCAGAACCTTCCTTTCCAGCGGTGGCTTGGGCACGATGGGATACGGTTTTCCCGCCGCTATCGGCGCGAAGGTCGGAAGGCCGGATAAAATAGTTTTCGATATCGCAGGGGACGGTTCCATTCAGATGAATATCCAGGAACTTGCCACGGCTGTTTTGGAGAAAATTCACGTAAAAATTGCTGTTTTAAATAATTGCTATCTTGGCATGGTCAGGCAATGGCAGGAACTGTTTTACGAAAAAAGGTATTCACATACTTATCTAAACACGTGCAACTGCCCGGATTTAGTTAAACTCGCAGAGAGCTACGGGGCCTGCGGAATACGTGTTACCAAAAAGAAGGATGTGAGAAAAGCAATCGAAAAAGCCATTAAAGTGAAAAATACGGTTATCATCGACTTTGCTGTTGAGAAAGAAGAAAACGTTATGCCGATGGTTCCTGCCGGCCAGGCGATTAACAGAATGATCGGAGGAATGGCATAAAAATTCAAAATTGAAAATTTAAAATCCAAAATTAGGAACAAAAATTTAAAATCAAAAATAAGAATAGGAAAAAAATGGAGAAGTTTACACTTTCAGTATTGGTTGAAAATAAATTCGGTGTCTTGGCCAGAATTGCGGGGCTTTTCAGCGCGAGGGGATTTAATATAAATTCGCTTGCTGTTGCTGAAACCGAAGATCCCAGCGTTTCAAGAATAATCATGGTCGTGGATGCTAATGAGAAAATACTGGAACAGATAAAAAAACAACTCAATAAGCTGATCGACGTAATCAAGGTCATAGATCTTACCGAGAAGGATTGCATAGACAGGGAGCTTGTGCTCGTCAGAGTAAAAATCGACGCAAAAACAAGGGATAAGGTAATGCAGGTCGTGGATAGCTTAGATGCCAAAGTTCTTGATATGGGCAAGGGTTCTATAATAATCGAGGAAATGGGCGATGTCAAAAAGATAAATGCAACCCTGGAGCTTTTGCGTCCGTTTGGTATAACGGAGATTGTTCGCACGGGAAGAATAGCAATACAGGCTGATAATAAAGGGTAAATGAGGACACGACTTACGTCACCCACGGTGGTTGACGTAAGTCGTATGTCCGAATTTACCCAGCACCAATTTTGGTGCAAAATTAGTGCTGGGTTCAATTCGCACGTTCATGGAAGAAATTCATAGAAGACACAGTTATGAAAATCTATAGATTTTCATAACTGTAGTGCTCATTGAAGGAGGTTAAAAAAAATGGCGAAAGTGTATCACGACAAAGATGCTAATCTCGACGTTATCAAAAACAAAAAAGTTGCGATTATCGGGTACGGCATACAGGGCCGCGGCCAGGCGCTGAATCTAAGGGATTCCGGTGTCAACGTTATCGTAAGCGAACTGGAAGAAACACCGAATTACAAAATCGCCGAAGCCGACGGCTTTAAGCCCATACCGGCAGATGAGGCGGTAAAAAGCGCCGATATCATACAGGTTCTTACCCAGGACCATGTCCAGGCAATGGTTTATAAAAGTGCTATAGAGCCGAATTTAGCAGCCGGTAAGGCGCTTGTTTTTTCACACGGGTTTAACATACATTTCAAGCAAATCGTGCCGCCTAAAAATATTGACGTATTTATGGTAGCGCCAAAAGGGCCCGGCGCGCTTGTAAGGGAACAGTACCAGGAAGGCAAAGGCGTTCCGTGCCTTGTCGCCATCTTCCAGGACTCTACCGGTAACGCTCTTAAGCTCGCACTCGCATATGCCAAGGGCATTGGCGGAACAAGGGCAGGCGTTATCGAGACAACTTTCAAAGAAGAAACCGAGACAGATCTCTTTGGAGAACAAGCGGTTCTTTGCGGAGGAGTAACAGAGCTCATAAAAGCAGGTTTCGACACGCTAACAGAAGCCGGTTACCAACCGGAGATAGCTTATTTCGAATGCTTGCACGAACTTAAACTAATAACCGATTTGATTTACAAAGTAGGCATACAGGGAATGAGAAAGAAAGTATCCGATACCGCGGAGTACGGAGATCTTACGAGGGGAAAAAGGATCATAACAGCCGAGACGCGGAAAATTATGAAAGATATGTTAAGCGAAATACAAACAGGTAAATTCGCTAAAGAATGGATCGATGAAAATAAAAACAAAAGACCCGTTTTCAATAAAATATCCGCTCTCGAAAGCAAACACCCGATCGAAGAAGTCGGTCGTAGGCTTCGTAAGATGATGCCATGGATGGAGGAGTAGAAACATTTTTTTGCGGGTCCTGTCATTGGTTCACCTTTTTTCTCGCGGGAGTACCCGCTCGAAAAATAGGTTTCACCAATGCCACCCGCAAAAAAAATGATTCTTATAGAGGTGAAAAAGATGGAGAAGATAATAATATTTGATACTACGCTAAGGGACGGAGAGCAATCGCCCGGAGCAAGCTTGAACAACAAAGAAAAACTTGAGATTGCAAAGCAGCTTGAGGTTCTTGGTGTTGATGTCATAGAAGCGGGGTTTCCTGCCTCAAGTCCCGGGGACTTCGAGTCGGTAAAAGCAATCGCAAAGGCCGTTAAAAAAGCAACCGTATGCGGCCTGGCGCGTGCCGTTAAAAGCGACATCGACGCTGCTTACAGGGCCGTGAAGCAGGCTAAAAATCCTCGCATACATGTGTTCCTGGCCACGTCTAAGATACATATGAAATATAAGCTGAAAAAAGCAAAAAACGAAATTTTAAAAACCGCAATCTGGGCCGTTAAATACGCGAAACGAAAAGTAAAGGATGTAGAGTTCTCACCGGAAGACGCCTCGCGCACAGATAAGAGGTTCCTTTACGAAGTCGTGGAAGCTGTAATTGATGCAGGGGCTACGACGGTTAACATTCCCGATACAGTGGGGTATGCAACACCGTACGAATTTGGCGAACTTATAAAGGGTATAAAGATGAACGTGCCCAATATATACAAAGCTGTAATTAGCGTTCACTGCCATAACGACTTAGGGCTTGGTGTAAGCAACTCTCTTACTGCTATTCTGAACGGCGCAAGGCAGGTCGAGTGCACCGTTAACGGCCTCGG
>JADHYN010000004.1 GCA_016782425.1 Candidatus Omnitrophota bacterium
TTATGAGTCAGATGCTCTAACCAAATTGAGCTATGGCCCCAAATTTTTCGCCTTAAGAAAAATTTGTGCTGAGGAATGTCGCAAATCCGACCCATGGAAGGATTTGCCATTCCGAAGTGCATATTTTTCGCTATTTTTCGCGTGATAATTATATCATATTAGGCAGGAATTGCAAGGGGTTTGGCAGGTTAACCTGACAAATCTAACCAGGTTAGAATGGCTTTTAATGCAGAATTCAGTTTTGAGGGACGCCTGGGTGGGTACCTGACCAAGTTGTGTCTTGTGGGGCATTTGACATCCAGCCAAGTTTTATATAAGTGTCTTTGTAAGGGCCATCTCTTCTAATGGCTCTTATGCCCATAGGGGCTGGATTCACCATAGGAACGAAATCCTGTATATATGTCCAGCATTTTGTAGAAACTGATAAAAGCGTTCTTTGTCCAGGTATTGTAACTATGTTAGTAGTACCATATTCTGAAGCTATATCCATATGCTTTTTTACAGCGCCTAACATCCTTACTGCCTCCGCCGCAATCGCTTTCTCTTTCAATACCTGAAACTTCGCTATAGCAAGCGTGGTTAAAATGCCTATTATTAAAATCACTAGCATGAGCTCAAGCAATGTGAAGGCTTTTGTGTTTTTAAAATTCATTGTTTTCTTTTTCTTATAGCATACCTACGAAAAGCAAAATTTGCAAGGTTATGGATGGGGTTTTGGGAAATTAGCTGACTATAAACTCCAAACCTGACAAATCTAACCAGGTTAGAATGACTTTTTAATTGTGCGTAGTGCTATTTCATTTTCAATCGCGTTCGGGACTACTTGTAGACCGTCTGCGAATTTCTGTTTAACCTGCTACTGATCCTGAGTGTAGACCTGTACCCTACTCTACGTTCAGTTTTAGGGACAGGTTGAATGGGAAATCGCAAACGGTACAAGAACTAATCGCTATGATTTTTTTGATGGTTTTATTCATAATATTCCTCTTTAATTCTTAACATATGTTACCGTGCGCGCCTTTAAGCTATCCCATTCAAAGAGAAATCTAACATATGTTCTTCTAATTATATCTTCCAAAATAAAGGGTTTAATTTCATATGCAAATAATGCTTCGTCGCCCTCTATAGTTTTGAATTCTGAAGGGGATATGTCAAGCTTCTTCTCAAAACGCCTTAATCTAAAACTACCCTTTAAATAAGCATTCCATTTTCCTTTTACTGCACATTGGTTGGCATCTTTATCATAGAATACAATATAACCTGAAAAACGACCCACATCATAGGACATTTCTAAAACTACCTTTTCTACTTCAGAAGTTTTAATGATAGGGTGTTCGTCAGAAAAAACATTTGTTGTAACAAATACAAAAGCTAAAAATAACAATAAAAGTTTCTTCACTTCTTCCACCCCCTAAATCTTACTGTCTTTTCAAATATACCCTCTTTTATGGGGATTTGCAAGTTAGTTCTTAGTTAGTTCTTAGACCGTCTGCGAATTTCTGTTTAACCTGCTACTGATCCTGAGTGTAGACCTGTACCCTACTCTACGTTCAGTTTTAGGGACAGGTTGAACGGGAAACTGGACCTGGTCTAAAATCTATAACTAAAATAAAATGGTTTAAAGAAGTTTTTCTGCTTCCAGTAACCATTTCTGAGCAAGTGGAAACCAGGGTGAATTGGAATAATTCTTAATTATGCTTTCAAATTTTTTTTTGGCATAGTCAAAACGCTTCTGTCTAAAATATGTCATTCCTTCAAAAAACAGACATTTACTTATCATTGTTTTATCTTTAGAGGTACTAATAATAGTCTCATATAATTTTCTTGCTTCGCTAAATCTTTCATATATGTGATAGTTGCGGGCTTTATAATATAAAAAATCATTCTTTTCCTTAAACAATTTACTGTACCATTTATTTAACAATAAATTCTGATATATATGAATAACTTTATCAGGCAAAAAAGGAAAAATATACTTATAAAAAAATTGTCTTTTTCTATTATCAAAGGATATAGGCGTATTGCTTAAAAATATCCGAGCTTCATTGGAATAATAGCTATATTCATTAACGCCTTTGATAAAATATTTATCTTGAGAGTTTAAGGCATTTCCTGAGGCTATATCCTGAAAAGTTGCTGGTTGGCCTGACTTATTCTTAAAAATAACTCCTTGTTCAGCATCAACTACCCACCCCTCCTTTATAATTTCTGAATATTCTATTAACTTCCTCTTTGTCTTAGGAGTTATAACAGCTACTGAATGCGGAGAGGCACCCGCAGTATTTCTTAAAAAAAACAGATACCCTCTTATGTCAAGAGGTTGAATTAATCTTACGTATAAATGAGCATCCTGGTCACACCACCCAATACCTCTGATTAAATTTTCCAGCGGTGGCAAATCTTGTGTTTCAAAGTGCCCGTTAAAAACATTTTGCTGCACATAATCAACTAATATTTGTAATTTACGTAAAACATCTGATTCTCCCCTTGTTAATTTAGTCGCTATGTAATAAAAAGATATTCCATTATAATGGCGATATAACTGAAGAATAAAAAAATGATTGTTGACTACAAGACAAAAAATAATAATAAGGGCCGTTAAAAAAATAGCAATTGATAATAATCTTCTTTTCATATTTCTTGTTCCTTTTATTTTAAGCTATTACAATCCTTGCATTGCAAATCTGTCAATTTATTTATAGCGTATCAACAACAAAAAATGGGCAAAAATGGGGACAGATACCTATTTTCTTAAAATTAAATGGTGTCTGTCCCTATTTTCCTGCGACAACGTCTTTATTTATACGTTTTAGTTTTTCAGAAATGATTTCTGCCAAAGCCTTATTTCCTGAAGGCGTTAAATGAATCGGGTCATTTCCATTATTGGCAAAAAATTCTTCTTTATCCATTTTTTCAAAAAACTCTGGACGGGTCTTTATGAACGTAATGTCTCTTTCTTTGCAGATTTCTTCTACTGTTCCCTGAAGTTTATAAAGTTTCGTAGCATCGCTTTTAGGGTTTTTAACTTGGCAGATATAAATAACCCCTATATCCTTCTCCTTGCAGAAGTCCAGAATCTTGTTGAAGTTGTCTAAAAATTTCGAGCAAGGCTCATAGGGATAAAACATTGCAGGATTGGGATGGCTTTGTTTTATAAGGCTTAATTTTTCCACAATGTAAGTATAAGACATTATTGTATAATAGATTTTATTGTGTAATTTGAAGAAGAATCTTTTGTAGGGTTTATCCAGGCGGATTCTTCTATTGATATTGTGGTGAAGGTCGTTCCTTCCAAAATATAGAAGAATTAAATCTGGTTCGTATTTATAAGCTTCTTTCGTGAGAAGATTATAGATACTAGAGCTATCATATCCCGACATTCCCATGTTAATCACTTCATAGTCGTTTAATAATTCCAGCTGTCGAGGCCAAGTCTCACCGTCTTGAGATTCCAAGCAAGCCGTAGTAGAACCGCCAAAGCAGATTATTCTATAACTCCTTTTTTCTTTGATTTCACGATTTCTAAAACCATCTTTGTTTATACGATAGGGGATTTCATTATTAAAATAATCGCCTGGTTTATATTTATAATAGCCTTCGAAATAATCCATGTAAGTTTTATAAATCACAGGTTTTTTAGCTTTGGAGAAATTTCTTTCAAAGGGTGCGGTTAGATAATCGATATTATGATATTTCGCATAATAAGCCACTCTCACAAATATTTCTATACATAAAAATGAAATAATTAAAAGAACTAAAACAAACAATGCCTTTTTAGCTTTGGATATTTCCCTCATACGATGTAAACTGCTCCTTTACTTTGGGGCGGACTTAGGGTAATGAAGATATTGTTGTAGAACTCCGTAATGACAAATCTACACAAACAATGATAGTAATAATTCCAACGATAACCGCAAATATTTTTATGGGTACTGAACCTACTACACCTTCTTTCTCTATCGGTCTAAATAAAAACTGTATATTCCTCAACAATAAATGAGTCCAATACCACACTCTTTTTGGTTCCAATCTTCAACTATTTCTTTATATTTATAATGTGTTTTAATTTCATTCCAGAAATCAGGAACACCGCCTGTTTTTTCAGGAGATCCAGGCACTATATCATGAAACGCTATTATTCCACCTTTTCTTACTAAAACTGAATAAAGTTCAAAATCTCTTTTAACTCCATTATACTCATGATCACCATCAATAAATAAAAAATCTAATTTTAAATCCTTAAGAATATTTTCTAGATGTTTTTTACTTTCTAGTTTATGAGAATCCATAGTAAGGGTATGTAACTTCTGTTCTAATAAGGCAAATGATTTGTATAATGCAGGCCTTCTTTTGCCCTCATTTCTGTTCAAATCTATGCTAATTATAACCGCATCATCCCTAGCTATTCTTGAAAACATAAATAGTGTCCCCCCTCTAGATCTTCCTACCTCAAGTATGGTTTTTGGTTTTAAATTCTTTAGTATCTCTAAAAGCTGGCTTATTTCACTTCTTATTTGTAGGGGACATAATATATCTTCACATTCTTGGAATACAAAATCATTAAGTTTATCTATACTGCTATCTAATTTTATTGTTTTTGCTTTTAGATAACAATATAAAAAATCAAATTTAATCTTGGTTTTAGTTAATTTTTTAGCGACTGCTTTGTTTAAATCGTGGATGACTTTCAACATATATTACCTGGAAATATACCTTATTTATACAATTATATTCCTTTCGACCTCCCTTATTTTGGGAGTTTTTTCTTTTTAAGCGCTTCTTTTGTAGGCACATCAAACATAGATTGTAGGGCATACTGGCAATCTTTACAATTAGCTATATGATTGTACAGCTCTTGCTTCTCTTTACCTTTTATCTTGCCTTTTGTATAATCTACAAGTGTTGCAGGGGATGGGCAGGTAATAATAGTGGTTTTTTTACTTACCTTTTTTTGGGTAGACTTCTGTAATGACTTATAGAAAAAATAGATAAGATAAAGTACTACTGTAAATACTGCTATTCGCACCAGAAAGAATACTATCCCTATCACCTAAATTGCTCCTTTGCCCCGTTCGAAAGAATATTATTATTCTCGTTCTTTCGAACGGAGTTTACTTTGGGGCGGCTAAAAAGGTTTGAGTTTTCATTTATTCCTCTGTCGGCGTTGCTTCAAGGATACTTTATATAAATTACATATTATTCGAAAACAACGCATGCATTTCCCCGTATGTTTGAATATTTGATTTCTCGTCTTACTATCTACCTTACCCTTCACGTAAGCCGCTAAAGTATCTGGTGTAGGGCATGATTTCATCTTGTTTATCCTTCATATTCATAAACAAAAAAAGACATTAGTTTCCTAATGTCCGTATCCTACAAATCATTCCGTATCGTCCAAATCTACGGGATGGGAATCCATTGGTTTGCCGTATTCTTCCAAGTCTTCTTCGGTACGAAAGAGTGGCTTCTCTTCATGTTTCGTCTTTTGCTTCTTCTTTCGTCGTCTATTTTCTATATTTACCCATAAAAAGAAACCAACGCAAACAATAGAAACCACAATAACTACCATAACTATAATATTCTTCTCCATTATTCCTCCTGCCTAAATATCTTCTTACTTTGGTGCAGATTTGTTGGGTTTTTTTATGAGAATGCGTGCTATTCTTTCTTCAACTTTTGGGTGCAGCAGAACAATCAAAAGGCCTCCAATGATGTTTCCAATCGTTACCGGAACGAGATTTTTGAATATAATAAGAAAGTTTGACATAAACTTCCCTTCCATCATAAGCCCGACCGGCAGAAAATACATATTAGCCACCGAGTGCTCATAGCCGGACGCGACAAAAACCATGATTGGAAAATAAATCCCGAATATTTTTCCTACCACTGTCCTGGAAGCAATGCACATAATAACCGCAAGGCAAACAAGCATGTTGCACAAAATCCCCCGGCATAATGCTTCTGAAAAACCTAATTGCAGCTTTGCCTCTGCGATCTTAACCGCAGTTACCCCATTCGGGTTTAGGTTTCCAACTTCTCCCAAAAGGCCGGAAATGAATATAAGCCAGCAGATAAGAAGGGCACCTAATAAATTTCCGAGATACACAATAACCCAATTTCGTAAAACCTTCGTGAAGGCGTATTTTCTATATATAAATCCTATTGTCATAAGAATATTCCCGGTAAATAACTCTGAACCCGGGATAAGAACCAGCATAAGCCCAACGCTAAATACGCTTCCAGCGAGGAATTTTGCCAAACCTGTATCCAATGTCCCCCCGCTCAATATTGCAGTTGCAACATTGGCACCGAAAGCAATATATATTCCAGCTAAAATCCCAAATATAAACAACTCAAATGCTGTAGCAGTTGCTTTTTTTACCCCTATACGGCTTAAAGCGTTAGACATTTCTAAAGGACTTAAGAAAAGATTCTCCATTATTCCTCCTGTGTTTTATCTAAATATACACCCGCAAACCAAGCTTTGCAAGATAAAATCCGGTATTTCAAAGCTATAAAAGGAAAATTTATCGTAAGTTATTGAAAGACAATAGAATTAGGCGGGGTTTAGTACAAGAACCTTATGGTTGTTTGTTAATTACGTAGTTTAACCATCTCTCAAATTCTTCTATAGAGTTCCATGTTTTATCTACATGAGGGTGGCTTACCTCTATACGGTCTATTTGGTCAAAATATTTATAAAAGGCCTCCAGCGGCACCTGACCCGCAAATTCCGAATCTTCCCAGGATATGCATTCGCCGTCATCGCACGCACCGTCTTTGGCAACTATCTGCTTTATTTCACCGCTATTGCATACCAGGACCAGTTTATCTTTTTTATCCTTATAGGAAAAACGTACATGGCCTGCACCATGGCCGGCAATTTTCTCAAATGCCACACGCGCCTTCTTCATAAGGGCCAGAAATTCTTTTGCTCTATTATACATGACGCCTCTCCTTTGCGCATTACTCCGCGCCATTCAAAACTTGCCCATATAACAAAAAACCTATTCGTCAGTTGCGAATAGGCTCCTCCGGCTTCGGCAACTGACTGCCATGCTTGCTAAAAGCAAGTTTAGGCTCTCGAGCTTTGCGCCCTATCCTTTTGGATAGTGTGCTCTTATCGGCCTTTTCTTTTAAGTAAGATAAACTGTCTCTCTCTTCCAAGCTTACCTGACAGAATAGAGATGTCAAGGCAAGAAAACTAACATTTTTGTATCCTAACAACGAGTGTATAATCACCACTGGGGGTTACACTTTTAGGGTATTTAAGGGGGCTTTTATGACGGTACATAATGGTTTTGGGAGGATTGTTTTTATGGATTATGCTCGTAAGATGAGGTGTCTTGTTTTTGATGAATGGCTTAGGGGGCGGGATTATTGTTAAGCATCTCTGCAAGAAGTATAACTTCTCAAGAAAGTGGTTTTATAAGTTTAAGAAGCGCTTCTTGAAATACGGTTATGAAGGCTTGAAGAATAAAGCCCCACCCTATTGGCTATGACAAGAAACTTGCCATCATGGATTACGTTTATGAATACCCGTTGGAGAAGGTGAACTATCCTTCCGCACCTTAGGTTTTATTTTTTTAAAATTGTTTTAATATGCTTCAATAAAGCAGATGCAGTATAGGGTTTGGGTAGATAGGCGTCGGCGCCTAACTGCATCCCATAATCTATATCAAACGGTTCGCTCCTTATGGTAAGCATGATAATAGGTATCTTTTTGGTATCTTCGTTTTTTCTAAGTTCTACAAGCACATCTCTGCCATCCATATCCGGCATCATAACGTCTAATATAACTATGTCGGGCTTTTCTTTTTTTATTACTTCTAAACCGTCAAGCCCGCCATAGGCAGCACTAACAGAAAAATTCCTATCTTCCAAAAAAGATTTTAGTGTTTCGACTAAATCTTTCTCGTCATCTATAATAGTAATTTTGGGTTTTTTAATGTTTTTATTCACCCAAATACCTCTTTAAATTGAGGATTAATACTTCGCCAAATCGTCCATTAATCTTTTGGCAGATACTGGACTCTCTACCTTACTATAGAGCAATATCTCTGTGGGTGTATAATTTCCGCCATATAATGACGTATTGGCTTCGTTGTTAACAGTAATAACAGACCCTTCCAACTTCAAACCAATAAAGGCACCCCTGCTTCTTGAATATGAAAGTATAGCCCCTTTTAGCTGAAGGTCGGTTCCCGCCTCTGCTTCTCTTCCCAAAGGACCGGCGGCTACCGATGCATCCCCGCCCAATTTAAGCTTGCTTTTAAGAAGGCCGTCAAGGCCTCTTTCACTCATAACCAGAAGTATTGTATCCGTTGCCTGGCCGCCTATTTGCCAGCCAAAGCTGGCCCCTCCTAAATTGAATACGCAAGGGGCACTCCATGTATTTGCTTTTTTATCTTTCCTGACTATTATACCCTGTCCGTATTTACCGCCTACAATAAAGCCCCCTCCTACTACCGAAGGAAATATGGCTACGGCATAAGAGTCCTTAAGAAGCGACTCGGGTATCCCCTCTTCGGGCATCATCGTCATCTCCTCAAACACCTTTGCGCACTCTACTAAGAGATTGTCCCATTTGTCCTCTGCGAAAGAGGGCGTTGAGATAACTAAAAAACATAATATCAAAGTAACTACCGAGAAAAGTTTTTTCATAACAATACCTCCATTGCCTTATGCTAGAATTAACATCATTCCGATTGCAAGAACAACAAGTGCCCATATCCTAAAAAACACCAAAGGCCTCTCGCCTAACCAATCCGATATCTTCTCGGAGGTCTTTGATGTAAGAAGCAGAATACCCTTTATCGCTATAATAATTCCTATGATCCCTACCAGTTTGGGAAGAAACCCCGGTGTTCCTATTACGCTTCCTATAATCATGAAGCCGAATACTATAATAAATCCAAACACAATGAACCTTAATTTGCGATTCATTTTCTTTTTTAGACGATTTTTTAAGCCTTCGGGTTTAAAAAACCACAAAAGCCCTGTTATTATGCTTATCGTACCTAATATGTTGGATAACAAAAGCTCCTCCTTTTTGTCAGGCGATTATATTATAATGCCCTGTCGAACTTTATTCAATGTTAATCGTAGGCCGGGCCGGACTTACGCCGGAGGCCGACTATTCGTGCCAGAAATTTCGGCAGATACCTTTCAAAATTCTTCTTGAGAAAAAGTCGCCAGAGCTCATCTAAAAAATGGTACCGAATGCCGTTTTTCAAAAGAAAGAAGCGATTCCCTTTTGTTGACATGGCCCCTGTTAGAATCTGTGCTACCTTAAAAGCGACCTTTCTTTCTTCTATCGTGAAATCCCGAGACGAGGCGTTAGGTATATCTGTGAAATCTCCACCAACGCGTGTCAGGGGTATGTCAGAGTCTAACACAACCCCTTTATCCTTGAAATAATGATAGACGCTTGTTCCTTTATACGCTACCAGCATATTCCAATAGCAAACGTCTGCATTGAGTTCATGCGCCAATTTGACGGATTTCAGCGTCTTTTGTATGTTATCACCCGGAAGGCCTACGATAAAAGACACGAAGAGTTTCATATTATTCTTTTTTACGAGTGCCGCCGCACGCCTTATATCGTCGAGCGTCTCGCCCTTTCTTGTGTTATTAAAAACTTCTTCATCGCCGCTTTCCACCCCAAACTGAACTTCGTCGCAACCAACGGATTTTAAGAGTGACAGGAGTTCTTCGTCGATTCTGTCAGCTCTCACGTTTGCCGGTCTTATCCTGTAAGGCAGGCCTGTTTTCGCATATTCCCGTATTAATTTTTTTCCGCGATTCACATCAAGGGTAAAATTGTCATCCCACACAACCACGTCTTTCACCTTAGGAAATAAAGTTCTGACAGTCTTCAGTTCACTGATGCAGCTAGATACTTCTCTTGGGCGCCATTTTCTCGAGTTTACCACCCCAACTGCGCAGAAAATACAGTTGTAAGGGCAACCCCTACTCGACATGAGGGGGTAAATTTCCAGATTTTCTACGTCATGGAATGTGGAATAATCCGGATATGGAAGGCGGTCGACGTCAGGCAGTTTATCACCTCTTAAAACCGCGGGTCTTGGTTCTCTTTTTGCGGTGCTTATCAAATCAAGGATTATATTTTCTGCTTCGCCTACTACGACATAATCTATACGCGTATCTTCTGCAAGATCGTCGTGATAACATGAGGCATGGGGCCCACCCAAAACTATCGGCATATTGCCCCAGTCTCTCCGTATCGAATCTATGATCTTGTTTGCACGAGTGTATTCCGAAGAATAAGCGGATATGGCGATAACATCCGGCTTAAATACCTTTATGATTTCAGCCGGTTCAGGCACTTTATCAGAATAGTGGTAATCTGCGACTTGCGTGTCAAAACCGTTTTTCTTGAGAATCGCACAAAGTATGGCCAGGCCATAATGCGGGACTTGTTCTACATGAAAAGACGGATTTATAAATAATATCTTCTTATTTTTTTCTGTTTTCATTATGCTTTAAGTAAATCGTGGGGCATTCTTTTGTTAAAACGAGGATGGCCGGGAAAACCTATTAAAACGGCTTTGGTTTTCAGCCTAAGGTATCTGAAGAAATCCTTTTTCTTCAAATCCCTCCACTCTCTTTTCGCGCGTTCGCCCACGATCCTCCGTGACTCGGACCAACCTTTTGAAGTATAGGTAAGGCTACCCCGACACAGACTCACCTTGACCAAGGGTTTCGGCATATAGCAAAACCTTGTGCCCTCTTTTGATGCCCTGAGAAAGAGATCCCAATCTTCGTGGTTTTTAAGGCTTTCGTCAAAATGCCACCTGTTAAAAAGAGAACCCCTTGCCATGACCGTCGAAGTGTGTATAAAATTACTCCTTTTAAGATAGAAAAATATATCGCCGGAAAATTTGGGGTGAGGTGACTCCACGTCTTTTTCTGGGCTATCCTCAAGAAAAAATATCTCATTTGAATAGACAATGTCGATTCTTTTATTTGCATCAAGCACCCTAACACCTTCTTCAATTCTATTGGCAAGGTAAATATCGTCAGAATCGAGGAAGGATATAAATTCTCCTTTGCTTTCTGCTATCCCCTTATTCCTCGCAGAAGATGGCCCCTTGTTATTCTGCTCGATGATCCTTATCACCTTATCCGAAGAGAATGATCTTGCCTCCGAAAGCGTAGAATCTGACGAGCCGTCATCAACTATTAAAATTTCAAAATCCCGGTAGGTTTGATCCAAAACGCTTTCAACGGCTCTTTTTATAACACGCGCTGAATTGAAAGTTGGAATTATAACGGTAACCTTTGGCATATTTACAGTTCTTTAAGATACTTCGATATAGCTTCTGCTACTATTAGATTTCCTTTTCTTGTTAAATGCTGACCCTTTGTTTATTTTACTCCCGGGCTTCGAATATATACCACACTAGAGCAACAGCGAGTATGGTTACAACTGAGAGCAATATTTTATTTGGAAACAGAATATGAAGAATGCCACCCGCGATCGCGCCAAGAATGACCGCCTCTAATATACTGACAAGATGACCTATGGTGGCACTTTTATTTTTCTTCCAATTTTTAAACATTTATTTTTGCTTCCCATCAGTCCGAAAGAAAAAAGAGCAAAGTAACCAGCACTGCGACTATGACGGCAACCCAGATTAGTATGGCGAGCACAATACTTAAATACCCTCTCTTTTTCTATTCAGCCAACAGGTACTCAACGATTTTTATGCACGGCCTTTCAAGAAGTTTATCTTCTTTCGCGGAGTCTTCTTTTGTGGGATCAGAGCGGAACATTCGATGCCTTGAATAAAACCTGTCCAGCGCTTTCACGCCATCCTGCGCCTTATGCTCTCTGCCGACTTTCAGGGCATTAAAGATCATGCCCATCAATATAGCTTTTTGCTCCTCTGAAAATTCTAGCCAATCGTTGCCGGTGGCACTTAAGCTTACTTCATCCAAAGCAAACGCATTTACAAAGATAAGCATAGCCGTAAAACATAATAGTAATATGCATTTTGTGGTGCACATCGATTAAATCGTTCTTTTTTTCCGCCGCAATGCCTTTGCCATTCGGCAGTAGGCCTCTTGGCGGTTTTTTCTTCGGTCAAATGCTCAGAGCATACGGCGGTATCTTTTAAAAAAACGCTTTCCGGGCAAGCCATAAAAGAGAGGTGGAGTCCTTGCCGATAGACCAAAGAAACGCTATATTTCTAAAGCGCGCATACGCTTCCCGGATTATATATACTTTTGCTTTCGAGTTCACCCAGGTAATTCATATTACTATCTCAATTGCATCAGCATCTTGCCATCGTAAAGAAATGTTGTCCGGAGGGCATTTGAATATACGACGAATATTAAGATAATGATAATAAAAACTAATAATGATTTACGAGGCCTTTTTTTCATCCCCGATTTTCAAGAATCAACCTTTCTCACACAATTATAAAACCAGGGATTACAGTTGTCAATAACTATCCCGTATACTTTTTAACCGCGCACACCGGTAATGATCGTAATAGGTGGGTGTGGTTTGCCAGAAACGGAACGCTCACCTTGAGCACTTGTGGTTTCTTTATGATTGTTGATTGCGGCTTGCAAGACACTTTCTATGCATTTTTGATAGGCCTGTTTGGTATAGCTTTCTTCCTCTGCATGGGTAGGACCTACACTTGCGATTATAAATAGTACCAAGCTCGCCAAGCACACTATTTTCACCTTCATCTCGTTCGCCTCCCTACTCTTATAATCCCTAAAAGAAGGCCAAAATTTCAATTTTTGTTGATTTTTTTAATCTACCAAGGAAAGTGTGCCAAAGAATATTTTTCCGGGCTGGCTTGTCGAATCGATCGACCAGGTAAGCTTCTTCGTCTTGTTATTTGCATCCCTGTCATGAATGGAAATCGAAAATCCCGTGTCTTCGCCCTTTACGGGCCGGAATCCGTTAATCTCGTCAAACGGAATAGCCATCTCTACGGTATATCCGCCTTTTACGAACCGTACTGCGTATCTGATATTTTCCGGTTCCTTATTTCTGTATCCCCACGCCCAGATTCGCGAGGTTTCGCCCGGACCGTATGGCGCAACGGCAAACTGGTAATCATAAGCATTTTTGTCAAAGTAATAGCCGTTTTTATTGACGTCGAAAAATACTTCTACGCAGTCATCCAGATAAATTTTGCCGTTTATCTCGGTACACACTAGTTCGTTATCGCTTACCTTCCCCGCTATGTATAAATTTTCCTCATCCCAGCCCAAATAAAATGTGCCGCTTGCGTCAGAATCATCCTTCACATAACCATGGGTTATTTCGACGTTTTTGTTATTCTTGGTAGTCAGAGTAACCAAAGATGCGCCGTTCCATTCCGATAAATCCCCGTCGATTTTTATTTGCCTCTTTAGTTTCTTTACTTTAACCGAATCATGCGGATTACCGGCAAGATAAACTGACTTAGAGGGCTTATACTGCCTCCCGGATTCAAAACCTGCTTTCCTCATGCCGACCTTCACGTACTTATTCTGCATGAAATATTTCCAGATAAGGCCGCTGCGGTAGTTTTCTATCATTAAAAGCGTAAGCCCCTTGTCGATCGATATATAGTAACTAGAGACCCAGTTCTCTCCTATATTAAAAGCGTCGACGAGGCCATACTTTTTGACGGCCCTGGGGTTTTTCTCATACATCATTCTGTATTCTTTCACGGAAATTTCCGGGGTTAGCGGTATTGAGCCGCCGACAACGTAAGGCGCAACCGTTCCGTCGTCTATATTCTTTCCCGGTTTTGCGCCGAAAGCCTTATAGCCGCGCGGCGACAAAGATGCGCTAAGCCCCCAGAATCCCATTTTGTAAGTTTGGTGTTTGTCGGCGTTATCCCTGCAGTATTGCCTGTTCGCCTTAATGGCGACAATCGCATTCTGCCAATAATCGGCGTATTTATCGTGCTTATCCACGAGGTCCAGCCATGCCAACGGAAATAGATACTGGAAGAGCCCTCCGTCAGATGCGTAGATCAATTCGTAATCGCCGTATTTAGAAACAGGCCTTAAAAACGAATCCCAGCAATCTGCGGGAATTGGGTGTGTGGGTGAACCCATGGCCAGAATATAAGAGAGTATCCCTTCTGAAAACACATCTATGCGGGCGAAAAATCCCCTTTCGGGTTTCCAGGCCATTTGCAGAACATTCTCACCGTCTAAAAACCACTGCCAGTCTATTTTTTTGAAGATTTCATCCGCCAATTTTTCAACTTCTGTTCCTTTGAAATATTCGCCGATGGTTATAACACCTGCCAGGAATAATCCCGTGTCGATTGAGCTTACTTCGCTGGCCCACATACGCTGGCCTGTATTTTTATTGAAGTAATGATAGGTAAATCCGTGAAATGTCTCGATTTTCCTGAAGGATTTTAAGGCTGTTAACGCCCTCTCGTACCCCTCTTCCCCCGTAATCCAGCCCCTCTCTATGCCGATCGGAAGGGCCGAAAGCATGAACCCGGCTGCGGCATTGCTGGCAGGCGAACTTCTCTCGCTCGTATTGGAGGTAAAACCAGTTTTGGGGTTGGTCTCGTTCCAAAAATAGTCAAAGGCTTCTTTTTGAACTTTATCAAGAAATTTTTCGTCGGCTTGAGCCCCGTTCTCGAAATAAAAAAAACCGACTAAAAAGGCGGTTAAAATTACAAGCACTTTAACAATCATTTCCTGTCTTTGATAATGTCGTCTCTCGATCTAAATTGAGCGATTTTATCCATGAGTTCCTCGGCCGCTTTGTTAATCTTTTTGTCACCGCGCTTCAAGACCGGCCGGGCAACCTCTTCCGTAAATGATTCGGTGGGCGATGGCGCCTTGAGTCCGTCAGAAACTTCCTGCAATTCGAGGGTGGTAAATCCATGCCCCAGTAATTCGGATAGCTTTCTTTCCAAATATATGACGTAGCTTCGGTCATTTATTATCTGGTCCTGCAAATTTTCTATGAGTTTGATTTTAAGGCCTTCGATCCTTTGGAGGGCCATGCCCGAGGGATTCTCATTGTATAATGTAACTTCCTTATTTAATTCTTCGGCGGTCTCTTTTTCTCTATCGCTTAAATATTTCCATTGGTTGTAAAATTCCTTTTGCCTGTACTGCATCTCTTTCACGAATTTCCGCGTGCCTTCCTGGGGCTCTGCCGGATTTGTCATTTTTAAACAAATTATCAGCGCAATCAGTATAATAAAAATTCTTTTCATAATACTCTCTAACTCCTTAAAGGTCCTTCGGCTTTCAATTAGCCAAAACCAACACTAAGGAAATTTTTTAATTTCCGCGCTCGCGTAGGATGTCGCAGTTTTTTCAAGGCTTTTGCCTCTATCTGCCGCACCCTTTCCCTTGTTACGCTAAATATCGTACCCACTTCCTCAAGGGTTCTCGGGTAACCGTCTCCTATTCCGAATCTCAATCGTAAAACTTTCTTTTCCCTTTCCGTAAGCGTGTCCAAGACCCCACCCATCTGTTCCTTAAGCATAGTGTAAGCCGTTGCATTGGCCGGCGAAACGGCGCGTTTGTCCTCGATAAAATCTCCGAAATGGGTATCCCCTTCGTCGCCTATGGGTGTCTGCAAGCTTATGGGTTCCTGCGCGATTTTTAATATGGCGCGGACTTTATCAACAGGCATCCCCATCTCGTGGGCAAGTTCGTCGGGGGTAGGTTCTCTACCGGTTTCCTGCACCAACATCCTTGAAACCCGGATCAGCTTGTTAATCGTCTCGGTCATGTGTACAGGTATTCTTATCGTTCGCGACTGGTCTGCTATGGAACGGGTAATCGCTTGCCTGATCCACCAGGTTGCGTAAGTGGAAAACTTGTAACCGCGTTTATATTCAAACTTGTCAACGGCTTTCATGAGGCCAATATTGCCTTCCTGTATCAAATCCAGAAAAGACAGCCCTCTGTTGGTGTATTTCTTGGCGATGCTTACCACGAGCCGCAGGTTCGCGGCGACAAGCTCTCTCTTTGCTTTATTGAAATTGGTCTCTTTAATCCTTATCAGGCGGTATTGCTTCTTGATGCTGTTTAATTTATCTCCGAATCGGCGCTGGAGATTTTTAAGCTTTCGGCTCAATCTCTTTTTCTCTTTTCTTTTGTGACCCTTGAGCCTGGCCATGTTCCCTTCTGTCGCCTCGGCGCTTTCGAGAAATCCTCTGATCTTTTGGAAAATCTGCTCGATTATGCAAATCGCCAATTTTAGATCCAGCAAAACACCGACTATCTTGCTCTTTGCTTTTGTCCTTTTAAGCTTTTTAAGGAGTCTCAGAACTTTCCTTTTGGTTACATACTCTTTAGCCTTTGGGTCAACATCTATAATTTCATCCAGGCTTACGTCTTTCTCAAATGCATTTTCCAGGATTTGTATCACGATGTCTTTTGCAATATTCGTCCATAAAACATTTTTTCTGAAAAGCTCTTCCGCCGTTTTTATCTTTTTGGCGAGGGTAATTTCTTGTTCTCTCGTCAGAAGCGAAATCTGGCCCATTTGCCTTAAGTACATCTTTACCGGATCGTCTACCTGGGCAAGCCTGGCCGCCCTTTCCTCTTTTAAGACACCCTTTTTGGCATGTTGATCCTGCGGTAGCGCGTATTCCTCTTTCTCTTGGTCAATAAGCGCTATATTCTCCTTTTCAAGAACGTCCATGACCTGGTCGATTTCTTCGGAAGAAAACATATCGTCCGGAAGAATGCTATTTACCTGTTCATAGGTGAGGTGGCCTTTTTCTTTCCCCAGGACAATCAGCTTGTCTATGACATTTCTTTTTGCGAACTTTTTCAGCTTCCGAGTCCTTTTTGGGGAACGCACGCGCCTTTTAATGCGCTTTCTTCTCTTCAGCTTTTTCTTCTTCACTTACCAAACCCCTTAATAAGTTCGTTATACTCCGACATAAGCCTCGTTACCTTGCTCGTGTCAGATGCTTTTTCTGCTTCTTTGATTTTGGATTGAATGTTGTTTAAGGCCTTCTTTAGATTGTCCCTCTTAATATACCGGAAGCAATCATCCAATACTTTATTCTTGTCTTTAATCGTCTGGGCAACGCTCGTCGCTTCCGAAATTATCTCTTCGATTTTACCGTCCTCAAAGCAGCTCATGAGATGTGAAACCGTTATTTTTTTTCCTTTTTTTCGCAATTCGTCTATCTTTCCCATGACAGTGGAAATGTGTCTATCTTGAATTTTTTCAAACCCCAATTCCTCCTCTATCTTCCGTAGAAACTTTGCGTCTTCGAGCGCCATGGATAGAAGCGCCAGTTCCGCTTGGTTTACGGATTTTTTATTTTCTACGTCACGAGGCCCGAGATAGTCCCTTGCGTAAACCGGCTTTACTTTTTTTAGTTCGGTCCTGATGGAATCTTCGTCGAGGGCAAGCTCTTCCGCCATCTTTTTGAGATACCCTGATTTTAAAACCGCGTTCTTTATCCTTGAGAGTGTCGGCAACATCTCTGCCACAATTCTTGCCTTGCTGTGTGGTTGGTCTTTTTTGAATTTTGCGGTAAGCGTACCGAGTTTATAGTCAAAGAGGTCCTTCGATTCTTTTAGAATTTTCATAAATCCTGCTTTGCCTTCCTTGCGCACAAAACTATCGGGGTCGCTCCCCTTCGGCAGTACGGCGATGCGCACGTTCATGTCCTGCTCGATCAAAAGATCAAGCCCTCTCAAAGTGGCGCCTTCACCAGCTTTATCGGAGTCGTAAACCATTATGACATTTTTTGTAAAACGCTTGAGCATGCCTATCTGATCTAGTGTCAAGGCTGTTCCAAGAGTGGCCACGATATTCCTTATATCGTTCTGATAGGGGATTATAAGATCAAGATAACCTTCTACGATTATGGCGTAGTTCTGCTTTTTGATATACTCCTTGGAAAAGTTCAGGCCGTAAAGATGTCTTCCTTTTGTGTATATGTAGGTTTCCGGCGAATTTATGTATTTCGGCAGACTATCATCTAGTACCCGGCCGCCGAATCCCATGGCCCTATTTCTCAAATCGAAAATGGGGAAAATTATGCGATTTCGAAATCTATCATACCAATTTCCGCCTTCGGCATTGCCGAGGATTAGCCCTGCCTTCTCCAGCATACCCAGTTCGATACCTTTTGCCGTGCAATAGTTAATCAAGCCTTGCCAGGAGTCCCGGGCGAATCCAAGCCTGAAATGTTTTATCATTCTTTCTGTAATGCCTCGCCGGATAAGGTAGCCACCAGCCACCTTGCTGTATTCTTTCGCGAGATTTTCCTGGTAATGATTGCACGCCAGATTGTTGACGCCGTACAATTTATCCGCAAGGGTATTCTTTGTTTTCCCTGTAACACCTGTCCTCGGCACCGTTATACCCGCCTTGTCTGCCAGCATCGTTATGGCTTCGATAAAGTCCATCCTCTCGTGTTTCATCAAAAAGCTGATTACGTTTCCCCCGGCTGCGCATCCGAAACAGTGAAATATTTGTTTGCCGGGGCTGACCATAAACGAAGGGGTCTTCTCCTTGTGAAATGGGCAGCACGCTTTAAAGTTCTGGCCGCCTTTTTTAAGAGGGACGTAGCTGGATATGATCTCAACGATGTCTGTTTTATCCAGTATCCGGTTTATGACTTCATTCGGTATCATCGTTTAATTCTTGTGAACCCCGAACAGGGGATGATGTTAAAATTGTATTTTTTCGTCAATTCGTCCAAAATGAGATTTATGCCCAGGGTGTCGCTCGCGATATGACCGGCGATGATAACATTCAAAAATTCCGCCTTTGCTGCTTTAAAATGCGCTTCCCCGAGATGCATCGCGATAATCGTACCTACCCCTGCCTGCGAGAGGCGCGCAAAAACTTTCTTAGATCCTTCGGTCCCGCCTGTCATGTCAACAAAGATTTTGCCCGCCTTATTGCTTTCCTTGCCCGCTATAAGGCGCGGTCCGACGCCGTTTGTCATAGCGTCTTGGTATTCCGGGATGCCCTTCAAAAGCCGCAGTATGTCCTGAACTTTTTTCGGTTTTTTTCTGTCAAATAATTTCTTTAAAAAATGCGTTACGTGGTTATCTGCCGGCGTGTGAACACACATAAAAGGGATTCCCAGAAGTTTGGCGATGTCTATATTTCTCTGGTGGTTCATCGGAAGGTATTTCCTGGAAACCTCTTCGATACGTTCCTCCATGAGCGACTTTGCTACCTCGGCCCGAACGCCCAAGCGTTCGAGAATATCGGCCTGCACGTGCATAACGTTATAGAGGCCTGCCAGGGCCCTGCCCGAGGGGTGGTGCGACATGGCAAGATCTATGCCGGCGCCTTTTTCGTTCAGTAAATACGCGGTTAATAATTCTTCGCCGCCTATGTCGATACCGAACATAATGGTCCGAATGTGTTTTTTCTCGTCACCGTACAAAATTCTTGTGTCGGCAAATGGGTGTTTGAGCTTTTCTTTGTCAAAACACTTTTTGTCCTCTTTTTTCAGTTTCCTGTACTCGCGGTGGACCCTCGCCAGTTCGTTTTTGATTTCCGATTTTGTCCGCGGGTCTTTATCCAAACCCTTCTTAACAACAAATTCATAAATTTCTCTTACTTTCATTCATGCCCTCCGCATTTTAATATTCTTTATTAAAAAATCTCGATTTATCCTTCAAATCAAACTTTTCAAATATATAACTCTCCTTTTTGGAAAGTAACTGTGATAACGTCTTTTTGGTTGATGCCTTATCGCGCCCCAGCACTAAATTCATGGTGAAGCTATAAATATCTAAGTTAGTTTTCACGAAAAAGAGGCCTGAATACGAATTTTTGACGCTTTCCTCGATGGGCTTAATAGGTATCAGCAAAAGACCTATCATGACTAACCCAAGAATAATGTTCGACCTCAAAATGCCCAAAATCGCTCCTCCGACTTTCTCAATACCGCCTGCTTCGGCCTCGCCCATTGCTAAAAACATACCGGTTGAGCGCAGGACAACACGATAAATAACTGCGAAAATAAGCGCCATAAAAAGATAGCTAAAAAAGTTGCAGGTCGAAGACGCCATGGAAAGCTTGTTAACAAAAAATGTGGCTATCCCAGCATAATTGTATAATGTAATTGCTAAGATCAGGACTAATGAAATAAGTGGAAGGATTTGTATCCCAACGCCTATACGTGAAGATATGTAACTTATTCTTAGCAAAAGAATTAGGGCAAAAATGTCTACCCAATTTACTCTGTTAAGTACTGCGAGCAAATATCACCACCCCTAATAAAATTGTAATGAAGTATATCATATAATTTTATCATTGTCAAGGCAGCCAAAAACCGTCCCTTTCCCGCCATCCACGCCTGAGATCATAACCGCAATCAGTCTGTTTTTAAGCGAATCGGCCCCGCCTAAAAGTACGCGAACATACCTGTCCGTGTACCCGGCAAGGAGTCCTGTTCTTTCGTCTCTATGCTCTTCGACAATAACGTCTTGGACCTTCCCAACAAACGTCCTGGCAAAATCCGCCGAGAGTTTCCTGCTCAAATCGGTTAATGTCTTTACTCTTTTTTTAATCACTTGTTTACTCAGATCATCCGCATATCTGGCAGCAATGGTTCCTTTTCTTCTTGAGTATGAAAACACGTGCATTCGGGAAGGCTTTATGCTTTTTATAAATCTCAGCGTATTGCGGAATTGTCTTTCGTTCTCGCCCGGGAATCCCACAAGTACATCCGTCGTAATGGCTGCATCGGGAATTTGCTTTCTGATTTTTGCGATAATCCGCTTGAAGTTTCTCGCTCTGTAGGGCCGTTTCATCAGTTTTAAAATTCTGTCATCACCCGACTGTAAGGGTACGTGCAGGTGTTTACACACCTTGCCCTCTTTAAGCACACTGATGATCCTCTCTGTAACATATATCGGTTCTACTGAACTAAGCCGAATTCTAAACGAGCCGTCGATCTGGCAGATCTTATTAACAAGATCTGCTAAGTTTGTTTTAGTTTCAAGATCTTGCCCCCACGCACCGAGACAAACACCCGTTAAAACAACCTCTTTAAAACCACTGTCTACGAGATTTTTGATTTCTTGTAGAATTTCGGAAGTGCTTCTGCTCCGTGAAGACCCCCGCACAAGACTGACTTTACAATAAGAACACCTATGGTTGCAACCGTCCTGGACTTTAATAAACGCCCTGTTATGATTTTTGAAACCTGTAATTTGCAATTTTGGATTTGGAATTTGTTTACACTTTGGTTTTAATATTTCCGCGAGTTTTCCTTTTTCGTTATTTCGTACCAGGTGCGTAACGCCGGAGATGTCCATAAGCTCTTTTCTGTCGGTATCCAATTCGGCGTAGCAGCCCGCTACCACGATTTTTCCGTTAGGATTAACTCTATGAAAACGATGTATCAGGTTACGCGTATCCCTGTCAGCCTTCTTGGTTACGGTACATGAATTAACAATGTAATAATCCGCAACCTTGCCTTCTTTTTTTTCTACGAATCCGTTTTTGACGAGATGTTCCCGCATGGCCTGGGTTTCGTATTGATTGACCTTGCAACCGAGAGTTTTTATAAAAAAGGTTGGTTTATCGGGAAAACTCATGGTTTAGAACCGAAAGGACATAAAGACCGGCGGTGTCGCTTTTTAGGACCCTCTTGCCGAGCGAGACAAGTTTGCAGTTTGTATTTTTTGCCATAACTATCTCCTCCGGCGTAAAATCTCCTTCGGGACCGATAAATACGATAATCTTCCCCAATTCAAAGCCTGGAAGAGCCATTTTAAGTTCGATCGTTTCTTCCGAAAGGCAGGCCATGAGAGCAAGGTCAAAGTTATTTATGCCGTCTATGACATTATAAAATTTTTGGACATCGTTTATTTCCGGGATATTTGTTCTGCCGCATTGCTTTGAGGTTTCGCGCGCTATGTTCCTCCATCTAGCTACCTTCTTCGAAACAGCGTTCTTCTCTAATCTCACTATTGTCCTTTCGCTCAGGATGGGTATTATGTTCTCTACGCCGAGTTCGGTCGCCTTTTCCACGATGTAATCCATCTTCTCTTTTTTTGGCACGGCTTGCGCAAGTGTAATCTCGGGTGAGGATTCTCTCTTCGGTCGTTTTGTGCTGACGATTTCGACTACAAGCGACTTTGGAGTGGTTTCTTTTATGAAACCTTTGTATTCCCTGCCGGTACCGTCAAAGACAACGACTTTGTCATTCTCCACAAGACGCATCGCTTTTAAAATATGCCTTGCCTCCTGGCCGTCTATATGGATTAGATTATTTTTGATATTTTCAGGCGGAGCAAAAAACCTGGACATAATTATTACCTATTCTTCTTTTTCTCCGAACACCTCGGCTGTGAATATATAAATATCGCATTCGCCCTTTTTCCAGGCATCGGGTGACATACCTGCCTTGTCACCGCATAGCGAATTCATGAACTGCTCGCGGTTCCAGCCTGCTTCGGTAGCAACCTGCGGCAGATAAACGCCGCTGGTAAAACCTCTTCTCACGATAACTCCGTGCTTTCCCATTTCTATCACGTCAGGGTTATCGATTTTCTTAAGCGGAGATAGTGCTGAAATTTCAATGTCTATATCATCCATCTCGTTTAGTGTAACCTGCGGAAATCGCGGATCGCCGGTTGCCGCTTCCACCGCCATATCACGCACTGTCAGATAAAATGGGCCACGGCCTACGATGTTTCCGATGCAGCCTCGTAGCTGGCCGTGCTTGTGGAGCGTCACAAATCCGCCCATCTCAGCCAATAAGACAGGATCCGTTTCTTCAACCGGCAGGCGTTTTCTGTTTTTCAGGTAATGCATGATCGAATCCCGTGCCAGTTTCAGCATCTTTTTTCTTTGTACTTCGTTCAACATATCATTATCTCCTTTTTCTGACTTTGGCATTTGGCGTTTCGGGCCTAGTTTTGATTTTTTCCGCCCGAGGCGGATCCGCCTTTGGCGGAGATTTTTTCCGCCCGAGGCGGAGATATTTGATTTAATTATGGCGGCACTTAAATACCCCACTACCCTCCTTTTATCCCAGGTAGTATCTCCTGAATTGGCGTACTTGAGGATTTCTATCTTGTCGGCTCCGAGTTTTTTGGTCGCGATCATGGTCGCGTACACTGCTCCGTAACCGCACATTAACTGGTGACCTGAAAGCGAACTTTCGGTGTATAATTTATCGGCATCAAATTCTTCTATTACGGAAATCGTTTTTCTATCCATGCTGTTCGCTTTCTTATACGGCAGGTAGTGCGACATGTCTGTGCTCGCAACAAGCAAAAAACTTTCTTTGTCTTTTAAGGTGTCGTATAAAGCTTTGCCCAGTATTTTGCAATTCTCCAAATTCTGATCGCCGATTGCGACGAGAACAATCTTGAAATCGTTTAAAACCGCCTGCAGAAACGGTATTTCCATTTCGATGGAATTTTCTCCCAGAAAAGCGAGGGGTTTGTCATAAATCTTCGGATGCGCGGCGATCAGTTGTTCTGTGATTTTTTTATCGATTTCAACAACGCCAAGCGGCGTTTCAATGCCGTCTACATCAAGAACCGCTATGCCGTCATAATTCCTTGTGTGGCTGAAGCCTACTACGACAACGGTCTTTATAGTTTGTTTACTGATAGCTTTAAAGCCATAGGCTGCAACGGGTCCCGAATAAACAAAACCGGCATGCGGGGATATTATCGCGACAATTTCGCCGTCGATTGAGGGGGGTGTAGCTTTGGTAAGATATGATTGCAGTTCGGCGGTCAAACTTCTTTTTGAAGCAGAGTACCACCTTCCTGCCAGATCCGCCTTCTTCACTTCGCCCATCGCCGTTCCAGCAAGGAGTGTTGAGGTGATAAGACCGATTAAGATTTTTTTCATAACTTGATTGGTGGACTGGAGCGGAGTCGAACCGCCGACCTCCTCGTTGCGAACGAGGCGTTCTCCCAACTGAACTACCAGCCCAATTTTTCGCCTTTGAAACTTTTGCTTTAAAAAAGTTTCATACTGAAGTAGCGTTAAGCAATCCGACCCTTAGGAAGGATTGTAGCTACCGAAGTGAAGAAAAATTGATCCTGAGGACTTTTACGCACAGACCCTATTCTTCCCCTCGCGTTTGGCTTTATAGAGGGCCTCATCAGCTGCTTTGATAAGCTCGTGGCTTTTCATGCCTTCCCTGTAATCGGCAACGCCTATACTTACGGTAGTGCTAACGCGTATTTTATCTTTTTTTCCCGTATGAATTTTCTCCAGATGAGGTTCTACGGGATCCCGCCCAGGGCGGGAAAATTCTTCCTCGATTGTCCTTCTGATTCGTTCAGCAGCTACAAGTGCGTTTGCTTTATCGGTTTCGGGCATTAGAACGTCGAACTCCTCTCCGCCACACCTTCCGGCGATGTCTGCGGCTCTTATGTTCGATTTTATCAGGTACGCAATCTTTTTCAGCACTTCGTCGCCGACGGGGTGACCGAACGTATCGTTTATCTTCTTGAAATCGTCCACGTCGATAATAAGCAGGGAAAAGGGCCTTTGATATCTCTTGGATCTCTCTATCTCTTCTTGGATTCTTTTGTTAAAATAATTTACTCTGTAAAGTTTTGTAAGGTCGTCTTCTATAGCGTGCGTGTAAAGCTTTGCATTGTCTATACACACACCTAGCTGTCTTCCGAACGCATTTAGTATATCTATGTCTTCCCTGCTGTAGGGTGAAGCGTCTTTCTTGTTGCCAACGTTTAAAAACGCAGCTATGTCTCTTTCGTGATATAGGGGGAAACTGAAACAAAGTGGTATTGAGAGTCTCGCGTTAATTTTTTCAAGGACGCTATTTATCTCTTGCATATCGTAATCCTCGGCAAAATCTTCCTTTTCATTCACTACATAGACGTTACCTTCCCTCAAAAATTTTACCAATGGGCTTTCGGCAGAAAGGTTTTTTACCTCCTGCATTTTTTTCTTGTCCAGCCCCTTCTCGGCGATCAACACGAAGTTTGCGCTATCTTCGTCATATATGTAAAGTGCGGCGTTTTCTATACCTACAGTATCCACGAGAGATTCCAAAACATAATTCGAAAGGCTCGCCAAATCAGTTTCTCTGTTTGATATAGAGGCGAAGTTTTCCAGGAATTTGTAATAATCGAGCTTCTTCTCATAAACAATGCGGTCTGAGATTTTACCCAATCTTAACGTTCCCGAGAAATGTGCGATCAGCAAAAGGTTGAGTAAAACAATAACACCTGTAATAACCGAGGCGGCAAAATACTCGATACCCACCACCCTGTGCAATAGATGCACCAGGCCCATGTATACAAGTATGACAAAGACTGTAAAATAAGAGAAAACGACCGTTTTGTTGACAACTATGTCCACTTCCAAGACGTGATATTTTACTATGGTATAGCCGGTTAAAGCTAAATAAGGGATGACGCAAAACAAACCGAAAGGAAAAACGTTTATCCTGTAGACCGAGAGAAGAAAGCCAAGCGGCGCGAATATCCCGAGAAGCATCCCCAAGAATAGCCACAGGCGCTGGTTTCGTTTAAAACGCAAATATAATTTTGAGGACCGCAGGAGGTAATAAAACCCCGTAATCAAAAAGCCTGCGAATATAAAGGTAAAAATATTGAAAGCCAATCCCGGATTTATCGTATATTTGAAGTAGGTTCCGCTAGCGATGCCTTTTATGAATTCTTTCGGCACGATGAAGGAGGCAATAAAAAACAGAAAGAATATAATGTAGATCGTGCTTAAAATCTGATTTTTAAATACTTTCCTGTCCGAGCAGGTAGCTAAAAAATGCAAGAATACCGGAACCAGAAAGATCACAGCAGCAAGTGATGCCCGAAACCAGTACATGGTAAGCAGTGGGTCCCCTGAAACGAGCGCACTATAAATGCAAAAGCTCCACAAAGAAAAGAGTATGTTGTAAACAAGCCACACCGCATTCTGCACTCTTCTTTTGCCTACAACGTAGACGTATGACCCTGCGAGAAGCGCGGCTATCGCATTTGCGGCTGAAATTAACGGTAATGAATTTGACATCTCAATCATCTTTTATGCCCTACGGGAATTATGTAAATAGGTTTTTCGTTTCGTTGCAAATTTAAAGCCTTTGAAACGGCGGCATCGTTGAACGCGCCGACAGGCACAGAGGCCAATCCGAGCGAAACTGCCTCGAGGTGAACGTTTTGAGCCGCGTGGCCGACCTCGATATCCGTGTATCTTATTCCGCGCTCGCCGTATCGGGAGGTAACACGTTCGTAAACGGCGCATATGACGATGTCGATGGGGGCTTCTTCTATAAAACTCTGATTCCAGGAGGCACGGGCTAAGTCTTGCTTTACATTTTTACCGGAAATTTTTTCTAACTGATGACTTTTGGGAATATATCGGTAAACCCCTTCATTTTTGACGAGGTAAATTTCCAACGGGTAAAGTGCTCCGGCAGACGGCGCTGTCCTAAATCCTCTCCTATCAGTCATACCCTGACAGGCCCATAGGAGCTGACTTATTTCCTCTGTTGTAAGTTGCTTCGACGAATAGCTCCGCACAGACCTTCTTTTCGCTATCGCCTCTTCCAATGAAACAGTGCTTTTCAATTTTGGTTTCGGAAGTTTTATCGTTTCCATATCTTGTGCCCCACATCTTGCAGAGAATAGAAAGCAGAGAATAGAGAACAGAAAAAAGAAAATCCAAAAATACAAAAATACTTTTCCAGCTTCTATTTTCTGTACCCTGTACTCTGTTATCTGGTTTCTGAGTTTTGTCATCCTAATCACCGCATATCTCTACTGCGGTTTTTATCGTATTAAACTGAATCTGGACCATGTCCTCTTGTCTTACCGCATATCCACCGGCCAGAACCACAGAAACGGGAACCTGATAATTTTTCCCCTGTGTGTAAATGAAGGAGTCGCGCTTTTTTAATCCATCTATCGTCAGGGCTAAATTGCCTATCTGGTCGTGCTCGTAAGGGTCGGCACCCGCTACATACATGAGAAGTTCCGGTTTGAAATCGGAAATTATTTTCGGAATGTTCTTTTCTAAATGCCCCAGATATTCTTTATCTTTTGCGCGGTCAGCAAGACCTATATCCATGTTGCCCTTCGGCTTATAAAATGGGTAATTATTCTCCTGATGTATCGAAAAAGTGAATACGCGGCTCTCGTTTTGGAAAATATGCGCCGTTCCGTTGCCCTGGTGCAAGTCACAGTCAATAATAAGGGCTTTTTTGATTTTTCTTTCCTCTATCGCTTTCTTTATAGCAACGGCAATATCATTTAAAACGCAGAACCCTTCGCCGTGATCCGGAAACGCATGATGAAAACCGCCGCCAAGGTGTATCCCGAGCCCATCCGCCAAAGCCGCTTCCACCGCATGTATGGTGCCGCCGCAGCAAAGGACGGAACCCTCGACCAGTTTTTTTGAGTACGGAAGCTCTAGGGTGAGTATTTCTTCGAGAGACAATTTTCCGTATTTTAGCTTGTCGATGTAATCCGCGGTGTGAACGCGCAGTAAATCTTCGTCGCTTGCTTTCTCCGGCTCGACAAAAGTAATTTTGTTAATAATACTTAAATCTTTTGAAAGCTTTTTCTTTATTAACCTGTATTTTACCGTTGGGAATACGTGGGCTCCTATGTCAATATAGTACTTGTCCGTATAGACGATTTTCGTCTTCACAGTTTACTTATTGCTACTTACAGCTTATAGCTTACAGCTTATGTAAGCTCGTCAATCATGCCGGTAACGGCGTCGGTTATGAGTTCCCAGTCTTCCTGAGAATGCACGGCAAATTTTTGTTTTCTCTTCCATCTATCGTCACGTTTCTGCCATAGATAAAAGCATACCTGTTTCCTGCCGTAACTTTCCAGGAGGACAACTGCTGACCACCAGCCAAATCTCTTGTTGACCGTTTTGTAGGTGATAACCTTTAGCGGCGCTATAATCGGGACCTTCTCTGTTTCGCGCCTTGTCGGTCTATCCATAAAAACCTCCTTCTCTTGACTTACACTTCCGCCCTAAGCTTACTCTTTATCACTTAGGGCTTACAAATTATCTCAAACTCACCGTGTGGTTGGGGGCATCCCCTTCTAATACAACATGTCCTTCGCGGGCAAGCCACCCCACACTCATAAGGATAACATCCCTTGGCTTATCGACGTTTCCCATGATGTTCTCCAGGCTTGCTGAGCTCTGGTTATTCTCGAGGTAATGCCAAATCTCGCCTGCTGTGATACCTATTTCCGTAATCATGCTTTATGCACCCCCTTCTTGTTGATGCTCCTGCAGCGCGGGCATCTGGAAAAATCCCCGCTCTTTGGATCTATGTAGACATAATTGCAAACTGCGCATTGCCACATGTCTTTTCGGTCTACTTTAAATGTGTTAAAGCTTGAACCCCTCTCAAGCCATATCCATATACCGAAAACAACTATCACCGTAAAAAAGAGATAGAAAAATAACACTACGGAAATATCGAGCTTTATCATTTACTTTGCAGTTACCTTAATGGTAACGATACCCCATATTGATTTGTCCTTCTCGACCATGCTCAAAGGCGAAAACCGCCATTTCTTCAAAAATTCTATGGCCCGCAAATCGATTTCGGGATATCCGCTTGAGGCAACGGGTTCTATTTCTCGAACGATTCCGTTATTCGATAGAAAAAACTTGAGCTTTACAACGTACCCTTCGGTATCATCATAAAGGCCACGTGGAACAGTTAACTCCTCCGGGCTAAAAATAATTTCTCTCTCGCTGGCGGGCCCCTCGATAGCCGGTGAAATCCCACCTCCAGTCCGGAAATCCGCGATCCTCATATCTTCCTCGGCATACAGCGGAATTTCTTTCTTGTTTTTAACATAATCGCTTAAAACAAAAACGAATCTATCCAATACCGCATCTCCGACGAATTCCTTCAAGACCTTTCTTTCGGGGCCTTTCGGTTTCAGGTAGATATTGTCAATAAAAAGTGTTGACCGGGCGTAAAGTGTTTCCGCCTGCGGCTTTGCCCCCTCGACCATGAGGTCGAAAGCGGTCTTCTCTAGAATGGGACCCAAAAAATTCACCTCCTGATAGAAATCACTCGGCTGGACGCTGGGCGTCACAACAATACCGATGGCGGAAATCCAAAACAGATGCCATGCGCACGAAAATAGAATTGACAGGTTAAATATTCGGTCCCTGAACAAGTCCTACCTCTTCTGGGTTGTCGCGATATTTATTTTCTGTATTCCCTCCGCCCTGCACATATCCCACACCTCCACAACCCTGCCTAAAGATGCTTTTCTGTCGGCCTTTATCAAAATCTGTTTTGATTCCTGTGCGGCGATCTTAAGACGTGAAGAGAGTTCTTCCGAGTCAATCTGTCTTTCGCTAATATATATCGCGCTCTCGTCTGTTATGACGATTATTAAATTTTCTCTCTGGATAACCTCGCTCGTAAGCGCCTTCGGAAGATTTATTTTTATGCCTGGCTGAAATATAAAACTGGAAGTCAGCATGAAAAAAATGAGAAGGAGAAATACGACGTCGATAAGTGGGGCTATGTCGAGCCGGCCCTTCTCTAAAAATACTCTTCTCTTAAACTTCATGCCGTCTCTCTCTGGTCGGATAATATATTTACAAGCTCTGTTGCGCTCTTCTCCATATCTAACACGAAATTGTCAACCCTGCTAACTAAATAGTTATAAGCAACATAAGTTGGAATCGCAATAGAAAGCCCTGCAACAGTCGTTATGAGCGCTTCCCAGATTCCGCCTGCAAGGTCGCCGGGATTCACCGGGACCATACTCATCGCCTTCTCTTCTATAACCTGGAAGGCCTTCAGCATTCCCACGACCGTTCCGAGAAGACCCAAAAGCGGTGTAATGTGCGCTATCGTGGCTAGAACGCCCAGATTTTTTTCCAGAAGCGGTACCTCGTGAATACCTGCGTTTTCTATCGCCTCTTTTATGTCGTGGCGGTGCCTGTCATATTTCATGATTCCAGACTTTAGTATGCGCGCGATCGGCCCCCTGGTTATATTGCACATGTCGAGGGCCTCCATGACTTTATTATTTTTAACCTTGGCTGATATCTCCTGCATGAACTTTTTTGTGTCGATTTTGGCATTCCTGAGATGCCACATTCTTTCCAGAAAAACCGCAAATGCCATTATCGAGCACAGTATGATTAACCCCATTATGGGTCCGCCTTTGATTATAAATTCCCACATTTTTTCCTCCTTCAATGAGACCCACACTTATGAAAATCGAAGATTTTCGTAAGTGTGTCTTCCGTGAATTTCTTCTGTGAATCCTGTTAGAAATATCTCATTTCTAACAGGGTGAAGGGTCGAATTGGACCCCCCCACCACTTTCTAAAATTACAATTTCTTGTTACTAAAGGCTTTGTCTCTATTATGATGCACTATCACCACTTTTGTACATAGCATAGAAAGTGGTGGGGGGTAAATTCAGCCATATAACTTACGTCGCTTCGCTCCGTAAGTTATGGCTTCATTTACCTCCTATTCTTTCATTTTAAGCCATTCCAATCTTTCTCTGGCGTACTCGGATTCTTTTACTCTGCGCTTGGCTAATCTTTCGTACACCTTTATTGCTTGATCCCATTTATGTACTGTCTCTAATAATGCGCCGCATTTAAGTTCTGCCCTCGCGGCCCAGAACGTGTTCCGCGGATACGCATAACTTACTTTTAAATATTCAATAACGGCCTCTTCCGTCTTATTGTTGAGTTCATAAGCCTCGGCTATGCCATACTGGATCTCGGCGTTGAAGTCAGTATCATCTCTTGTCTGGGCTTTTTTGAAATGCTCGATGGCTTTTGGAAAATCTTTCTTTTCCATGAAAATTCGGCCGATCTTTCTGTTGGCAGTCCTCACAAACGGTGTATCCTTGTATTTATTTATAACTTGCTTAAATACATTTAATGCCTCGTCTGTTTTGCCCTCCTCAAAAAGGATATCCCCCGTCCTAGAAATCGCCTCCTGGCTCCATTCGCTATCGGGGTAATTCTTGTAAAGCGTTCTAAATTCATCGATAGCCTGAAGCGGCTTTCCTTCTTCGTAAAGCGTCCAGCCGAGCCAGTAGAAAGCGTCATCTACAAAACTCGACTGCGGGTATTTAGAAATAACACGGTTAAAACGCTTCTTGGCATCCTGGAATTTGCCCTTGTTGTATAAATATTCTCCGAACCATATGTTCACGCCGGCCGCAAGGGCGTCTTCTGGATATTTTTTTAAAATGATTTCGAATTCCTTAAGTGCGTCTTTTTCTTTATGCATCCTGTAATAGCACCAGCCCAGTTGATAATGCGCGGTCTTCGTCAGTTCCGTATCGTCTTTTTTCTTTATAATTTCTTTAAAAATCGGGATCGCTTCGATATATTTGCTGGCGTTATAAAGTGAAAGTGCCTTCTGAAATTTTGCGCTTTTCGCAAGAGGGCTTTTTGGAATGGTTTTTATAATTTCGTCAAACTGGTCGGCCGCCAGATCAAAATTGCCCTTTTTGAAGTAGAGAACCCCTAGCTGATAATGCGCCTCATCCTTGAAGCGTGAATCCGGAAAATTTGCCAGTAAATACTGAAATGCGAGTATGCTGGAATCAATTCTATCCATCAGAAAAAGGAGTCTTCCTACTTCGTATTGGGCATAATCGGCCCAGATGCTTTCATGATATTTGGTCAATATAATATCGTATGTTTCAACTGATTTGTCGTATTGATTGAGTTTTTCATTGATCTCGGCTATTCTACAAAAAGCCCCGACAATGAGTTCGGCATCATCGGAGACTTCAGTGACCTTTTGGAATTCCCCCATGGATTCTCTCAAGTTGCCTTTTTCCCTCAAAGACCACCCCAGGTTGTAATGAAACTCATCGACCAGTTCGCCTGTCGGAAATCTGTTAATGGCGTCGCGATAAACGCTAGTGGCTTTTCCAAATTCTTTCTTTTTGTAATAAAGCTCACCGAGCCAGTAGAAAGCGTCGTCTGCCCATTGACCTTCTCCGAAATTTTCAATTATTCCAATGTAGCCTGACTCTGCCTCGCCAAGGTTGCCTAATTTCTCGTAGGATTGGGCTATTCCAAATAGACTTGCCGCAATAAGATCAGGCTGGCGGGCGTTTTTATTACACTTTTCGAAAGCGTGGAGGGCATCGGTAAAATTTTCTAATTTGAAATACGCCTTCCCTTTCTTGTATATTGCCGAATTTTGCCAGTTTGCGCCTCCGGATATGGAAAGGGCTTCATCAAAATTCCTTATCGCATCCTTAAAATCTCCCAAGTAAAAACTTGACTCCGCCAGCATGTAATAGAGGTCGGCTCTCTTTTCCATAAGGGGGTATTTGCTTAAAAAATTGTATAGCCTGAGGCGCGCCTTGGCAAACTCCATCCTTTCGTAAAGTATCTCGCATATCTTGTACTCCGCTTTTACCGCCAGCCGATCCAGGGGAAATTTTACCAAGAAATTATCAAACTCTCCAAGGGCCCGGCCGTAGTCGCCGAGCTTGTAGTAGCACCACGCTATCGAATAATAACTGTACGACAGGAAAGATGAATCCTGAAAATCGTCTATGATTTTTTGATAGTTAACTATCGCTTTGTCGTAATCGCCAGATTTGAAATATACCTCTCCTGTCCAGTAAATCGCTTCATCCGCATGATCGATCGCCCGGGGGTCATCGATTATCAGCTGGAATTCATACAACGCCTTCTTGAACTCCCCCCCTTCGTAAAAACACTTTCCCAAGAGAATGTATACGCCTTCTTTATGCGCTGAATCCGGATATTTTTCCAGGAAAGTTTGGAGTCTCTGTGCGGCAAGGTCGTAAAATCCGTCGCTGAATGCCTTTTTGGCAAAAACCATCTCGTTTTGTTCCTGCTGGGCGTATAGGTGGTAATTAAGGGGGTATATTATAAAGATAACCGCAATGATAATATGATATATAGCTTTCATAGCAGGTTAATATACTACCACTTGAAGTAGGCCAGCGCAAGTGTTTTGTACCTTACTCTAATACCTTCTTCAAAAACTGGCCGGTGTAGGAGGAGTCGGTCTTTACGATCTCTTCCGGTGAGCCCTCGGCAACAATTCTTCCACCTAAATCTCCGCCTTCAGGGCCGAGGTCAATAATATAATCGGCTTGTTTTATAACATCCAGATTATGCTCTATTACGAGCACTGTATTTCCGCCATCTACAAGCCGCTGCAGGACACCTAGGAGCTTGTCTATATCGGCGAAGTGCAAACCTGTCGTTGGTTCGTCGAGTATGTAAAGCGTTCGTCCGGTGGAACGTTTGGAAAGCTCCGTCGAAAGCTTGACCCTTTGGGCTTCGCCGCCGGACAGCGTTGTCGCGGATTGGCCAAGTTTTATGTAACCCAGGCCTACGTCGTAAAGGGTTTGCAATTTTGGTTTTACAGCGGGTATATTCTCAAAAAGGTTTAGTGCTTCCTCGACACTCATGTCTAAAGCTTCTGCGATTGATTTACCCTTATATTTTACGGTGAGAGTCTGTTCGTTGAACCTCTCGCCTTTACACACCTCGCAGGGAACATAAACATCTGGCAGAAAATGCATCTCTATTTTCTTTATACCGTCTCCCGCACATGCCTCACATCGTCCGCCTTTAACGTTAAAACTAAACCTGCCGGGTTTATAGCCCCTCATCCTTGACTCGGGTAGTCTTGAAAAAAGAAGCCTTATGGGGCCAAAGGCACCCGTATATGTTGTTGGGTTGCTTCTCGGGGTTCTTCCGATCGGCGACTGGTCTATTACTATTACCTTATCGATATTTTCTGTGCCTGCGATTTTCTTATGAAGCCCGGGTTTTTCTTTGGACCTGTAAAACTTCTTGGCGAGCGCCCTGTATAGAATCTCGTCGACGAGAGTGCTCTTGCCGGACCCGGAGACGCCTGTGATGCAGGTAAAGGTGCCCATAGGTATTTCAACGTCTATATCCTTCAAATTATGCTCTCTTGCGCCTATGATTTTCAGCAGTTTCCTTCCTCTATATTTCCGCCTTTTTTGGGGGACTTTGATCCTCAATTCGCCTTTCAGGTATTTGCCTGTTATTGATTTTTTCTCTTTCAGGACTTCTCGGATGGGACCGCAGGCGATGACCTTGCCGCCATGTTCTCCGGCGCCCGGACCGAGATCGATTAGGTAATCGGATTTGCGCATCGTCGCTTCGTCGTGTTCTATCACGAGGAGCGTATTTCCCAAATCACGAAGCGCTACAAGTGTATCTAATAATTTGGAATTGTCCCTTTGATGCAGCCCTATGCTTGGCTCGTCGAGAATATATAACACCCCGACTAATCCGGCGCCAATTTGCGTAGCCAGACGAATACGCTGCGCCTCGCCGCCTGAAAGGGTGCTGCTTCGCCTCTCAAGCGTAAGGTAATCAAGTCCTACGTTCTGCATGAAGGTAAGTCGTGAAATTATTTCTTTTAAAACCTGGTGCGCTATCATCTTTTCGGTACTAGTCAATTTTAATCCGGTAAAAAAAATCTTCGCCGCTTTTACAGATAGTTCTGTTACCTCCGTTATGTTTTTTCCCCCGACGGTAACCGCCAGTACCTCGGGTTTTAATCTTTTTCCGCGACACGCAGGGCACGGCAGAACTGACATGCGTTTATTGATTTCGGTTTTAATGTACTCTGATTCTGTTTCATGGAATCTTCGCTCAAGGTTTGGGATTACACCTTCGAACCATCCATCCGGTTCATCTTCGCCGTAAAGGATGATCTTTCTTATTTCCTTCGTCAGTTTATTAAAGGGTGTCGTGACATCGAAATCGTAGTCTCTTGCCAATGACCTTAAGTATCGCCTGAAATAAAGAATAAGCCCTTTTCCTCCCCTTCTCCATGGTTCAATCGCTTCTATGAGGGGCTTTGATTTGTCCGGTATAACCAACTCTGGATCGATTTCGATCTTATTGCCGAGCCCGCCGCAAAGATTGCATGCGCCGTAGGGACTGTTAAATGAAAACATTCTTGGCGCCAGTTCTTCAAAGCTCAAGGCGCAATTTGCGCAGGCGTTCTTTTCGCTAAATAAAATGTCTCGGCTTTTATTGTTCTTGTCGGTAAGGTTGATGACCACGACACCCCCACCCATGGAGATCGCTGTTTCAACGGAATCCGAGAGCCGCTTCTTCATATTATCGCTTATGAGGAGCCTATCTATTACCACCTCGACGGTATGTTTTTTGTTTTTGTGGAGTTTTATGTCTTCGTCTTCCAAATTTATCAACTTTCCGTCGACCCTGGCGCGGAGAAAACCGTCCTTTCTGAGTTGATCAAACAGATTCCTATATTCTCCTTTTCTCCCTTTTATCCGGGGTGCAAGGAGCATGATTTTTGCTTTTCTAGGTAACTCCATGATTTTTTCCGTGATTTCCTGCGGGCTCTGTCTCGTAATTTGCCTCTGGCATTTCGGGCAATGCGGGATGCCGATTCTGGCAAAAAGAAGCCTCAGATAGTCGTAAATTTCTGTCTGCGTGCCGACCGTGGAACGGGGATTCGAACCAGCAGTGCGCTGTTCGATACTTATTGCGGGTGAGAGGCCTTCTATGTATTCGACGTTGGGCTTTTGAAGTTGTTCGAGAAACTGCCTCGCGTAACTAGACAGGCTCTCAACGTATCTTCGTTGGCCTTCGGCGTAAATCGTGTCAAACGCAAGCGAGCTTTTTCCCGAGCCGGATAATCCTGTTATTACGCAAAGCGTGTTGCGTGGAATTGTTACATCGATATTCTTTAAATTGTGCTCTTTGGCACCCTTTATAAATATATTCTTCTTCTCCATAGGTGTAATATCTTACCACGATTATATAAAGTTTTAAATAAGTTTCTAGCTTATTAGATAATGAAGATACGGGGGTTCTCGGCCCAATATCCCCATAATAACTAACATGCGAGAGATTGCTGAAAAAGTCTTAACACACCAGCAACCTCTGATTACAAAGATTAGATATAGATTACACAGATTAAAGTCTCGACGATAACAATCTGTGTAATCTTGAGCAATCTGTGTAATCAGAGGTCTCTGACCTAAAGTTAGGAGTTTTCAGAGACCTCTGCGATATCGCTTGACACCGCAATTCGTTATGCTACACTATGCTCGTTATGGCGCTATTAAACCCGTTAGGACGAGGAGATTCTGAAAGGATCAAGCGAGAACTCAGCATACTCTACGAGGTATCTAATGCCATGAGGACCACGCTTAAGCTCGACCATATCTTCTACATGATCTTAACTGCTCTTACCTCGCACGAAGGCCTGGGGTTTAACCGGGCCATGCTTTTTTTGGTAAGCGAAAAAAGCGACTTCCTGGAAGGTAAGATGGGAATCGGGCCCCACTCGGGCGAAGAGGCCGACAGGATATGGAAAGGAATCGAAGAGGCTAAATTAAGCCTGGAGGACCTTCTTAATTCCTATGACAAGTTTAAGCGCGATCCTGAATCAAAATTGAATGCTATGGTAAAAAGCGTAAAAATCGCCCTTACCGAAGACATGGGCATACTTGCCCTTACGATCCTGGAAGGGATGCCTTTTGAAGTTACTACCGACGAGGCGAAAAAAAAGGTCTCACCCATAATACAGAATAACTTAAACACGGAATATTTTGTCACGGTCCCGCTAAAATCCAAGAACAAAACACTTGGCGCAATCCTCGTCGATAACATATTCACGAAAAAGCCCATCACGAAATCCGACATGCGGATTCTGACCATGTTCGCAAACCACGCCGGGCTTGCGATTGAGAACTCTCGCCTTTACGAAGAAACCGAGTACCTGTCAAAAACGGACTGGCTTACGAAACTGTGGAATTCCGGAGAACTTCGCAAAAAACTCGAAAAGGAATTGGGGATAAGTAGAGTCACGGATAAAAACTTAAGCGTGCTCATGATCGACATCGATAATTTCAAGCCGTATAATGACTCCGTCGGTCACCAGGAGGGTGACGAAGCCATTAAGACAATCGCTTCCCACCTCGGCAGTAAGTCCAGAAAAGCTGATTTTGTCGCAAGATACGGCGGCGAAGAATTCACTATCATAATGCCCAATACGCCCAAGCAGGTAGCGGCGACCATCGCAGAAAGATTACGAAAAGAAATCGCAGGGCTTTTCGCCCAAACAGAAGTTCCGAAAGGAATACCCCATCTGACCGTAAGTATCGGTATTTCGACATTTCCTTATGACGGTGGCGACAAAGACAATCTTATACACAGGGCTGACATCGCGCTTTACGAGGCCAAAAAACAGGGTAAAAATAAGGTGTGTACGTATAATCCGCGTTTAAAAAAGGGTCTCTTCGGGTTTAAAAAAAGGTATTAAACAAGAACTTCTTCTTCCTTGGGTGGAGCCTGATTCCCGCTTTCGGCGAATTTAACCGACACAATCTTTGAAACCCCCTTCTCCTGCATGGTAATGCCGTATAGAATGTTTGCCATCTGCATGGTCTTTTTGCTGTGGGTAATGACTATGAACTGGGAGGTTTTCAAAAATTCCTGCAGTATACGCGTAAACCTGCCGATGTTCGACTCGTCGAGGGGCGCATCGACCTCGTCAAGTATGCAGAAGGGGCTGGGTTTCACCTTAAATATGGCGAACATAAGCGCTATCGCGGTAAGTGCTTTTTCGCCGCCGGAGAGGAGAAGTAGATTTTGCAGCTTCTTGCCGGGTGGCCGCGCAACGATTTCAATACCGCTTTCTAAAACGTCCGTTTCGTCCAGAAGGAGAAGTTCTGCATGCCCACCGCCAAAAAGCATCCTGAAATAATTCTTGAATTCGACCTGTATCTTCTGGAACGACTCCATAAATAGCTGCTTGGTAGTCCGATTTATCTTTGTTATGGCCCTGTGAAGCGATTCCTTCGCCCTCAACAGGTCCTCCTCTTGCTGGGTTAAAAACGAATATCGCTCCTCCAGTTCTTTATGTTCCTCGATGGCCACGAGATTCACGGGCCCTAATTTTTCAAGTTTTATCCTCAAGACCTCTATCTGATTTCGGATTTCTTCGGTGTTTGTTCCTTCCTCAATCTGGATATCCTGGGCCCCTATGTCCACCTTGTAAGCGTCGCGCATCCTGTCTTTGATGTTAGAGATTTTAAGCTCGCTTTCCCTGTTTTTTATTTCAAGGTTGCGGATTTGATTTCTCAAATTCTCGACGGCGTTTTCCCTCTCGCGGGAGGCACCTTCTTTATTATGCAATTCCCGAGAAAGCGTCTTTTTGTTCTCGTAAATATCGTTTAGCTTCTCTTTAAGAGATGCTTCCCCATCTTTCTCGGCTTCTATCTGCTCGGCGAGATCCTTTGCTTCGGTCTCAAGCGCTCTTATCTTTTCTTCAGAGCCCCGAGAGGCCTCTTCTTTACTCGCGTATTGCTCTTTAACTTCCTCAAGCAGCTTGAGTTCTTTATCCAGGTTTCGCGCTTCGGATTCTTCCGTATCTTTCAAAAATGTGATACCGGATTTTATTTCTGATATTTCGAGAATTAGGTCGTTTTTCGCTTTTGTTTTGTTCTGAACCGCTTCTTGCGAAGAAGAAATAACCTCTTGCTCTCGGGCATATTCGCTTTCGTTTTCATTGAGCGTTACATTTAAGGTCTCACCCCTGGTGGATATTTCACGTATTAATTCTCCCACTTCGTCGATTTCAAGTTCAACGATCGATACCTCTTCTTTTATTTTTTTCAGGCTGGATTCCGCCGATTCCTTTTTTGACTGCGCGTTGGCCAGTTCGATTTCCTCCTCTTTCAAGCAGTTCTCGGCTGAGACGATTTCCTGCCTTAGTCCGTTGACGGTATTCTCGCGGCCGGTTTCTTCTGCCTTCAAAACCTTCATCTCTTCCAGGAGGCGAATCTTTTCACCGGCAATCTGTTCCAGTTTCTTCGCCCTTCCTATGATAGAGGTCGTGGTTTGGTTTTTGGCGGCGGATCCGCCGAAAACATACCCTTTCTCCATGTAAAAACCGTCTTTCGTTACTATTTTTATGCCGCCGCCGTTAGCGCTTAATACTTCAGATGCCTTTTCCGCGTTCTCGACTACGTAAACATCGTCAAGGAGGAAATCGGCTAAAATCCTGTTGGGGTGGTCGATTTTCACAAAGGATAAAAGAAGCGGTATATTTTTCCTCGCCATGATTGCTTTGTGGCGGTTGTATTTTGCGCCGCGGGTGATATCCTCGTGGATTATAAAATGCGCCGAACCATTATCCCCGAGATACGAAAGGGCCTGCTTAAGAAGTTCTCTATTTTCTACGGTGATTGCCTGTGCCTTTTTGCCCAGGGCAACCTCCAGGGCTGATTCGTAACCGTTTTCTGGCTCTATCATGTCGGCGACAACGCCGGTTATGCCGCTTAATACGCCTTGCTTTACGCCTTCCATGATAAATTTGACGCCCTTGTCGAAACCCTCGAAGGTCTCGATCATCTCCTTTAATATTTCTTCCTTAGATTTAAGGGAGATAAGATTGGATTCATCTTCTCTTATCTGTCTTCTTATATCTCCGAGCGTCTCTTGGTGTAAATCGAGTCGGTCTTTTAGTTCATCGCATGAATTCCGGCGTTTCTCTACCTTGGCGCTTTTTGTGTTTAGCTCTTTATTTGCCGCTTCGAATAGCGTTTCGGCATTCTTTTTCTCCAGAGATATATTTTCCCTTTCTCCTTCAAGCCTTCTCAGTCTCAATCTCCTGTTCTGCAAATCTGCGCCCATCTTGATCAATTCGTTCTTTGTTTTTGTCTCGACGGCCAAGAGGTCTACCGTTCTATTCTTGGCGGCTCTTGTGTCTTTCTGGTGTCTTTCTATTTCGTGCGAGAGGTTCCGTGTGGATTCTTCTTTTTCAATCAGGGCCTTTTCTTTACTTTCCTTCGCGTTCGATATCCCGTCGAATCGCGCCCTGACAGTCGCGATCTCTTCTTTCTGTAGCTTGATTTTTTCTTTGAGACCGGCAAGTTCTTTCTCGAGGCCTGCCTTGAACTTTTGAAGGTCGTTAATCCTCTCTGTATTAAGCTCTATCTTGTGTTTGCTCTTATCGACGAAAATAGTGGCATCAGAAAGTTTCTGCTGCATTTCGGTTAAATTGTGGATTGCATTCTCTAGGTCCTCGCGATATTTGTCGATCAGGGCAAGATTTCCATCAAGTTCGAGCTTCAGGCTATTCTCATCTTGCGAGATGCCCTCCAAGCGCGTTTTGTTATCCTCGAACTCGAACTCTATATTGCGTAGTTCATATACGGCCATTTTCACGTCCAATTCCTTCATTATTTCGAAGTCATTCTTATATCTTTCGGCTTTTCGCGCATGCCTTTCGATGGAATTAATCTGTCTTCTTACCTCATTTATAATATCGTTTATCCTTACGAGATTATTCTCTGTGTGCTCTAATTTTCGCAGCGCTTCTCTTTTCTTTGTCTTGTACCTTGTTATACCGCTTGCTTCCTCAAAAATATAGCGGCGCTCTTCCGGTTTTGAACTGAGAATCAAATCAATCTTGCCCTGTTCGATAATTGAATATGAACTTGTCCCCATGCCTGTTCCCATGAGTAAGGAGGTTATGTCTTTTAATCGAACGGGTGTCTTATTTAGAATGTATTCACTTTCACCTGAACGGAATAATCTGCGGGTAACGGTAACTTCGTCATAATCGATCGGCAAGGCCTTGTCTTCGTTCGACAGTGTTAGTGAAACCTCGGCCATGTTTATCGGGTCGATGGAATCGGTTCCGTTGAATATAACATCCTCCATGGAGGCACCTCTTAGTGATCGCGGAGACTGCTCTCCGAGAACCCATCTTATGGCATCGGATATGTTGCTTTTTCCGCAACCGTTCGGGCCGACGATAGCCGTAACGCCCGGTTCGAACTTTAGCTTTGTCTTGGTCGGAAACGATTTAAATCCTGTAATCTCCAGTTGCTTGAAATACATCTTGCCTCCTTCGATGAGCATTGGACTTATGAAAATCTCTGATTTTTATAAGTCCATCTTCTATGAATTTCTCCTCCGAATGTGCGAATTGAACCCCCCACCACTTTCTAAAATTACAATTTCTTGTCATTAAAGGCTTTGTCTCTACCATAATACATTATCACCATTTTTGTACATAGCATAGAAAGTGGTGGGGGGTAAATTCAGCCATACGACTTGCGTCTCTTGTAACCTGGAAATAAAAATTCCTAAACTATATATAAACGCAAGTCGTGGCTTCATTTATTTGCCTTTAAGCAGTATTCTCCGTAAAATATCTAGATCCTGAGATGTGTATTCGCGATAGTGGTTTATTGGGTTCCTGTGGGGTTTTGGAAAAATGCCCTTCGCCTCGTAGTTTTTTATCGTTCCCTTGTAGATGCCCAATATGTTGGCCACCTCTTGAACATTGTATCTCTTCCTGCCCAATTTGGTTTCTTCATCAACCATCAACATCACCTTTGTATATGTTTGTACATCTTTAATGCTCTCACTACAAGTATATACAATTTTGGTATTGTTGTCAAGATGAAAATAAAAAAATGATTAGTTGTTTATTTTCTTAGGACTTGGCGAAATTTTTTTGTTAAGGCAGGAACTACCTCGAAGAGGTCGCCTACTATACCGTATGTGGCGACCTTAAAGATGGGTGCATCCGGATCCTTGTTTATCGCGATTATTATTTTAGATGACTGCATTCCGATTAAATGTTGAATCTGCCCGCTTATGCCGCAGGCAATATATATCTTCGGACAAACGGTTTTACCGGTCTGCCCTACCTGGTGTGAATACGGTATCCAGTCTGCGTCCACAGCGCTTCTGGAAGCGCCGACAGCGCCTCCTAAAACAAGCGCAAGCTCTCTTATGATATCAAAATTCTCGCCTCCTCGCAGTCCTCTCCCACCGGAGACTATTGTGTCGGCTTCGGTAAGATTGACTGTCTCTTCTATTTCTTCTACGATATCAATGAGCTTTGTTCTTGTCGATAGAATATCATCGTTATACTTTTTCTCAATAAGAGTGCCCTTTTGGCTTTTGTCAAGACCTGCTTCCTGCATGACCTTGTGCCTTACTGTTGACATCTGCGGCCTGTGGTTCGGGGTTATGATAGTAGCCATTATGTTTCCGCCGAATGCGGGACGCGTTTGCAGAAGCAGCCTTTTTTCCGTATCAATATCCAGACCCGTGCAGTCAGCCGTAAGACCTGTATTTATTTTCACGGCGACTCGCGAAATGAGGCTTCTTCCTATCGTCGTGGCGCCGCAAAGTAAAACCTCCGGCTTGTACTCGTGCGCAAGCTCGGTAAGGACCTTTGTATAAGGGTCGTCCTGGTAATATTTCAAATGCGGTGAGTCAACGAGATAAACGATATCCGCGCCTCTATGGTATAACTCGTTGACATCCTTTTTTACACCTTCACCTAAAAGTACGGCACATAATTTGCCGTTTAGTTTTGATGCAAGTTTCTTGCCTTCGCCGAGAAGCTCGTATGCGACGGATTGTATTACGCCCTTCTTCTGTTCGCAAAAAACCCACACGTCCTTGTATGCGGTGTGGTCATATTTCCTTTCGATAGTTTTTATCTCTATTGCATTAAATTTGCATGGGTCGAGGCACCCGCCGCATAGGTTGCATTTGTCATAATCTATGACGGCTTTTTTATTCTCCATGCGAATGGCGCCGAAGGGACACGCATCGACGCAGAGGCCGCATCCTATGCATACTTCGTTAAGAATTTTTATTTTTTTCTCAAAACTCATTTTTTAACTCACTGGCCAACTTATCCACGATTTCGCTTGTAACGCCTTTTAATATTACCCCGTTTTTTCTTGGCGGCGGCGTGAAAATCTTCACGACACGGGTGGGTGAACCGTCAAGGCCTATCTTGTCAAAATCGCAACCGAGATCCTCAGCGCCCCATTTTATGATTTCCGCTTTCTTTGCCTTCATCTTGCCTTTAAGCGACGGGAGGCGTGGGCGGTTGATTTCTTTTACAACAGTAAAAAGGCAGGGTAGCGGTGTTTCTATTATTTCGAATCCCTCTTCTGTCATTCTTTCTACGCGCGCGGTTTCTTTTGTTATTTTTTCCACCTTTTTTACATATGTAACCTGCGGTATCCCCAGATGCATCGATATGCCAGGCCCTACCTGTGCTGTATCGCCGTCTGAGGCCTGTTTCCCGCAAATTATAATGCTGAAATCGCCTATTTTCTTAACCGCCTGCGAGAGCACGTAACTCGTAGCCCAGGTATCGCTACCGGCAAATAGCCTATCGGTCAAGAGTATCGCCTCATCACATCCGAGCGAAATTGCCTCTTTAAGCGCTGCCTCCGCCTGCGGCGGCCCCATGCTTATAACCGTAACTTTGCCACCGAGTTTTTCCTTTAGAAGAACTCCCTCTTCTACGGCATACATGTCAAAGGGGTTGATGATACACTCTACCCCTTCGCGTATAAGGGTGTTTGTCTCGGGATTGATTCTGACTTGGGTAGTATTCGGAACTTGTTTTACAGAGACTATTATGTTCATGTTTTACTTCTTTTTAAGCTCCTTAATGAGACTCGCTGCGATAATGCTGCGCTGGATTTGATTCGTACCTTCGTAAATCTGCGTAATCTTAGCATCCCTCATGAGCTTCTCTACAGGGTACTCTCTCATGTAACCGTATCCGCCTAAAACCTGAACGGCATCCGTCGTAACCTTCATGGCAACGTCAGAGGCAAACGTCTTTGCGATGGCTGAAATTTTGGCCATAGACTTATCGCCGGAATCGACTACTTTAGCGGCTCTGTAAACCACAGCTCTCGCCGCCTCAACCTGTATAGCCATGTCAGCGAGCATAAACTGTAGACCTTGAAAACTCGATATCAGCCGGCCGAACTGCTTCCGTTGATGGGCATAGCTAACCGCTTCATCAAGGGCCCTCTGTGCTATACCAACAGCCTGAGCGGCAACTCCGGGACGCGAATAATCGAATGTTTTCATCGCGACAATAAATCCCATTCCTTCTCGGGATAATACGTTCTCCTTCGGCACCCTGCAATCTGTCAGGACGACTTCTCTTGTAGCGGAACCCCTGATGCCGAGTTTCTTCTCTTTCTTACCGAAATCAAGGCCTTTTGTTCCCTTTTCGACCATAAAAGCCGTGGCTCCACGCGCCCCCTTTGATTTGTCGGTCATGGCTATAACAGTATAAATATCCGCCTCTCCGCCGTTTGTAATCCACTGTTTTGTCCCGTTTAAAATATAGTGATCTCCGTCTTTTACCGCTTGTGTCTTTATGGAACCGGCGTCCGAACCTGCCTCTGCCTCGGTGATACAGAAAGCCGCCATTGTCCCCTTTGCAATCTTCGGGAGATATTTCTTTTTTTGCTCATCGTTTCCGAAAAGAATTATCGGAAAGGCGCCAAGGCCTGTTGCGGCAAAGGCCAATGCTATGCCGCCGCATCCCCAGGATAATTCCTCGGTGGCGATGGCAAGCTCAAAAACGCCCCCGCCCATTCCGCCGTATTCTTCGGGAATGTAGATGCCGCATATATCCGATTCGGCCAATATTTTCACTATCGGCCAGGGAAATTCCTCTTTTTCGTCATACTCGGCAGCCACGGGTTGAATCTTTTCCCTCGCAATCTGCCTGCACAAGTCCTTTATCATCTTCTGTTCTTCGGTAAGCAAAATGTCCATTTTCCCCTCCTTTAGTTTATATTGGGATTATAACCTTGTAATTATAAAATAGGTGCGGCGGTTTGTCAAGAAGGCTTTACAATATCAGTATTATCGGATAATATAGATCTATGAAAAAACGCATATTTGTATTGCTCTTATTGCTTCTTTTTGCTGCCGGTTGTGCGAGGACGGCTAAGATAAGGCGTCTTGCGGTTCGTGATTCGGCCGGTGAAGAGATCGCAAAACCCAGCGCACGCTTTACCGTCGGCGAAAGATTTACTTACGTTGCCGCATGGAAAGGCATACACGTCGGCCGAGTCACGGCAACCATAGAAGACCTTATAAGGTTTAAGGGGTATGAGGTTTACAAAATCGTGGTTGTCGCCAAAACAAGCGATTTTCTCTCCAAGCTTTTTAAGGTCGAGGACACATTTATATCGTATATGGATAAGGATAAACTCATAAGCAGAGGATTTGAAGCCACGATAAGGGAAGGCAGGTATAAAAAGGATCTGGTCGTAGATTATGATTTCGAAAAGTGCGTCGCTACATTCAAGAACCTGCGAGACGGAACCGTAAAAACATGTCCCATAGAAGAAAATGTCCAGGATCCGATAAGTGCCGCATACTTTTTCAGAACTATCCCTGTAAAAGTCGGTGATAGGATAAAGCTAACTGTGAATTTAAATGAAAAGAACTACGAAGTATTCGGCAATATAGAAAAAAGCTCTATTACCACAGTCCCGGCTATCGGCACCTTTAATGCATTTCTGGTGAGGCCCTATATCAAATTAAAAGGAAAATTAGAGCGGCGAGGAAAAGCCTGGGGGTATTTCTCTCAGGACGAAAAACGTATCGGGCTTTACATGGTGGTCAAGGTCCTGGAAATACCGTGGATTGGAGAAATTACGGCAACGCTGGAAAGGGTGGAATATTTACAGGCTTCTTAAAATTCGAACTGGTCGCCGGCTTCAAAGCTTACAAAGCCTTCCTTGAAAATCTGCCGTAAGGCCTCTTTTGCTTTCTCGCCCGTGCAGTGGGTAGGCCCGATAAGTTTGATTCCAAGTTTTTTTAGCAAAAGTGCCAAAAATCTTACAAAGAAAACAGGGAAATGTTCCAGATGAAGGCCACCCAAAACCGCGTAAATATTCTTTCCAAAATCGTTTTTTACCTTTTTGCAAATTCCGTATATACAGGGGTGGGCGCATCCCGTAAATAAAATTAAACCCCTGGGCGAATCTATAACTAAAACATTTTCTCTTGCGCAAAGGCCTTTTATCGGAAATACGTAGACTCCGTTCGTTATTTCTTTCCATTTCCGAACCGCGTATAAACTTTTTGCCAAAGGCTGTAACTTGTCGAATGATTTTTTGTCGAAACCAACGGGCGTGTATACACCCAGGGTCTTCCTGGTTTTGCGAAGAATTTCTTCCAGCGCTCCGACATGGTCGTTGTGGCCGTGCGATATAACGATTGTGCGGATATCGGCCGGATTGATACCTAAAGTATTCATGTTGGATAAAAGATGTTCGGGCTCGGGACCCACATCAAAAAGAACCGGTTCTTTCCCTGTTTCCAGCAATACCGACAATCCCCACCCTGTCTTTAACCCTTTATCTTTTGCGATATGATTGAATACAACCGTTGCTTTTCCCATTACCCGAAAATATTCCCTCTTCCCAGAATCAGATTAGGGTCCAATGCCTTCTTGACTTCCAGCATTTCCTTAACGCCTTTTTCTCCGTAAAGAAGCTTTAAAAACTCCCGCTTTGCCTTTCCGATGCCGTGTTCTGCCGAAACGGTGCCTCCTAAGGATATAGATTTTTTTACAAACGCGAGTTGCAACCTTTTGGCTTTGTTGTAATCACTATCGCCGGATGGCAGCATGTTTACGTGGAGGTGCGCGTTGGCTATGTGACCGAATACAAAATACCGTAAATTGCTTTCTTTTAGATTGTCTTCATAAAATTCGAGCATCTCCCGGAGCTTTTCGTTCGGTACGGCGAGGTCAGTGCTTACCTTGGGAAAACCGGAATGTTTTGCCGCTTCGCCCATTCGTTCGGGGATATAGTGCCTTCTATCCAGAAACTCCCTGTGGGTCTTCTCGTTCATGGCAACCCATGTATCGTCCAAAGAAATGCCATGCCCAGATAAAAGCTTCTCCCACTTATCTAATGTAGCGTCTTCGCTATCTATAATCTCATCCTCAAAAAATATCGCTGCCTTTGCTCCGTCGGGCACATTGCCGTATTTCTCCCGGAGTAGCGTAAGGCAGTCCTGGTCAAAATATTCTATCGAGAGAGGCCGAGCCTTCCGTGCATCTTCCGAAAAGACCCATGCGGAATGCTCATCTTTAAAGAATGTGAAAAAGCTAAAAGGGTCCTTCGTTTTTTTAAGCACTGCAAGCTCTGCTTCTACGATAACGCCAAGTGTTCCTTCCTGACCGATAAAAAGATCGATAAGGTCCATGTCGTCTTTTGCGTAATAACCTGCCGAATTTTTTGTTCGTGGCATTGTGTACGAGGGAAGCTTGATTCTGTAATTCTTTTTATTTACCTCAAACTCCAGCGTCCGTCCAGTTGCTCTAATGCTTCCTTTCTTTAGCGAAAAAACCGACCCGTCAGCCAATACGATAGTAAGAGCCCTTACGTATTTTCTGGTGGGGCCATATCGGAACGAGCGTGCTCCGGATGCATTCGTGGCAATGGTACCGCCGACAAAGGCCGTTTGTTCCGTAGGGTCGTATGTATAAAATAAACCCTTCTTTTCGCAAGTCTCCTTTAGGTCCTTTATGAGGACGCCCGCGCCTACGGACGCGATACCGTCTTTATCTAGTCCTTTGATTTCTTTTATCGCATTTAACTTTTCCGTAGAGAGAACAAGCCCACCGTACGGTATCCGAGCGCCTGCCTGGCCTGTTCCAGCACCGGAAATTGTTACGGGTATTTTTTTGGAGTTTGCGTTTTTCAGAAATGAAGATACTTCTTCAAGGTTCTCGGGAATGGCTACTTCGTCCGCGCAACCGCCCTTGAGACTGGATGAATCTTCCAGGTAAGCCTGGATAAAGGTAGGATCTTTTTTTATAAGCATTTAACGGGATACTGGATATTGAATACTGCATGCCGGTAAGAAACGCTCTTAAACTAGCATCCAGAATCCGGTATCCGCCTGTTTTTACGTATCTGATTACATTCCTATCAATACGATGGAGCCAAGGATAATCATTACGACTCCCCATACCCTGTAGGCATTGTCGTTTGCCTTTAGCCACCAATCTCTCATTTTGTTTACTTTCTCTGTTGCGACTATGAAAAGCACGCCTTTGGTAATGGCTAAAAGCCCGAGCAGTATGATTAAAAATGCATATCGGCTATAAAAAGCAGATAAAAGCAGTAAAATTCCGACAAGAATGGGAATTGGCGCAAATTTCTTTAGATCCTTGATGTTTAGAAGTTTCAATAAAAACTTATCTTTTGCAAGCTCTGTAGCAAATACCACAAGCGTGCCCATGACAATCCAGAAAATGCCTATCAAATACAGAAAGGTCATCATCAATTTTTCCATGTCTTCACCTCCATTCATCTATTGTATTTTATGCATCACTTATCGTATATATTACCATAAAAAAACGCCCAGGACAAATATTTTTCAGATTTTGTACTGGGCACGCAAATACTGTTAATTCCGTTTATTTTCTGATGCGGTCTAGCGCTTTTTTATTTTCTTCGTCTTTCCAGACTTTCTTGAAACTCGTAACCCTACCGGTTTTTAAAGGGGGTTGAAAAGCGCTAACGCCGTGGGTCCGGCCAGATGTAACGGGTGTGCTTTTAAGATATCCGAAAGATGTTGTCCCGATGGCAACAAATGCGAAAACAAGGAAAATGCCAGTGTGGAATAATACGCGATTTTTTAGCGGCGTACTTTTCCACTTCATCGTTATACCGCTTTCCTCGAGTTCCCCTTTTAAGAATTCGCCGGCGAGGTCTATTGCGCCATCCCGGTTTTCCGCGTCTGCTGTGATTTCGATTACTGTTCGGTATTTCATTTCTCGGTTTTTCCTTCCCTAACTATTGGCTTTTTGTTTTCTTAATTGTAACAAAAATGCAACAGAAAGTCAAGTATTTAATCTACCTTTTTTAATTGCTAACTTACTTGGATTGTGTACGATATGTGTAGACTGGAACTCTTGATTTATGTGATAAAGTAGTAGGTAAAAGTGAGGTGTTTTATGAGGGGTAAAGATAGGGGTTTTTGAATTAAGAAAGAATATGATTGAGGACTGGCGTTATAGAAGTATGCATTGGAGGGATATAGCTTATAAATACAGAGTCAGTAAAGGATGGTTTTATATCTTAAGAAAGAGGTTCCTAGAAAAAGGTTATGAGGGCTTAAGGGATAAAGTCCACAATAACTCTAACCGGCCTCACAGGATTAACTGGGAACAAAGACTTAGGATATTATCCTATGTTTATGATAATCCGACTCACGGACCCCAGAGGATAGCTTATGAGCTAGAGCCTCGGCTCTCCCCTAAAGGCGTATGGAATACATTGAAACGCGAAGATCTTAATACCAGGCGCAAAAGACGCCTCTGGGCTCATTACCAGGGAAAGCCTGTCTTGACTCAGAAGGAAAAGCACCTCATCCTTGCCAGGGATAGGCATGTAGAATCTTATGAGCCTGGGGAACTTGTAAGCATAGATACATTGGCCGTCTCCGTCAAGGAATTGGGTAAAATGTGGCAATATACGGCATGTGATACGTATTCCAGCTACGGGTGGGCTTGGCTGTATCGCAATAAAACTGCGAATAATGCCGTGGACTTTTTTATGAACCATGTAAGGGGCACGGTGCCGACACGCAAGATAAAAAGAATCTTAACGGACCAGGGCACCGAATTCTACAACATAAAAAGTACGGAACGCGATAGCCCTTTTACAAATGCTTTAAAGGCTCACGGCATAAAGCATACGGTTACTAAAGTTGCTCATCCCTGGACCAATGGTTATGTCGAAAGGCTTAATCAAACCATATGGCAGGAGTTCTATCTATGCAGGTTAGAGAATCCTTATGCTTCGATAGAAGCGCTTAATAAAGAGTTATATGCTTTTATGCGGTATTATAACTTTTACAGAAAACATACTGGTTATAAGCTTAAAATGGCAGGATTTGAGTATCCCGGCCATGCGTTCTTTGATGTGAAAGAATCGAGTAACATTGTCGAGATAAAGTACTAAGTTCTTGCAAGAATTGGGTATTTTTGCTATGGTAGGGGTGTATCTTGGTTAGTTTACTCTAAAGGGAGAGAGGACATACTTCCGTCGGAGATTTTTTATTTGGACAAGACGCGAACCATCTGGGAATGTATTTTCGAATTTGAGGCGAGAATTTCGTTATCGCAAAAGCTGTATGGTGAACCATTGAGACGGCTTACCCTCCCCCCTGCTTCTTTGATCAGCAAGAGGCCCGCTGCGGTATCCCAGGTGTGGAGATAAAATTCCCAGAATCCGTCAAAGCGGCCGCATGCTACATAGCACAAATCGAGGGCAGCTGATCCTGCCCTTCTTACCGCTTGCGAGGCCTTTAGGAAATTAATGAAATTTTTGATGTTCTTTTTTCTTGCGCTTCTTACGTCATATGCAAAGCCGGTCGCGACAAGCGATTTCCCGAGATCCCTTGTCCGAGAGACACAGATTCTCTTGCGGTTTAAGAAAGCGCCTCCCTTCAGTTCTGAGTGGAATATTTCGTCTCTTGTGGGGTCATATACTACTCCGGTTACAACTTCGCCTTTATCGGCAAGCGCGATCGAAACAGAGAAGACCGGAAAACCGTGCAGGAAGTTAGTCGTGCCGTCTAGGGGATCTATGATCCAGGTAAAATCGTGTTTAGTTTTAGCGTATTTTTTTTCTTCGGCAAGAATGTTGTGTTTCGGAAAGGAACGTTTTATTATACCGACAACAATATCTTCTGCTTTTTTATCGATGTCTGTGACAATATTAATCTCGCCTTTATAGCGAACGTTCTTTATCTTGCCGATGTTTTTTCGAATATATGTCCCTGCCTTTACGGCGGCATCAATGGCTATTTTTTTGAAATTTTTATCAGCCAAGCTTAATTGCCTCAACGGGGCACTGTGAAGCGACATCGTTTAAATCGTGAGTCTTGCATGAATCGGCGTTGATCTTCGGCTTCTCGTTATCCCCCATCTCAAATACCTCGGGGCACAATGAAGCGCATAGCCCGCAACCGATACAAAGATCTTCATCTACTGTTATTTTTCCCATCTTTTAACCCCCTTATCCGAATTTACTATAAAGAATATAATACCATAACTTTTGCCGTAGTGAAGCGGGAGTAGACATGTTCCTTTTTTTGCATAATTTATGGAAATGCGGCAGGAAAAAATAGACAGGTTATTATTTGTCTTCGCGATGTTCAGAAATTTGAAGGCCGATCTTTTTTGCTATATCGTAAAATTCTTTTTTAGTTACAGTTTCGAGGGTCTTGCGGTTTTTATCGAGTTGTTCGTTGAATTTCACGGCCTTCTCCTGCATGAACTCGTGTGTCTCTTTTGAGCCTCCGTAAAGGCGAAAATTCTTGCCTTTTGTGATTCGCACGTGCCCGTCTTTGCAGTCGAAACCCAATCCCAGCAATACTTTTTTGAATAATCTGTTTTTCATTATGGCAAATTATATAATATGGTATTTGATATATCAAGCAAAATCGAATTACGAGATTTTATATACCTTGTCCCCGTGCCTTACCTTGGAGTTGACTCGCAATCCTACCTCCTGCCCCTTTGATGCTTTTTCAACCGGGGCGTGGTCAAGCTGCATGCTCTTTACCTTCTGTTCAAAATCCGAGGTGTGCCCTTTTATGTAGATTGTCTCACCCGCTGATAAGCCATCCTTTTTTAATTTTATAACTGCTGCTTTTACGTGCGGAAAATAATGAGTAATCTCACCTAAGGGTTCCCCCAATTCTTCCAAACTTCTTTTTTTCTTGAATAGACCGAAAAACATATTACACCTCCATTTTTTCACACTAATTATACCATACTTTCTACCTATTTGACCACTTTTAAAGGACAAATTTCGCAAAGGGGCCTTTTCTTCCTACAATAATTTTTCCCTACTTCCACAATCAAGGCATGATATTCGTTGAAAAGTTTTGTTTTCCTTGGAAGAGCGCGCGTGAAGAATTTTTGAGTCTCTTCGTACGTTGCATCCCGTGGTAGCAGTTTATGCCTTGCAAATATGCGTTTTGTGTACGCATCAACGACAAAAACGGGTTTATCCAAGGCGTAGAGAAGAATGCTGTCAGCCGTCTCAGGACCTATCCCCTTTACGCTAAGGAGTTTTCTTCGGAGTGTGCTTGCATTATACGATTTTAATTTATCGACGTTGCCATTTGAAAATTTAATCAGGAATTCTGCGAAATTCTTAAGCTTCTTAGCTTTTTCGTTATAAAACCCGGACGGTCGTATAAGGGTTTTTAAATTCTTCGCAGGCACGCGCATCATCTTTTGCGGAGTAAGAAGCTTTTTCCTTTTTAAGTTATTTATGGCTTTTTCAACATTTGACCACGCCGTATTCTGCGTAAGTATGGCGCCTACCATGACCTCGAACGGGGTCTTCGCCGGCCACCAGTGCCGCGGCCCGAAGTGGGAGCGTAATTTGTTGTAGATGTTTAGTAGCTTCAAACCAACCTCTTTAGTTCTAGCGCGTTTTTCACCGCATATCCGTCAGTATCGTTGTTGAAGTAAATATAGACGTCTCTTTTTTCTTTTAAATTTTTCTTTATAATTTCTGCGTCATTTTCGAGCTGTTTCGCCGAATAGCAACCGCTGTATAGCTTCGCGGCCTGTCCATGACGGCGCAGATATAGAAAATCGGCGGTGATTTGTATGTCCTTGCTGAAATCGGGCCGGTCAGCGCTGCATAAAGCGAAACGTGCGTCTTTCAGCATATCGAAAATCTCCTTGCAATACCACGTTTCATTCCTGAACTCGAAAACATGCTGCACCTTTTTGTATTTCTTTAAATTTTTAAGGAACGCTTGTAGCCTTTTTGGATCCGCTTTAAACGAAGGTGGAAGCTGCCAGAGCACGGGCCCGAGTTTTTCCCTGAGAAGCCCGGCCCGTGAGAAAAAAAGCTTAAGGGATTCTACGCAATCCTTTAGTTTTTTAATGTGCGTTATGAATCTGCTTCCTTTTACCGTAAACCTGAAATTTTTAGGCGTTCTTTTGCGCCAGCTTGCGAATGCTGCTTCTTTCGGAAGCCGATAAAACGTGACGTTGAGCTCTACCGTGTCAAAAAACTTGGTGTAATACTCGAGCCACTTGTTTTCTTTTGTGCCCCTTGGGTAGAAAACGTCCCTCCAGTGCTGGTAGCTATAGCCGCTGGTTCCTATATATACCTTACTCAATCATGCCTTCCTTTCTCAGGAATGATATACTTTTCTTTGCTTCACTGATATTTCGCGGCTCTAATACGAAAGCGCAATCCTCGCCTCTTTTGTCAAAATTTTTGAAAAACGCGGCAAAGTCGATATTGCCGTCGCCAACGGGAAGATGGGTATCGTCATCGCCTTTGTTATCTGCCAGATGTATTTCTTTTATGGAGCCGACCGGATATTTTTCTAACCAGTTTTGCGCGCTTAAATCGCTGAACGCGTTAAAATGACCCAAGTCCACGCACATGGCAAGATAGGGCGACCTGACCTTTTTCATGAGCATGACAAGATGCGTGGGTTCTCGCTCGCAGTGGTTTTCGATACTTATATGTATATTATTGGCGCTTAAATCATCGCCGAGAGCGCGCCACACCGAAACGGCACCGGCGAGCTGTTTATCTATTGGGAAAACCGAGTCATAGTTAAGTTCGGCATGTGCAACGACATGATTTATGCCCAGAGCCTTGCAAAATTTAATCACATACCCATAGAGCGGTTTTAGGCGAAGGAAGGTGTCTTTTATTTGTGAGTAGTCAATTTCTGCTATCGGGGCGTGTAGCCTTAATGGAAGGCGATCCTTTTCGACAAAGGATTTTATGTTATTGATAATGCCGGTATCGTAACGGGTGATTTCCTCGGCGCTGAGATACAACTCACCGCCGAATCCGAGGAAGTGCTTTTCGACACCCCTCTTTTCCGAAAGGAGATCAGAATATTTCACTTGAATAAGGAAGTTCTGTTTCTCTATCCTCATTTTAAAAAGTAGACAGCAGATCGTAGTAAGTAGATCATAGTTAGGTGTTTTTTGGTAGACTACCCCCTCGCTACTCGCTACTGTCTACTTCCTATTGTCAAGCCTATCTTCTTCTTCTTTTTTTTCTGCCGCCGCGCTGCATCTTTGCTTCGCTGACGTTGCCTTTCTTATCGATAAAGTAAAGATAACCTTTTTTCCTTTTTATGCGGCAGTTGTGGACTATCTTTCTTCCGCCACCCTTCTTTTTGCCACGAGCCATTTTTGTTTCGTACGCGCAACCATTTTTGCCTACGAAATAGAGGTAGCCCTTTTTTCTTTTTATGCCGCATTTACATATTACTTTCGCCATTTATTTCACCTCCTTCCGTCAATTCATTTTCTTAGAACTTCGACTTTGAACAGTCGAATTGAACCCTTGACATCTTTGATGTCAAGGGTAAGTTCAGCCATATGATTTATGGCAACTTCGGTTGCCATAAATCATGGCTTCAGTTACGTTCCTATTTTAACGCCCTCTACGATGCCCTTCAGTGTTGCGATGGCAGAAAGGGCTGCTAGTTTGCTTGTTTTCGGATTTTTCTCAAACGGGACATTTTCGGTTCTCGTCGTAATCCTGCCGAAATCGCCGACTATTTCTATCTCATGCGTGTTTTTTGTGAATTTAGGGGAGGTGACGATCTCTACCGTTGTATTTTTCGCCCCTATGCCTGCAAGGGATAAAAGCGATGCAACGTTTACATTCTTGGGAAAGCCCTTCACTGCTTCGAGGGCATTTCCTTTAAATATAACCTTCTCGTCTCTTATGGAATTTATGTCTATGTTTTTCTCCTCGAGATAAGGCGCGCCTTCAAGGCCTTTAGGCGGTTTTTTTGTAGTTAGCGTAACTTTGTCTATTTTGGAAATTTTTGCGCTTTTTAGGGCATCTATCCCGCATATAGCACCACTCGGGAAATACACCTTGATGTTTTTGATTCTTGCTTCTTCCAGGAGGTTTTCGGATTCGATCAGCCCTCCGACGCTCATCACCATGATGTCTTTTGACTTTTCGACGGCTTTTTTCACCACTTCCCGAGAAATACGGCTACTTGCGGCTTCTATTATTAATTCGGATTTGCCAAAAAGGGCTTCTTCCGAATCAGTTGCAACATCCTTTTTCACGAGGCGCGATAGGCTCTCGCTCTTCTCTTTATCTATATCGTATAGCGCTACAAGTTCTATATTGTTTTTTAAAAGCGTTGCGCAGGCAGAGGCTATCTCACTGCCTATCGCGCCGCAACCTATAATGCCAACTTTTAGCTTCTTCATGTTGTTTCCATCAACGCTTCAGCGCCGGTTTTTCCGTTACGCGGAGCATCCTCTCCAGCGTCTGGCGGGCCCTTTCGCGTATCTGGGGCGAAACCTTAACCTCGTAAACCAAACTCTCAAGCGAATGAACCACCCAGCCAAGTGTTGTAAGTTTCATGTTCGCGCACACAAGACGCGGGGTTGGTAAACAAAATTTCTTATCGGGATTTTCCTTTTTCAACTTGTAAAGCATCCCTCCTTCGGTGCCGATAATAAATTCTTTTGCCTTCGAAGCCCTGGCGTATTTAAACATACCAGCGGTGGAACAGATGTGGTCGGCCAGCTTCAGAACTTCAGGTCTGCATTCCGGATGCGCGATAAATTCGCTGCCGGGGAAATTTTTCTTTGCCTTTACAACATCCTCTTCCGTAAGGCGTAAATGCGTCGGGCAGTATCCTTCCCACAGAATGATATCCTTCTCTGGCACCTGGCTTTGAACGTATCTACCGAGGTTTTTGTCAGGGACAAATATGATGCGTTTATTCTTTATGGATTTGACGACCTCTATCGCATTCGAGGAAGTGCAACTTATATCGCTCTCGGCCTTTATTTCGGCACTTGAGTTGACGTAGCACACTACCGCAGCGCGTGGGAACTCTTTTTTCTTCTGGCGAAGCGATGGCACCGTAATCATGTCAGCCAGGGGACAACCCGCTTCCTTCACGGGTAAAAGCACTTTCTTGTCAGGGTTCAGGATAGAGGCGCTTTCTGCCATGAAATGTACGCCGCAGAATACGAGAATCTCCGCCTTAGTATCGATCGCTGCCCGCGCCAGTGCCAGGGAATCACCCGAAAAATCCGCTATTTCCTGTATCTCGTCGCGCTGGTAGTTGTGCACGATAATAGCGGCGTTTCTCTCTTTTTTAAGCTTCGTTATTTTTCTCTTAAGCTCTTCCTTATACAGGATATCATCTTTTTTGTGATTTTTCGCACTCATACGCTTTTTCGGTCTCCTTTACGTTTAAAATGGCATTATCAATCAATCTTGTCTTGCCTATAAATGCGGCCAATGCAATCAAAACCTCATCCCGAAGGGTGTCAACTTCTTTTAACGACTTTGTATCGACTATTGAAATATAGTCAATACGTGCCGACTGCGATTCCAGTATTAAATTACGCATCCTTTTTATTATTTTTTTTGGATTTCGTTCACCGCAATTTATCAATTCCTCGGCCATTTTAAGGGCCTTGCATAAAAGAGTCGCATCTTTTCTTTCGTCTTTTGTGAGATAAACATTTCTGGAGCTCATCGCAAGCCCGTCTTCTTCTCTTGCGATGGGCATGATTTTCATGGTTATATCCATGTTTAAATCCTCAACCATTTTCTTAATCACAAACACCTGTTGCGCATCCTTCTGGCCGAAATAGGCAATGTCCGGCTTGATAATTTCGAATAATTTCATCACCACAGTTGTAACACCCCTGAAGTGGCTGGGTCTTGACTTGCCACAGAGATTCCCCGTCAGGCCTTCCACGTTCACGTAAGTGGAAAAACCGTCGGGATACATATCTTTTTTTCTTGGATAAAATATAACATCGACACCGCAGGTCTTGGCGAGTTCCTCGTCCCGCTTTGTGTCATGTGGATATTTTTTAAAATCCTCCTTGGGGCCGAATTGGATAGGATTGACGAATATACTTGTAATAACGATGTCAGATTGCTTCCGTGCGGTTTTGATAAGACCCAGGTGCCCCTCGTGAAAATAGCCCATCGTGGGAACAAACCCGATGAGTTTGTTTTCTTTCCGCATAATTCTTGCGTAGGTCTTCATCTTGTTTATTTCGCGGATTATCTTCATAACATTCTCGCCTGGCGCAATTCCCGCAATCCCTTCAAGACGAATTCACGCTTGTGCATCCTGGGATGCGGGATTGTTAGTTTTTTATCGTCTATTTTCTTGCTGCCAAAAAGTAGTATGTCCAGATCTATCGTGCGGGGGGCGTTTTTTATTCTTTTTTTTCTGCCGAGATGTTTTTCAATCTTCTGAAATTCGCAAAGAAGCTCCAAAGGGTTAAGTGTTGTTTCTATTTTAAAGACGCCATTTAGGAATTTCCCCTGCTTTGGGCCTCCCGCAGGATCTGTCTCGTAAATCGAGGATATATTTTTCAGCCTTACTCCTTTTACGAGCTCTACAAGCCTTATCGCTTTTTCAATGTTGGATTTTCTGTCTCCCAGGTTCGAACCTATGCCGACATAAGCGGTGGTGCTTCGTCTTTTAGGCATTGCACTAAATAATCTTCTTAATCCTATCGATTGCTTTCTTTAATCGCGACTCGCTGACCGTGAGTGCCATCCTCACGTAGCCTTCCCCGCCTTGGCCAAAGCCGTTGCCGGGTGTAACTACTACATCTGCTCTTTCCAGAAGTTCCTTCGCAAGACTGGCTGAGGTATATCGCTTTAGAATTGGAGCCCACACGTAAAATGTCGCATTAGGTCTAGGAACATCCCAACCGATCTTATTTAATCCATCGACGAAAATATTCCTTCGCTTCTGGTAAAGACTTTTTATGTTTTTCGTAACCTTGTCCACTCTCTTCAGCGCTTCGACTCCCGCCATCTGAATAGCATTAAAAGCACCGGAATCTATATTGGCCTTTACCTTTGTAAGGGCTGTTATAATCGCTGGGTTTCCAACGGCAAAACCGAGCCGCCACCCCGTCATGTTAAACATTTTCGAAAACGAATGGAATTCCACGCCGATTTCTTTCGCTCCGGGGGTTCCGAGAAAGCTCGGTATTTTCAACCCGTCGAACGAAAGCTCGCTGTAAGCAGCATCGTGGCAGACGATGATGTTGTGCTTTGTCGCAAACTTCACGACGTCCTTGAAAAACGATTTATCACATACCGCTGCGGTCGGGTTGTTCGGGTAATTGAGAAACATGATCTTTGCCTTATGCAATACGCCGGGTTTCACATGGCGTAGATCCGGTAGGAATCTATTTTCCCTAAGAAGCGGAAGTTTGTGAGGCTCGCCCCCTGCAAAAATCACTCCCGAATTATACGGGGGATAACACGGATCCGGCACAAGAGCGGTGTCTCCCTGATTAATAAACGCAAGTGGAATGTGCGCAATCCCCTCCTTCGAACCTATGAGAGGCAGGATTTCCCTGTCAGGATCAAGATCCACGTTAAAACGGAATTTATACCATCTCGCTATCGCTATTCTAAGTTCCGGAAACCCCCTATCAAGCGCATACTTGTGGGTCTGGGGTTTCAGGCTTGCTCTGTGAAGCGCATCGATTATGAATCTTGGTGTCGGTTGGTCCGGATCGCCCACGCCTAAGTCTATTATGTCTCTACCTTCTTGTTGTGCCTTTTTCCTAGCCGTATCTATCTCTACAAAAAGATATGGCGACAATTTCTTTAACCTAGTTGATAGATCGATATTAAACCCCATTTTTACTATCCTTTCGAACTCAATATATCTCTCATTGAGAAAAGACCTTTTTTCTTTTTTACGACAAATTTAGCAGCTTTTAATGCGCCGAGCGCAAATATGTCTCTTGTCTTGGCACTATGTGAAATCTTTAACGTATCCACTTCGCTTTCAAAAGTTATGTCGTGGTCCCCTACGATCTCGCCTTTCCGTATAGATTCTGTAGGTATATCTACATCTCCTAACTTTTCTTTTGCAATTTTTGCCATGAACTTTGCTGTTCCACTCGGCTTGTCCTTTTTATGTATGTGATGCGCTTCTTTTATGCTTGCGGTGTATTCTTTTCCAAGTATTCCGGCAGCCTTTTCTATAAGGCCAAAAAGAACGTTGACACCAACTGACATATTCGGCGAAAACACAATTGGTATGGTCTTCGATGCCTCGCGGATAACCTTGACGTCTTTGTCGGATAAACCGGTAGTACCGACTACCATGGCCTTCTTGAGCTTTGCGGCCATCTTAACGTGCTCAATGGTTGCAGCCGGAGTCGTAAACTCAACAATGCAGTTGTAATCGTTCTTGATGAGGTTTAAATCGCTTACGATGTTCTCTTCGGGGTTCGCTTTGAGTTCAACACCCGCTACGACTTCCAAATCAGAATCTTTTTCGGCAAGACTCGTGATCCTTTTTCCCATCCGACCTTGCGCACCGCTAACTACTATCTTTACCATGGTTTTTATAATATCCCGTAATCCTTTAGTGCCTTTTTAAGCCTTGCTTCGTTTTCTGTTACCATTTCGCAGAGGGGCAGCCGAAACTCGCCATTTAACCTTCCGATCAGCTTCATCGAAGTCTTTACCGGTATCGGGTTTGTTTCGATGAACATTGCCTTGCAAAGCGGCAGCAATTGATAATGGAGCTTCTCGGCCTTTTTGATATCGCCTTCCAAAAAGTTGGATACCATCTCGTGCACTTCCTTTGGAATAATATTCGCTACGACGCTTACAACGCCTTTTGCGCCTACTGCCATCATTGGGAGCGTCAGTGAATCGTCACCGCTTAGTACCGTTATGTCCGAAAGCAAGAGAATCTGGCTTACCTGATCGAGGCTTCCCGAGGCTTCCTTTATGGCAACGATATTGTCGATCTTTGAAAGACGTGCTACCGTCTCCGGCTTCATGGATATACCTGTTCTGGACGGCACGTTGTAAACCATGATAGGGATATCCACGCTTTTTGCAATCGCTTCATAATGCCTGTATTGCCCCTCGGGTGTTGGCTTGTTGTAATACGGCGTAATGGATAAAACGCCGTCGGCACCTGCAATTTTTGCGGCTTTTGTAAGAGAAATCGCCTCCATGGTATTGTTGGAACCCGCACCCGCAACAACGCGCACCCTTTTATTTACTACTTCAGTTGTAAACTTCATTAGGTGCTTTTGTTCTTCGTGAGTAAGTGTTGCCGCTTCTCCGGTGCAACCGGCAGGAACTATGCCGTCGGTACCGTTTTTAATCTGAAATTCTATTAATTCTGCGAACTTCTTCTCGTCTATTTTCCCGTTTTTAAACGGCGTAACAATTGCGACATATGAACCCTTAAACATAATTTATCCCCCCTTCAATGAGCACGCAACTTATGGAACGAAATGAACATAAGTTGCTGTGCGAATTGAATCCTTGACATTTTGTTCCGAAACAGAATTTATTATTTTTTCAATAGTCTTCTTTCTTGTATTTCCATTTTTAAATTGTCTTTCCCGCATAAAAGCCTGTGCCCGCGAATTGAACTTTTCATAATAGATTAATTCGATAGGTCGTCTATGCTTCGTATACTTAACATGTCCACTTGAATGTTCGGCGAACCGTTCTTTTAAGCGATACGTATGGCCGTAATACTTTGTGCCATCGTTACATTTCAAGATATAAAAATAATAAGTTGTTTTCATAAGCAAAATGTCAAGGATCAAATTTGCGCTTATGATTTATGTCGCATAAATGCGGCTTAAATCATGCGCTCATTTGACCTTCGAAAACGATGTGGGCTTTGCCTTCGAAATAAACATCGTGAAAGTGATTGCGTTCTTTCTTGAAGTAAACATTCAAAATTTCCTTGCTTTTTGTAACAACCTTGACGGGCTCTCTTGTGCCGTTTACCAGGTGCGAAATAATGGCCGATGCGACCACGCCCGTGCCGCAGGCTAACGTCTCGTCTTCGACGCCCCTTTCATAGGTCCTTACCAGAATCGTCGAATTGTCGTTGGAAGGTTCCACGAAATCGGCATTTGTGCCTTCCGGTTCGAACAGCTTATGATATCTTATTTTCGAACCCATTTTCTTTACGGGATAATTTTCGATGTCCTTGACAAAGTGTACGGCGTGTGGAACTCCTGTATCGAGTGTATGGACGTTCATAATTGTTTTTCCGGCTCCGATATTCTGGTCGAGCTTGACATTTTGTGGAGGCGTCATCTTTATCCTTATCAAACCTTTTTTTACTTCTGCTTCCAATGTGCCGGCTTTTGTTTCTATTTTCATCGAAGCCTTGCACCACTTTTTCTCGTATGCGTAAAGGGCGCTACACCTGATGCCGTTTCCGCACATGGTTACCTCCGAACCGTCGGGATTAAAAATCCTCATCTTGAAATCGGCGGATTCCGAGTTTTCCAGAACAAGAAACCCGTCGGCACCGATAGAATATTTCCTTCTGCAGGAACGCCTCGCAAAATCCGAAAAGTCGCCTATTTTGCTAGCGAGTTTCTTTTCCCTGTTGTCAAGAATCAGAAAATCGTTTCCGCTTGCTACAGTCTTTACGAAATCTACATTCATGCCCTGACAGACTCTCCCCTTACGAGATCCTTATACGCCTCCCGCTTCCTTACGACAGCAAACCTCGTCCCGTCAACAAGGACCTCTGCGGCACGCGGCCGCGAGTTATAGTTGCTGGACATAGCAAAACTATAAGCGCCGGCGCCCATTACGGCAAAGAGATCCCCCTTCTTTAAAACAGGCAGGACTCTATCCTTACCCAGAAAATCGCTACTTTCGCATATAGGCCCGACTATGTCAAATTTGGCCTTTTTGAGGCTCCCGGCCGGTTTTGTAACCGGGAGTATGGTATGATATGCCCTATAGAGGCTCGGCCTTATGAGGTCATTCATACCGCTATCCACTATGATAAAATTTTTCCTGCCGTTTTTTTTTCTATACAAAACTTTAGTCACCATTATCCCGCTGTTGCCAGAAATAAACCTGCCCGGTTCAAAGATAAGCTTTAATTTTGATCTTTTGATTATTGGCGCTATTTTCCTGGCGAAGCTTGCCGCTGTCTGCGGTTTCTCAAATGAATACACGATGCCAAGTCCGCCTCCGACATTGAGGTATTCGATGGAAATCTTGTTTTCATCCACAAACCCCAACACCTTCTTTATAGCGTGCCGGAAGGGCCGCGCGCTCAAAATCTGTGATCCGATATGTATGTGCACACCTTTTATATTCGCATTTCTGTACTTCCAGCTTGAACGAAAAATATTCTTAGCGGTCTTAAAGTCGACTCCGAACTTGGTCTGGCCCATGCCGGTTGTTATATAGGCATGCGTCGAAACATCGACATCAGGATTTATCCTGATTGCCACGTTTACCGTTTTTTTCATTCCCCTGGCGCATTGATTTACAAGCTCGAGTTCTTCCTGGGATTCAATGTTGAAAAAGAGTATCCCATAGCGGATCGCATCCATGATTTCATCTCTTTTTTTGCCGACGCCGGCATAAACTATTCTCTCGGGCGGTGTTTTAACAAGCTTTGCGCGGTAAAGCTCTCCTCCGGAGACAATATCGAGCCCCGCACCTGCCTTAACAAGGGTCTTAAGAACAGATAAATTGGAATTGCTCTTTACGGAAAAGCATATAAGCGGAGAAAGTCCTTTGAGTGCCTTCTCTATCTTTCGATAGTGATCAAGAAGCGTATTCCTGCTGTAGATATAAAGAGGGGTTCCTACCTCTTTTGCAATCCTTGCAACTCTTACGTTCTCGCAATAAAGCGAGCGTCCTTTGTATTTAAAACGATGCATGGCTTTTACCTTTTTATCGAAATCCTCGATTTTACGGACACAAGCGGGTCGAGAAGTCTGGCTATTTCACTGTGTTTGAACTTATTTGAAAATTTCGCCAGTTCCGTGTCTTTCATGCCTTTTATTTTCCTACCTTTATCGAGTGAAAACTTTACAAGTTTCCCAATGATATCGTGCGCTCTCTTAAACGGGACTCCTTTTTTAATAAGATAATAAACGAGATCCGTTGCGTACAGCGCCTCATCCTCTTCTATTCTTTTTTTGATAACGCGCCTGTTCCACGCCAGCCTTTCTACGAGCTTCGCCAGAATCTGCAATTCTTGCGCAATTATCTCAAAGGAACTAAAAAGCGGAGGCTTGTCAAGCTGCATATCCCTGTTGTAACCGAGGGAGAGCCCTTTCATCATCGTCAAGACGCTTATCAAGTTACCGTTTAATGTCCCCGTGTAGCCCCTTATAAGCTCCAGCACGTCCGGATTCTTCTTCTGCGGCATAAGGGAACTTCCGGTCGCAAAAGCATCGTCTAGTTCGACAAAGTTAAATTCCTTCGTCGACCATATAATGAGATCCTCGGCCAATCTCGAAAGATGCATCCCGAGAATCGATAGCATCGATAATATCTCAATGACAAAATCCCTGTCGCTAACCGTATCTATCGGATTTGTCGTCGGTTCTATTTTTATGCCCTTTGCCTCTTTTTTGTAAAGCTTTGCGTCGATTGGGGTTCCTGCCAGCGCTCCCGCGCCCAGCGTCAACTTCATACTGTTTTTTATATTCTCTAATCTCTTATTATCCCTTTCCAGCATCTCGATGAAACTACCAAGATAATCCGAAAGATACACAAGCTGCGCGTGCTGCAGGTGCGTGTAGCCGGGAATTATAATTCCCTTTGCCTTTTTGCATACAGTCTTTAAGGATTCCATAAGCGCAAGGGAGAGCCCCTGTATGTTATTCAACTCGGCGGCGCAGAAAAGTTTCAAATCGAAAAGTACCTGGTCGTTTCTTGATCGTGCCGTATGCAGTTTTAGCGCAAGACTTCCGAGTTCTTTTTCTATGGCATTTTGAATATTCGTGTGGATATCCTCTGCCTTCCTGTCGATTGCGAATTTTTTCTTTTCGATCCGGTTGTATATCTTTTTAAGGGCGCTTCCGAGTTTTTCCGCTTCCTTGTTAGTAATGAGCGAACTCTTTTTCAATATCAAAACGTGCATTATGGATCCCAGGACATCGTATTTAGCAAGCTTATAATCGTAATCTATGGATTTTGTAAATTCTTCGACAAGCGGATCTGTCTTTTTTTTAAATCTTCCGCCCCACATCTTCTTAGTCATTTCTTCCTCCTGCTTATAGCTTATGGCTTAAAGCTTATCGCTTCTTCCTATATGGCAATCCCCAGAGTTCGATAAAACCTTTTGCCAGGGACTGGTCGAATTTGTCGCCCTTGCCATAGGTTGCAAGTTCTTCCTTATAAAGTGAATTCGGCGATTTTCTGCCGACCGCACTTGCTGTGCCCTTTAAGAGTTTCACATTCACAACGCCCTCTACGTTTCTTTGTGTATGCTCTACGAATTTATCCAGTGCCTCCTTAAGGGGCGTATACCATAAGCCGTCATAGATGAGCCTCGAATATCTGAGGCTCACTATGTCTTTGAAGTAAAGGGTTTCCCTATCCAGCACCAGGCTTTCAAGCGCCTTGTGTGCTTCCAGAAGAATTTTGGCAGCTGGTGCCTCGTATACCTCTCTTGACTTGATTCCGACCAGCCTATCTTCGATAAGGTCGGATCTGCCGATAGAATACCTGCCGCCTATTTCATTAAGCTTTTTTATAAGCGCTATTGCATTGAGTGTCTTGCCGTTTAGTTTTTTCGGAACCCCCTTTTTGAAATATATTTTTAAATAGCACGCCTTGTTGGGCGACTTTTCAATTGGCTTTGTAATCTGGAACACATCTTCCTTCGGCTCAAACCACGGGTCCTCTAGCTTGCCGCTTTCTATGCTTATGCCCCAGAGATTCTTGTCTAAGCTATAAGGCTTCTTTTTCGTAACATCTATGGGAATTTTGTGAACCTTGGCGTATCTTATCTCGGCTTCCCTGGTCGGGAGATCCCACTCCCTTACAGGCGCTATCACCTTGAGTTTGGAATCCAAAGCGCCTATCGAAACCTCAAATCTTACCTGGTCATTACCCTTGCCTGTTGAGCCGTGAGCGACAAGCTTGGCGCCTTCGGTGTGAGCCACCTCTACAAGCTTCTTTGCAATAAGAGGTCTTGAAAGGGCTGTCGCGAGGAGATACTTTGACTCGTAGACAGCGTTGGCCTTCAAGCTCGGCCAGATAAAATCCTCTACGAATTCCTTCTTCAAATTGCCTACTATGACCTTCGCTGCACCGGCTTTATGGGCTCTTTTCTTGGCAACTTGGAAATCCTGCCCCTGTCCTACGTCGGCCAAGAAGCATACAACGCTAAAGCCTTTTTCTTTAAGCCATCTGACAGAGACCGATGTATCCAACCCTCCTGAATATGCCAGTATTATTTTTTTAGCCATTTATTTATCCTCCCAAGAGCATTAATAATATCGCCTTCTGAACATGGAGCCTGTTTTCCGCTTGCTCGTAAACAATTGAATTATCGCTATCTAACACGTTATCGGCAATCTCTTCTCCTCTATGCGCCGGCAGGCAATGCATGATTAACGCACCTTTTTTGGCGCACGAAACCAGTTCCTCGTTTACTTGGAACCCCTTAAATAACTCCGTTCTCTTTTGTTTTTCGGATTCCTGGCCCATACTCACCCAGACATCCGTGTAAATGACATCAGCTCTATCAACGCATTTTTTGGGATCATTTACGATTTCTATGACCGATTTATTCGCTTCCGCGTATTTTTTTGCCTCTTTTAGTATTTCGCCGTTGGGTTCGCAACCCTTTGGCGTGGCAACACATATATCCCTTCCCAGAATACCGCATCCTAAAAGAAGCGAATGTAGAACATTGTTCCCATCCCCTACAAACGATATCTTGACCTTTTTGTTTCCGAATTTTTCTTCAACGGTAAAAAGATCGCTTAACCCCTGACACGGATGCAGTAAATCGCTTAACCCGTTTATGACCGGGAGCCACGAAAATTTGCTCATATCTACGACATTCTGGTGTTTAAAAGTTCTTGCGACGATACCGTCCACGTATCTTCCGAGGACCCTCGCAATGTCTTTAACCGATTCTCTGACGCCAAGTTTAAGTTCATCCGGTCCGAGATATATGGCCTTTCCCCCGAGTTGAAACATGCCGACCTCGAACGAAACCCTCGTCCTATTCGATGGTTTCTGAAAAACAAGAGCGAGAGACTTTCCTTTTAAGCTGTTATATTTGGCTAACGGCTTTTTCTTCAATACTTTCGTTGTGCTAAAAAGTTTCGAGATTTGCGCCTTCGTTAAGTCCTTTATCGATATTAAATCTTTTTTATGATACTTCATATGTTCTTTAACACTCCGTCCAGTATCGCTAGAGCCCTGTCGATCTCGCCTTTTGTAACCGTAAGAGGGGGCATTATTCTCAACACATTTTTCTGAGTACAGTTTATCAAGAGCCCTTTTTCTAAACACCTTTTATATATTGATTCTCCGTCTATCGCGAGCTCAACGCCGATGGTTAAGGCGCTACCCCTTATCTCTTTTATGATTTCATATTTCTTTTTGAGACCCCTAAGTTTCTTCACGAGGTACTTGCCCTGTTTTACGGCATTTTCTAAAAGATTTTTCTTTTCAATTGCTTCAAAAACACCCAGCGCCCCAGCGCACACGATCGGGCTTCCGCCAAACGTCGAGGCGTGAGAGCCCGGTGTTAACACGCCTTCAAATTTGGAACTCGCGACTATCGCTCCTATCGGAAGTCCACCCCCGAGAGACTTTGCCAGCGTCATGACGTCCGGCGATATCGCATAGTTTTGATAACAGAACATCTTTCCGGTTCTACCCATGCCAGTCTGGACCTCATCAATAATAAGAACTATGTCTTCCTTATCGCATATTTCTCTTACTTTTTCTATATATTCAGTCCTTGCAATATTTATGCCGCCTTCGCATTGAATAAGCTCAAGCAAGAGAGCAGCAGTTTTTGTGTTTACGGTTTTCTCCAAAGCCTCTATGTCGCCGAAGGGGATATGGACAAATCCTTCCGGTAGCGGCTCAAAACCGTGTTTGACCTTATCCTGGCCTGTCGCAGCGATCATGGCGAGGGTTCTGCCGTGAAAAGACTTTGCCATCGTTATGACTTCAAACCTTCCCTTTTCGTGGCCGTATTTCCTTGCAAGCTTAACCGCTCCCTCGTTGGCCTCGGCTCCCGAGTTGCAGAAGAAAACCTTTCCGGGAAAGGCATGTTCTATAATCTTCTTTGCAAGCACACCCTGAAGGGCGCTGTAATAATTGTTAGAAACGTGCAGGAGTTTTTTAGCCTGCTTGGAGATTGCCTTTGTAACCTCCGGGTGACAATGTCCTATACCGCTTACGGCCCACCCGGGAAAGAAATCGAGATATTTCTTCCCGTCGATATCCTCGACAAGAGCGCCTTTCGCCTTTTCTAAACATAACGGCAGCCTTGTGTAGGTCTTCATTACATACTCGTCATATAATTTTACTACGTCTTTGGTTGTCATAAGCCTTCGGTTGCTTTCGTTTTTCTGCCCAATTTTATTATTTCGGTTCCTATTCCTTTATCTGTAAATATCTCGAGAAGTAAAGCGTGCGGTATATGACTATCAATTATGTGCGATTTTCTTACCTTGCCCTCCAACGCCTTCGTGCACGCGTTCGTCTTCGGAATCATGCCTTCCGATATAATCTTTTTCTGCAACAACGTATCCACATCGGCGAGGCTAAGCGAGCCATATAACGTGTCGAGATTCTCCTTTTCCTTCATTATACCTCTTACATTAGTAAGCACAAAAAGTTTCTCAGCCCGGAGCGCTATAGCAATCCTGCTTGCTGCTTCGTCTGCGTTTACGTTGTAAATCTCACCATCGCCTCCTGTGGCAACAGGTGAAACTACCGGAATAATATTCGTCTCTATCAGTCTTTCGAGAACCGTCGTATCTACATTCTCTACGGTTCCCGCAAAGCCTATATCTTCTTTTTTATGCTCTATTTTCTTTGCCAGAAGCAATTTATTTTCTTTGCCGCTCAAGCCAAATGCCTCTGCGCCCATCTTTTTGATTTCTTCAACAAGTATTCCGTTTAATTCCGTAAGGGCGTTATCCACTATTTCCATTGTCTTTTTGTCCGTTACTCTCAGGCCATCTATGAATCTGGGTTTTTTTCTCGCTTCCTTCATCTTCTCGCTTATGAACGGGCCGCCGCCGTGTACTAAAACCGGGTTCATCCCGGCGTAATTGAGGAAAACTATATCCTCGAGCACGCTGCGTCTTGCGTTTTCATTGGATAAGGCGGACCCGCCGAATTTAATTACGAATATTTTATTGAAAAACTTTTTTATATAAGGCAGCGCCTCTATTAAAACATTACTCTTTTTTATCGCTTCTTCCATTGTTTTTTCCGCCCGAGGCGGATCCGCCTTTGGCGGAGATTTTTGATTTTTCATGTCATATAGTGCGAATTTATTTCGACATAGCGCTTCGATAAATCGCACGTCCAGATTCTGGCATCCTTCTTGCCAGAATTCAGATTTACTGCTATTTCAACATTTTTTCTTTTATATATTTTGTAAAACTTCTCCTTTGAGGGCATGGTGAATTTCCCGCCTTTAAAAACACAAATACCGTCTAAGTAAATTTCGAACTTATTCTGTTTTATTCCCTCTGCGCCGCTTGAGCCGACCGTGGCAGCAACCCTTCCCCAGTTAGGGTTTTCGCCGTGTATGCTCGTCTTGACAAGACACGAATTCGCTACGGATCTGGCTACTCTATATGCATCCCTGGTTCTTTTGGCATTTTCGACATAAACGGACACGAATTTTGTCGCTCCTTCGCCGTCTTCGACTATATTCTTGGCCAATTTAAAAGTCACGTTCTTTAAAGCCTTCGAGAACGCCTTATACTCTTTTGTCTTTCTCTTTATCGTCATGTTGTTCGCAAGACCGTTAGCCAAAAGGATAACCGTATCATTCGTACTCATGTCGCCGTCAATACTTATGGAATTAAAGGATCTGTCGCAGGCCTCTTTGAGGGCCACTTTAAGAGCGTCCTTATCTATCTTCGCGTCCGTTACTATGAAAGAAAGCATTGTCGCCATGTTCGGATGTATCATACCCGCGCCTTTTACTATCCCGCTTATCGTGGCTTCCTTTCTGCCGATTTTAAATTTCTCGATCCCGACTTTGATCTTCTTATCGGTAGTCAATATGGCACTTGCTGCGCTTTTTAATCCCTTCTCGGAAAGGCTCTTCACCAGCTTGGGAATACCTTCTTCTATGAGATCTATGGGAAGCCTCTTGCCGATTATGCCGGTTGAGGAGACCTGCACATTGTTAAATTTCAGCTTCAGATTATCGCATACACCGCTTATCATTCTCTTGGCATCCCTTACCCCGTACCAGCCGGTGCAGCAATTGGCGTTTCCGCTATTTATAATTATTGCCCTGATGGGTTTGCCTTTTTTTAAGATCGATTTTGAAACGATCAAAGGCGCAGCCCTAACCTTATTTTTTGTAAAAATTCCGACTGCCTTGCAGCCTGCCTTCGAATATATAAGGGCCAGGTCTTTTTTAAACCTTTTTATGCCGCAGTGTACACCGCTTGCCAGGAAACCCTTTGGTAGTATATATTTTCCCATTTTCGTACCTCCACATGCTTCCGCATGTGGCATCCTTTGTAGTTCGCACATTCCCCACAGGAAGTACGGGGTGTCTTATACCTGCTACAACAACCCTTCCGTTTCTTCTAACCCGTACATTATGTTCATGTTTTGTACAGCCTGGCCTGCTGCGCCCTTTAATAGATTATCTATACAGCTTACTACAACTACTTTGTTACCGGTTACTTTAGTCCCGATGTTGCAGAAATTTGTGTATCTTACATCTTTTATTTCCGGAAGCGTGCCTTCATCCATAACTCTTACAAACGGCTTGTCCTTGTAAAAATTTTTGTAAACCTGTGTAATCTCTACTATATTAAATTCCTCATTCAAATCCATATAAACCGTTGAAAGAATTCCTCTGTTCATGGGAATAAGGTGCGGCACAAATAGAACGTCGACGCCTTTTCTACCGGAAAGCTTGCCTAGCACCATGTTGATCTCGGGCTTATGCTGATGCTCGTTGATTTTATATGCTTTAAGATTTTCGTTTACCTCCGCGTGCGAGAGCGCAATGGTCGCTTTTCTGCCGGCGCCCGTAGTGCCGCTTTTTGAATCTATGATGATTGTATTTAAATTCACCGCACCTTTTTTAACCAAAGGCATCGTAGCAAGTAGCGCACTCGTCGGGTAACAGCCGGGATTTGCGATTAATTTGGCACCTTTTATTTTATTCCCGTAAAGCTCTGGCATACCGTATACAGCCTTTCTGATGTTCGCAATGTCTTTATGTTTTATGCCATACCATCTTTCGTATTCACCGACTTCCAGTCTATAATCGGCGCTTAAATCGATAACCTTTTTTCCCGCTTCAACGAGCTTCGGCGCTACCGTCATGGAAACCGTATGCGGAAGTGCAAGAAAAAAGAGATCCGCCTTCTTTATCGCATCCTTAAGACTAGGTTTCTTGCAGACAAGATCAATTTTTTCCGCAAGTGACGGAAAAATATCCGATATCGGCAATTCTTCTTCCACTATTGCCTGCAAAACGGCTATTTTAACGTCTTTATGTCCTGCCAGGATTTTTACAAGTTCTTCGCCAGTGTATCCGGTCGCTCCGATTATACCTACCTTTATCACATCTTCCTCCCTTCAATGAGCACGCAACTTATGGAACGAAGTGAACATAAGTTGCTGTGCGAATTGAACCCTTGACATTTTCGGAAATCTTCATATGGGAAATGTCAAGGGTATAATTCGACCACATAGTTTACGTCTGCCACCGGGCAGTCGTAAACTATGGCCTCAGTATAGACAAAAAAACCCACCCTGTCAATATATTTTCTCGTCGAGAAATGTCACAGGATAGGTTTAGCCTCTACACCAATAAATTGGTGTGGGATGTATATTATATTAGCGCTTGGAGTATTGAAATCTTTTTCTTGCGCGTTTTCTTCCGTATTTCTTCCTCTCTTTGGCCCTGGGGTCTCTGGTGAGGAACCCCGCTTTCTTTATTGCCGATTTCTGGTTCTCATCGAACTTGACAATTGCCCTTGAAATTCCGTGTTTAAGAGCCTGCGCCTGTCCGCTGATGCCGCCCCCGTTTAGAGTAGCGGCAATATCAAGCTTATTTTCGAGCTTCACCGTCTTGATCGGCTGGTTTATGATTAGCCTGTGAGATTCCCGCGGAAAATAATCCTCGAGCGAGCGTTTATTTACGCGGATCTTACCTGATCCCTCGCGTAAAAAAACGCGAGCTATAGACTTTTTCCGACGACCGACCGTCAGGATAAAATCTGCCTTGGTTTGCGTTTTCGTCTTTTGCTCTCTTTTCTGTTCGGCTACCATTATTCTTCTTCCTTATAACTTAAGGCTTACGGCTTACAGCTTTATCTCCTTGGGTACCTGCGCTGTATGGGGATGCTTGCCCCCTGCATAAACCTTTAATCTTTTTATCATTCTCCTGCCGAGTTTGTTCTTCGGGAGCATCCCGCTTACAGCGTGTCTTAATACCTCGTGCGGTCTCCTCTTAAGAAGGTGTTCCATGGGTTCGAGTTTGAGGCCGCCAGGGTAGCCGGAAAATCTTTTATATTGCTTCTCCTGGAGCTTTTTGCCGGTAACCCTTATTTTTTCAGAGTTTATGACAACTACGCCGTCCCCCAAATCCACGTGTGGCGAATACTCAGGTTTGTGTTTTCCTTTAAGTAGCGACGCTATTTTTGTAGCGAGCCTGCCCAATATTTTATCCCTGGCATCTACGAGATACCAGGCGTGTTTTACGTCGGCTTTCTTTACATGTGTGGTCTTCATATAGAACCTCAATTAGACCCGTAAATTTATCATATTCCCGTCGTATTGTCAAGCTAAACTTAGAGGTCTCTGAAAAACTCCTAATTTTAGGTCAGAGATTTCTCATATTGTAGACTTTCTCAGAAATCTCATTTAACAGCTTGTAAATTGGCAAAAAGTGAGGAATTCTTTTCACAATATTTCCAGATGAGCCTTAAGGAAGGGAGTATACTTGCTAATATAGTGGGGGATAGTGTTTACTTCTTTTTAATCTTTCTTTCCACCACACGATGTATGAGTAGGAATATGAGGTAAATAATAACTATTTCCGATATTACGAATATCCAGCCGAATTTCGCATCAGCGAGAATGGTGAAGTCCACGCTTTACTCTCCTTCTCTTATCACGCTCTATCGTTAATACCTTAACGGTGAAATATATAAATCCTCCCCAGAAAATGACGCAGATAAAAATAGTCATGAATACTGTCATGGGGGTTATGCCGATAGAAGTAAATTCTATGTCTTTTGCGCTCGGGATAACCCGAGGTATGATACCGTTATCCTGAAGAACCCTTATAAGCGTAAGCATAAAAAGAAGCCCGATAAATACGGGTACAATAGCCCTTATCCAGAATTTAATCCACGTATGGCTGAGTTTCACTCTGGCATTTTTATTCATCTCATCGAAACCGCGATTTCCCATGAAATACCCGACGGCAATTATCGCAAGTATTCCGAATACGGGTATCGCAAGCTGACCTATAATAATATCCATTTTTGAAAGTAGCGCAAGCTTAGCGCCGATTCCGCCCTGCACGAAACCGTTAAGTATAAAGGGGAGCCCCATAATCCAGAGTATTATCCCCGTAAATAAAGCCGCTTCCCTTCTTGTCCAACTCGCCTCCTCCTTCAACCATGCAATAGCAGGTTCCTGAATGCTTATCGCGCTTGATATGGCGCCAAAGGCAAGAAGAACGAAGAATATTCCTCCGAAAATATGTCCGCCAGGCATAACCTCAAAAACCTTCGGCAGGACAAAAAACGTAAGACCGATAGATTTGGCACCGCCTATTACCGCTCCGAAACCGAGCGCGAAAGCCGCCGGGAATATGGCAAAACCGGCCAGAATGCTCGCTGAAGTATTGCCCAGCGTAACAGTGAGCGCGTTCATGGGTATTCCCCACTCGTCTTTCATGTACGAGCCGTAAAGAAGCATAGCACCCATGCCCAGGCTTAACGTAAAAAATACCTGGCCTAACGCTGCAATCCATGTCTCAACATTCAAAAGCCCCTCCCAGCGTGGCCTCATGTAAAACTCTATGCCCTCGGCTGCGCCGGGAAGTGTTACGCTTCTTATTGCCACAATTATTAAAAGCACAAATAAGGTGGGTATCATAATCTTGCAGGCTCTCTCGATACCTTTTTGAACACCCATTGCCAAAATCCCGCTTGTAATGCATACAGCGATAAAATGAACGACGAATATCCATTTGCTCCCCAGAAACGAAGAAAAGTAAGCCTCCGTATCTTTACCGAAATAAAGCCCTTCTAGCGAAGCAAAGACAAAGAATATAACCCAGCTTGTTATAACGATATAGTACGAGTAAAGAAAAAACGGGCCTATTACGCCCCAGGCGCCGATATCCCTTCCGAACGGAAACTTTATTTTATCAAATGCTCCGAGGGGTTCCCTTTTTGTGTGCCGTCCCAGGACCCATTCGCACATCATCGCAAATATGGCAATGCCGAATAATAGAACGACATACGGAATTAAAAAACTTGCGCCGCCGTATTTTCCGCATAGATAAGGAAAGCGCCAGATATTCCCAAGGCCGATAGCGGTGCCTATCATCGCCACTATCATGCCCCAGTGCGATCTCCACGTCTCTCTTTTTGTTGTCATGCTATTTCCGATCTTTCTATCTTACTCGGAAACATCTTGGCTTTTTTCTTCAAAAACTTTTTTTATCTCTTGTAACAAACTGTTATTATCAACGGGTTTCAACAGATATCCGGAAATGCCTAATTTCTCTGCGGCTTCTTTTATTTCATTGTTTGCGCTTGCCGTTGCAATTATTACAGGCAAATTAAACGTTTCCACATTCATTCTTATATTTTTTAGTACATTAATACCGCTACCTGCAGGCATCTTTATATCCAAAAGCACCAGATGTGGTTTTAAAACTTTTATCTGTCTTATAGCAAATAGGGCATCGAATGCTGCACTTATTTCGTATCCTTCGCTTTCTAATCGCATAACAAGCATTTTTACCCACTCTTTATTGTCATCAACTATTAATATTTTCTTAGCCATATTCGCCTCCCAAATTTATTCAGACTAGATATATATCGCCTAAAAGGAAATCTTCAGTTTTGTTCCAATGATATTATAATTAATCCAATCCTTTTTGCTTTTGCTGGTTTGAAGTAGATAATATAAGTCAAATTTTAGATTCTTTATCAGCTTAAGAGAAGCTCCCGCGTACAACCTGTTCCTATTAAATTCGCCTTCACTAAGATCGACGAATATCTCATCAGCCACATACGGCTGGATTTCGAATGACGTTAATTTCGGCAAGGTAACTGTAAACTTATTTCTATAGCGCCAGTTATCGTCTTTGTCCTGTATGTTTCTATATTCAATTTTATTCCTGTCGGTAAAATTGAGATTTAACATATCTAGTTTGATGGTTACGCTTGCATTGGGCATGTTTTCATATTTCCATCTATCTTTTTTTATGCTGAACGCTTGTCGATACCCCATTTTTATATCCAACCAGCTTGACAAGCCAGAATAAGTTGTCCCTATCTCTGAATGCTCGTAATAAAGCGTGCCCGCATTATCGCCAAAGCGAAATATTTCGTCTAATGATACCTTCCAATCTTCGCTTGCCTTCCATGCTATGGTTTCGGCATTCCAATATTGGAAATCACCATCGTCAAACGCAAAAGAATAATTAGAAAAAAATAAAATTGCAAGAATCAAACCGATGATTTTTCTCATTTTGTCTTTTTATGCACTACCTTCGTGCACGATTTTCAGTTCGCAAATCCTTGGGTAGGACTATCTCAAACTCTGTCTCCTTGCCTGGTTCGCTTTTTACTCCTAAATGGCCTTTGTGCAAATCTACGATATCCTTTACTATTGATAAGCCAAGCCCTGTTCCTTCTACTCCATAATGTTCTTTAAGCCTTTCGTATTTGGTAAATATTTTACCTAGCTCATCGGGTAAAATTCCTGGTCCTGTATTCATCACTGCGATTTTCAATGTATATTCGTCACCCGACAAAGCTACGTTTATTTTGCCGCCTGGCGGGGTATACTTCACGGCGTTGGAAAGAAGGTTCATAACGGCCCTTGATATTTTCGGTCTATCCGCCCACAGGCTTGAATCGGATATCCGGGTTTTATATCGGAGATTCTGGTTATTTTTCTTGGCTAATGAAGAAATACCGCTTACTTCATTTTTGACTATATGATTTAAATCGATAAGTTCCCGCCTTAAATTCGTCCTGATGAAACCTCTATCAGAAATGTTGAGAAATTCATTTATAAACTCGTTGATTCTATCTACCGCATCAAGACAAAGTTTCCCTATCCCGGTGTGAACCTTGCTCACGGCACCTCCGATGCCATCGAGCATATTACCTATCCCTGTTTTGATTACCGTAAGAGGCGTTTTCAAATCGTGGGTTACCGTCAGGATTAGTTCTGTTTTCTCGTCATCTGAGCGTTTTCTTTCGGCAGAATACGATAATAACTTGTTCACCATATTGTCGATAACTTTATACGCATATAAAAAACCCACAATCGATATGAAAATGGCAAACCCCACTATAAACCCATTGCTTCCCACAAAAAGGTCATAAAGGAAGTTTTTTCCTATTATCACATAGAACAATACAAGAAGGGGTATTATTCCTATCAGCGCAAATGCCGACCTCATCATGTGAAATGGGCTTATGCCTAACTCGGATATAATAACATTGTAATCGTTTCTCGTTTTCGTCATTTTATTCTTCTCCTATTTATTTTTATTTATTTCTGAAGGTTACCAGATATAGTTATATATGAGAATGATTATACCGTGTTAGCTTGGATTTGCCAAGTAAGTGAGAGAAAAATTTTATATTAATATCTAACCCTTACAAGCGTAAGCCCTTTAGAGTGGGCGGTTGGACCAGCTTTTCGGCGGTCGCGGAAATATAAGATCTTTTCCATACTGCCTTCGGGCAGATACCCCCTTCCGATTTCAATCAAGGTACCTACGATATTGCGAACCATATTGTGCAAGAAACCGTTGGCTTCTACGTCGATATGTATAAATTCTTTCTCTTTTTTGATCGCTATTCTCTTGATTGTTCTTACTGTGCTTTTTATGCGCGAGAAGGAACTCTTCGCCTGGAAGGATTTAAAGTCATGCTTTCCGAGCAAAACCTTCGCTTCTTTTTTCATTGCCTGGATATTTAATTTGTAAGGGGTTTTATAATAATATGGTTTTAGGAAAGGGTCGTCTATTCGGCTGCTTAATATGGTGTATCTGTAAAGCTTGCTTTTTGCGTCAAATTGGGAATGAAATTTCACCGGGACTTTTTTTGCTTTAATAATCGACATATCTTTCGGCAATTTAGAATTTAACGCAGCTTGAAGTTTCTCTGGCCGAAAATTCTTCTTTGCTTTGAAATTTGCGACTTGCGCTTTGGCGTGGACCCCGGAATCTGTTCTTCCCGCTGCAACCAGTCTTACTTTTTCTTTAAGTATGGCTTTTAGCGCTTTTTCAATTTCTTCCTGGATTGTTATGGCGTTTTTTTGAATCTGCCATCCGGCATAGCGGGTTCCGTCATACGCTATTGTCAGGCATGTGTTAGGCATGTTTTATCAAGAGTTCCGCAATTTGGATCGCGTTCAGTGCTGCGCCCTTGCGAAGATTGTCGCTTACGACCCACAAGTTTAGCCCGTTTTCGATTGATTCGTCTTCGCGGATGCGTCCGACAAATACTTCGTTTTCACCTTCTGCTTCAAGCGGCATGGGGTATTTATGTTTGGCCGGGTCGTCTATAACCCGGATGCCGGGTGCTTTTGAAAGGATTTTTCTTGCCTCATCCGCGCTTAATTTCTTTTCGGTTTCGATGTTTATGTTTTCCGAATGCGCAAAAAATACGGGCACACGGATACAGGTAGAAGTAATTTTAATGGAATCGTCTTCCATTATCTTGCGGGTTTCATTTACAAGCTTCATCTCCTCTTTGGTATAGGCGTTTTCTAAAAATACGTCTATCTGTGGAATGAGGTTAAAAGCGATTTGATATGGGAATTCCTTTATCAGGAATTTATCCACATTGTGGTTTCCTACCATCCAGTTATCGACAACTTTATCTATCGCCTCGGTCTGTTTTTCCAGTTCGAGAATCTTCTGCTGGCCGGCACCGGATACGGATTGATAGGTCGAAGCGACTATTCTTTTTATTTTCGCTACCTTATGCAGGGGCCAGAGCGCTACAACGGCTTGAATGGTTGAGCAGTTCGGATTTGCGATTATGCCCTTGTGATTTTCGACCTGGTGCGGATTTACCTCCGGGACAACAAGCGGAACATCCTTTTTCATCCTGAAGGCGCTGGAATTGTCAACGCATACCGCCTGTGCTCCCACGGCGCTTGGTAGAAACTCAATGCTTCTTGAAGCACCGGCGCTTGATAAAACAATATCAATTCCCTTAAATGACTTATGGGTAAGAATTTCGACCGGATGGGATTTATTCTTAAACTTGAGCTTCTTCCCCTTTGATTTTGCGGAGGCAAGAAGCCTTAGCTCTTTAATCGGGAAATTTCGCTCTTCCAATATGGACAAGAATTGCCCGCCTACTGCACCGGTTGCACCCATTATTGCCACGTTATATTTGTCTTTTTTCTTTAGCATACTAACCTACCTATTTGTTTATGACTTTGTCTTTGCGAGGAGGCCGAAGGCCGATTGCTTCACCTGTCATTGCGAGGCGCCGAAGGCGCCGAAGCAATCTCAATGACAGGCTCGCAACAGGCTGCGCAATCCCATACGAAAAGATTGCTTCGGGCGCTATCGCGCCCTCGCAATGACGGGCGTGCTATAAATACTTAACCACTAAATCCCCTACCTCGGTTGTAGAGTAGCCCATTTTTCCTGCAGCTAGGGACTTAAGTTTTGTTGTAACTTTCATTACGGAATTTTCGATCATCTTCGATGCTTTTTCCTCGCCGATTTCGTCTAAAAGCATAGAAAGTGCGCATATAGCCGCAAGAGGGTTTATAACATTTTTACCCGTATACTTCGGCGCAGAACCACCTATCGGCTCGAACATGGAAACGCCTTCGGGATTAAGATTCCCGCCGGCAGCTATTCCCATGCCGCCCTGTATCATGGCGCCTAAATCTGTTATAATATCGCCGAACATGTTATCGGTTACAATCACGTCAAACCACTCGGGATTTTTAACCATCCACATGCAAGTAGCATCTACATGAGTGTAATCGGTTTTTATACCGGGGTATTCTTTCGCAACTTCATAAAATGTTCTTTCCCAGAGATCCCACGCATATGTCAAAACATTGGTCTTCCCGCAAAGAGTAAGATGCTTCTTTTTGTTTCGCTTTTTTGTATATTCAAACGCAAACCTGATACACCTCTCTACGCCCACTCGGGTATTTCGCGAAACCTGAAGCGCGATTTCATCCTTTGTTCCTTTTTTTATAAATTCCCCTTCACCGACATAAAGTCCTTCGTTGTTTTCCCGAACCACCACAAAATCTATATCCTCCGGACCTTTATCCTTAATGGGTGTCCATACTCCGGGATAGAGCTTAACTGGTCTTAGGTTTATATACTGTTTGAGGCTGAATCGAAGCTTAAGAAGCAAGCCCTTCTCCAGGATCCCCGGCTTTACATCCGGGTGGCCGATGGCGCCGAGATATATAGCATCGGTCTTTTTAAATTCTTCCAATGCAGAATCGGGCAATACCTCTTTTGTTTTCTTGTATCTTTCGCCGCCGAAATCGTACATTACTTTTTCGTACTTGAAACCACATTTTTTTGAAATTGCCTCTAGAACCTTCAAGCCTTCTCTTACGACTTCCGGGCCTGTTCCATCGCCTGGCATTACTGCGATTTTATATTTTTTATCGCCTGACATAACTCATCAATCCGCCTTTCTTTATAATCTTTTGTATAAACGGTGGATACGGTTCTGTTTCGAATTCTTTTTTCTTGGATAAATTTTTTATTATACCTCGTTTTGTATCCACCTCTACGAGGTTTTTCAATTTTATATTTTTTGCGGCTTCCTCGGAATCGACTATCGGAAGGCCTATGTTTATCGCATTCCTGTAAAAGATTCTTGCGAAGCTTTCGGCTATTACGCATGATACGCCGCAGGCTTTTATCGCGATCGGCGCGTGTTCCCTTGATGAGCCGCATCCGAAATTTTTCCCCGCGACTATGATATCGCCATTTTCTACCTTTTTTACGAAATTCCTGTCAGCATGCTCCAGGCAATGCCTGCCGAGTTCTTGGGGGTCTTTCGTGTTGAGGTATTTCGCCGGAATAATATCGTCGGTGTTTATGTTGTTTCCGAATTTATACGCTCTTCCCTTGTATTTCATTATGCGACCTCTTTGGGATGCGCGATTCTACCTCGCACAGCACTTGCAGCAGCAACAGCAGGCGAAGCAAGATAGACCTCGCTTTTAGGGTGGCCCATCCTACCTACAAAATTTCTATTCGTAGTAGCGACGCACTTTTCGCCTTCGGCCAGTATCCCGAGATGTCCGCCAAGACACGGCCCGCAGCTAGGCGTCGAGAATACCCCTCCTGCTTCGACGAAAGTCTTGGCATAGCCTTCTTCCACCGCCTCCGAGTAAATCGCCTGCGTTGCGGGTATAACAATGAGCCGAACGCCGTGCTTAACCTTTTTCCCTTTTAGAATCTTCGCGGCTATTTCCAGATCGCTTATCCTGCCGTTCGTGCAGGAACCTATGACAACCTGGTCTATCGCTACATTTTTTACCCTGTTCACAGGCTTTGTGTTACTCGGCAGGTGCGGAAGACTTATCTGCGGTTCGATTTTTGAGACGTCGTATTCTTTTACAGCCGCGTACTCTGCATCCTTATCGCTTTTGTATATTTTAAAACTTTTTCTTTTTGGTTTATTCTTTCTTATAGCTTGCTTCACATAAGATATGGTGGTCTTATCGGGTTCCATGATGCCGCTTTTCGCGCCGGCTTCTATCGCCATATTGCACATGCTGAACCTATCATCCATTGGTAGCGCTTTTATCGCCTCACCCCTAAATTCCATGGCTTTATAGAGCGCTCCGTCCACGCCTATGTCGCCTATCGTATAAAGCATAAGATCTTTTCCACTTACCCATTTTTTCAGCTTGCCGCGATAAACAAATTTGATGGTCTCGGGAACCTTAAACCAGCATTCACCCCGTATGAACGCAGCCGCAAGATCCGTTGAACCAACACCGCAGGAGAAACACCCCAATGCCCCATAGGTGCAGGTATGCGAATCTGCACCAATAACAAGATTTCCCGGCAGAACAAGGCCGAGCTCCGGTAAAAGCGCATGTTCTATGCCCATTCTTCCCACTTCGTAATAATGTTCTATATCGTGCTTTTTGGAGAATTCGTAAAGCATTCTTGCGTTGTTAGCACTTTTCATGTCCTTTGCGGGAGTAAAATGATCCGGTATAAGGGCAATTCTCGACTTGTCAAAGACCTTTTTTGCACTTGTTTTTTCAAATTCCTCGATCGCTATGGGCGCTGTTACATCATTGCCAAGACAGAAATCTATCTTTGCGTTTATGAAATCGCCGGGTTTTATGGATTTCTTTTTGATATGGGAGCGTAATATTTTCTCGGTTATAGTATATCCCATCAATAAGACCTGAATTCTTGACATCTCTGATGTCAAGAATTCATCTCCTTTGCTATTCTTCTATTATAGCGTGTAATTTTACCATTTTATATTAAAAAAGCAATTGTTTTTTTTAGAGGTAAACAATGTCTTCGGGGTTGTCAAGAGAGAGGAAAAGTAGCATGTAATCGCGTAAGTGGCGGGTAGATAAGAAGTTACGCCTTATGTGTTCCTTGCCGTTTCGGCCGATTCTTTTGGCATATTCGGGGTTATTCAGGACCTCTCTTATACCCAGAGCCGCCCCGCCAACTGTATGGCAGAGAATTCCGCTGTATCTGTGGCTAATTTGTAGCGGGATGCCGCCAACGGCAGAGGCAACTACCGGTCTTGCTTTCCAGAGGGCTTCTGTTATCGTTATGGCAAAGCCTTCTTTTATGGATTTCTGGACAACGACATCAGAGGCGCGCTGGATGGCATTTACATCAAAATCATTTCTTTCCGGCTCTACCAGCAAAATATGTATATCGGGGTCGTCTCCTTTCTTTTCCATGACGTCTTGTAGCACTATGTCTGTCTCCGGATCATCGGCTGCCCTGTTTCCGGCTAAAATCAGTTGGCAATCGATATATTTTTTGACAAGCCGATATGCGTCAATTACTCCGAGCGGATCTTTCAAGTAATCGAATCTCGAAACCTGGGTTATTATGGGCTTTTCTTTTTCAATGCCGTACTTTTTCAATACACTGTCGATCTCTTCGGGGGTAAGCTCTCTATTTTTTTCGCTGAACGGGTCGATGGAAGGCGCTACGAGAAATTGAGGAATTTCGAGTTCTCGTGCAAACTTGGGACTGGAAAAAACCGAACAGTTGTATTTCTCTATGAAACGGCGCAAAAATTCCCAAACCTCCATGTAAGGGCTTGAAACATCAACGTGGCAGCGCCAGATCCACTTGCTTGAATTACTCTTTTTCTCGACAAGCATTATGGGTTGTGGATCGTGCACAAAAACGATATCGCCGTATATGTCGGTTCGTTTTGCGATATCCTCTCCGGTGGACACGAATTTATCAAACATGCTCTGTGTGATTTCTACTTTTCTTCCGTGCAAGGCATTATGAAATGCTTTCGTGACATTGTAATAATCCGGATCAGCGGTTATAACATCCCAGGTGGCATCTATTCCCAGATCGTTAAGAAGCGGGATAAGCCTTGAAAGTATTTCCGCAACGCCGCCTCCTACTTTCGTGGAATTTATGCACTGGATTTTCTTTTTCTTTAATTTGTTGCTTATGAGCTTCAGTTCGTGGATTATGTCTTTACCCACTATTTTTTCATAATCTGAAATATGCATATTGCTTCTCTACTTCTTCAGTTCCTCATTGCCCCAATCTGCCACAAGATTTATTATCTTGCGTCTTAAGCCTTCCATCGTAAATGTGTATGGGTCCAATGTTGCTATCTTGTGCGCTACCTCGGGGGCGTTGGCCGAGGTTCCGATCCAGAAAGAAAAGTCATTTATTCCCTTCTCCAACCTTAATCTTGCTTCGAAAATGTGAAAATATATCGAATGGATCGTGATTTTTTCCAATATCATCGTAAACTCTTTGAGACTGCGTGCCTTAAAACCCGTCGGCACGACAAAGCTGTGCGCTTTTATAAATTCGAATTCTCTTCCTGGCGGGGCGTATCTTAAAGACTCTTTTCGGTCAAAGAGATGGCTTTCGATCCTAGTTATTATTCTTTCTCTCAGCTCTCTTATGGTGCTGAATTCGCATATATCGATGCTGGCAAGTTCCTCGCCTAGTTTGTATTCGCCCAAAACATGAGATATCCAATACGCAAAATCATTTGGCGGCTCCGGAGAAAGGCGCTGTTTTTTCTGCAGGAAAACATGGGTGTGGTAATATATGGCAGACCCGGGAACTTCTTTTATTATTGCGGTAAGCTCGCGAAGATTGCATGCTTTTTTCCCCGTGAGCTCCCGAAGCTTTACGCTTGTGAAGAAATCGAACGGATTTTTAGCTTTCGCGGTCCATCTACTCATGATGTGTATTGCGTATCAGTAAAACCCACCTTAAAAATTTTATAACCTCCCGAGATGAATTTAGTCTGTACTCGGCGGATGTTTTTCTTTTTTTATTCGAAACGAATATGCTTATGCCCTTCTTGCCAAGTGCCTTGAAGGCATCTTCGTCAGTTATATCATCGCCGATACAAATTGGCAAGATATTTTTTGTTTTTTCCCTTTTTAATATCCGGCGGACAATCGTGCCTTTATCACATTTAATCCTTGGCCGTACTTCCAAGACTTTTTTCCCTTCGGTTATTCTTATTTTTTTTGTTTTTCTCAAGTCTCTAATTGCGTCTTGGAATACCTTCTTCATGGCGGGAATTTTAACGGGATCGAGGAGCCTGTAATGAAGGCTCATGGTGTAGAGCTTGTTCTCTATAAAGACGCCTTTTAAGTCCAGGGTCCTTTCCAGTATGCGGCAACATTTCTGTATTAGCGGTTTTAAAGTTTTCGCGCCGCCACACATGTAGTAAACGCCTGGGCCTTCCAGCTCTATGCCGTGATTGCCAACGTAGTAAAGCAGTCTTAATCCGATTAAGCTTTTAACGTCTTTTAAAATGCGTCCGCTTACAATGAAAATTTTCGACCAGGATTTCTTTGCGATTTTCGAAAGGAGGGATTTGGTGCTTTTTTGCATTTTGGCAAGGGAGGGTCTTTTACATATTGGGGTGAGCGTCCCGTCGTAATCCAAAAGGAATATAATTTTTTTTGCGCCCTTTATTCTCTTGGCTAAATCTTTTTTAATTCTTCCAGAAATTTTCCCGCCCATTTATAGATATTGTTTTCCTTTACTACGTTCCTTAAATTTTTCATTCTTTTTTGTTTTTCCGCCTGGGGCATCTCTATGACTTCTTTTATCGTTATGGCAAAGTTTTCCCTGTCGTAGGGATTTACAAATATCGCGTCACCAAGTTCTCTTGCTGCACCGGTAAACTGGCTTAAAAGCACCGCGCCATTCAAATCGTTCTTTGCCGCTATATATTCCTTGCATACAAGGTTCATGCCGTCGTGTAAAGGACTTACCAAACACGCATCAGCCATCTTGTACAAGGCTGTGACTTCTGTCCGCGTCATATGCTTTCTTATGAATATTACAGGAGACCACTTCTCGGTCGAGTGCTTCCAGTTTACCTCTTCAACCAAATTATTAAGCTCTTCGTTTAATTCCTTATATTTTGCTATGTGCATTCTGCTTAAACCGCCTTTTTGGATAAACGTAACCTTGCCTTTATATTCCGGAAATTTCTCAAAAAAGCGGTCCACGGCCTGAATCTTCTCGACTATGCCTTTTGTATAATCTATTCTGTCCAAGCCCACCATAAGAAAGGCATTGTCCTCTGTCGAGAATTCATGTTTTAATCTCTTCATTGCGGCTTCTACTTCTTTTGAATCGGCGCTTTTTGAGTTCTCATCGAAATCGATGCTTATGGGAAAAGCCCTTATAAATGCTTCGTGACCGCCGTAGGTAACGGATGTTCGCTCTCTGTCAACCCTTGCCTCCATTTCCAATCTTACGGTCTCCATGAAGTTGCTGCAGTGATATCTTATGTGGAAGCCTAAAAGATCATTTGCGAGCAGTCCTTCGAGTATCTCGATTTTCTGGGGGCATACCCTGAATGCCTCTGGATTGGGCCACGGTATGTGCAGAAAATGTGCTGTAAGAAGATTTTCGTTTTTCTCTTTTAGCATCTTGCCCAGAAGTAAGAGGTGATAATCTTGTATCCACACAAATGCTTTCTTATTTTTGACAATTTCCAGTATCGTATCTGCGAATTTCTGGTTTACGATTTTGTAGTAGGCCCACTCTACTTCGTCAAAATTGGGCCTTGCGTACGCCATGTGGCAAAGGGGCCATAGGCTTTTGTTTGCGTATCCATAGTAATAGCCGTTTTCCTCTTCCTTGGTAAGCCATATTCTTCGTAGCTTATACTTGGGGTTTTCCGGTGGGACTCTTACCTCGCTTTTTTCGTCTACGACCTCTTTGTCGGCGTTGCCGCTTCCGTACGCCACCCATGTACCCTTGCAGACCCTCATTACGGGGTCGAGTGCCGTCACAGCGCCCCCGACAGGTCTTATATATTCGATTTTACCTTCTCTATAGAGGTGGATATAGGGCTCTCGGTTGGAGGCAATGATTAAAAGCCTGTTGCCGATAATCTTCTTTATGCGGTTTTTAAGTGATTTCTTTGTCCAGGGCATGTTGCAACCTCACGAGATAAATGCTTATAGCATTTTATTATATAGATATATTATTATACAATACATCCCGTGAGGTTGCAAGGAATAATAGAATAGCTCAAAAAGCGTTGATTAAGTTTTTTTATCCAGAATAAGCCATGTGATACCTGCAATAAAAATGAGCAAAAAGGCATACATGGTATACCAGAGCCCCTTCTCTATGCTTATCTTTACAATCAGGCTTGTAAGGTTGGCTGTATAGAGATTGTAGAGCCCTATAATCGATACTGCACCCGCAATGACGAGCATGACAATAATATAAATTTTCTGTTTTGAACCGGCGATCGCAAGTAACGCGCAGGTAATTCCGAGAATCGGCAAGAGATATACGAGGTAACTCTTCCAATCCAACCCCTCTGTGCTTTTGAACATGATTTGTGCAGCGGAAATTGCGATTTTGGAAGTCCTTCTATTAACTAGCACCGGAACATTATAACCGCTCACCTTCGTTTTTAATTTTATATCACCGATATCGCCGATAACGTCTGTTACCTTTTTCAGTTCACCTATGACTTTTCCGGCTATTGGAGTGCCTTCCAGTTCATCTTTAGCAATGCCTGTAAGCTCCTTGGATACGCCTGTCACCGAAGTAGCTACTTCTGCCCATGGCATAAAAAATGCCGCTACAATACCAAGAGCCGCTACAATAACAATACCCATGAAAACCGTTTTCTTCATACTGTACCTCCCTTTTTAAAACCAAATATCAAAAGTTAAATACCAAAAACACAAACCAAAACTTAAAAATATTCTTGGGTTTTTGATATGTATCTTTGATTTTTAATATTTGATTTTTGACTTTTCACTTTATATCCTTTTTATATTATACTTGAAAGGAGCCGTTTTGTATAAGGATGTTTGGGAGAGCGGTATATTTCATCTTTATAAGCACGCTCTACTATTTCACCCTTCACCATCACGGCTACTTCGTCTGAGACGTGTTCGACAACCCGGAGATCGTGCGAAATAAATACATAAGTTAAAGAAAGTTCCTTCTGGAGTTCCTTCAGAAGATCGAGTATCTCTGACTGAATTATAACATCCAGGCTCGAAACAGGTTCGTCCAGTATAAGAATGCCTGGCTTAACGGCGAGAGCCCTCGCGATTGCAATTCTCTGCCTCTCTCCACCTGAAAACTGGTGCGGGTATTTAAATCTGTCTTTATAATTCAGGTGGACCTTGAAAAGCACATCGCGCAATATTTCTTCTTTCTCATCTTTTTTCATGCCTCGGATTACCGGTCCTTCCAGGACGATCTCGCGCATCTTCATGTGGGGATCCAGGGAACTATAGGGATCTTGAAAAACGATTTGGATATCGTGCATGGAGACTTTTTTTAGTCCACCTGTAAACTGCCTGCCGGGAAAACTCTCTTTGTACGCAATACTACCGGAGTCGGGTTTTAAAAGGCCTATCAATAATTTTCCAAGTGTAGTCTTTCCTGAACCGGATTCGCCGACTACGCCAAGCGTTTTTCCTTCTTTTATTTCTAGATTTACATTACGGACGGCCTCGATCCTTGCGCTTTCTTTTTTAAAGATCCCCTTTTCTACGAAAAACGATTTATTCAAACCTTTAACGTTGATAATGCTTTTTTCTTTTTCTCTTTTTCTTGGTACCGCCTCGGCTGTGATCTTGGGTACCGCTTCAAGGAGTTTCTTCGTATAATTCTCCTTGGGCAAGGAAAGAATCTCCTTCTTCGTGCCTCTTTCGATGATGTTCCCGTCTTTCATGACAAGAACCCTATCGGCAACTTTGTTGATAATTCCGAAATCATGGGTGATGAAAAGTACCGACATGTTTAAATCTTTCTTGAGATTGAGAATTAAATCTAAAATCTCGGCCTGAATGGTTACGTCCAAGGCTGTGGTAGGCTCGTCCGCTATCAAGAGTTCCGGTCCGAGCGCGATTGCCATAGCTATCATTGCCCTCTGCCTTTCACCGCCGGATAAGAGGTGCGGATAGGAATTGTAAATTCTCTCTCGGTCGGGAATTTTTACCTTTTCTAAAAGCACGAGCGTCCGCGCCTTGGCTTCCTTTTTTGATACTTTTTTATGTATCAGGACTGCTTCCTCAATCTGCTCGCCTATTTGTAAAACCGGATTTAAAGAGGTAAGCGGTTCCTGAAAAACCATGGCGATTCTGGGGGATCTTATATCACCACTTATAACGCAGTCTTTTCCCAAAAGCAGGTTCATTACAGAAAGCGCCGTAACCGTCTTTCCTGAGCCGGATTCGCCTACCAGACCCACTATTTCGTTTTCATGGATTTCAAAATCGATTCCGTCGACAGCTTTGATTATTTCACTATCGTGCCTGAATTGGACCTTTAGGTTTTTTACGGCAAATATCATCTCTCGCTCCTCGGACTCAATGCATCCCTCAAACCTTCTCCCAATAAATTAAACGCGAGTACCGTGATCAAAATCGCAAGTCCCGGAAACAGAATTACCCACCAACCGACACCGAGAACGGCTTTTCCGTCCATCAGGATATTACCCCAGCTCGGGTTCGGCGGCTGGACCCCAAGCCCCAGAAAGCTTAAACCCGCTTCTGTAAGAATTGCGCCTGCAACACCGAAGACAAAACTTACTAAAACCGGGCCGATGCCGTTCGGTATCATGTGCTTTATAATAATAAACGCATGACCCGCACCAAGTGCTCGCGAAGCCGAAACGTAATCGCGCGTTTTTAAACTCAATATCTCCGCTCTTATAAGGCGGGCCATCCCCATCCATCCCGTAAGGCCGATAATTAGCATTACATTGAAGATGTTCGGCCCGACGACGGCGATGACCGCTAAAATAAGAAAAAACCGCGGAAAGCAAAGCATTATATCCGCAAAACGCATGATGAAAGAATCCATTTTGCCGCCGAAATATCCGGCAATCGATCCAAGAAAAACACCTATCACCGCAGCCAATCCCACAGCAACAAAACCTATAAGAAGCGCTATCCTTGAGGCGTACACCATTCTCGAGAAAAGGTCTCTTCCGAGCGCGTCCGTTCCAAGCGGATGCTCTAAAGACGGTGGTAACAACGCCCTTTTTATGTCGATATCGGTCGGATCATATCGGGTAATTTGTGGGGCAAAGACCGCGATGAAAATAAACAAAAGTAGTATCCCCGCGCCGAATGCCGTTAGTCTATTTTTAAACAAAGTTCTCATTTTTTATATCTTATTCTCGGATCCGCATACACGTACGCGATATCCGCGATCAAATTGCCCAGAAGTGTAAGGAGCGCACTTATAAAAAGACCTGCCATTACGACATTGTAATCGCGCGTAAAAACCGACTCTACCATGAGCCTTCCCATTCCGGGTATGCTGAAAATCGTCTCCAGGATTACGCTTCCGCTTATAAGAGCCGGTATGGACAATCCGAGAATCGTAATAATAGGTAATAACGCGTTTCTTAACGCGTGTTTATATATGACGGTTTTCTCGGGAAGCCCTTTTGCCCTTGCTGTCCTTATGTAATCCTGTGAGATTGTGTTCAACATGCTCTGCCGCATGTAACGCGAAATTCCGGCGAGACCCCCTATGCTTGCGACGGTAACCGGCAATATCAAATGGTAAAGAACATCTATTATCTTCTTAAAGAGCGTGTAGTTTTCGAAATCGAGAGACGCTATTCCCGACACCGGCAATATACCCAGCCTTACGCCGAAAAAGGACATCAGGATAAGTCCGAGCCAGAAACTCGGCGCGGCAAACCCTAAAAATACAAAGACCGTTGTGCTTTTGTCGAAAAAGGATCCGCGCCTTACGGCGCTTTTTATGCCTATAGGTATTGAAAATAAAAATATCATTATCATAGCAAGCGTGTTGATTAGAATCGTTATCGGTAATCTTTCCAAAATCTTTTTCATAACGGGCCTATTGTCAACGAAGCTTCTTCCAAAATCGAATCGCACGAGTTTCTTCACCCAGTTTAGATACTGAATATGTAAAGGCTTATCAAGACCGTAAATTTTATTGAGTTTTTCCCGCGCTTCAAAATCAACCCTGGGATTTAACTGGAGCATCAAATCCGTGGGTTTTCCAGGTGCAAGGTGAATTACCATGAAGGAGATTATGGTTATTCCGAGGAGAATTGGAATTATGTGTAGAATCCTGCGAATTATATAGATAAGCATATAATATTCTATTTATCCTGTTACTTTAAAATCAAATATTAAAAACAAAAAACAAAAATGCAAAAATATTTTTTAGTTTTTACTTTTGGCTTTTGATAATATTTGATATTCACTTTTAATCTTTGATTTTTGATATTTGATTTTTGGTTTAATATGTATACCTCTGCCTATCCTTCGGAACCCACCAGTCGATGAAATTATAGGTTATCCCGATAGGCGAGGATTCGACGCCCTGAAATCTTTCGTGAACTGCCACTAATGCATCCGGTATATACAGAAACATGTACGGTTGGTCGTCGTAAAGGATCTCGTGAATTTTGTGGTAAACTTTTTTCCGCTTTTCCTTATCGAACGTGCGCCTTCCTTCTATGAGAAGATTGTCAATTTCCGGATTCGAATAACTTATAAAATTGAATTCGCCGGGTTTTGTCTTTGACGAATGGAATATATCGTAGCAATCCGGTTCCCTTCCGAGACCCCATCCCATTATAATCGCCTCAAATCTTTTCTTGTTAACAAATTCGTTTATAAAAACCGACCACTCGAGGATTCTTATATTTACTTTTACACCTATATCCTTAAGCCTTCTTTGAATGATTTCCGCTGTCATCCTGCGCAACTCGTTACCCTGGTTTGTGAGGATCGTAAATTCGAAACGCACTCCGTCTTTATCGAGCCATCCGTCCTGGTCAGTATCCTGCCAGCCGGCTTTCTTCAATATCGCGCGTGCGGCGCTCGGGTCAAAGGGATCCGGCTTTACGTCTTTGTTAAACGCCCACGATTCCGGAACAAACTGACCCGCACAGATCCTCGCCTGCCCCAAAAGAACCCCGTCGATTATTTCCTGTTTATCGACGGCATAATTTAGCGCCTGGCGTACTCTCTTATCCCTAAATTTTACGTCTTTAAGATTGTAGGCCATGTACGTATATCCGAACGAAGGGTATTTGAATGTGCGAAATCTCTTCTTGAAAAATGCGGTGTTTGTCTGTCTTATATATTGTAGCGGCGTAAGAGACATAAAATCGATTCCGAGGGTTTGTAGTTCCAAAAACATTGTTGCCAGATCCGGAATCACCCTATAGATATATCTGTCTATGTACGGCCTGTGCCTGAAATATTCGTGATTGGATACAAGATCTATTCTTTCACCTGTCTTCCACCGTATGAATTTGTATCGGCCCGTACCTATGGGATTTCGCGCAAAATCCGTGCTAAGAAGATTCTTGCCTTCTAAAATATGTTTTGGCATTATGGGCATGCCCCAACTGGTGAGACCTGGCGCAAAAGGTTCCCTGTAAATAACCTTTATCGTGTAGTCGTCGACGATTTCAACCGCTTTCACCATTTTGAAATCGCCGCTATAAGGGGTTGGAACGTTCGGATCTACGAGAGATTTGTAAGTGAATTCGACATCTTTTGCTGTGAACGGGTGGCCGTCGTGCCATTTAACGTCTTTTCTCAGGTGAAAAACTATCACAAGGCCTTCGTCTTCTATATCCCACTTCTCGGCAAGGTTGCCCTCTAATTCCACGTTTTTGTTATATCTAAGGAGGCCATCGAAGACTAAATCTACTATATAAGAGGAGGGGCTATCCGAAGCGAGGATCGGAATTAACGTGCGGGCGTCGCCGATTTGGCCTACTACGAAAGCATCACCGTAGTCAGGAATCCTGGCCCAGAGGCCGGATGCGAGCAAAAAAAACACCGCCATTCCGATAAATAACGGTATTTTTTGTATTTTACTCTTCTGGCAATTTTTCGGGTTCAGCAAGAGGGAGGTCCTCTATATCCGTGATTGCTTCTTTTTTGGTACCTTCTGTGGGTTGCGGTACTTGTGGAATCGTAATGGGGAGCGCTTTTCTTCTCTGGAGTTCAATCAAGCTACGGCCTCTTCGCGAAGTCATTATACCCAGAAGCAAACTCATAAACAGGAATAAACTTGCCGCGACAACGGTTGCCCGCGTCAAAAAGACGGACATCTTCGTTCCGAAAATCGTCTGGTGAGATTCTCCGCCGAAGGTTTCACTCAAGCCCCCTCCGCGACCTGCCTGCAGAAGTATGACAGCAATCAGAATTAAGCAAGCTATTACATGAACGGCTATAACAAAACCATATAACATTTTATTTCTCCTTTACAGCTTCCGAAGACTTCTTCACGATACCGATGAAAGATTCTTCTTTCAGCGAGGCGCCTCCTACAAGGGCTCCGTCTATGTCTTTTTCTTTAATCAGCGATTCTATGTTGTCCGGCTTTACACTTCCTCCGTATTGAATGCGAATTTCTTCTGAAATCTTCTCGCCATATTTTTTTGCGAGTATGTCCCTTATGAATTTATGGACTTCCTGTGCCTGGTCGGGTGTTGCGTTCTTGCCGGTCCCGATCGCCCATACCGGTTCATACGCAATGACCATGCTTAAAATCTCTTTTTTGCCTATATCAGCGAGGCCCTTTTTCACGTGTTCGGAAATTACATCGAATGTCTTTTGGCTTTCTCTTTCCTCAAGCCTTTCTCCCACGCACATTATCGGTAAAAGCCCTTCTTTTAAAGCGGTTTTAACCTTTTTGTTCACCGTTTCGTTGGTCTCGCCAAAATACGCCCTTCTTTCCGAATGGCCTATTATCACGTATTTGCATCCGACGTGCTTCAACATATCCGGCGCAATCTCACCGGTATACGCTCCTTTTGTTTCCCAGAACATGTTTTGCGCACCGAGGGAGATATTTGTATCCGTGATAACATCGCTTACGTCGGTTAAGGATGTAAAAGGCGGACAGAGAACAATTTCTATATTGTCTATGTCGAATAGATCCCTTTTTATGCCGTTTGAGAGAGCGATTGACTCCTCAACGGTTTTATTCATCTTCCAGTTACCTGCAATGATTGGTTTACGCATAGCTCGTACATCCTCGTTACGATGGACGACGGATGATCGCGCGCTTCGCGCGCTCGGACGATGGACGATTCAATATTTCCGCATGCTTAATCGCTCTTCGTCCTTTCGTCCCTCGTCCTTCGAAATTAACCTACTTATCCTGCAAAGCTGCGATGCCCGGCAGTTCCTTCCCCTCCAGATACTCCAGCGACGCGCCGCCCCCGGTCGAGATGTGGCTCATTCTGTTGGTGAGTCCGAGCGCGTTTATTGCCGCGGCCGTATCTCCGCCACCTATCACGGTGGTCGCATTAAGCCTGGATATGAATTTCGCAATATGAGTCGTGCCTTTACTGAAAGGCTTGAGTTCGAAATACCCCACGGGGCCGTTCCACACTATGGTCTTTGCTTCTTTCAGAACATTTTCGTATTTTTTGGTTGTCTTCGGCCCTATGTCGAGACCGATCCACCCCTCGGGTATGTGTTCTTTCACAACCCTTACTCTGGTTTTAGCGGTTATGGCTTTCGCTATCACGTGGTCTTCGGGAAGAAATATACTCACGTTTGCCGCTCTTGCTTTGGTGAAAATATCCGACGCAACACTGATTTTATCTTCTTCCAGTCGTGAGCTACCAATGCCTTTTAATCGCGATTTAAGAAATGTGTATGCCATCGCCCCACCGATTAACAAAAAATCTATCTTTGAAAGCATGTTCTCGATAACGGCGATTTTATCCGATACCTTGGCGCCTCCGAGTATTAAAGCAACCGGTTTTTCCGGATGGTGAAGAACCTTGTCAAAATAATTTACCTCTTTCTCGACTAAAAACCCCATTGCGCTCGGCAAAAATTTCGTAACCCCTTCTGTGGAGGCATGTAGCCTGTGGCAGGTGCCGAAGGCATCGTTTATAAATACATCGCCGAGGCTTGCAAGCGCCTTGGCAAACTCCGGGTCATTCTTGGTCTCCGCCTTGTGGAATCTTAAGTTTTCCAAGAGCACAATATTTCCGTCCTTCATATTTTTTACTGCACTTTCAACTTCGGGCCCAACGCAATCTTTTAGCATCTTTACGTTTTTATTCAGCAATTTGGATAGGCGCTCGGCACACGGCGCAAGGCTCATTTCAGGCTTCACCTCGCCTTTTGGCCGTCCAAGGTGGCTCATTAATATAACCCTTGAAGGGGTTTCCAGGGCATATTTTATAGTGGGGAGGGCTTTTCTGATACGCGTGTCATCTGTTATATCCTGCTTATCGTCAAGCGGCACGTTGAAATCCACGCGCATAAGGACTTTCTTACCCTTTATATCGACGTCAGTTATGGTCTTTTTCACCCATAGCCTCCTTAAATACTACCTATTGAGATAATACAGTATACTTGTGTTTGCTGATAAAGTCAATATTACCCGTTATCACAGTAAACTCTCGTAAAGCTTCTTGTATTGGAAAGCAGATGTCTTCCAGGAAAAATCCTGTTTCATTATTCTTTTCAGTATCTTCTGCCACTCAGACTTATCCTTGTAAAGCTCTATGGCGCGGGATACGGCATCGAGCATGTCATTTTTTGTGGCATTCCGGAACTTTATTCCGTTTCCGCCGTCTTTGTCGCTCGATAAATCGACTATCGTGTCATCCAGGCCACCGGTTGCCCTTACTATCGGCAGCGTACCGTATTTTAAGCTATACAATTGATTCAGGCCGCATGGTTCGTACCTAGACGGCATTATGAACATGTCGCAACCCGCTTCGATTTTATGGGCAAGCGCGTTGTCGAACGTTATGTGGCTTGATATGTATCCGGGATGCTGGCTGGCTATCCCGCTACAGAGGCTGTTGTATTTTTCGTCACCCGTGCCGAGAATAATAATACTTGCGCCCAGTTTTATTATCTCCTCAGCCGCTTCTACGATGAGGTCTATCCCCTTTTGCTCGGCGAGTCTGGAGATAACGCCGATAAGCGGCCTCTTCAACGTTTCGGCCGGCATGTTTACGCTCTTCACAAGGTCTTTTTTGCATTCGGCTTTTTTCTCGATCCTGTCGGAATTATAACTCTCGGCTATGTGCTTGTCCTTTTCGGGATCCCACTCACTATAATCAACACCGTTAAGTATCCCGTAGACATCGGAACCACGTGTCCTTAAAATTCCGTCCATGCCGCAGCCGAATTCCGGGGTCATTATCTCCCTCTTGTAACCTTTGCTTACGGTGCTTATTGCGGAAGAATAGACGATCCCTGCTTTCAAAAATGATACCTTTCCGTAATACTCGATACCATCAACCGTGTAAAATTTTCGTGGTATTCCTATCTCATCAAACGCATCTTTTTTAAACAGTCCCTGATAGCCGATATTGTGTATGGTAAAAAGCGTCTTTATGTTTTTATTTTTGATTTTTAAATAAAGCGGCACCAGGCCCGTCTGCCAGTCGTTACAATTTATAACATCGGGCTTAAAATCAGATCCCGTCGCGTAGGAGGCGATTGACCTGCTAAAATATGAAAAGCGTAAATAGTTATCCGGGTAGTCACCATGCGGTTCGGAATAGAGGTTGTCTCTCTCATAATACCCGTCATTACTGACGAAGATGTATTCGATGTCGCCTTCTTTATATTTTAGAAAATTAAATTCGCCAACGGAAAAAGGGGTAAGGCGCATCCCCATCGCCTTTACGCTTTTATAAAAGGGCATGATAACCTTTACCTGGCAGGAAATTCCGCTAAGGGCTTTCGGCAGGCTTCCGCTTACATCAGCCAGACCACCCGTCTTGGCAAAAGGCGTAACTTCGGTAGAAGCGAAAAGTATGTTCACTTTACCAATAAACCAATCAAATCCACCACGCGGCTGGAATACCCCCATTCGTTGTCATACCAGCCGATGACTTTCACGAGATTATCGGTAATAACCATTGTGGATTTCGCGTCAAAGATACAGGAGTGCGGGTTTCCGATTATGTCCGAAGATACAATCGGGTCTTCGGTATATTCCAATATGCCTTTCAATGCTCCTTCGGCACTTTTCTTGAAAGCCGCATTTATATCCTCAGCAGTTGCTTTCTTTTTAAGAACAGCTACAAAATCGGTCACGGAGCCGCATTTTACGGGAACGCGAATTGCCATGCCGTTTATTTTGCCCTTGAGCTCCGCAATAATTTTGCCGACTGCCTTTGCAGCACCGGTTGTTGTGGGTATTATGTTTTCTGCGGCTGCGCGCGCTCTTCTGGGATCTTTGTGAAAAAGGTCAAGAATGCGCTGGTCATTGGTGTAGGCGTGGATTGTAGTCATGAGTCCGCGCTCGACCCCAAACGTATCGTTCAGTATTTTTACTATCGGCGCAAGGCAATTTGTCGTGCAGGAGGCGTTGGATACAATCTTGTCCTCTCTCCTCAATTCATCTTGGTTAACGCCGAGGACTATCATATTGTCGATCTCGTCCTTTGCGGGAACTGTGAGTATGACTTTTTCCGCGCCGGCCTTTAGGTGAAGGGCTATCTTTTCCCTCTCGCGGAATACGCCTGTCGATTCGATAATGACCTTTGCGCCTTTTTGCTTCCACGGAAGTTTGGAGGGGTCTTTTATGCTCAATATCTCTACTTCTTTTCCGTTTACGACTATTGACTTATGTTTTGCCTTTACCTCGCCCTTGAATTTGCCGTGTGTTGAGTCGTATTTTAATAAATGAGCAAGTGTTTTCGCATCCGTTAAGTCGTTTACGGCAACGATATCGAATCCGCCGCGCTCGGTCATTATTTTAAAAACCATTCTGCCGATCCTTCCGAAACCGTTAATTCCTACCTTTACTGCCATTCTGTCCTCCTGTTCTTACGTTACGATGGACGACGGAAGACGGACGATAGACGAGCATTATTTATATCTTTCGTCTTTTCGTCCCTCGTCCTTCGTCCATCGTCCCTCGGAACTTACTTTTATCCTATATACCAGTTAGATTTCGTGCTGCTACCTCCGGCGGAATCGGGTTTACGTAAAATCCGCTTCCCCATTCAAAACCTGCTACATTTACCAATTTCGGCATAATTTCTATGTGCCAGTGGTAATATTCCTTTTCAAAACCGTTTATCGGC
>JADHYN010000025.1 GCA_016782425.1 Candidatus Omnitrophota bacterium
TTGCCTTTTATAGGAGACCCTTTCTTTCCATAATTATAAAAATAAACATTTAGCTTACTAAAATTTTTTAAAGAAGAAAGGGCTCCGTCGTTAAGTGCCAAGCCGCACACCAATACCCTCTCATTCCGTCCCCGGCTCATTTTTCTTGACTTTTATCTGCCGTGGGTTCAAAATAAGCGTCAGAGGAGACGTGCCGGATGAAAAATTACGCCAAAATCGCCATTTGGCTTGTTTTAATCGCGATCGTTTTTCTGCTCAGTAATTCTATTCCCGGAATGCTTGTAAAATTTGCCGGGGCGGAAATTTCCGTACTAAAATTAAAAGAAGCTCTATACTGGACGGATATAGGCAAAGGCAGCATCCAATGCGTTTTATGCCCCCGTAAGTGCATATTGGCTGACGGGCAGAAAGGATTCTGCAAAGCGAGAAAAAATATAGGCGGCGGGTTATATACCCTGACATATGCCAGGCCGGTCGCTCTTCACGTTGACCCCATCGAGAAAAAACCCCTGGCCCATGTATATCCGGGATCGAAATCATTCTCCATCGCCACCGCGGGATGCAATCTAAGGTGTAAATTCTGTCAGAACTGGGAAATTTCCAGGCTGGACCCGGAAGTGGCGAACGCCAGGCATGTCCCACCTGAAGAAATAGTTGCCATGGCAAAGAAAACCGGCTCCAGGACCATCGCCTTTACCTATACTGAACCCGTTATTTTTTATGAATACATGATTGACATCGCGAAACTGGCCGAAAAAGAAGGCGTTGACTGCGTGATGCACTCAGCAGGGTACATTAACGAGAAACCCCTGAGAGAGCTGGCAAAATATATCAAAGCAGCCAATATAGACCTTAAAAGTTTTAGCGAAAAATTCTACGCCTCTTACTGCCTGGGGGACCTCGAATCTGTTCTGAATACCTTAAAAATACTTAGAGAAGAAGGGGTATGGATCGAGATCACGACCCTGCTCATTCCCGGAGCAAACGACAGCGAGGAAGAGCTCCTTAAGCTGTGCCGATGGATCAGGGATAATTTGGGCGAGTATACCCCTGTTCATTTTTCGAGATTTTTTCCCATGTACAAGTTGACCAATCTTTCACCCACCCCACTTTCCAGCCTGACCCGCGCTCGTGACATAGCGCAAAAGGCCGGCCTAAAATTCATCTATATAGGCAATATCCCCAAACACATCGGAGAAGACACGCACTGCCCGTTCTGCAATGAACTCCTCATAAAGCGCGTCGGTTACACTATAATCGAAAATAAGATGAAAAACGGGAAGTGTCCTGTTTGCGGAAATAAAATCCCGGGAATCTGGACTTAGCCAAAAGCGTTTCCCAGGCCGTAAAAAAGAAACGAAACGAGCAGGATAACCAAAGTGGGGATTATTCCTAAAAAGGGAATTAAAAAAATTGAAAAAATAAACGTGCCCAGAAAAGCGCCCGAAAGGTCCGCCGCATAAATAGGGATCGATATATTCCGGGACGCGGCCTTGTCTTTTAGAATAAGCCCTGCCGCCAGCGGGTAAACCGACCCGGTTAAAATTCCCAGAATAAACGAATAGATATAAAAAGTATAATCGCTATAAAAAATATTTCCCTTTGCGCTAGAAAATAGGCTAAACGTGAAAACCACCCAGAGAAGATAAAAGTACGCCAATATCCGTTTATTAAGTATTTTCCTGATTACTGAATTTACGAAAAACGTTCCGGCAGCCAGGCCCATCATAAATGTTCCCACTAAAATGCCCATTTTCCAAAAAAGGGATCCTAAATAAATTTGAAAAATGAAAAAAAGTATTGTCATCAGGCCAATGGATGAAAAGCCGACTATGGCGACGTTTAGTAGCGGCGCGGGTTTCCTTTTTAAAAAACATAAAAGGCAGATTGTTATTGCCATGGCGATAAAAGCGCCCATAAGCGCGGATCGGGTTTTTCGGATATTAATAGAAAGTCCGGGATAAAATTTAGCCTGTTCAAGCAAAGAGTAATAAAGAAAACCCCTGGGGTTTAAATCCCTGTTTATCTCGATGCTACTATCGATCATGCCTTCTACATAATCACGCCGGGAGGGGTCAAGGTAATCCTTCAAGTGGTAAACGGTGAAATATTCGGTTTTCACGTTATTTTCGGAAAAATTTCTGATTAAATCTTCGGGCTTAAGGGACATGGAATCGCTTGCAATGATGATCATCGAATCAGAGGGAATAAAGAGCCTCTTTTTGAATACCCCTTTTAGTGTATTGACAATACAGGAGTCGAATTTCAGGATATGCGGGCTTAAAATATCGCGCTTGGAAGGAATGTGGAAACAAAATATGCCGCCCGGATTCAAACGTTTCTTTATAATATTGAAAAACTCGTAAGAAAAATACCGGTTTAATGCCAGGCTTGAAGGGGCGGGCATGTTCATGATAATGCAATCATATTTTTTCACGGAATTTCTTATGTGCGTGCGGGGATCTTCGATAAAGAACCTAACCCTCCGGCTATTATTCTGAGAAATTCTTCCCCTGCTGAATTCCGAAAGGGCCGGGTTTATGTCCAGGCAATCGAGCCGGTTTATGTCATACTTTAATATTTCCAGGAGCTGTCCGGAAAAACAAGGACCGACAAAAAGGACATCTTTTATCCTATCGCCCGCCGAAAGGCTCATGTGGATAAACTCCTCATCCCAGGCCGTATCTTCACTCGTTGCGGCTAAAGAGCCGTTTACATACAAGGATTTAACTCCGAATTTCTCCGCAAGGATTAAGGGCCCGTAATGCGAGCCTTTGAGCATGAGAATATCGGCATCTTTTAATTCTTTTTTCAAAATGGGCCTGAAGCCTAAAACGAAAACTATGCTGAATAAGATTACGAGGGCTGCGGGCAGGATTTTTTTTCTGCCGGAAGGCATGCGCATAAAAAAGAGAAGCGGCAGAAACGAAAATAAAAAAGGGTTTGAGTAATTCGAGAGAGAGAAAGCGAACGCAAGTCCCCCTATAAAAAAACCGAGTGCCTCATAAGCGAAAAACCTGGAAAAAGTCTTTCGGGTATGCCGGTGGGCCTCTAAATACGCTTTGCTTAAGACCGCGAAAGCATACCCCACAAAGAAGCTTAAAATGCCGATCAGAAAAAAGCTTGATACAAAAACAAAAATCAGGCTCGATGCCTCATAATAGCCCGGCCCGGCCAGAGACTTGGCCAGGTGAATCGAGGCTACGGAAAGACAAAAAGACAGCGTGAAAAAAAGCGGCAGGTAAGCGGTGTCTGAGTTTTTATTTCTTCTGCCTATTAGGCTTCCTAGAGAGCAAAATATGAACCATATCCCGCAAGCGACAACAAAAGAAAGTTCATTTTTGGCTATCGAAAAGGTGAACTCCCGCAGCACCACCAGCTGGAAAATCGAACTAACCACCCCTAAAAATATGAAGATAACCATAGACTTTTGCCTTCCTGTATCATATAGTATTTTATAGTAAAGATGAAGGAAAATCTATATTATTTATTTATAAGCGGTTTAATCATGGGGTCGGGGCCGTGCCTTAGTTTATGCGCGCCGATATTGATGAGCTATGCCGCCGCTCACAAAACAACCCTCAAAAAATCGGTCCTTTCTTATTTCATATTCTCGTCATTCAAGCTTATAAGCTACCTGCTACTGGGCGCAATATGGATGCTGGGGGTACAAATATTGCGTAATATCGTTCTTAGAGAGTATCTAGATATCGTATATCTTATTCTAGGATGTTTCATTATCTTAATAGGAATAACCACTATCGTCCGTAAAGGAGGGGGGATTTCCGAGATATGTTCATGGGTCCATAAGGGTAATATCAGAAATGTAGGGGTTCTGGGAATCCTGGTCGGCCTTTCTCCCTGTCTTCCTCTTCTGGGCATACTTAACTATATCGTGATTATTTCGGATAGGGTTCTTGATGCGCTTCTTTTTTCCTTTGTATTTGGCCTCGGGACTGTCTTTTCCCCTCTTTTCATCCTTATGATACTTTCTTCTAAAATCGGAGGCCTTTCCTCAGGAAACACTAAGTTTAATGCGGTCTTGAGGATTATCTGCGGAGGGGTACTTCTTTTTTTGGGAGGAAGAATTATTCTCCAAATACTTCTGCGGTAAAAATATTAATCTCGCACTCGCCCTTTTTCCAGGCAGAAGCATCAATCCCGGCCTTATGCGCACAAAGGCTATTCATGAACTGCTCCCTGTTCCAGCCGGTCTCGGTCGCGACCTGAGGCAAATATACGCCGCTTCTAAAACCTTTCTTTACCAGAACACCGTGGGTGCCGGGAATTATCTCATCGGGGTCCGTAATTTTTTTAAGGGGTGAAAGGACCGATATTTCGATGGTAACCTCGCCGAATTCATCCTCTGTCAGCGGCGGGAATCTGGGGTCCTGCGTGGCTGCGGCGATAGCCATGTCTATTACGCCTGAATAAAGCGGCTGCCGGCCAATAATATTTCCTATGCAGCCCCGCAGCTCATGCCCTTTATGCAGGGTGACAAAAACGCCCATTACCTCTTTTAGCCCGGGGTCATCCACTTGCGCCTCTAACCTCTCGCCTTTGGTTAAATAAAGAGAGATCGTGTCCCGGGCTAATTTGAGAAGTCTTTTTTTCTGTTTGTCGTTCAGGAGGCCTTCAGACTCTACGAAAGCTGCGCTTAAATAACCGACCACTTCTTCATGTTTTGCGCCTGTCCTGGACGAGCTTGATAATTTAAGTATTTCTGCCTTATCGGCGCCTAATTTTTTTGCGGCAATCATCGTAGCCACAACAGGCGCTACCCCGCACATTCGATTTTCGCCGGTGCATTCGGAATATAGTTTCCCGGGGTTCATCGTCTCTATTGCCCTGGCGGTAGCCTGATCGGTCTTTTCCGCCAGGTAACGCGGAAGATAATGGCTCATATCGGTACTGGCTATGATTATATAATTTTTTTTCTCTTTTAATAGACTGGCGATGGCATCTGCTGTAATTTCGGAATTCTCAAAACTTTGATTTCCTATGGCAAGGAGCAGAATTTTCGGATTATCTAAAGCAACCTGGATAAAGGGTAAAATAAGCTCAACGGAATTTTCCCCGAAAAAAGCCTCAGGATAGGGGTATATTTTTTTATTGAAAGAGGTGATTTCCTTAACCAAGTTCTTATCGGTATATAGTATGCCTAAAGGTGTCTTATATCCGTCTTCATCAAAAACCGCTATGCCGTCATATGTCATCCTGTGACTGAATCCCACCAGGATAGCTGTTTCTATTTTATTATCTTTAACGGCCTTGAAGCCGTAGGCTGCTGTTTGGCCGGAATAATTTATCCCCGCATGCGGGCAAATTAAGGCGATTACCCGGCCTTCGACAGGCGATATTTCGGCTTTTTCCAAATAATTTTTAATCTGCGCCGAAAGGGCGTCGCGATTTGCCGGGTACCAGCTGCCGGCAAGATCAGCTTCTTTAACGCTCCCATAGGAGGCCTGATTAAAAGAGAGAGACAAAAATATGATTATGGATAAGAAAATATTTTTAAACATTTTATGTAATCTTTCGACCGTTTCAGAATTTGGATTCAACACAGGACAGTGTATCTAAATTATACTCCTAAAATAGAAACGCCTCAAGGAAAACCTTGAGGCGTCACGGTACACTGTCCTGTTCAAATTTTATTCTATATCCTCGTCTTTCCCGTTAATGAATTGCAACATGGATGCTCTGTTTTTTTGAATACGGTTTGCGATAGATTTCAGGCGTCCTTCATCTAACTCCAGTTTTTCTGTCTCGACTTCGGATTGCGCGGGTGTTTCTGTAATCTTGGCGGTTACTGCAAGTGTGCAACCCGTGTTACGAGATGCCTCGGGATCGCTTGAAAAAAAGTTAACCATATACGGCTTAGGGTCGTGGTACACAATCGTCTGAACAAGCCGAGCATCTTCATACCACATTTCAGCCTTATTAAAAGGTTCTCCCGGCTCTGGCAGATGTGGCTGACTATATACGATTAACATGACAAGCCGGCCATCCTTGTAGTTATACTCGGGATAACCGTCTATTTCGCTGGGATCTATCGTAAAAGGAAGCGTCGGGTCCGCGTGGTCTTTTTCAGCTTCTTTTTTCGGTATCGGCAGTTCCCCGGGCAGTCCTATTACCTCGCGAAGCGGCTTTTCCAAGTCTATCTTCGGAGCCAAACCGACTACAGGGCCGTCCCCTATGTCGCCATAAGGGTATTTAATTATCTCGAAGTCCTTTTCGGGTATCTCGATATTATCCCCTATTTCTTTTTCCACGAAGTCCGGAATTTCTCCGAGTCCTTTATTCCTATATACATCCGCATCGCCTTTTTCGTATTCTTTTTTCGGTATCAACGGTTCTCTGGGCAACTCTATTATCCTGGCAATCGGTTTTTCTAAGCCTGTCTTCGGAGCCAAACCGCGTACGAGATCAGACCCTATGTCTTTATCAGGGTATTTAATTATCTCGAAACCCTTTTCGGGCATCTCGACATTATCCTCTATTCCTTTTCCCACGAGCAACTCTTTTTTAGCCTCTAGCAGTTCCTTAAACTGTTTCACTGACCTGCCCGGAATTTCTTTGAGTTCTTTATCTTTATATGCATTTGCTTTGCCTTTTTCGGCAAAGCAAGGACTCTGAGAAACCACAATACCCAGGCACATTACGAGCGCGATAACCTTAATTGTCATTTTGCCTTTCATTTCATTTGCCTCCTTTTGTTTACGGTTTTTAAAACTCTTTACTTTCGTGTCAAAAAAATAACTCGAATCTCATACTCTATAACAAAATCACAGCTTGTTTACTCCTGTTATTTTCTAACTATTTTATTCCTAATCTTGCTTACTTCTTATCATTTGAGCCTCAGGGCTTTTCGGGTATTTCCGTAATACAAGCGCATAATAGTGCTCTGCTTCCTTTGTATTATTCAGCTTTTCTTCATATATAATTCCCGTAGCATACAGTGCCATGCTTGCAAATGTAGACTCGGGATATTTACGAGAGACCTTCCGGAAAGTCTCTATCGCTTTCTCGGGCATGCCGAGATAGTTGTAATAAGCGCCTATAAAAAGGAAGATCTGTGGCTTATGGCCCAAACTCGGATGCATGGCCATTATCGCTTCCAGCGTCCTAATTCCCTGCAAGTGTTTATTTCTGTCCTTTGTCTTTATCGCATTGTCTATTAACTCAATCGCCTTCATGAGGTCAAGAGCGGCTTCTTTCGGCTCGAGGTCAGATATATATAATGGGGCGGGCCTTAAGAGCTCTCTTGTCCTGTATTTTCCATTACTGATTAAAAGCGCAACCTGGACTTTCTCTCCGATTTCATAGAACTCCGTCATTTCCTGCCATTCTTTTTCCAATAGCTGGCGCGGGGCCATGGGCACATCCCCCTTAAATACTTCTGTTGCCTCTCCGCCACCCAGTATCACCTGCTGCTGTTTAGGCTCTCCTTCGGGTCTGAATGTTGATACAACCTTTACCCTGCCGTTTAATACACCGAGCCGCGTCATCATTGAGGGCTGTGCGGAAACATCTACTAAAAAATCAGTTCCTAACGCTGTGGCTGTGGCTTCGGGAGTTGCCATGACAAAACGTGACCCTTTGAATTTTTTGCTTAAATGCACCAGCGTTTTACCTTTTTTGAGGTTGTATACTGTCTTGCCGGGCACATATTTTGGCAATAACTTCGCTATTTTTATTTCGGAATTCTGCTTAATCCTGATCCTGTATTTATTCGCATGCGCTATGTCAGCAAAAGATCCCCTGTCAGCGGTTAGCGTATCGTCTTTGCCGAGTAGTAGCCCTTTGGTTCCTTTGACCCACTTACGCCCCCTATGGCTGTAAATCATTACTTTGCCCTTTACCGTCACAATCTGTACGGGCTGGACCACTAAATGTGTAAGAACCCCGTATGCCGACACAAACAAAAGGAGCGTTACGACAACCCTTGCAAGCATGGGCGAAGGGAGGATAAAGACTTCCCGGGTTCTTTGAAGAACGCGAGTTACAATGAATCCTATCCTGTTTTCTTCCCTACTTTTTAACGTGTTATGCAGTTTTTGATTGAATGCCCGGTCGAAAGCGGTAGACAGCTTTTCTCTATCCGCATGCCTAATGACCAGATTCGAATTCTTTAATAAAAGGGCTGTTTTCCTGCAGGATTCACACTCACTAAGATGGCTCTCTACCCTTTCCCTTTCAGAGAGAGAGCACCTCTGATCTATATATCTCGATAATAATTCGAAAGGTATTTTGTGCTTCATTTTACGCCACTTCTTTTCGGGACTTTAATTTTCTTTATAAACTGTTTCCGCGCCCTTGTAAGCCGCGAAGAAATTGTCTTCATGTTTGTTTTCAGCGCTTTGGCCGCCTCTTCGTAAGAAAGGCCTTCTATTACGCAGAGCGTAATGACATCCCTGTAAAGCGGATGAAGGCTTTTCAGGGCATTTTCTATCGCTTCCTTGAGTTCTCCGTTTTTCACGAAGGAATCCGCCGAAAACCCGTCTTTCGTCAATACGCTCTCAAGATCGATATCCATATCCCTTTTTCCAACTCGACCGGACAAAGATACCTGCCGCATCGAACTCCTTTTCTTTAATTCGTTTTTTGCCAGATTCGAAGCTATTGTATAAATCCAGGCCTTAAAAAGCCCCCTGGGTTCGTATCTATTGATGTTAAGGTATATGTTTATAAAAACTTCCTGCGCAAGCTCTTCGGCAACCGCCCTATTGCCTATTTTCCTGTTGATGAAATTAAATATTCTTTCCTTGTACGTATTATACAATTCATCAAAGCAGGCCCGGTTGCCTTCCCTGAATTTCCTTATCAGGGCATCGTCTTTATTCATTACCCTCTCTATATGTTAAACAATATTTTGTGCCGAAAACTCCGCATTTTATAGATATTCTGTATCAACTTGCTTTTTTTGTCAATAAAAAAAGGTTGGATATATATCCAACCTTTTTCGGTTATAATAAATACTATTTGATCAAAAGCTAATTACGCATTGCTGCTTTCGTCTTCGTCTTCTTCCTCATCGCTATCATCGCTCGTTTTGAACGATTCCAGCAAAATTACCGCTCCATCACCCGTCGAGTAAACAGCTCCCGCCTCTTCGGTTAAGATGTGTTTAAACATTTTATAGAGCGCTCCTTTTGCCTCGTGCCATTCATTTTTCAATAAGTCGTGGGTTTTATCTGAATTGCCGGTAACAGGCTGATTCTGACTTATATCTTTATTATATCTAGTTCCGGCATGTATCGCATGATCTCCCTCTTCAGGTGAAGCATGATTAAGCGGGCTATACGCATCCGTCTTTGGCTCTGCTTCTTTTTGCTCTGTGTAGTTCCTGTTGTTTACCGATTTACTATTTGAGGGTGCCTCTTCCGGGGCCGCATTATCTTCTTGCGGGTTAAATTTAATATATTTCTTGTCCGTATTTTTGGTTTCGGTTTTATCGGCATTTTCGCCTTCACCGCCTAGGCTCTTGACATCTAAACGGGGCCCTTTTCCTACCGGCGTCATTTCATTATATAGGTCATCTTTGGCATTCTCCAAATCACCAAAAGCTTTTCCGATTACGTCAATAGTTGTTGTATCAACTCCCGGGGGCCGCGTATATGTCATTGTTATTGTCCAATCGTCGTTGGATAAAGTAACGGTATAGCTTTCACCGTCAGCCGCTTCCGAGAAATTAGCCTCAATACCATTGCCGAGATCCAGCGGCATATCTTTGTTCCAGCCATTTCTTGCAATCCAAACAAATATGCAACCCAAAAGTTCTTGCATTTCACGGTCCGGCAAACTGGAGCCAAATTGTAGTCTATAACGGTTACGGTCAAATATTCTCCAGTATTCAAGGGTATTATCATCTTCTGCGTCTATCCGCTCGTTCCCATTTGCATCAAATAACTCTACAAGCAGTGAATATATAAAATATTCCAAAGAATCCGTATCGCTTGCGGACAGATCAATTTGCCCGAAAGCAATAAGATAATCTTCTTCGTTTATTTCTCCGTCACCGTTTTGGTCTATTATAAAATATTTTAAGCCGGGGCTTTCAAAATATATATCTGCTTCCCCCAATGCATGCCATATCAAGTCAATATCTTCCCTATCTATTATACCGTCACCGTTTATATCGAACGGGGTAAGGAAAAGTGATTTGATGAGCTCTTCGATATCTATATCGTCAGTAGCTTCGTGAGGTTCCTGCTCTCCGGGATCAAGCACAATGTTTAAATCGTATTCATCGGAGTTTTTATCATCGTTTTTGTTCGCTTTTTCTTCTGTTTTTTTGTACGTATTTTTGACGTATTCTATATATTCTAATGTTTCCTTCTCGCCATTTTCTCGATAGAAAGACAGTATATCCTCTGGCAGGTATTCCACATCATCCAATGATAGATTGAGTTCGGCAAACAAGATACTATAGTCTTTCTTGTTTTTTGCAATATCAGTTAGATTGAGGGTATCTTGGTTGAGTTTTTGCTTGTCTCCAAGATATTGACATTCAATTATATTGTTTTTCTGTTCAACAATTTCTTTATTTGACGATTCTCGCTGAATCAAGTCATCTGGGTTGTATTTGGCATGTATTGTTTTTATAGAGTGTGCATCTACGGGTAATTTTGTTTCAGGGGTGCCAGAGGCATGCGAACAGTCTACGGCAACTATATTGCATAAATAAAGCAATATAATCCCGGCATTAAATAGTTTGCTTAAAAATTTTCTTTTGGTCCAATACACTTTTTTAACTCCGTTCTAAAGTGGGTAAAAAAAATACCCTCACGCATGGTGTGCTTTATACATACAAGTATACCATGAATTAAAGGGTCTTGTAGGGGGAAATATCTTACTTTTTTATAGCCTAACAAGGTTAAGACTATACTAGGGCCGGCTCTCAGTGCACACTTACATCTGTCCCTCGCCTGAGCTGTCTCTATTTTTAAAACTGCTGCATGATTACATAGATAAGCGAAATGATTCCGAGAATGAAAACCGCCGCCCCCATAATGCGCGTGTTTCTTATTTCCTTATCCATTGATATGGGTTCGATCTTCCAGTTAAAGGGTCTGTAAACGGCTATTTGTATTTCAATGATTTTTTTGGGCCGCCGCATAAGCAGGGCGCCAAACAGTACTGCTATAATAACGATAGGCAGTTGTATGTAAAATATCCCGATCTTATCTATAGCGCATCTATATAATTCTGTTAATGGGCAAGCTTGCATTTTTCACCTCCCGATTCGAAAAAGAGGAAGTTACAGCTCGAACTTGCTTTTATTTACTCTTTCGGTTTTAGAAAATTTTTCTTTAACGCCATCCAGGGTGTCTTGGAGGGCCTTGAATATCTTTTCCACTTCTTCCGGTGTAGATTCGTAACCGGAACCCGATAGGTTACCTAGCAATTCTATCTTCTTTATTGCATTCGTCACCCTCTGCGTTGCGAGCCTTTTAAACTTATCATGCTTGCTTTCAGCTTCTGCCATATTTTCCTCCTTTTTTTCTACTTTTTCACTGTTTCAGAATCTGAACTCCTGCCTACTTACTGTCGACTATAGTACACCTTTGCCCTCCAGATATTCCTCGTAATAATCAGTTACTCTTCTGTTTTTCATTGCGCTAAACACCTTATCCGCATGTATAACCGGTTTGTCGGCATTTTTTCCGGTTTTTTGCAAGAATGTTGGATATTCAACCCGTGCACCGTGCGCGCGGGAGCCATTTCGTACCCGGTTATCATGCGATATAACAGTTACGCTAGATGGCTCCTCCGAATTCTTCACCATTCTTATTATGCGATCATCCGCTGCTTCTTTGGCGCGCGTAAAAACGCAGTCAATGCCGCCTATCTTTGTGCGGGAATAATCCATAAAGTCGACATCCCTTCCGTCAAACACTATAATAATTTCCGCGTTAATGCGGCTACGTTTCCATCCCGCCACATGCATTGCCAGGCCACTCCTGGCTTCGGCAAGGCTTTCCTTAAGCTTCGCCGTAAGCTCCGGAATCCGGTAAATAACGTTATATCCGTCTAGTATAAATATCTTTTTCATATCCGTCATTTCCCTTTTAATCCTCTAATTATTTTCTTTATATCATCTTTCATCTAAACATTTCCTTTACTTTGGATTGGCATTAAGGCTTTTTGGAATTATTTATACGCGGTATTGCGGGTAAATTATCTCTCTATCAGTTTGCTGACTGTCTCCATGCAATGATCTACAATCTCTTTAATAATGTTTAACATATCAAGATATCGAACCTTTGCCCAATCATCACAAATTCCTCTTGCTGACCTATCTATATGGTTAAGTCGACTTTTTTCTATTAATGCGTAGAGGGATGATTTATCTTTTAAAATCTTTTTGCCCAGCTTGCTATCATTAGTCTTCACCGCCTCAATTGTAACTGATAAAATCTTGTCTATACTATTGCATAGCTCCTTATATTCTTGTAACGCTTTGTCACTAAATAATAATTTTTCACTAACTTTATACTCAATTCGTTCTACTAGATCTACGCATAGATCTCCCATCCTCTTAATTGCGCCGATAATGTTGACTAAATCAATGACTATTTTTTTAGCTTTGTTTGATGATTCCTTTTTGGAAATTTCGATTGCTAAGATAGTTAAATTATTATAAGTTTCATTAATTTTTGTTTCATTTTTAAGCACCTGATCTAAGATCTTGATATCGTTCTTCATCAAACCATCAAAGTTAGTACGAAACATTATTTGAACCCGCTCTAACATTTCGATAGTCTTTTGTCGTAGTGAAACAATTTTTCTTAATTCAACTTTATTTAATTCGGCCATAACTTTAATCCCTTTTGTACCGTTTAAAATCTGAACTCCTGCCTGCCTGCAGTCAGGCCTACTTCTAATATTGTAGGCGTAGCATTGTTCAAAGTCAAGGGACAAAAAAGTGACATTTTTGCGGGTCCCTATCCATCCTGAAGCTTGTGTGGGATGTCCTACGGAATGAGAGGGTGTTGGCGTGAGGCTTTTTGTGCCGATTATAGGAGATCCTTTCTTTCCGCAATAATAAAAAATATACATTCAGCTTACTACAAATGGTATGTTAAAGTGTCAAGCTTCCCCAAACGGTAGTATACTATGTTTGTTTAACGTATCAAAACCGTTTTTTAACCCAAAGGAGGGAAGCATGACACTAAGAGGCTATGTTCCAA
>JADHYN010000009.1 GCA_016782425.1 Candidatus Omnitrophota bacterium
ACCCGTTATAAGCATCGCAAAAGCCGAAGAACTCATATATACGGAAAACAAATCCACCCCGCTAAAGCTTGCCCGCAGTTCACCGGCGCTTAAGCTAATCATGAGAATAAGGGACGAAACACACAGGTTTGCGATTTCTTACCATAAACTTTTAAGAGGGAAGGATCTCTTGCGTTCAGCCTTGGACGAAATCAGTGGAGTGGGAGAGAAAAGAAAGAAGGCCCTCATAAACCATTTCGGCTCGGCGGGAGATGTGAAAAAGGCAAACCTCGATGAGCTAAAGAGCGTAAAGGGAATGGATGAAAAAACATCCGAAAAAATTCTACGATATTTTGGAAAAAAATAAAACGCTAACCCCGTTTCAAAAGCGCGTTTACAGGACCGTTTCCGCGATCCCGCTCGGCCAAACGCGTTCATATAAATGGGTGGCGCAAAAAATGGGCTCTCCGCGCTCATGCCGCGCCGTAGGCCGGGCGCTTAATAAAAATCCATATCCGGGGACCATACCCTGTCACCGTGTTATAAAAAACGACGGTTCCTTAGGCGGATTTTCAAAGGGCAAAAAAGCCAAAATGAAACTCCTAAAAAGAGAAGGCCTTGACGTTGCATGCCCTATTTAGTATAATTACCGTATTATATACGAAAGGAGTTCAATGAAAACGATAGAAGACTTGAAATCAGAATTGGAAAACCTGAAAAAGAGGCTCGACACCTTAGGAGGTTATCTTTGACTTGGAGAAGAGCCGTAAAAGAGTAAAAGAATTAGAATCCGAGATTTCAAAAGAAGATTTCTGGAAAGACAAGGAAAGAAAAGACCCCACGCTTAAAGAGCTGAAGCGCCTGAAGCAGTCTCTCGAGCCTTTTACCGGAGTCTCTTCCGAACTCGACGAGACAAAAGAACTCCTCTCTATTACGGATTCAGGTGACAGCGCTTCTTTATCCCACCTCGGGGGAGCGCTAAAAAAAGCAAAAAAAGAAATAGACCGCCTTGAATTCAAATGTCTTTTAAATAACGAAGGCGATACGCTTAATGCTATAATAAGCGTTAACGCGGGCGCCGGCGGGACAGAATCATGCGATTGGGTCGGAATGCTTTACCGCATGTATACTAAATGGTCCGATAAGAAAAAATTTACAATAGAGAGAATTGATTATCTTTCGGGTGAAGAAGCCGGCGTAAAAAACGTAACGTTCATCATAAAGGGTGAACACGCATACGGTTATCTGAAATCCGAAAGCGGGGTGCACAGGCTTGTGAGGATATCGCCCTTTGACTCCAACAAAAGGAGGCATACATCCTTTGCGTCCGTGGCCGTTACCCCGGAGGTAGACGAAAACATAAAAATAGACATAAAAGAATCCGATCTAAGAATCGATACCTATAGAGCAGGCGGCAGGGGCGGACAGCACGTAAACGTAACCGATTCGGCAGTTAGAATAACGCATCTTCCTACAGGGATAGTTACCCAGTGTCAGAACGAGCGCTCCCAGCACAAAAATAAAAAAACCGCGATGAAGGTTCTCAAATCCCGGATTTACGAAAAAGAACTGAAAAAGAAAAAAACTGAACTTGCAAAACAACATGAAGAAAAAAAGCTCATTGAATGGGGAAGCCAGATACGTTCGTATGTACTTCACCCCTATTCCATGGTCAAGGATCACAGGACGGGCTGCGAAACTTCTGCGGCGCAAAATGTTTTAGACGGAGACCTGGACATTTTTATAGACGCTTATCTTAGAATGTCAGCCGGCGGCGGACGGAAAAAATGAAATTTATTCTAAACAAAATTTTTGGTTCACAAAATAAAAAAGAACTGGCTAAAGTCGAGCCTGTAATTGAAAAGACAAATAAGCTTGAGAGTGAAATATCTAAACTCTCCGACAGCCAGCTTCGCCAAAAAACAGATAAATTCCGAGAATATATAAAAAACGAAAAAGAAAAATTTACCTCAGCAATAGAAGGTCTTGAATCTCGCATAGAGACGGCGGCTTTTGCCCAGGAAAAAGACAAGCTAAAACTTCAACTCAAAGTCTTAAGGAATAGGATCTTTGACGGTATCTTGCCGGAGGCATTTGCCGTCGTAAGGGAAGTAGCCCGTCGCACTGTCGGCATGAGACACTTTGATGTGCAGCTTGTAGGCGGGGTTGTTATGCACGAAGGGAAGATCGCGGAGATGGCAACCGGAGAAGGTAAAACCCTTGTTGCCACGCTTCCTGCTTATCTAAACGCTCTTACCGGGGAAGGGGTACATATCGTTACGGTAAACGATTATTTAGCCAAACGTGACAGTGAATGGATGGGGCCTATTTATAAATTCCTCGGACTCTCAGTAGGTGTAATACAGCACGATATGTCACCGGAAGCCAGGCAAAAAGCATATGCCTGCGACATCACCTACGGAACAAATAACGAATTCGGGTTCGATTACCTGCGCGACAATATGATTATCCGCAGGGAAGATATTGTCCAAAGAAAATTCAATTTTGCAATTGTTGACGAGGTAGATAGCATTTTAGTAGACGAATCAAGAACACCGCTTATCATATCCGGCCCGACCAATACGACAAATACCGCTTACGTGGAAATGAAACCCGTAGTTGACCATATCTCCAGATTACAACGCCGCCTTGTTGAAGAACTCCTGTTAAAACTTAAAAACATAGTAGATGACGGGGAAAAAGAAGAGGAAACAAAAAAACTTCTTTACCTTATACACAAAGGTTCGCCAAAAGAGAGGCAATTCCTTGATCTTGTTTTGAAGAACACTAAGATAAAGGTTCTTTTTGACAAGGCAACGAATACTTACGACAGCAAAATGATGGAAGGAGATCGGGTTACGCTTCTGGAGGGGTTGTATTTCATATTCGACGAAAAAACAAGAGAAGTTACTTTTACCTCCAAGGGCGAAGATGTCATGTGCCAAAAATTCAACGTAGAATTTATAATCGAGGACCTGGAAACGAAGCTTTCGAACATTACCGGTGACAAAAACCTTACCGAAGAGCAGAAGCTCGTAAGGGAGAGCGAGATTACCGCGCAGTATGTGGAGCAACAAAAGCGCGTTGACAGCATAAAACAGCTTTTAAAGGCTTACATCTTATTCAGAAAAGACGTTGATTACGTTATCCATGAGAACAAAATTATAATTGTCGATGAATTTACGGGCCGCATGATGCCGGGCAGAAGATTTTCAGACGGCATACACGAATCTATAGAGGCAAAAGAAGGGGTAGAAGTCCAGAGGGAGTCGCAGACTTTGGCCACTGTTACGCTTCAGAATTTTTTCAGGATGTACGGAAAGCTTGCCGGCATGACAGGGACAGCGGTTACGGAAGCCGATGAATTTGAAAAAATATACGGCCTGCACGTCATTGCAATACCTACAAATAAACCATTAGAAAGAACAAACCTTTCCGATGTAATTTACAAAACGGAAAAAGAAAAATTCACCGCCATATGTGACAAAATTGCGGATTTATGCGAAAAAGGAAGGCCCGTTCTCGTGGGCACGATTTCTATCGAGAAATCCGAGACCTTGGGCGAAATGCTTAAAAGGAGAAATATTCCGCACTTTGTCCTTAATGCGAAATACCATGAAATGGAAGCGCATATAGTAGCGCAGGCAGGAAGGTTTAAGGCCGTCACGATTGCGACAAATATGGCCGGGAGAGGAACGGACATTCTCCTGGGAGGCAATCCGGAATATCTCGCCGAAGACGCCTTGAATAATCTTTCAATCGAGTCAGCCGAAGAACGCGCCTCCGTCAAAAATAAATATCTGGAAGAATATAGAACAAAAACACGCCAGGAACACAATAAGGTCGTGGAACTTGGCGGGCTCCACGTAATAGGAACAGAGCGCCATGAATCAAGAAGGGTAGATAACCAGTTAAGGGGAAGAGCCGGCAGGCAAGGAGACCCGGGCTCTTCAAGATTTTACCTTTCTCTTGAGGATAACCTGATGAGAATTTTCGGTTCAGACAGGATAAAAATGATTATGGAGCGTCTCGGCATGGAAGAAGGCCAGGAGATAGAACATCCGCTTGTTACCCGCGCCATACGGACAGCGCAAAAAAGAGTGGAGACACAGAACTTCGAAATAAGAAAGCAACTTCTTAAATACGACAACGTCATGAACCAGCAGAGGGAGCTCATATATTTCAGGAGGCGGCACGCGATTCTTGAAGACAGTTTAAAAGAAGATATTTTTGCGATACTCGAGGGAATTCTGGAGGGGAGGCTCGCCAATCCTTCGGAAAACGAAGAGTATTTAAAAAATTTCTGCAGAAACTTAAGATTTAAATTTTTGTTGAACTTTCATCCGGAAAATTTTTCAGGACTTTCAAAAGAGGAAATAATCAAAAAAGTTATCGAACTTTCAAAGTTACATTATGCAAAAAAGGAAAAAATACTGGGTGAGGAAAAAACGCAAAACCTTGAAAAAATGATTACGCTCGGCGTAATTGATTCAAACTGGAAAGATTATCTTTTCAGCATGGACCAACTGCGCGAAGGCATAATGTGGCGCTCTTACGGCCAGAAAGATCCGCTGGTGGAATATCAGCACGAAGCATTTGCGATGTTTGGCAACCTTATAAACACAATCGATGAGGACATCGTAGAAAGGCTTTTCAAGACATTTGCCATAGAGGAAAAGTTTACGCAAAGAGTGTTTAAAAGCGAAGAAGAAACATTCATACATGAGGAGTATTCCGCCTTAGAAGGGCTACCGCAGCCGCTTGGCGAAGGCCCGCCTAAACCACCCATGCCCGATGCGATGCCGGATACAAGACCCGGCCGGGATGCCACGCATCGAAGAAAAACCCCTAAAGTCGGAAGAAATGACCCCTGTCCCTGCGGAAGCGGGCGTAAGCATAAGAAATGTTGCGGAAAATAACCCCTTATTTGAAAACAAATATTATATATCAGCTCGCGCTACCTTTTGTATCCGCTTTTCTTTTAGTTTTATGCTATCCGAACTTTAACCTCGGATTTTTAGCCTGGATCGCGCTCATCCCGTTATTTTTTGCCATTGAAAATAAGAAATCAAAGGCCCGGTTTCTTACAGGTTATCTTTTCGGTATTATATTTTTTGCAGGTATTTTATATTGGCTCGCTAACGTAACCGTACCGGGAACGATTGCTACGGTACTGATACTTGCCCTTCTACCTGCGATATTTTGTTTATTATCCCCTCCGTCTATTGCGTCACATCCGGGGACGATTATATTTTTACCGTGCGCGTGGGTCCTTACCGAATACCTGCGCACATATATTTTTAGCGGTTTCCCGTGGGCGTTTTTAGGATATTCCCAAAGCCTTAATCTTCCGGTAATACAAATAGCGGACATAACAGGCGTATACGGTGTTTCCTTTTTAATTGTTCTTGTAAATGTCGGAATATATCTGGCGTTACTAAAGAAGTCAAAAAGATTCTACATTTTGTTTTTTATAATTGTTTTATTTGCTTTGGTTTTAGTCTACGGTGACAATAGAATTAAGCGCATTTATCCTGCCAAGCGTCTTCTAGTTGCCGTTATACAGGGAAATATTCCGCAAGAGACGAAGTGGGACCCGCGGTATAGAGAATTTATCCTGAATAAATATAAAATGCTTACGCAAGCGGCGTTAAAAGAACGACCGGGCCTTGTAGTTTGGCCCGAGACGGCCGTGCCCGGTTATTTGGATGAACCGGATTTGGAAAAACAAATAATGAACCTTGCAAAATCCGGTAATACACATCTTTTAGTAGGTACGCTTAAAGGGGTAGGGGCGAAAGTCTTTAATAGCGCCACGCTTATTTCCGATAAAGGCGAAATTCTGAAAAGCTATAACAAGATTCATCTTGTTCCGTTCGGCGAATTTATTCCGTTTGAAAAAGCATTCTTGTGGATGCGCGGGGTTATTGATAAACCCATAGGAAATTTTGCGCGCGGAAATGAATTTACCGTATTTAAATTTAGTTTAGAAAAAGTTACGCGCGAAACCGACAGGATCCAAAAGAGCAGGGAGTTTCATAGCTTTTCGACCCTTATATGCTTTGAAGACATTTTTCCCGATCTTTGCAGGAATTTCGTTAAAAAAGGAGCGAGATTTCTTGTGAACATAACAAATGATGCCTGGTTTGGGAAAAGCCCCGCGCTTTATCAACATGCACAAGGCTCTATTTTCAGGGCAGTGGAAAACCGTGTCCCGGTTATACGCGCCGCAAATACCGGTTTTTCATGCATCATAGACCACAGGGGGGAAATTTTAAAATCCGTCAGGGTCGGAAAAGACGAAATATCCGTAGACGGTTACGCCGTGGAAACGATAATGCCTACTTTTGGGAAAACGATTTACACGCGCTTCGGAGACATGTTCAGCTGGCTGTGCATAGCTTTCGTGCTTTTTGGGCTCGCATTGCGCAGGAGGTCGTAAAATGCCGAGAGAAAGAATTACAAGAAGGCAAAAGAACGTATCAAGGTTGGTGCGTGAGAGGAAACAGGGCCGCAAGGATAAATTGAAAGCGTTCAAGAAAAAAGGCAAACAGCTATTCCCTATAATTTTAGCGTTAATTCTTGCTTCTTTATCTTTTGCCGCTAACGGCCAGGGCAAAACGTATTCTCTGGGAAAATTCCGATTTACCCTTCCATTCGGTAAAAAATACAGTTATGACGACATACTTGTAACAAGAGTCATTGACGGCGATACCGTAGAACTTGCAAACAGAAAAAGGGTGCGTTTTATAGGGATAGATACCCCTGAATCACGCTATAATTCAAAACTTAAACGAGACGCAAAGCGTTCTAAAAAAGATTATAACACCATAATCGCGATGGGCAAGAAGGCCACAGTCTTTACACGATCTTTAGTAGGCGGCAAGAGGGTAAGGCTTGAGTTTGATATCGAAAAAAAAGATAGATACGGAAGGCTTCTTGCTTATGTGTATCTTCCGGACGGCAGAATGCTTAATGCCGAGCTCTTAAAAGAAGGCTACGCCCAGGTTTATACTTTTCCCCCCAACGTAAAGTACATCGCCAAATTTTTAAAACTACAAAAAGAAGCCCGGGAACAAAATAAGGGCCTCTGGAAAGAATAAAGGATTCAAGTCTCTACGACGAGTTCGGGATTAACTAATAGTCCTTATACCGTTTCAAAAGTTGAATCCAATCCGCCCCTTTTCCGGTTTACACTCCTTTAACATATTGCTATAATATACCTACTCTACAAAGGAGTAGGTATATATATTATCGATGAAAGGATGAATCTGGAGGTGTTAAAAGACTAACGTCTTTTTTTCAAGGAGGAATGATGGATAAGAAGAGTGTAATAATTGGTTTTATAACTATCTTTTTGGTTATGTCCATTTTTGCATGCAGCTGTGGAAAAACAACCATTTCTAAAGGGGATTTGTATTATCACAAAAATTTAGGCATAGAAATAATTCCACCAGTTGGATGGATGGTTCGTGAACTGAATAACCCATTACTTGGCGGAGTCTCTTTTTATCCCCCAAATTCAAAAAATGCAACATTCTACTTTACCAGCAAAACAAAACTGACTGAATCGAAGTTACCTAAATCTCAAAGAAGAAATAATTTAGAAGACCATTTCAATGAGTATAGAGGTAAACTCGAAAGATTGCCAAAAAGTAAAATTTTAAAGGAAGAAAAGGGGATGTTAAGCTCAATACCGGCTTATGTTATTGATATATCTTATATGTCAGACGGAGTAACTCCGGCAGAAGATAAATCTTTCTATCTCGAGCATAATAACAGATTTTATCGTGTAGGTTATTGGATTTTCAAAGACCAAGATTACCATAAGAACATCAATCTAATCCAAGAAAGCCTTAAAACACTAAAGTTTAAAAACTAAATGTTATATTTTACCTCACCCGCCCCAGAATAAATGAGATGTTTAGGTGAAAAAGTGTACAGTGTGCAATAAAATTTACGATGATAGTTGGGAAATCTGCTTAGATGACAAGTCTACTCTAATTGAAGTTAGCGCGGGAAGTAGCAAAAAAGAAAAAACGGTATAAAGATGAGTAATACCTTATCTATTATTAAAGGCACGGTTATTTTACTACTCTTGGTTATCTTCGGGACATTAAGTGTTTCGGCAGATACGATTGAATTAAAAAACGGTAAAACTGTTTCCGGTACGATAACAGAGGAAACAGAAAAGTATGTTGTAGTAGCCTACTACGGCGATCAAAGTCTTATATGTACCATATCAAAGGAAGACATTCGAAATATTAAAAAAACATCTCAAGAAGAATACCCGCTACAAAAAGAAGGCTTTCCCATAAAAAAGGAAAATTTTTGGCAGAAGATTGTCAATAAATTTAAAAAGACAGGCGTTAGCACAAAAAAAGACGAGGATTACTTGTTGAAAAAGTACGAATGGGAGGTTGAAAAAGCCAAAAGACGAAAGCCGGAGAAGGAGGCTGAAGAAAAAGAATCAGAATTTAGGGATTTTAAAAAACGTTACCGAAAGTGTCCGTACGCAAAGTAACCCACCCCAAAGTAAAGCCTGCCTGCCGGCAGGCAGGAAGGCTTTTATGAATAAGATATCGTTAGTGGTTGCGCTTTTTATCTGTATATCTCTTATGCTCGTTTGTGAAATGGCTGAAAGCCAACAAGGACAACTTAAGCCCAAAAAGGTGGAGGTGGATTCCAATTATGACGGCGCAGTTGACCGTATCGAATTTTATGATAATAACGGGCAAATTGTAAAAGTAGAATCTGATACGACGGGCGATGGTAAAATAGACGAGTGGGTAATCTACAAGGACGGACAACCGTCTAGTGTTAAGAAAGATACGAACGCAGACGGTAAGCCGGATGTTTGGATGGAATATTAGAATCTAAACTATGTATTGTGAAAGGAATGCTTTAAATGGCCCTTTCCACAAAACGAAAAATAATAAACCCTACTACATCATCCAGAAATCCCTGTCCAAACTCCTATGTGATATTGCCTCGGCTATGTTACCTGCCTCGATGCTTTCTTTCGCTTCAATATCCGCTATAGCCCTTGCTTGTAATATACAATGTCATATGGTTGGCCTTTCATAGTTTGGCAGAGCGAGCAATCATCTTCCAGATCATTGTCAATCTGGCCATCGAGCACTTCTTTAATTCTCTGTTTTATCTCGTTGTCCGTAGGATTATCTAAATGGATTATGTTATAACCGTTTACCCGCGAAATCATGACGTTTTTCCCGTACACTTTTATCAACTGTGATAAATGCGTAGCGCAACTCATTTTGCCACCTCCTCGTGTCTGGTAAATTTAATCATTATGCAAATGGAAACCGATTCGTCGCTTCGGTTTCTCCAGCGGTGTTAAAAGTTGTCTTATTGCATCAAAGACAACTTTAAATTGCTTATCGTATTTTCTCTCCATAGTCTCGATTTTTCGCCTTAAATCCTCATGGATTAGCAACATTTTCCTCAATTTTGTAAACGTTCTTACAATCTGTATGTTAACCAGTATTGCCCGTTTGCTATTAAGTACGCTTGATAACATCGCGACACCTTGTTCGGTGAAGGCATACGGGAGATACTTAGCGTGCGTGCCTCTTTTTAAGGTGCCAAAATGGCGCCTTAAAGCCAAATATTCCTCTCCGGTAAGTTTGAACATAAAATCATCGGGAAATCGTTCAATATTTCGATTGACCGCGCGCTTGAGTTGCTTCGTTTCGACATTGTATAACAAGGCAAGATCGCTATCCAACATCCCTTTCTCACCTCGCAGCAAAAGTATCTTACTTTCTATGGTTTTATGTGGAACCGAAGGCCTTGCAGATATCTTCTTTTTTCGTTTCATAAATTTACTCCTTTCTGTACCATGAACCCTGTTCCTGGCTCCCCGCTACATCATCCAAAAGTCGCGATCCAAACTCCTGTATGAGATGGCTTCTGATATATGCCCTGCTTCGATGGTTTCTTTTTCGTCGAGATCCGCGATGGTTCGGGCGACTTTTAAGATTTTATCGTATGCCCTCGCCGATATACCGAGTTCCAGAATCGCCATCTTAAGCAGCTCTTCGCCTTCTTTATCGAGCACACAGTGTTTTTCAAGGTGCTTCGACTCAAGGTGCGCGTTAAAAAGGACCGAATCGGCTTTATAGCGTTTCATTTGAATCTTCCGCGTCTTATTGACGCGCTTGCGTATCGCCTCGGATGTGTCGCCCTTTCTTCTCTGCGAGAGTTCTTCGTAGTTTAACCGTGGAACGTTTAGATGTATGTCAATTCTATCAAGTAACGGCCCCGAAATTTTGCTAAGATACCTTTGTATCTGATATGGGGTGCAGTGGCACTCTTTTTTCGGGTCAGTAAAGTAACCGCACGGGCAGGGGTTCATCGCCGCGATCAGCATGAAACGGCAGGGATATACATTGGTCCCCCTTATCCTCGAGATTCTTATTTTTCCGTCCTCTATCGGCTGGCGCAGTAACTCCAAAACATTCCTTTTAAATTCCGGAAACTCGTCTAGAAACAGGACTCCGTTATGCGCGAGGCTTATCTCGCCCGGCATCGAATTTGCCCCTCCGCCTGCAAACGCCGCGTCAGAGATATGATGATGCGGATCCCTGAAGGGCCTATTGGTAACGAGCCCTTTATTCGGGGAGAGGAACCCCACTACACTGTGTATTTTTGATGTTTCGAGAACTTCATCTATAGTCATTTCAGAGAGTACGGTCGGAACCCTTTTTGCCAGCATACTTTTTCCCGAGCCGGGCGGACCTATAAGAAGGACATTGTGCCCGCCCGAGGCAGCAACCTCCAGGCCGCGCTTTACGTGCTCCTGGCCCTTGACATCGGTGAAGTCTATTTTATATTTACTTTTGTATTTTAACTTGATGCCTGCATTTTTATTTTGCGGTTCGATTTCTAAATCATTATCAAGAAAATTTACCACCTCGTTTATACATTCGAAAGTATATATTTTTATGCCGTTTATATTTGATATTTCGATCAAATTCTTTCTCGGCAGAATTAATTTACGAACGCCCTTTTCCTTTAACCCGATAGACATGGGAAGGGCGCCTTTTATTTCTTTTAGTTTCCCGTCCAGAGATAGTTCACCGCAAAAAGCAAATTCCAACATTTTCTCTTGTTTTACAATGCCCATGACAGAGAGTAGCGATAGAGCGATCGGCAGGTCAAACCCGGAACCCACTTTTCGAATATTCGCGGGAGCAAGATTTACGGTTATTTTCCCTCTCGGAAATCTGTGTCCGGAATTCTTTATCGCGAATTTTATCCTGTCTCTCGATTCCCGGATAGCCGTATCCGGGAGGCCGATTATATTGAAAGCGGGCAAGCCTTCCGCGATATCAACCTCAACATCTACTTTATAAGCCTCTATACCTATTACAGTACACGATAATGACTTTGCGATCATTTGTTCCTCCCTTTATCCTTTAATACGAGTCCTCATTCTCGATAGCGTCCTCAAAATGTTCTATTTTATTTACATTCCCGGTAAATTCGTCGATCTCTATAGAAATAATGTCAATGCGCCGGGGGATTTCCGTGATACCCTTCATTTTTAAATAACAAAGAGCGCATTGAACAAGTTTTTTCCGTTTTTTTACTGTTATAGCTAAGTACGGCGGACCGAAAAGAGAATTCCTGCGGGTTTTAATCTCGGCAAACACAATTAAAGATTTTTTTCTCGCGATAATGTCAATTTCTCCTACAAAGGTTCGCGTATTTCTCCCGATTATTTCATATCCCTTACGGGAGAGAAACCGCGCCGCGATATCCTCGCCCACTTTGCCTAAAGCACGGTTTCCCACACCCATTTTTTACCCCGCCTACTCGCCCTCGCCCTGGGCCCGATAGGCCTGGAGCACGGTTTCAGATATGTATTCCTTTATTTCGGTTGTCGCAGGAAGGAATATACTGAACCACTTACCTTGCTTGCTTTGCTGCTGCGGCATGCCTACAAACATGCCCTTCTCACCTTCAACGATTCTGAATCCTTTAACCAGAAACAGGTCCCCGAAAACGAGGTCACAGAAAGCCTTTACCTTGCTTTCACCGTCAAGCTTGGTCATTCTGTCAACTTTCAAGTTTAGGACTTCGCTAACCATTTTTTTCACCTCCCCTCATATATATAGACAACTGAAAGCGCGATTTTGCTGCATGTATTTTCGAATTTTCTTTGAATAAGAAAATTGTAATAGTTTTGTATCAGGGGTTTACACGGGGAACCCGGAGTGCTATAATATGGTTATCGGGAGGAAGCATGATGCAGAAAATCGCACTTATAGCAGCAATAGTATTACCGTTCTGGAATATACCACTTATAGTCAGGATCATTAAAAGGAAATCCTCCGACGACATAAGCATATTCTGGGTACTTGGCGTATGGACATGCTTTTTACTCATGGCACCGGAAGGATTTCGTTCTCCTGACCCGGTTTGGCGGACATTTAATATAGTTAATATGGTGCTTTTCAGCGCTGTTGCCATTACGGTATTAGCGTATAAAGGAAAAGGCAAAAAAAAGTAGATACGAAAAAGAGGAGCTTATTTTCAGGTGAAGCTATCTACGCAGCTTATCGTGTTTTGGGTTACGCTTGGCCTTATGGTGATATTTTTAGGGTTGGATCGGGAAAGTTCCGTATCATCGGAGGTTAATAATACCCCGACACTGTTTCCGCTTACTCTTTACGGATTCAATCTTTATAGCCCGGGAACGGATAAAACCATGCCCATCGAGCCCTGGGAAGAAACCGAAGAAGATCCGAAAGACCGTTTAGATTTTCCCGATATCCGCATAGAGGAGAGCTGGGGTATTTAGCGGCTAAAGCGGTCGTCTAAGTTCCTGAAAATGTTGGAAGCTTCTTTTTCCCCGCCTTTTTTCCACGCATCGTAAATCATTATAAGGATACGCGCGTTTACGCTGTCAAATATCCACTTCGTCCCCATAAGGATTGTGGCAACGAGGAGTTGTATGAAATAACGAGGCGCTAAGAACGAAAGGGTAAAGGTTAGTATAGCCCCGAATAGCCAGAGATTCTTTTTCCACATAGATTTCATAGATTTTTCTCCTTTGTGTTTTTTTCCGGAAAATTCTTCGACTGTTTTGTAGGCAAACGCCAGTTTTTCCAGGCAACCACCGCAGTCTTTCAAGTGGCGCTCCATCTCCGCTTTTTTTTCTTCCGAAAGTGACCCGCTTAAGTAGTCATTTATTTCAACATCACCGAGGCATGTACCGAGATTCTTCATGTTAGATCCCTCCATATATATAGACAACGGAAAGTGCGATTTTGCTGCATCATTTTTTAAAATATTTTATTTTTGCTCTCATCCGCGTAACTGCGGATGACACTGTACCGACGGGAGAGCGTATTATTTTGGCGATATCTTCTAAGCCGAGGCCTTTCTTGAAAAAAAGATCGAAAATGATTTTTTCTTTCGAAGAAAGACGATTACAAAACCGTTCTATTTCTTTGCGAGCATCCAGGGCGCGATCAATCCTTTGCGCGGAACCCGGGGCCTGTAACTTCTCAAAAAACAACTCATCAGTGACGAGAACCTCTTTTTGAAAGGCTTTTAAATGATTAATGGTTGCGTTTCTGGCGGTAACCACAAGCCAGTAGTCTATGTTATCCCTATTTATTACCTCAGCCAGCTTGTTTTTACCCCAGAGGGAAGTCATTATGTTCTGGTGTATGTCCTTCATGTCTTCTTGGGCCCTGCGAAAATCAATGGAATATTTTGACAACGATTTTTTTATCGAAAATGAAATAAGAGGCGAAAATCTTTTTATAAATTCAGCCCACGCCAGGCCGTCCTGTTCAACGCATTTTTCGATTAGGGAGGAAGTTGCAAGATCCTTATATCTCATGATGGGCACTAGCTCAACTTTTTTATCGCATCCTTTTGCGTTAAAACCGTTATGCCTTTAGACACGATATAATCGATATGTTTTTTGAAGTCATCTATGTGCATGAAAAATCTGTAAGGCTTTGGCCTGTGGGCGCTTCGGGTATTTTTTTTACCTACCAGATGAAACGCCTCTACTAACCAGAGATCTTTCTCCCGGGTGTAATCAACCAATTTTTCCAAAAACGGAAGAGAATGTTTTCCCGTGACGGCAAAACCCCCGACGGAATAAGGGGCTTTTAAAGGGATTTTATTGAAGTTCGGTGTATTAGAAGTTATCCGCGCAGATTTATAATAAGGTTTCGTTTTTAATCTCAAGACCTTCGATTGATTTTTATTTATATACGGGAATACAAAAGAGTCCACCCGGCAGTTTAGAAGGCGCTCGATGCGCGTTTTAGAATCGGCAATCTCATCGGTTGCCGCTTTTTTATCTTTTGCGGCTAAACGGAAAAGGTTGGGATGGCTACTAGTATGCGAAGCAATTTCATGACCCGAGCTAATAATATCTTTAAGTTCTTTTAATCCGACAACAGGCCTCTTCTCAAATGTTTTTCCGATAAAGAATGCCGGTAGCGCAATGGTAGATTTGATTTTTAGCTTATCAAGATACTTTATCGCATACCTATATGTATCCAGATACGCATCATCAAAGGCAATGGTGATAACGCCTTTTTTGACCGGCTTTCGCATGTCATAAGTGTAATAAAAACATGAGGTTGTGTCAATACAATTTTAACGTAAATTTAACGTGAACAAAAGGCTTTCCGATATATTAATACATTTGACATTATAGTCCCCATTATATATAATTATATAGCTATAATAGCACCATAAAGGAGACCTAACGCTATGAGCAATATAAGCGATATCGAAAAACAGAAAAGAGAAAAATTAAAAGAGATAGAAGCGCTTGGCGTATATCCCTTTGGCGAAAAGTACGACGTGGATTGCGCGATAGGGAAGCTGAAAAGCGATTTCGAGGAAGGCAAAGCCGTATCTGTGGCGGGCCGTATCATGGCTGCGAGGGAACACGGGAAAACCGCATTTTTGGACCTGAGAGACTCTACTGGGAAAATCCAGCTTTACGCCGGACAAAAAGTGCTCGGTGAAGAAAAATTTGCGTTCCTGAAAAAACTGGATGTCGGGGACATAATAGGCGTAAAGGGGGAACTTTTCAAAACAAGAACCGGTGAGGAAACGATAAAACTCACGGAAGTTAAAATCCTCGCAAAGTCTCTTCGCCCGCTTCCCGAAAAATGGCACGGCCTTAAAGACGTGGAGACGCGGTACAGGCAGCGATACGTAGATTTAATTATAAACGAGGATGTGAAGAAAATATTTAAAACAAGAAGCGCTGTTATAAGCAAGATAAGAGAAATTCTGGACGAGAAAGGTTTCATGGAAGTCGAAACGCCCATGATGCATCCTATTCCGGGGGGCGCCGCGGGCAAACCCTTTAAAACACATCACGAAGCCCTGCATAGGGATTTATACCTGCGCATAGCGCCCGAACTTTATTTGAAAAAATTACTTGTAGGCGGATTCGAAAAAGTATATGAAGTTAACCGCTCTTTCAGGAACGAGGGGATTTCGGTTAGGCACAACCCCGAATTTACAATGCTGGAAGTTTACGAGGCCTTTTCTGATTGCAGCGGCATGATGAAACTTGTCGAGGAAATCATCCGAAAATCAGCAAAAGACATTTTAGGCAAGGAAAAAATAGAATATCAGGGGAAAACAATCGACCTTACAAAGTGGGAAAGGGTTTCATTTGCGGAACTAATGGAGGACAATTACGGAATAAAACCTACTGATGACGAGAAAACCTGGGTCAAGAAATTGAAGCAAAAAGGCATCAAGTTCGAGAAGGAGCAGGTTTCGCGCACGCAGATCATTAACATTATCGGCGAACTTGTTGAGCCGAAGGCAGCCGACCATCCGGTATTCGTGGTGGACATATTCAAAGAACTTTGCCCTCTTGCGAAGGCCAAAAAAGAAAACCCGAACCTTACCGATAGATTTGAATTGTATGTAGGCGGGATTGAAATTGCCAACGCCTATTCGGAGCTCAATGACCCGATCGAGCAGAGGAAGAGGTTTGAAGAAGCCGGGGGCCAGATAGACGAAGATTTCGTACGCGCGCTCGAATATGGCATGCCGCCCGCAGGCGGGCTCGGCGTGGGCATAGACAGGCTTGTTATGATATTGACGAATTCGGCTAATATCCGTGAAGTAATATTTTTCCCACAACTTAAAGAGGAAAAATAGTGAACTGGAAACTGTTTGTAAGCTTGCGATATTTAACACGACGAAGCAAGGAGCGTTTTATCTCCATGATAAGCGTTATCTCTGTTTTTGGCGTTGTTGTAGGGGTAGCTGCGCTAATCGTTGTCATATCGATAATGACCGGCTTTGACATAGAAATCAAAGAAAAAATTATCGGTACATATTCACATATAGTTTTACTAAAAGAAGGTGGCATAGAAAACGAAGAAGATACGATGCGTGTTTTGAGCAAAAATAAACACGTTGTAGCAAGTGCGCCTTTTATTGATGAACCGGCCTTTATTAAATACGAAAGAGGGGTCATAGGAATCCTTTTGCGCGGCCTGGATGAAAAGCGCGAAGGCGCGGTAAGCAACGTAAAAGAATACGTCGATGGCGGGACGCTTAATTTTGGAGAAAACGGGATCATTCTCGGAAGAGAACTTGCGAAAGCCCTAAGGCTTAAAAAGGGCGATGAGATTACGGTCTTTTCTCCGTATCCGAATGAAAAATTCCCGTATGACCAGAAAAGAGGCAAATTTACAATGGTCGGTACATTTGTTTCAGGAAGATATGATTACGATGCGAACCTTGCTTTCGTAAGCCTGGAATCGGCAAAAGCGCTCTTTGGCAAAAATTCTGTTTCCGGCATCGGGATAAAGGTTGATAACGAATTTAACGTGAACAAAATAAAACGTTCGTTGCAGGGAACGTTCCGATATCCGTTTACAATAAAAAGCTGGATGGATTTGGACAAAAATCTAATGAGGGCTTTGGCAATAGAAAAAAAGATGATGTTTATTATTTTAGCGCTAATAATTTTAGTCGCATGCTTTAACATAGCAAGTTCGCTTATAATGCAGGTACTGGAGAAGACAAAAGACATAGGCATCCTCCGGGCCATAGGCGCAACAGCCGGCAGCATAAGAATGATATTTATTTTTCTCGGATTTATGACAGGCATTTTAGGCGTTTTTTTGGGATCATTGTGCGGAATTTTTATAGCGGGCAACATAAACGTTATTGCCGATCAGGTAGAGAAGATAACGGGCTTTTCGCTTTTTCCAAGCGACATTTATTATTTAAGCGAAATACCCGCCAAGATCGTGCCGGGTGATATTGCCTTTATAGCGGTTTTTGCGCTTTTTCTGGCGGTTTTAGCGTCACTTTATCCGGCGTGGAAGGCCTCGCGCCTTAACCCAATCGAAGCAATCAGGTATGAATAAACATGATAAAAGCGGTAAATTTAAACAAAACGTATTTTCAGGGGAAAACGAAGATAGAAGCGGTTAAAACAGCAAGCCTTGAGATATTCAAGAAAGAATCTGTTCTTATTGCAGGCCCTTCCGGCGCGGGTAAATCGACCCTTTTGCATTTACTCGGCGGCCTTGATAAGCCTACGAGAGGAAAACTTTTTTTTAGCGGGTCGGATTTTTACGCTTTATCCGACAAGGCCCGTTCTGAAATAAGAAATGAAAAAATAGGATTTGTATTTCAGTTTTATCATCTGTTGCCTGAATTCACGATTTTAGAAAACGTTATGCTACCGGCGCTCATGAAAAAAAGGCCGCGGCGAAACGCCCGTGATATTAAAAAAAGATCTGAAAATCTATTGAATCTGGTTGGTTTAGGCCGTAGAATAGGGCACAGGCCGAGAGAACTCTCCGGCGGGGAATCGCAACGAGCCGCAATCGCAAGGGCTCTTATAAATTTCCCGGAAGTTCTTTTATGCGACGAACCCACGGGTAATCTCGATTCAAAAATAGGCCACGAGATAATAGATTGTCTTTGGGCTATGAAAGAGAAAGAAAATATGGCCTTAGTTATCGTTACACATGACGAACAAATGCAGAGCGACTTTGACAAGAGATTCGCAATGCGCGACGGAATCATAGGGGAGCAAAAATATGGAACGCAAAGTTTATCTGAACGGCAAGTTTGTAGACAAAAGTAAGGCAAAAATTTCTGTTTTTGACCATGGCCTTCTTTACGGTGACGGCGTGTTCGAGGGAATACGTTCCTACAGCAGGCTTGTGTTTAAACTGCGCGAACACATGGATAGGCTGTATAGTTCAGCCGCCGCTATAAAGCTTAAGATACACATGAGTAAGTCCTCACTGACTAAAGCGGTTTTGGATACGCTTAATAAAAATGATCTGGACAACGCATACATAAGGCTTGTTGTTACTCGCGGGCCCGGAGACCTGGGGCTGGATCCGCGTAAATGTAGGAGGGGCGGGTGCATTTTCATCATAGCAGATAAGATAGCGCTTTACCCGAGGAAATGTTATGAAAAAGGGCTTCATATCGTTACGGCGAAAACAAGAAAGAATTATGTGGGCGCCATCAACCCGAACATAAAATCACTGAATTACCTGAATAACATCCTGGCTAAAATAGACGGCATAAAGAAAAAAGCACCCGAAGCGATAATGTTGACGGATAATAACTATGTCGCAGAATGCACAGGGGATAACATATTCATCGTGAAAAGAGGCGCTCTTTTTACGCCTCCTAGAAATATCTCATTAAGAGGCATAACGCAACAGGCGGTCATGGAAATAGCAAAGACCAAAAAGATAAAAGTTAAAGAGAAAAACATGCGGTTAAATAAAATATATGCCGCGAACGAATGTTTTCTCACAGGTACAGCCGCAGAAATCATACCCGTCACAAAGGTTGACGGCCGAATTATCGGAAACGGAAAACCCGGACGCATGACGTGTGAACTTCATGCGGCGTTTCACGAATTAACGAAAAAAGACGGCAAACGATATTGATTAGAAAGGGAGAAAAGAATGCAATGCGATATATGTCATAAAGAAGAAGCCAGTGTGCATCTTACCGAAATTATCGATAACAAGGTGACGAAGCTTCATCTGTGTGAAAATTGTGCCAGAGAAAAAAGCACCGAAATGGAAGAGCATTTCGGACTGGCGGATTTATTATCGGGGCTGGCAGATCTCGTGCCGGTTACTACGAAAAAAGGAAAATTCCCCTCCCTTAATACCGGAGTAGACATAGATGTCGGCATTAAATGCCCTGGTTGCGGTTTTACATTTCAAAAGTTCAGAAAAATAGGACGCCTTGGCTGCCCCAACTGTTATGATGCGTTCAGAAGCCAGCTTAGCCCGCTCCTCCGAAAAATACACGGCTATGACAGGCACACAGGCAAGACTCCGGACAAAAAAAGAGTTGTGAAAGACGCAACTGTGCTACTTGGAGATTTGAAAGCAAGGCTTGCAAAAGCGATAGAGCATGAAGAATTTGAAGAAGCCGCGCGTCTGCGTGACCAGATCAGGTCGATTGAAAAGAACGATAAGTCCGAAAGTAAAGAAAATACCGGAAAAAAGAAGACGTAAGGAACGAAGGATACCACGCGCGGAAGCGTGTGGAGGAGGTTAAGGATAACGTGAACCTGGAAGAACTGCTACACAAAAAAAGCGAATGGCTAAAAGGGACGGGCCCGAAGTCCGATATAGTAATTTCAAGCAGGGTCCGGCTTGCCCGGAATATCGATAAATTTCCGTTTTTCAACTGGGCTAAACCAAACCAAAAAGAAGGGATCCTGGCACTCGTAAAAGATGCTGCCTTAAAGAGTAAATTTTTGAAGAAAACCATGTTTTTACAAATGAAAGATCTATCGGAAATCGATAGGCAATTCCTTGTTGAAAGGCATCTTACTAGCCCGGAACACGTAATTGATCCCGAGTATAAAGCGGTTCTGATAGACGACCGGGAAATCGCCAGTATCATGATTAACGAGGAAGACCATGTGAGGCTCCAGGTATTGCAATCCGGCTTTAACATAATAGAAGCCTGGCGCATGGCTGACGAAATCGACACTGACCTCGGGACAAGGCTTTCTTACGCGTTTTCTGACAGGTGGGGATATCTTACAGCGTGCCCTACGAACACGGGCACAGGGCTTAGAGCGTCTATAATGCTGCACATGCCGGCTCTTGTAATGACAAACCAGATCGGTAAGGTTTTTCAGGCAATATCGAAGCTGGGGCTTACAATGCGCGGCTTTTACGGAGAAGGCACAGAAGCCATAGGTAATTTTTTTCAGATTTCAAACCAAGTTACGTTAGGCCGCAGTGAAAACGATTTAATAGACAAAATCGGTAGTATCGTAGATAAGCTTGTAGGGCGCGAAGAGTCAACGCGTAATATTCTCATGGCGAAAAACAAAGATGAAATATCCGACAAAATATGGCGCGCATACGGTACGTTAAAAAGCGCCCGCATCATTACAAGCTCCGAAACAATAAAGCTGCTTTCAATCATTCGATTAGGAGTGAATTTAAGCGTAGTGACCGGTATTGATGGAACTCAAATAAATGAGCTTTTCATGCTAACGCAACCGGCGCACCTACAGAAAATAGAGGGTAAGATTCTTAACCCGAACCAGAGGGACTACAAAAGAGCTGACATTATAAGAGAAAAATTAAAGGGATAGATGAGGACACGACTTATGTCAACCACGGTGGTTGACATAAGTCGTATGTCCGAATTTACCCAGCACCAATTTTGGTGCAAAATTAGTGCTGGGTTCAATTCACACGTTCATGGAAGAAAATCATCGAAGACACATTTATGAAAATCTATAGATTTTCATAAATGTGGTGCTCATTGAAGGAGGGTAAAACATGGCAATGTTCAATAGGTTTACAGAAAGAGCGCGCAAAGTCATTCTTCTAGCTAAAGAGGAAGCCAAGCGCTTCAACCACGATTACATAGGCACCGAGCACATTCTCCTGGGCCTTGTTCGCGAGGGTGAAGGTGTTGCCGCCGCGGTTTTAGCAAGTCTTGGCTTAAGCGCGGATAAAATAAGATTTGAAGTGGAAAAACTTGTTCAACCCGGGCCGGCTACCATTGTATCCGGCGATATACCTTTTACACCGAAAGCGAAGAAGGTTATAGAGCTTGCGATGGAAGAAGCCAGGAACCTGGGGCACAACTATATTGGCACAGAACACCTGCTTCTTGGCCTGATACGCGAAGGCGAAGGAGTTGCCTCCCAGGTTCTCATGAATCTAGGTTTGGAGCTGGATAAAGTCAGGATGGAGGTCATGAGCCTTCTCGGGTCTTCTATACCGGGTTATGGCCCATCGCCAAAAGCTAAAAAAGGAAAAACACCGGCGCTTGACGCTTTCGGAAGGGATCTTACTAAGTCTGCCAAGGAAAATAAACTTGACCCTGTTATAGGAAGACAGAAAGAGATAGAAAGAGTTATACAGATTTTATCACGCCGCACAAAAAATAATCCTGTTTTGCTGGGGGAAGCGGGTGTAGGAAAAACAGCTATCGTAGAAGGCCTTGCCCAGAAAATTATTTCAAATGACATACCGGAGTTACTCAAAAACAAGAAGCTCATAATACTTGATCTCGCCCTCATGGTGGCCGGCACGAAATACAGGGGCCAGTTTGAGGAACGCATCAAGGCCATAATGGACGAGATAAAAAATTCTCCGGATGTAATCGTTTTTATAGACGAACTCCACACCTTAGTCGGCGCTGGCGGAGCAGAAGGAGCGATCGACGCTTCGAATATACTTAAGCCATCACTTTCGCGTGGCGACATTCAGTGCATAGGCGCGACGACTCTAAACGAATACAGGAAGCATATAGAAAAAGACGCTGCCCTTGAAAGAAGGTTTCAGACTATTATTGTAGAGCCAAACAGCGTGGAAGAGACATTTGAAATTCTTAAAGGCTTGAGAGACAGATACGAAGCCCATCATAAAGTGAAGTTTTCGGATGAGTCATTGGAAGCAGCGGCAAAACTTTCTGACAGATACGTGAGCGGTCGTTTCCTGCCCGATAAAGCCATTGACTTAATGGATGAAGCCGGTTCGCGCGTGCGACTCTCCACGATGACTGTACCGCCTGACATAAAGGATATGGAAAACAAGATAAAAGACTTGAGAAGCCAGAAAGAAGACGCTGTAAGAGATCAGGATTTCGAAAAAGCGGCAAAATTCAGAGATGAAGAAAGGAAGGCGAAAGAATCCCTGGTGAAAACAAGAAAACACTGGAAAGAAGCCCAGGGAAAGAAAATTCTTACTGTTACCGAGGAAGATATAGCTACCATCGTGTCCAATTGGACGGGGGTACCTCTTTTTAAGCTTGAAGAAAAAGAGTCTACGAAGTTTTTAAAGATGCAGGAAGATCTAAATGCGCGAGTCATAGGACAGCCCGAAGGCATAGCCGCTATTGCAAGCGCTGTAAAACGCTCACGCGCAGGCATAAAAGACCCAAAAAGGCCCATAGGCTCTTTTATCTTCATGGGGCCTACCGGTGTCGGCAAAACACTACTCGGCAGAAAGCTCGCCGAATTTATGTTCGGCGACGAAGACGCTGTTATCCAACTCGACATGTCTGAATACATGGAAAAATTCAATGTTTCCAGGCTTGTAGGGGCGCCTCCCGGCTATGTAGGCTATGAAGAGGGCGGGCAGCTGACCGAGAAGGTAAGGCGAAAGCCCTACTCGGTTGTGCTTCTGGATGAAATAGAAAAAGCCCACCCGGATGTTTTTAACATACTTTTACAGGTTCTCGAAGAAGGGCGCCTCACGGATTCGTTCGGAAGAAAGGTCGATTTTAAAAATACAATTCTTATCATGACATCTAATATCGGCGCAGAGATGCTGAAAAAACAGGGCTCCATAGGATTCCGTTCCGAAGAAAAAGAAGAAGAAACCTATAAGGACATGAAAGCAAGGCTTCTTGAAGCGGTTAAAAAGGTTTTTAAACCCGAATTCTTGAACAGGGTTGACGACATAATCGTATTCAGGAGCCTTACCAAGAACGATCTGCAAAAAATCGTGAATATTGAAATCCAGGAAGAGCAATCGCGGCTTAAGGACCAGGATGTAAAATTAGAACTTACAACCCAGGCCAAGGATTTCCTGATTGAGAAAGGATTTGATAAAACATTCGGTGCCCGCCCGCTAAAAAGAACTATTCAGCGATTTCTCGAAGATCCCCTGGCCGAAGAAATTATTGCCGGAAACTTCAAGGGCGGCGCAAGCATAAAAGTTATCGTAAAAGGCGATCATCTCGAATTTACGCGTGTTGCGAAACCCGTAAAAAAAGATAAAGAAAGCACTAAGCAAGAAAAGGTAAAATAATAGATGAAACGTTCCAGATCCGCAAAGTTAAAAAAGATTTATCTTTTTAACATTCTTCTTCTCGCTTCTGTATTCCTTTTTCAGGAAGCGCGGACAAACTTTTTTGTTAGGGAACTAAGCCAGTGGCAGCTTCAAAGGCTCTTTCCCAGTGGCACCGTGGTTGAAATAGGGAATACAGGAGGAGGCATTTTTAGTAATCTCGTTTCAGAAAATGTAAGCATCCTACCCCCCGAAGAAATCTGGCAGGATGCGCCGGGCTTTAACATAAAGCGGGTGGAGGTGAATTACAGGTTATGGTATCCGCTTTTTGGTAAAATGCCGACCCTGCCCGATGGCGAAAAGTCGCATTTGCATATTGTCCAGGGGAAAGGCTCGATAAGCGCGGAAATAGAAAGAGAAAATAATAAATTTACGATAAACGGCAAAATCAATCACCTTAAAATTGACGGGATGGATTTTATAGGAGAATACAACGCTATCGTGGACACAGGTGATAAGGGTTCTGTGAATACCCGCATTGCCTTTAAAAACATAATCATAAATTACACCCCGTTCAGCAAGGATATAGAAGTCGCTACAAGCTATAATAGGATCAAAGGCCTTTTAGGCATAGATGATTTTAAAATCGGAAAAGAAATTAAAGGACATGGACATATTGGTTTAACCAGCCCATACGACATGTTTCTAAAATGGACAATTACGGATCTAAATTTGAAAGATTATTTTCCGGCCGAAAACACTAACGAGAATATTTCCGGGAAAGTAAACGGAAATTTTATTTTAGAGGGCCCCGCCAGGGAAGCAGCGCTTCTCGCGCACATGGATGTCCAGGACGGAGATTTTAACGGTTTCACTTTTGATTCCGCCATGGGTGACCTAAAAGGAAAAGGCTCTTTAATTTCGATATTCGATTCGAGGATTCGTACGGAAGACACCCATTTCATATTCGGCGGTGAAATCGACCTTGCAAGGCTTAAAGATAATAACGTCTTTGACGGGCTTTTTCTTAAAGTAGACGAAAGCGCCTATGGCCAAAGCGGAGCCGGCGCTATCGGCAAATACCCGGATTCGACACGAAAAATTTTAATAGAAAAACTATAACCGGAAAAGTATTATGCTAAACATCAAAAAAGGAATCACAGTTTTAGGCACCAAGGCTGTGGAATTTATACGATATATCGGCGCCCTTACGATATTTGTGGGAGAAATAGGTTTTTGGCTTTTCCATCCGCCTTTCAGGTTTAAACAAGTTATGAGGCAAACTGCGAGAATGGGCGCCAGCAGCCTTCCTATAATATCGCTGATAAGCCTTTTTATTGGTATGGTTCTTGCCCTGCAGAGCGCCTATCAGATGCAAAAAATACAGGCGGAAATGTACATAGCCTCTCTTGTTGCCCTTTCCGTGATAAGAGAAATAGGGCCGGTTTTGACAGCGCTAATTGTTGCCGGAAGGTGCGGCGCAGCCATAACCGCGGAAATCGGAACGATGAAAGTAACCGAACAGATAGACGCGCTGGAGACACTGGCGACTAACCCGATAAACTATCTTGTTGTTCCGAGATTTTGGGCACTTTTAATTTCACTTGTAACACTGACTATTTATGCGAACTTTATCGGAATGGTAGGCGGATATATTGTAGGAGTGGCAAAGCTTCGTATACCGCATCACATGTATATAAAAATGACTTTCGAACCCTTAAGACAGAGCGATATGCGAAACGGATTGTACAAAAGTTTTGTTTTTGCCATTGTAATATGCATTATAGCCTGTTTTGAGGGAATGCGCGCCAAGGAAGGAGCCGAGGGTGTCGGAAAGGCCACCACATCAAGCGTGGTAAGAAGCTTTGTGCTTATAATTGCCTGCGACTGCTTCCTTACGGCACTTATGTACTTTATCGGGAGATAGTTTTATGATAGAAATAATTAATTTATGCAAAAGTTTCAACGGACGAAAAGTACTAAACAACTTAAATCTCACCATAAATACGGGTGAGACAACTGTTATAATCGGAAGAAGCGGATGCGGCAAAAGTGTTCTTTTAAAGCACATAATAGGCCTATTGAAACCGGACGAAGGCCAGGTTTTTGTAGACGGAAAAGACATAACAAGATTAAGCAATAAGGCTTTAAGCCAGATAAGAATGAAGTTTGGAATGCTCTTTCAGGGGTCCGCTTTATTTGATTCGCTTTCTGTATGGGAAAACGTGGCTTTTGGAATGTTGGAGCACGATAATAAAAAGAAAAGCGACGTTATAGGCAGGGTGAGAGAATGTCTTAGCATCGTGGATTTAAGAAACGTGGAAGAATTTAAACCGGCAGAACTTTCAGGAGGGATGCGTAAAAGAGTGGGTCTTGCCAGGGCCATATGCATGAAGCCCGAAATCATCCTTTACGATGAGCCAACTACGGGTGTTGACCCGATAACAGGAGACGCCGTAAACGACCTTATCAGGAACCTTCATGATAAATTGAAAGTTACCGCTCTGGCTGTCACTCATGACATGACAAGCGCTTATAAAATAGCCGATAAAATAGCGATGCTTTATGACGGAAAAATTATTACCGTAGGGACTCCGGACGAAATAAAAAATACAAGCGACCCTGTTGTAAAACAATTTATTAGCGGAGAAGCAGAAGGGCCGATTACCAGAGGGGGGGAAGATCATGGCTGAATCAGATAACAAGGTTTTTGAATTAAAGGTCGGGATTTTTATAGCTGTCGGAATACTTATTTTCTTCATAGTAGCCCTTTCCATAGGAGACGTGTATCTGGTGAGGAAGGGATACCATATAAACGTTCTTTTTAATTTTGCAAACGGTATCTCAGAGAGCGCTCCTGTGAGGGTGGCAGGCGTTGACGTGGGCCAGATTGACAAGATTGATATATTTTTCGACGAAGAAGAAAAAAAGACAAAGGTGAGGCTCCTGGCATGGATAAAGGACGAAAAAATAAAAATTACCAAAGATTCAATGGCTGTTATTAACACGCTCGGACTCTTGGGAGAGAAGTACCTGGAAGTTTTTCCGGGTAAGGATACGGAGCATTTTCTTGTTTCCGGAGAGGAAATAATAGGCCACGATCCTATCCCCACCGAGCTTATTGCGGAAAAGGTGAATAATATTGCCGATTCTGTCAATATCATTATGACACGGCTTGAGGAAGGTGAAGGTACCATCGGAAAACTATTGGTCGAAGAAAAAGTTTATGATGACCTGGAGGCATTTGTGGAAGACATTAAGAAACACCCGTGGAAACTTCTGCGCAAGTCAAAGGGAAGTAAATAAGCCTGCCTACCGGCAGGCAGGGAGCAAGAAAATGACTGTTATTTTTGTGCGATTATTTTTTGTATTTTTAAGTTCTATCGTCGGGTACTATGTCGGATCTCTTTTGGGAAATTTTAACGTTACGCAGGGCCTGATAGGCATGGCTATAGCCTTTTTCGGGGCAATGCTTGTAATTTTACTGGAGATAAGGCTCAAGAAACTCTCCATAAGGAATTTATCGGCAGCTGTATTCGGCCTCATATTCGGATTCTTCATGGCCTGGATACTGACGCTTGTAATAAAACTCATCCCCATGGATGAGCGGATATACTCTTCTTTAAACATTATATTGATCCTCGTATTTTGCTACCTGGGCATGGTTATAGCCATGAGAGGAAAAGACGAGTTTAACTTGATAATACCGTATGTCAGATTTACGCGTCAGGCAGAAAGCGATGAAATCATTGTCCTGGATACGAGCGTTATCATAGACGGCCGGATTGCCGACATGGCCCAGACGCATTTTATCCAGGGAAGATTTCTCGTTCCCCGTTTTGTTTTAAGAGAACTGCAGCAAATAGCCGATTCGCAGGATGCGCTCAAGCGAAATCGTGGAAGGCGCGGGCTCGACGTTTTAAACCGACTTCAAAAGAACTCGCGTCTTACCGTTAAGATTCATGAGGAAGATTTTCCGGAAATAAAAGATGTTGATAGTAAAATTGTCAAACTCGCAAAGGTTCTGGACGCGAAAGTATTTACCAATGATTTTAACCTGAATAAAATTGCCGAACTTCAGGGGGTGAAGGTTTTAAATATAAACGACCTCGCAAATGCCTTAAAGCCCGTAGTTCTGCCGGGCGAGGAGATGGTCGTAAGGGTTACAAGGGAAGGAAAGGAATACAACCAGGGCGTGGCGTATCTGGATGACGGAACGATGATCGTAATTGATAACGCCAGGCGCATGATAGGCCAGACCACAAAAGTTGTCGTTACAAGCGTATTGCAAACCTCTGCAGGAAGAATGATTTTTGCAAACAAGGTTGAAGAAAATAATAGGCGAAGATCCGGATAGATGAAAGTAGCGTGTGTCGTTCCCTCAGCCGGCAAAGGCAAGAGGCTCGGTTCCGGAGAAGATAAGCCATTTATGCTCCTGGGCGGGAAACCGATATTGGCCCATACCTTGGGGGCGTTGGATGGTTGTAAGTTTATAGATAACATCGTTTTAGTCGCCTCGCGCAATAAATTAAAGACCTGTGGGAGGCTTGTTAAAAAATATAAATTCAGAAAAGTTTGCGCTATCGTTCCCGGGGGGAAGAAGCGTTTTGATTCCGTAAAAAATGGGCTTTCGAAAGTAAAAGACGCAAATTTCGTTTTAATACATGACGGGGCGCGTCCTTTTATAAGCCGGGAATTAATAAAGAAGGTTTTCGTTGCGGCAAAAAAACACGGAGCGGCGCTTTGCGCCACCGCTTCCAAGCAAACCCTTAAGTCCGTAAACAAGAATTTATTTATAAAAGATACCCCGGAACGAAAATTCATATGGGAAGCGCAGACGCCTCAGGCTTTCAAGAAAAGCCTGATCACAAAAGCGTATAAAAAATCAAAAAACAGAAACGCTACTGACGATTCGTACCTCGTTGAAAAATTGGGACATAAAGTAAAAATCGTTAAGGGCTCATATCGGAACATAAAAATTACAACACCCGAAGATCTGACTCTGGCAAGGGTGCTTATTAAAAAGGTTGGTTTATGAGAGTAGGCATAGGATACGACATTCATAGATTGATGGAGGGTAAAAAGCTTGTTTTGGGCGGCATAGAGATACCTTTTATAAAGGGACTTGTAGGCTATTCCGACGCGGACGTATTACTGCATGCAATAGCCGACGCCATGCTGGGGGCCGCAAGCTTGGGGGATATCGGCTTGCATTTTCCGGATACAGATCCGGGCTATAAAGGCGCGAGAAGCGCAGATCTTTTAAAAAAAGTAAATGATTTAATCAATAAAAATGGGTATCGACTTAACAATACGGATGTTGTTTTAGTAGCTGAAGAGCCCAAAATAAGCCCATTTGTTGCCGATATGAAAAAGAAGATTTCAGGTATTTTAAATGTTGACGAGTCGCAAGTAAGCATAAAGGCCACTACGAACGAAGGCGTAGGTTCAATCGGAAGAGGTGAAGCGATTGCGAGCTACGCTGTTGCGACGCTGGAAAAGCTTTAGAATAATAGGGGGAAACATGCCTTTTTTAATGTTTATACTTTTTGTTTTGATTGTCGTTCTCGTGTATTTTGTGTTTGTGAGCCTTGTGTTTAGAGGGGAGATAAAAGCGACTTTTGATCGCGACCCGGCCGCCACAAGCTTTCTTGAAGTTTTGCTGACGTATGCGGGGCTTCACGCGATAATTGCTTATAGAATTACGCATAAACTCCGGGAAATAAAAATACCCTTCTTCCCGCGCCTTATTTCGCAGCTTGCAAAGTGGTTTACGGGAATAGAGATTCACCCGGGCGCCTCAATAGGCCAGGGACTTTTTATAGACCACGGCATGGGTGTTGTAATCGGTGAAACATCTATCATAGGCGAGAATGTAACCCTCTTTCAGGGTGTGACCCTGGGCGGAACCGGCAAAGAGCGCGGTAAAAGGCACCCAACACTGGGAAACAATGTTGTCGTCGGTGCCGGAGCAAAAATTCTGGGAAACGTAAAAATAGGCGATAATGTTCAGATAGGCGCCAATGCCGTAGTAATAAAGGATGCCCCTCCAAACTCCACTGTCGTAGGCGTTCCGGGAAAAATCGTGAAAAAAGAAGGAAAAAAGATTTCCGGGGTAAGCCTTGACCACACCTCTTTACCCGACCCCATAACGCAAAGGCTTGACAGGCTTCAGAAAGAAATAGACCACATCGAAGCCGAGATCAAGGACCATCACGACAAAAAACGCCAAGAGAATGAGAATATATAATACGCTCACAAGGAATAAAAAAGATTTCCAGCCCATTAAAAAAGGCGAAATCAGCATTTATGTATGCGGGCCGACTGTCTACGATGAACCTCACATCGGGCACGCAAGAAGCGCCTATGTGTTTGACGTCATAAGACGTTACCTCAAATACAAAGACAAAGGCTGCAAGATAAAATTCGTAAGAAACGTAACCGATATCGACGATAAAATAATCAATAAGGCAAAAGAGGCATGCGCGAGCGGGGATCTTAAAACCGCCGTTAAAGAAATTTCACAAAAATACCTTGCCTCATATACCGAGTGCATGGATCGGATGGGTATTTTAAAGCCTTACAGGGAACCGAAGGCAACGGAATATATAGAAAAAATGAAAAAGTTTATCGCTCTCCTGATTAAGCGGAAAGCCGCTTATGTTGCGGACGGCGACGTTTACTTTGATATAAAAAAGGCGAAAAATTACGGAAAACTATCCAATCAAAACCTGGAAAAGATGGAAGCCGGCGCAAGAATTGCTTCAGGGGAGAACAAAAAGGACCCACTTGACTTTGCTCTCTGGAAAAAAGCCAAAGTCGGCGAACCGTCCTGGCCGAGTCCGTGGGGAGAAGGGAGGCCCGGCTGGCATATAGAATGTTCGGTAATGAGCTCGGATATTTTCGGAGGCGAATTTGATATCCACGCAGGAGGGATAGATTTAATATTTCCCCATCACGAAAATGAGATAGCGCAGTCAGAAGGCGCGGGCAAGAAATTCGCTAAACTCTGGATGCACAACGGGCTTTTAACGATAAATGCAGAAAAAATGGCCAAGTCTTTGGGTAATTTCATAACGATAAAAGATTTCGAGACGAAATATAAAGACCTGGATTTGCTGAAACTACTTTTTATAAACAGCCACTATAGAAGTCCCGTAGATTACACCGAGGAAAAAATTAAACAGATTAAAAAAGCGAAAGAGAGGATTAAAATATTTGTGAAGTTTGCAAATAAAACAATGGAAAAAATTGAAAGAGATAAGGGTAAGCCCAATGTTAACTATCAAGGCCACTCAGGACTACCGTGGGCAAATAAATACAAATTAAGATTTGAAAGCGCAATGGACGACGACTTTAATACACCGAAGGCCCTTGCCGAGATATTTAGCATGATTCACGAAGGTAATTCTCTAAAGGTTGAAAATACAGCCGACACTTACTTAAAACTTAAATGTTTTCGAGATGTTCTAACTGAATTATTAGCAGGCATATTCGGTTTATCAATAAAAGAAGACTCCTTTGGCGAAGTAGAAAAAATCTTGATGAAAGAATATGAAGAATTCCGGAAACAAAAAAATTTCAAAAAATCAGATGAATTCAGACACATTTTGCTGAATGAATATAATATCATTGTAGAGGATACGAAAGAAGGCCCGGTATGGCGAAAAAAACTTTAAAAAAAGGAATATTCATTACTTTTGAAGGGCCCGAGGGGTGCGGCAAAAGCACGCATTCTAAATTAGCGGCTAATCTCTTAAAAAAAGAAGGATACGAAGTTATCTACACCAGAGAACCGGGCGGAACCAAGCTTGGGAATAGAATAAGGGAGACCCTATTAAATTTGAAAAAGATTGATATTCCGCCTCTTATTGAGATGCTACTTTTTGAAGCAAGCCGCGCAGCGCTTGTGAAGAAAGTCATAAAGCCCGCTCTTCTTAAAAAGAAAATTGTCATAAGCGATAGATTCAACGACGCGACCCATGCATACCAGGGCTACGCCGGCAATATACCGCTAAAAGACATATATAAGGTAGAGACAGCATGTCTCGGAGGCATCAAACCCGATCTTACGATTATTTTAGACATCGATGTAAAAGCAGGCCTAAATAAGACACGCAGGAGTAAAAGAGACAGGATGGAGTCTAAAAAACTTTCTTTCCATAAAAAGGTAAGAAAAGGTTATCTGGCCATAGCCAGGCGGGATAAAAAAAGAGTAAAAGTAATAAGGACGAAAAAAACTAAGCGCGAAACTTTTAAAGAAGTTAAACATGAGGTTCTGAATGTCATTCGAAGATATAAAAGGGCAGGATAGGGCTATCCGGATACTGCGCGCCAGCCTCCGGAGTAACCGAATTTTTTCAAGTTACCTGTTTGTGGGGCCGGACGGTATAGGTAAATTTGAAACCGCAAAAAATTTCGCAAAAGCCGTCAATTGCTCAAGCGAAAAAAATCCCACGGATGCCTGCGAAACATGCCCGTCGTGTAAAAGGATAAATTCAAGGGCCCACCCCGATATCTTCTTCGTAACACCGAAAGGGATATCGTCCTCGATCGGCATTGACGAGATAAGAAGCGTTATATCAAAAGCGAACCTAAAACCCTATGAAGCGAAGAAAAAAGTATTTATTATAGACAATGCCCATTCCATGAATAACGCATCATCAAACGCTTTTTTGAAAACCCTGGAAGAAGCGCCTAAAGACACGATATTTATACTCATAAGCCGATCAAAAGAGCTTTTACTTTCCACGATCGTATCGCGGTGCCACATTATAAAGTTTTTTACAGCGTCTCCTCAAGAACTTTTAAATGTTCTTGAGGAAAAATTTAACGTCAAAAAAAATGAGGCAAAAATTTTAAACAATTTCTCAAGCTCCAGGATCGGGGAAGCCATAAGGATGAAAGACAGAGACTTGATTAAAAGGAAAAATCGGGTAATAGATAGCTTATTAGGTATAGGCGAATCTGCGTCCGATTTTTCGGAAGAAATTGCAAATTACAATACGAGAGACGAATTTAAGGAGAATCTGGAGTTTATTATTTCGTTTTTTAGAGACGTGTTCCTGTATAAAACAATGAGTGATGAAAATGCGCTTTTTCACGCAGACAAAATCGCAGAAATAAAAAATGAATGCGAAAAATTTACATTAGAAAATCTCGATTATCTTATAAAAAAAGTGATCACGCTCTCTTCGTATATAGACTATAATGTAAATCCGAAAATTATCGTCGATGTTTTAACCAACGAACTAAGGAGTTATTATGCACGAGGTAGTACAGGTAAGGCTGCGCGAAGCCGGTAAAATTTCGTATTTTTTAACAGGCGGCTTGAAATTCAAGATAAGCGAATACGTAATTGTCGAACAGGGCAGGGGCCTGGAATACGGGCAGATTGTGTCCGAGCCGGAAACGGTCCTCGATACCGAAATCGAACGTCCCCTTCGCAAAATCATACGAAAAACAAATCCGTGGGACCATCACCAGATAGAGAAGAATAAGAAGAAAACAAAAGAGCTTATTCAAATTTGCGGCAAAAAAATATCCGAACATAAACTTCCCATGAAACTGGTAGAGGCGGAATATTCTTTTGACCGTTCTAAGATCATATTTTATTTTACCGCAGAAGAACGTGTTGATTTCAGGAATCTCGTAAGAGACCTGGCCAATATTTTCAAGGCAAGAATTGAGCTCAAGCAAATTGGTGTCCGGGATGAAGCGAAGCTTATGGGCGGATACGGTCCTTGCGGAAAAGAGTTGTGCTGCGTGAAGTTTTTGAAGGATTTTGAACCGGTAACCATAAGAATGGCAAAGGACCAGAACCTGCCTTTAAACCCTACGAAGATATCAGGCCTATGCGGAAGGCTTATGTGTTGCCTGAGTTACGAAAACCAAACCTATAAGGAGTTCATGAAAGGGCTGCCTAAAATAGGCCAGGAAATAAAAACGGAAAAAGGCAAGGGTAAGGTCGTGGGCATAAACCCGCTTAAAAGAAGCGCTATGGTAGAGATAGGAGAAGGTAAGCGCATAGAGGTTAAATTCGAGAAACATAGGCCAAATAAGCCGTAAGCTTTAAGCCATAAGCCTTAAACAAGATGAAAAAAAGAAAAACATACATAACAACACCGCTATATTATGTAAACGCTAAACCGCATATAGGGCATTCCTATACCCAGATAATATGTGATGCTGTTAGTCGCTTCCGCAAGCAATGCGGCGAAGAAGTTTTTTTCATGACGGGGACTGATGAGCACGGCGAAAAGATAGAAAAGGCCACCTTGGAAGCGGGTTTTGAAAAGGGCCAAGAAAAAAAGTTTGTAGACACTATCGTACCGCATTTTAAGGAACTATGGAAAAAGCTTGATATAGAATACGATCGCTTTATACGCACCACAGACGGGGTGCATGAAGAGACCGTAAAAAGGGTTTTATCGATATTATATGAGAAAGGGAAAATATATAAAAAGCTTTATAAGGGGTGGTTTTGCACTCCATGTGAAATGTTTTGGTCGCATGTGCATGCCCCGGACGGGATATGCCCGGACTGTAAAAGAAATTTAGATAAGCTTGACGAAGAAAACTACTTTTTTAAAACTTCCGAATATCAAAACGTATTAATCAAGCATATAAAAGAAACCAATGGCTTTATTATTCCCGATATAAGAAAAAATGAAGTCTTAAGTTTTCTCGAAAAGAATGAGCTCCAGGATCTTTGTATATCCCGGCCAAAAACACGACTCTCATGGGGCATTGAACTTCCTTTCGACAAAAATTTTGTAACTTATGTATGGTTTGACGCCCTTTTAAATTACATATCCGGGATCGGATATCTGGATGACAGAAAGCGCTTTGATTCGCTCTGGCCGCACGCTATCAATGTGATAGGAAAGGATATATTGCGTCACCACGCGATTTATTGGCCGATTATGCTTTTGGCCATTGATGAAAAGCCTCCCAAATGCGTTTGCACGCATGGCTGGTGGATGACTGAAGGCGAGAAAATGTCCAAGTCTAAGGGAAACATAGTCGACCCACTAAAGATTATAGCTAAATACGGGGTCGATGCGTTCAGGTATTATCTTTTGAGCGCCGTTCCATTTGGTTATGACGGGACCTTTTCAGAGAAGCTCTTCATAGAGAGATACAATAATGACCTCGCAAATGATTTAGGAAACCTTTTAAACAGAACCCTTACGATGCTTGATAACTATTTTGAGAAAATTATTCCGGAGGTCAAACTTCCTTGTGACAAAGATATGAAAAGCGCCATAAAGAACCTTCCGGGAGAATTCGGCGCTTTCTTTACGCATTTTAATTCATCCTTCGCGCTTAAAGCAATATGGAGCCTGGTAAAAAAAGCGAATAAACATATAGAAGATAAAGCGCCATGGAAACTCGCGAAAGAAAATAAAGAAGAACTGCGCGCAGTTATGTACGAATTGATACAAGCGATAGGGATTATAGCGGTACTACTCTATTCTTCCATGCCGGATACCGCGCGTAAAATGTGGAAGCAGCTTGGCATGAAATCAGACATAGCTTCTGTGAATATACGCATGCCAAATAGGTCAGAAAAAGAAGAAAAATTTTGGGGAATTATACCTTCGGGAACAAAAACCGCTAAAGGCAAGCCCCTTTTTCCGCGAATTCTTTTGAAATGATTATAGATACGCACTGCCATCTCGATTTCGACCAGTTCCGCGCTGACAGAAACTCTGTTATAGAGCGGGCGGAAAAAGCAGGCGTTAGATATTTCATAAACGTAGGCTCAAGCCTTAAAGGTTCACGGAAAAGCATAGAGCTTGCTTCAGAACATGATAGTGTTTTTGCTTCGGTGGGCATTCATCCCGACGACGCCGACGGCATAACGGAAGAAACCTTTACTGAAGTCGAGAGGCTTCTGGAAAATAAAAAAGTTATAGCAATCGGCGAGGTCGGACTTGATTTTTTTAAAAAACGCTCTACGCCGGATAAACAAAAAACGCTATTCACAAGATTTATAGATATCTCTAAAAAACGTAACCTTCCTTTGATTATCCATAACCGCGACGCCGCGCGCGATACGGTAGATATTTTAAAAAAGAACGGCACTCACCCGATTTTGGGCGTCATGCATTGCTTCTCCGGAGATGAGAAGCTTCTCGGCGAAGTCCTGGAGATGGGTTTACATGTTTCGTTTACGTGCAACCTGACCTTTAAAAATGCCAAACGCCTAAGAGAGATCGCCAAAGGCGTTCCGCTTGACCGGCTTCTTCTGGAGACAGACGCGCCGTTTTTGGCACCCCAAGCATATAGAGGGGAAAGAAACGAACCCGCGTATATAACCGAACTTCGTGACGTGCTATCGGAGATTTTGAACGTATCAAAAGAGGAAATAGAAAAAGTAACTACGGAAAACGCTAAGAAACTATTTAAAATACCATAAGAGGGAGCATTGATGATAAAAGATTTCGTTAAAAGAAACCGGATATACATAACACTCTTTTTTCTCATCGTAACTATAAACGTTGCGCCTATGTTTATGAAGGAAGAAAAAGTCCGGGATAAAGTCAAAACTGAAGTCGGAGTAGAAGAAGAAAAAGATGAAAGCCCCACTCTCTTTATGGAGTTTGACGAAGCGCAGGACCGCAGCAAAAAAATAGAAAATATATTAAAAAATAATATCCCGCTTTATCTTTTTTACATATGCTGTAATCTCCTCATCGTATTTATGTTTTTCTCGGGTCTTGCGCTCGATGGGTATTTCCTCTTTAACAAATTAAAGAAAAAAGACGTTTTACAAAAAACCGACGGTACAGATCCTCCGAGATGGAAGATAGGCGACGTTTTTAAGATAGTTATTTTAGCATTTACGTTTGGCTATCTATTTTTTATGGCACTTAGCTTCTGTCTGGGGGCCCTACAAAGCGTAATGAAAACGAAATTTACATTTTTCAAAAATAATAATATTAGAATGATTCTTGATACAGTCGTACTGGACTTTATCGCGCTCTTGATTATCCTAAAGTTTATGCGCAAAGTTTACAAAAAGAAATTTGCAAGCCTCGGTTTTGTAAAGAAAAACATCAAAAAAAATATCCTCTACGGTATTTGCGGTTACGTGGCGATCGTACCGGTAATACTTATTCTCGGTATTTTAGTGTATATTCTTCTTAATATCTTACAAATCAAGCCCCCTCCGCAACCGATAGTCGGACTTTTTCTCGCTGAGAAAAATATCGCACTCATATTCACTTCCAGCATAATTGCGGCTATCTTTGGGCCGGTGATAGAAGAAATATTTTTTAGAGGAGTCATGTATAACGCCGTAAAAAGGAAGTTCGGCGTTTTTGCGGGTATTTTTATAACAAGTATCCTTTTTTCTTTTTTACATACGCATGCTATGACCTACTTTTTGGTAGGTTTTATACCAATTATGATATTGGGCATGACGCTTGCCTATTTGTATGAAAAAACAGGTAGCCTTATCCCGTCGATAACACTTCACATAATGAATAACGTTGGGAGTGTTTTTATGGTGTTTTTATTCAGATATTTTAATAACCTGGTTAAGTAAGAGGGTGGTTTAATAAAATGCCGGTGCCAACAATAGAATGGAAACAAAATAAGGTAAAAATAATCGACCAGAGCGCCCTTCCCGCTAAAATGCGTTTTATCTATTGCGCCTCGGCGCAGTCGATTTGGAATATTATAAAATACATGAAAATACGCGGGGCACCGGCCATCGGTATTGCGGCCGCGTTCGGAGTATATCTAGGTGTTAGAAATTCAACCAACAAAAATTTCGCCAAAGACTTAAGCAAAACTATAAATTATTTAGCAACCTCAAGGCCAACAGCAGTAAATCTTTTTTGGGCGCTTGAGAGGATGGGTAAAATTGCGCGCAAGCATAAAGGTGAGCCCGTTACAAAGACAAAGAAAATCTTATTAAAAGAAGCGAAAAACCTTCTTAATGAGGATAAAGCAATCTGCAGAAAAATGGGTAAGTTCGGAAGCGCGCTTATAAAAAGTAAGGATAATATCCTCACGCATTGTAATGCAGGCGGGCTTGCTACTGCTGATTATGGTACGGCGCTAGGTGTAATTTTTGCGGCCCACAGCCAGAAAAAGAAAATAAAAGTTTATGCTGACGAGACACGGCCCGTTTTACAGGGTGCGCGCCTTACGGCGTGGGAGCTTATGCGCGAAGGCGTAGATGCGACTCTTATCTGCGATAACACCGCCGCAAGTTTAATGGCAAGCGGCAAGATTGACAAGATAATCGTCGGAGCCGATAGGATAGCCGGAAACGGCGACACAGCGAATAAAATCGGGACATATAACCTGGCTGTTTTAGCCCATCATCACAAAGTGCCTTTTTATGTCGTCGCGCCCACCTCAACCATTGACACGAAGATAAAAACAGGTAAAGCCATACCCATCGAAGAACGCAATCCCGATGAGGTAAGAAAAATAAAAAACATTTATGTATCCCCTAGAAATGTAAAAGTTTTTAACCCTGCTTTTGACGTGACGCCGAATCGCTTTATAACAGCGATTATTACAGAAAAAGGTATTTTACGAAAACCTTTTTTACGCAGCATAAGGAAAGCATGCGCGAACTAGAATTTATTCGATATATTACCCGCAGATTCAAAATAAAAAGGCCGGTCGTAAAGGGCATAGGCGACGATTGCGCCGTTATCAAGTATAAAAAGAATAAATTTTTGCTTTTCACATGCGACATGATTATAGAAGGCACGCATTTTACGAAGAAAACTCACGCATTCGAAATCGGCTGGAAGGCCATGGCGGTCAATATAAGCGATATCGCTTCAATGGGCGGTATTCCGAAATACGCATTAGTAGCAGCCGCGGTTCCCCGGGGGAAAAATATAAGATTCTTAAAAGAAATTATTCGGGGAATAGAAAAAATTTCGAAAAAATTTAATATATCTATTATAGGCGGCGATACAAATAATTCCGAAAAAATAGTTTTAAACGTTACATTAATAGGCGAGGCCGAGAAAAAACACCTTACAAAAAGAGACGGGGCTAAGCCCGGAGACTTAATATTTGTAACAGGGGCGCTGGGCGAGGGAAAATCCAAACACCTTAATTTTTTACCACGCCTCCGGGAATCAAGAATATTAGTTAAAAACTTTAAAATAAACTCTATGATAGATTTATCAGATGGCTTAGCCATGGATTTAAATAGGCTCGCCCGGGCAAGCAATGTCGGGGCGTGCGTTTACAAGAGCTTGATACCGCTTTCAAAAAAATCAGAGCCACTCGAGAAAAGTATTTTTGCAGGTGAAGATTTCGAACTTCTTTTCACAGCCTCTATCGCGGAATCAAAAAAGATAATGAAGCGCATGGGCAAGAAAGAAGATCTCCCCATAACGCTTATAGGCGAGATCGTTAAAAGGCCCCTAGGCGTCGGGCTCATCGAGGATAACGGAAAACTAACGCCGCTTAAACCGAAAGGATACGCGCATTTTTGAAGACGCAATATATAACAAAGAGCCCGAAAGAAACCTTTGATTTAGGGGCTAAATTCGGAAAGGGCTTGAAACCCGGGACAGTCGTAGCGCTCATAGGAGAGCTTGGTACCGGGAAAACACTCTTTACAAAAGGAATTGCCAAGGCGCTGGGCGTTAAAGAATATAAATATGTGAATAGCCCTTCCTTTGTTATTGTGAAAGAATATAAGTCAAAAAAAGCGCCACTTTATCATTTTGATTTTTACAGATTAAAACCCATAAGCGGCTTAGATACAATAGGTTATGAAGAATATTTTTACTCCGGCGGCATAAGCGTCGTAGAATGGGCGGATAGAGCGATGGATCTTCTGCCGGATAAATATATTTGCCTGAAATTCAGGCATCTCGGGAAAGATAAGAGAAAAATAACGGTAAGCAAAGAATAACCCCATGCTTCCCCTCCTACGCCAAGGCTTCGGAGGGCAGGCGCATGGGGAATGCGCGACCAACGAAAGATACCACACACGGAAGTGTGTGGAGGATGATATGAAACTGCTAGCTATAGATACCTCTACTAAATATTTAAGTGTAGCTATAACAGAAAACGATAGTATTCTTGCTCGTTCCCACGAAAAAGAAGAGCTAAGACATTTCGACTTTCTTATGCCCACAATTGATAAACTCCTCAAAAAATGCCGCTTGAAATTAAAAAACATCGATGCCATAGCTTTAAGCATAGGCCCGGGATCTTTTACGGGTTTACGGATAGGGGTCGCAACGTGCAAGGGAATAAATATGGCCCTGGGGATACCCATAGTAGCCCTACCTACCCTTCGGGTCATAGCCGAGAATTTCTCAGATGAAAAAGATTACATGCTTTGCCCGCTTTTAGACGCAAAAAAGAAGAAAGTTTACGCCTGTTTATTCGACGGCAAGAGAGGCTTAAGGAGGCTTACCGATTACATGCTGCTCGATATAGACAGCCTCCTTAAAAAAATAAAAAAGCCAACGCTTGTTTTCGGGGACGCTGTTAAGCTATATAAAGATTCGTTAGAAAAAAATCCTTATGTTAACATTTCGACGAAAAACTGGTATCCGCGAGCGGAGGTCGTAGCAGCGCTCGGGCTTACAAAGGCTAAACAAAGAAAATTCACGAATCCCGATAGGCTGGCGCCGATGTACCTGCATTCAAAATATTGCCAGATAACCCCACGCTTACCATCCTTCGCCAAGGCTACGGAGGGCAGGCGTGCGGGGAATACACGAAAACACTAAAGATACTACAGGCGTAAGCCTGTAGAGGAGTGAAAATGGTATCATACCGCCCCACATGGGCCGAGATCGATTTAGACGCCATAAAGTATAATTGCCGAAGGATACAGGATGTCGTAGGCAGGGATACCGAAATAATGGCGGTCGTTAAAGCCAACGCTTATGGGCACGGTATCGTCGAGGTATCCAGGGTTCTCTATAAGATAAAAATAAAATATTTAGGCGTTGCCACATTGGATGAGGCGCTCGTGCTGCGCAAAGCGAGGGTGAAGCTACCCGTACTAATTCTGGGATCAATCATGCCGGAAGAGGCGGAAATCGCGATTAAAAACAATGTTACGATAACCCTCTGCAACAGGGAATTATTGAAGGCCCTTAAAGATCTCGCCAGGAAAAAAATCGAATCAAAAGTGCACATAAAAGTGGATACGGGAATGGGAAGAATCGGTGTCTGGCACGAAGATGCGATAGAATTCGTAAAAGACGTAAAGAAAAATAAAAACATAAAAATAGAGGGGATTTATACGCATTTTTCTATCGCCGCCCGGGATAAATTTTTTACCCAATATCAAATCGATTCTTTTGAAAAAATATTATCCGATCTAAAGAGTCTAAAAATAGAGATCCCGCTTAGACACGCGGCTAATTCCATAGCTTGCGTGGATTGGAAAAAATCGCGCCTCAACATGATAAGGCCGGGGATTATCATTTATGGAATTTATCCAAAAAGAAATTTCCCCCGACTTTTAAAATTAAAACCGGCATTTTCCCTCAAAACAAAAATAGCTTTCATGAAAAATACCCCGCCCGGCCGTTCAATAAGCTACGGCCGGACCTACATAACGCAAGTTCAGACGAAAATCGCAACCCTTCCGATAGGGTACGCTGACGGTTACGGGCGAATCCTATCAAACAAAGCCGAGGTTCTTGTTGGGGGCCACCGCGCGCCCGTTGTCGGGAAGGTGACCATGGACCAGACAATGGTGGATGTTGGGCATCTCAAGAACGCAAAAGTCGGCGACGAAGTCGTGCTCATAGGAAAGCAGAAAAAAGAAGAGATAAGAATAGAGAGGCTTGCCCGCCTTGCCGGCACCATCCCCTACGAAATAGTAACCGGCGTAACAAACCGCGTTCCACGAGTGTATAAATATCCTGCCAAGCGCTAAAAAGTGTACACCATCTACTCATAACTCATTTATTTTGAGTCTGTTGCCGAACTCTCTCTCGATTTATTTATTTTTCTCGTCGGAGAATTTCCGAATCTCCGTCGGAGAAGCGCTTGTTTTCTCGTCAATAATATGGTATACTAATTCTGTAACTTAGGTAATGACAATATGTTAC
>JADHYN010000026.1 GCA_016782425.1 Candidatus Omnitrophota bacterium
TGTTTCCGATGCGGGCACTCCCGGGATTTCAGATCCGGGATTTTCACTTATACAAAATGCTATCGAAAACCAGATACCAGTGGTAGCAATACCCGGTCCAACAGCCTTGATTGTTGCGCTTGTTGTTTCAGGCAAGCCGGCTAACAAGTTTGTATTCGAAGGGTTTTTATCCAATAAATCATCAAAGAGGCGAAAAAGGCTAGAATTTTTGAAGAAGGAAGGACGAACTATAATTCTATACGAATCTTGCCACAGAATAATTAAATTGTTAAAAGACATGCTAGAGACAATAGGGGATCGGGAAATTGTAGTGGCGCGAGAAATAACAAAAAAATTCGAAGAAATAAAAAGAGACAAAACAAAAATTCTTCTGGAGCATTTTTCTAAAACTAAACCACGCGGAGAATTTATCGTCATCATCTAAACAATTGCAGCGAAAAATGGTCGACAAAACATCGTTTTGGCAAAATAAAAAAGTGTTGGTAACAGGCGGAGAGGGCTTCCTGGGCCCTTATGTCGTCGAGGGGCTTAAAAAAAACCGCTGCAGAGATATCTTTGTACCAAAACACAGGGATTATGATCTGCGAGACATAGGGGCTGTAAGGAAAGTTTATAGACATTCAAAACCGGATATTGTCATACACCTTGCGGCAACAGTCGGTGGCATCGTAGCAAATCGAACCAAGCCAGGAGAGTTTTTCTATAACAACGCGGTGATGGGCATTCAGTTGATAGAAGAGGCAAGAAAACTCAAAGTAAAAAAATTCGTTGCCCTCGGTACAGTATGCGCCTATCCGAAGTTTACACCTATTCCTTTCAGAGAAAAAGATCTGTGGAATGGATATCCGGAAGAAACAAACGCGCCTTACGGCTTGGCAAAAAAAATACTTCTTGTTCAAACCCAAGCGTATAGACAACAATACGGTTTTAACGCTATCTTTTTATTGCCGGTAAACCTATATGGTCCGGGGGATAAGCTCAATCCCGATGCCTCACATGTAATACCAGCCCTTATAAAAAAGTGTTTTGACGCAATCAAAAAGGGTAAAGACAGTATAAGCGTATGGGGAACCGGGAAACCCACAAGAGAGTTTCTATACATAGAAGATTGCGCAGAAGCCATTCTTTTGGCAGCAGAGAAATATAACAAACCGGATCCAGTAAATATCGGTGCCGGATTTGAAATTTCGATAGAAGAACTAACCAATTTAGTAATGAAACTTACGGGCTTTAAGGGAAAAGTTGTGTGGGATACTTCCAAACCGGATGGGCAGCCAAGAAGGATGCTGGATATCCAAAAGGCAAAGAGAGAGTTTGGATTTGTTGCCAAAACCTCTTTCCAAAAGGGACTAAAAAAGACCGTAGAATGGTATAAAAATAAATGTTTATAAGGGCATCCCAGACCCCGGGTTTATAAGGGGCTTTTCTCATTGACAATCCCAAGCCAGGTGATAAAATACTAAATTAGCCTAATAATATTATATATGACCAATCAGACGTTAATCCTAATAAAACCGGACGGATTAAAAAAATCGCTGACCGGTAATGTCCTGACCCGGCTTTCCGAGACAAAGCTGGATATAATCGGTGCCAAGATAATACGCGTCTCGCGCAAACTCGCCAACGAGCACTACAAATACCTGAAAAAAGAACCCTTCTTTGAGGAGCTCATAAAATATATAATGGGGCATTACCATAAAAAGAAGGTCATGGCGCTTGTTTATTGGGGCGAAGGCGCCATCGACAAGGTCCGCAAGATCTGCGGCGCCACTAACCCCGAGAAAGCGGACATGGTCTCCATAAGAGGACAGTACGGCAGGATTACCACAAAAGGCGTTTACGAAAACGTGATTCACGCCTCTGCAAATAAAACAGAAGCCAAAAGAGAAATAAGGCTGTGGTTTGAGCCAGATGAGCTCATAATGGATATTTATGCGACAAAAAAGATAGAATCAAAGAAGAACATACAGGTGTGGAAATGATAAAATCAATGACAGGATTCGGAAGAGGTGAAATACAGACCAAATTCGGATTTTTTACATCCGAAATAAGAACAGTAAATCATAAATTCTTGGAAGTAACGCATAAACTACCGAATAGCTTAGGCATATTCGATGACAGGGTAAAAAACCTTGTTAAAAGCAGGGTAAAAAGAGGAAAGGTTTATCTCAACCTGATCCACGAAACGACCGAAGAAGTAGGCACCAATATCTTTATAGACGAGAAGGTAGCCAAAAGCTATTGCAACAAGCTTGAGAGGCTCAAGAAAAAATTGAAAGTGGAAGGCCCAATAAAGCTCTCCGACATTATTTCGTTTCCGGGCGTAATAAATTACAAAATGGGCAACAGGAACATTGCGAGGATGTGGCCTTTCGTGAAGGAGGTCATAGAAGAGGCCCTCGATAACCTTGTCGAAGACAGGAGAAAAGAAGGAAGCTTCTTGGTTAAAGATCTTACGATGAGGATGAAAAGGATAAAGGGTATAGTTTCGGATATCAGAAAAAGTGCTACCAAAGACGTGCGAAAATATAAGAATAAACTTTCGGAAAGAATACGCGAACTCTCCGGGGGATATCCCGTGGATAGAGGGAGGCTTGAAGTTGAGGTGGCGCTTTTCGCAAAGAATACCGACATAACGGAAGAACTGACCAGGCTCGACAATCACATGCATAACTTCACAAAAACTATTAAAAAGACCGGCGAGGCCGGAAAAAAACTTGACTTTATCGCCCAAGAACTTCACAGGGAAATAAACACTATAGGATCGAAATCGAGCGGCTTCAATATTTCCAAAGGTGTAATCGAAACAAAAACGGAAATAGAGAAGATAAGAGAGCAGCTCAAGAATATCGAGTAATTTAAGAAATACCTTGGATGGAAAAGAAAGGCCGGATTTTTGTTGTTTCCGCTCCTTCGGGATGCGGGAAGACCACTATATGCAAGAGGGTATTAAGGAAAATAAAAGGCCTTACGCCTTCCGTGTCCACGACCACCAGACGACCCCGCCGGGGAGAAAAAAATAAGAAAGATTACCGCTATATTTCTAAAAAACTGTTTAAAAAGGAAGTAAAAAATCGCAGTTTCCTTGAGTGGGAAGAAAATTTCGGCTATTTTTATGGTACACCAAAGCGCTTTGTCCTGGAGAAAATAAAAAAAGGTAAGGATCTTTTACTTAGCATCGATGTGAAGGGCGCCATGAATGTCAAAAAAAAATTCCCAAAGAGTGTTCTTATTTTTATAAAACCACCTTCAATAAAAGAGCTTTCACGCCGGCTCAAATTACGCAATACGGACGACAAAGCTGAAATTGCAAGGCGCATTAAAATAGCAAAACGAGAACTCAAATTCGCGCCAAAGTATGATTATATAGTCGTTAATGACAAGCTGGAAAATGCCGTCGATGAGTTAATTTCCGTGATTAAAAAAAAGAGACGACAAAAAGGAGGCTAAATTGGCTTACGTTCCAATGGAAGACTTGCTGAAAAATACAAATGGCAGCATATATAAACTGGTGACTCTCGCTTCCCGGAGGGCCCTTGAGCTGGGCGGGGGCAGCGAAAAACTCGTTGAAATAGCACCCAATGCAAAGATTACTTCCATAGCGCTTAAGGAAATAATAGAGAACAAAATAAGCTGCAAGGAAACTAAAAAATGAAGAATATTATTCTGGGAATAACAGGAAGCATAGCGGCGTATAAAACCTGCGATATTATAAATCGCCTCAAGAAAAAGGGCTACAACGTAATATGTGTAATAACCGAGGAGGCGGAAGAATTTATAACGCCCTTGACCTTGGAGACGCTTTCCGGGAATAAAGTTTACAAGGACATGTTTAAACTGCCGGATAAGCGGGATACCATACACGTTTCCTTGGCCAAGAAGGCTGATTTAATCGTTATTTCGCCAGCGACAGCAAACATCATTGCAAAATTGGCCTCGGGTATATGCGACGACCTTCTGACGAGCGTTGTTATTTCCTCAAAAAGCCCCGTGCTCATCGCCCCGGCTATGAACGACAACATGTATAAGCATAAAATAACCCAGAAAAATATCCAGGAGCTTAAAAAAATAGGTTACAAATTTATAGATCCCACCGTTGGACATCTTGCCTGTGGCTACGTAGGCGTCGGACATCTCGCGGACTTGAATCAGATAATAAAACGGATAGAAAAAGCGCTGAAGTGAACCCCATTAGAAATTCTAATGTGTATAGAAAAACCGTAAAAATGAAAATTTCTAACGGGGTAAAAAAAATCCCCCGGATACTTATAACAGCAGGCCCTACCGTCGAACCGATTGATCCGGTTCGTTTTATTTCCAATCGCTCTAGCGGCTATATGGGTTATGAGCTCGCAAGAATAGCCAAAAAAAGAAAGTATAAAGTAACATTAATAAGCGGACCTACCGGCATTGAGCCTCCCAGGGGAATAAGATTTGTGCCCATAGAAACTGCCGAAGAGTTATGCAAAAAAGTTCACAGAGAACTTAAAAAATCCGAGATTCTCGTAATGTCAAGCGCTGTCTCGGATTTCCGGCCGGTCTCTTTTTCGAAAAATAAAATTAAATCACGTAAAAATTTTACACTCAAGCTTGTTAAAAACCCCGATATTTTAAAGTCCATTACGCCGAAAGAGCGGAAAAACAAAATTATGGTAGGTTTTTCTCTAGAAACAGGCGATCTTTTAAAAAACGCCACAAAAAAACTAAAATCCAAGAATCTGGATTTAATAATTGCCAATAAACTCAACCGGCACAACGCACCTTTCGGCAGAGGCAGAAAGACCGTGTATTTGTTAGACAACGAGGGGCGCAGAAAAAAGTTAAGCAAAATGACAAAATCTCGTATAGCAGGTGCCATTCTTGACACGATAGAAGAGCTGTGCTATACTCCGAATTGATATGTTCACAAGTCTAAATAGGCAAGGGAAGCCAAACGGGATTCACCCCCACACCAATGTATTGATGCGGGGGTTTACCATAACGGAACTTGCCTTTGTAGGCGTTATTATCATTATGTTTATACTATTATTAACGCCATTTATTAGTAAAATCAGGTGGAAAGCGAGGATGATAACCTGCGAGGAAAACCTGCAGCATATCGGATTGGGGCTTAAATTGTACGCAAGCGAGCACGAGGGAAAATTCCCGCCCAATCTGGGAGACCTTGTAGAAGGCGGATATGTAGAGGACGAAAAGGTTTTTGACTGTCCTGCCAGTTCTCATGCGGGAGATACCCTGGAGCCGGATTATCATTATGTAACAGAATATACTATCGAATCACCTTCAGGGGCCGAGATAGTTTTCGATAAGGACACAAATCACAAGGGCGGAAAGCATGTTCTTTGTATAAGCGGGGAAGTTAAGTGGAAGGGCGCGATGGCCGAGTAGTCAGGTAAAGAGGTCTGTCCCGAATGAAATTTCTCCGGATGAAATTCTTTCCCGAATGCAGCACTTCGAGAAGAAGTTTTTCGGGACCCCGAAGAACTTCTTCCAAGAAGAAGCTACGTTCGGGGCGGGATCCCGCAAAATATTGGCGCAGTGGCCGAGGAGATAGGCAGTGGTCTGCAAAACCATCTACACCGGTGCGACTCCGGTCTGCGCCTCCAATAGGTAGGTGCGGGACAAAACCTCCCGCCTTCATCGAATACTTATTGTGTTCGACTACGGCGGAGGAGTGTACGACAGGTGCGATTTTTATCCGCCGAAGCATATTTATTGTAAAGTTCTACTTTGGCGAAGGCGGACCGGTTCGTGCCTCCAATCTGCCGTGTTTTGCTTGGCGCAAACTGTCCCGCCTCAGTGCCGAGCGCTTCGGCGCTAAGGCGAGTAAAGCCAGAGGTAAAAGGTGCCTCGAAAGCTTCTCCTCGGCGCTTTCTCGGGACAAAAATTACGAAACAATTTTTGCCGAGATGTTGGAATTGGTAGACAATACGGACTTAAAATCCGTTGGAGCTTAACTCCGTGTGGGTTCGAATCCCACTCTCGGCACCAGATATTTGATACAGGATGGGCAGTCGGCGCAGTTTCCGCCTCCGCAGGAGAAGAATCTTTACAGGAGGTATGCTACGGCGGATCCGCCGAAGCCTATCTACTATGGATTTCTGTTTTGGCGAAGGCGGAGGTTAGCGCGTTGAAAAACAAACGGACGCGTAGCTCAGTTGGTTAGAGTACTACCTTGACATGGTAGGGGTCACAGGTTCGAGCCCTGTCGCGTCCACCATTTGATGATTTTGGCTTACACCAAAATCATTTCACGCCCCGACTTCGTCGAGGCCGTATCCCTTCCTAAGCGGAAGGCTAGTAAGATAAGGTAATCTGGATTTTCCCGCCTAAACCAGATTTTAGGCATGCATCGGCGGGACCCCGCCATGAGTTGCAGAAAGTTAGGTATAGGCGGGGAAGACAAAACCTAACGGTTTTTGAATTTCATCCTTCGGATGAAATGATTGCTAAAGAAAACAAGGCAATTGCTTAATAATCTTTTTCCCATTAGAGGAAAAAATATGAATCTCGAGGCATTAAGACATAGCGCGTCACACGTCATGGCCGATGCAGTGAAAAGACTGTATCCGAAGGCAAAGCTTGCCATAGGGCCCGCTATTGCCAACGGGTTTTACTATGATTTCGATATAGATGAACCCATAAAACCCGAGGACCTTCCGAGAATCGACCAGGAGATGAAAAGGATAATCAAAGAAAATTCGGAATTTATAGAGCAGGAGGTGCCGAAGAAAGAAGCTATCAACCTTTTCAGGAAGCTGGGCGAAAAGTATAAATTGGAACTGATAGATGATATAAAAGGTTCAAAGGTCAGCGTCTACAGGCACAGCAATTTTGTCGATTTGTGCAAAGGCCCTCACATCAATAGGACAGGCGAGATCAAGGCCTTTAAGCTCCTTTCAATAGCCGGCGCATACTGGCGGGGCATAGAAACCAATCCCATGCTGCAGAGAATTTACGGTACCGCTTTTGAAAAAAAAGAAGACCTTGATAAATTCCTGAAACTGACCGAAGAGGCGAAGAAAAGGGACCACCGCACGCTCGGAAAGAAACTGGATTTGTTCAGTTTTAATCTGGAGATGGGCTCAGGGCTTGTTTTGTACCACCCCAAGGGTGCGCTTCTTCGGACGATCATCGAAGATTATATAAAACGCGAACACTTAAAAAGAGACTACGAGCTTGTTATAAGCCCGCACATTTTAAAAAGCGATATATGGATTCGATCTGGCCATTACGAGTTTTATAAAGAGAACATGTACATCTTCCAAATTGAAGGCAAGGAGTTCGCCGTAAAACCGATGAATTGTCCCGGCCATATCCTGGTTTATAAATCACACAAGAGAAGCTATCGCGATCTGCCGCTTCGGTTTTTTGAACTAGGAAGTGTCTACAGGCACGAAAAATCCGGGGTTCTACACGGGCTTTTGAGGCTAAGAGGATTTACCCAGGATGACGCGCACATATTCTGCCTAAAAGACCAGATAGAAGAGGAAGTGATAAACGTTATAGATTTTGTCGAGGACACACTGAAAGTTTTTGGTTTTGACGAATACAGCGTGGAATTGAGCACAAGACCGAAAGAATCCATAGGAACGGACGAAGAATGGAGCGAGGCGACAAGAGCCCTTAAAAACACGCTTAAAAGGAAAAAAATCCCATACGAGATAAAGGAAGGAGAAGGGGCTTTCTACGGCCCCAAAATAGATATAAAACTTAAAGACGCCCTCGGCCGCGAGTGGCAATGCGCAACCATCCAGTGTGATTTTGTGCTTCCGGAGAGATTCGATCTTAGATATACGGACAAAGACGGAAAAGAGAAAAAACCAATAATGCTGCACAGGGTTATCCTTGGCAGCATCGAAAGGTTCATAGGCGCGTTAGTGGAGCATTACGGCGGGAATTTCCCGCTCTGGCTGGCGCCCGTGCAGGTATGCATTATTCCTATTACAAAGAAAGAGACGAACTACGCACAAAAATTGCGAGATATCATTGCGGAAAAAGATGTAAGAATAATCGTAGACGCGCGCGACGAAAAAATGCAGAAAAAAATCCGGGAACGCGAGCTGGAAAAAATACCATACCTCGTGATCGTGGGAGAAAGGGAAGCGAAAAAGGGCAGGGTATCTCTGCGCTCGAAGTCCAAAGGGGACATGGGAGAGATGCCGGTCGAGAAATTTTTGGAAATAATTGAACAAGAAATAAAGGAAAAAAGAAAATAGGAGGTGTCATACGAGAAAATTCATAAGAGCAAATACGAGAATAAGAGCACAGAGTGTCCGTCTTATTGGAGAAGACGGAAAACAGTTTGGGGTAGTAAATACTAGAGAAGCCCTGAGAATGGCCGAGGAAATAGGATTGGATCTTGTTGAAGTGGCGCCTAATGTGAATCCGCCCGTCTGCAGAATTATGGACTATTCGAGATTTAAGTACGAGCAGGAAAAGAGTGAAAGAGAGGCCAAGAAAAAACAACACATAGTCCATATCAAAGAACTGAAGTTCGGACCCAAGATCGAAGAACACGATTACCAGGTTAAACTTCATCACTTGCAGCGCTTTATACAAAGAGGCGATAAGGTAAAGGTCACAATGCGCTTCCGGGGAAGGCAGATGCAGCATATCGATCTTGGCAAGAATATCTTGCAGAGATTGACAAAGGATATCTCCGACATCGGCCAAGAGGAAAAACCGCCTAAACTGGAAGGCCGCTTGATGACAATGATACTCGCCCCCAAAAAGTAAGAAGCGATTATAAAAGAGGAGCCAGAGGATGCCTAAAATAAAAACAAGAAAATCGGTAAAGAAACGTTTTAAGTTTACAAAAAAAGGGAGAATTAAAAGGGGCAGGTCTTTCAGAAGCCACATATTGACAAAAAAGTCAAGAAAGAGAAAGAGGGCTCTCAGGAAAGCCGGTCTTGTTTCAAAGACAGAAGAAAAAACAATTAAAAGACTAATGCCATACGGGTAACGAGCGAGGAGGAAAAATGGCTAAGGCAAAATTTGCAGTCGCATCAAAAAGAAGAAGAAAAAAAATATTAAAGAAAGCCAAGGGCCAGTACGGTTCAAGGTCCAGACTTTACCGGACTGCGAAGGAGTCCGTCCAGAAAGGGATGTATTACAGCTACAGGGATAGAAAGCAGAAGAAAAGGGCTTACAGAAATCTCTGGATTGTGCGAATCAATGCAGCCTGCAGACAGGAAAACCTTTCTTACAGTAAATTCTTGATGGGCCTGGGCAAATCCAAGATCGAGCTGAACAGAAAAGTTTTGGCGGATCTCGCACTTCACGACAAAAAGGCGTTTAGCAAACTCGTGGAACTCGCAAAAAGTAACATATAATGCTGAAAAGACTAAATCCACCGCAGATTCTCGTGGTTAGCTTTCTGTGCGCCATACTCGTGGGTACGGTGCTTCTTAGCATGCCGTTTGCCACGCAAAGCGGCAAAAGAGCGCCCTTAATCGACAGCCTTTTTACCGCCACGAGCGCGACATGCGTAACAGGACTCATAGTAAGGGATACGGGGTCATATTTTTCAACATTCGGGAAACTGGTCATATTTATCCTCTTTCAGATGGGAGGGCTCGGCATAATGACATTCTCCACGCTTTTTGCCGTCTTTCTGGGGAGGAAGCTCACAATACGAGATGATCTTGTCATTCAAAAGACGATGGCACCCAATAAAGTACAGAATCTAACCACGCTTATAAAGTATATCATTTTTATTACCCTCGGGATAGAGTTTTTGGGAGCGGCCTGCCTTGCCCTGCGGTGGGCAAGACTTGTCGATTGGCCTCTCGGGAAGATTTTAATCAATTCCGTTTTTCATTCCGTAAGTGCCTTTTGCAATGCTGGTTTCTCCCTCTTTTCCACAAGTTTTGCGTCATTTTTAGGAGACACGTATATAAACCTGACGATGATTCTTCTTATAATAATCGGAGGAATCGGTTTTATAGTAATTTTGGAAGTACCGCGCCTTGCAAGAAGAAAGCCCTTCTATCACGTAAGCATTCAGACTAAAGTTGCGCTAAGCATCTCGTTCGGCCTCATTGCAATAGGGGCACTGCTCTTTTTCCTTATTGAACAAAACAATACAATGAGCGGTTTTTCCGCAAAAGAAAAGGTGCTCGGTTCAGTTTTTCAATCAGTTACGACGAGGACGGCAGGATTTAATACCCTGAACATAGGAAGCCTTGCGACGCCCACTTTATGCTTTTTTGTTTTTCTCATGTTTATCGGTGCTTCACCCGGCTCCACAGGCGGCGGAATCAAAACCTGCACCTTTGGCGTACTTCTTGCGACGGCTTTTTCAATGCTGAAAAACAGGGACAGGGTTTCTCTTTTTAAAAAGACGATTCCGAAGGAAGTCGTGCGAAAAGCCCTCGTCGTTGTGTTTCTCGCGCTTGGATGGATCTTTATCGCTGTCGTATTGCTGACATTTGCAGAACATAACAAAGCGGCATTTCTGGATAATTTCTTTCTGAGAATACTTTTTGAAGTTGTTTCGGCATTTGGAACGGTCGGGTTGTCAACTGGAATCACGTCGACATTGAGCGCGGCCGGGAAAATGATTATAATAGTTACAATGTTTACGGGAAGGGTAGGGCCCTTAACTCTGGCACTAGCCATTGCGCTCCAGCACGAAAAAATGGCCTACACTTATCCCGAAGAAAAGATAATGATCGGATAAAAATCCGAAACGGAGGTAAAACATGAGGCAATTTGCAGTTATAGGTTTGGGCAGATTCGGATCGAGCGTGGCCAGGACGCTTGCGGAAAAAGGATACCAGATTCTTGCCATAGACATAAGCGAGCAGATGACACAAGACATCTCCGACGAGGTAACACAGGCCGTATGCCTGGACGCCACAGACGAGAAGGCCTTAAGGAGCGTCGGCACGGAAAACGTGGACGTTGCTATCGTCGGCATGGGGACGAATCTTGAAGCGAGCATTTTAACGACGCTCAACCTGAAAGAGATTGGCATTAAAGAGATCGTATGCAAAGCAGTCAGCGAAGACCACAAAAAAGTACTGGAAAAAATCGGGGCGACAAAGGTTATACAACCGGAAAGAGAAATGGGCGTAAGGGTAGCCAACAGCCTCGTCTCTACAAGTGTTATCGAGCAGATAGAGCTTTCCGACGAATCGAGCATCGTGGAGTTAATCCCGCCGAAACAATTTATAGGAAAAAGCCTCCGGGAAGTGGACGTTCGCGCAAAGTTCGGGGTAAACGTAATCGCGGTTAAAAGAAAAATTCCTTCTGCTTCAAAAAAGGAAGAAGAGGAGATCGTGAACGTATCCCCGAAAGCAGAAGACATTATAAAGAAGGGTGACATTCTTATCGTGCTGGGTTCGAATGAAAACATAGAAAAACTGAAACAAAAACACTAAAAAATCTCATGGAAAACGAAATAAGGGATATAAGGCATTCGTTCGAAGAAGAAATGAAAAACGTAACGGATGCGAAAACCACCGAAGAGATGCGAATTAAATATCTCGGAAGAAAAGGGCTCATTTCAGGTCTGATGGGAAAGCTCCCCTCGGTTAATGAAGACGAAAGACCTTCCGCCGGCAAGGAATTAAATATTCTAAAGACATATATCCAGAAGGAACTTGAAAGAAAGAAAAACGAACTACTATCCGGCGAGGCCAAAAAGGGAGAAAAAATTGACGTTACCATGCCCGGCATATTGCCGGAAGAGGGAAGACTTCACCCCATCACGAAAACCTTAAACGAGATAAACGATATTTTTGTCTCCCTCGGATTTAAAATCGCCGAAGGCCCGGAGATAGAAAAAGAATTTTATAATTTCGAAGCGCTTAATATACCACCAGAACACCCCTCACGGGATGCGTTTGATACCTTCTACATAAAAAATGATGTGCTTTTAAGAAGCCACACCTCGACAGTCCAGATAAGAATTATGGAAAAAACCCAGCCGCCGATCCAGGCGATCATGCCTGGCAAGGTTTACAGGCCCGATGCGGTTGATGCCTCGCATTCATTCATGTTTCATCAGGTTGAAGGTCTTTTGGTCGACAAGGATGTCAAATTTTCCGATTTAAAAGGGGTCTTAAGCCTTTTTACAAAACGTATGTTCGGGGAGAAAACAAAAACGAGATTCAGACCGAGCTTTTTCCCGTTTACCGAACCTTCCGCCGAAGTCGACATCTCCTGTATTATATGCCGGGGCAAGGGTTGCAGGGTTTGCTCTCACACGAGGTGGCTGGAGATCCTGGGAGCCGGCATGGTCAATCCGCGCGTATTTGAAGCTGTCGGGTATTCTCCCAACAAGTACACAGGTTTTGCTTTCGGGATGGGTGTTGAGCGGATAGCGATGCTTAAATACGGCATAGACGACATAAGGCTCTTCTTTGAGAATGACGTAAGGTTTTTAAAACAATTTTAGTGCAAAATCAAATATCAAAGACCAAAAATCAAAAACACATATCAAAAACCAAAAATATTTTCATTTTTGACTTGTATTTTTGATATTTTATATTTGATTTTTAATCTTTCACGAACAAAAGCAAAAGATGAAAGTAAGTTATAGTTGGTTAAAAGATTATGTTGACGTGAAGTTGGATCCGGAAAAGCTTGCGCATCTACTTACGATGGCGGGCGTCAACGTCGCATCCTGGCAGAAGATAGGAGGCGACTACATATTCGAATTCGAAATAACCGCAA
>JADHYN010000005.1 GCA_016782425.1 Candidatus Omnitrophota bacterium
ACGAGCCCATAATACCAAACAACCTGTCAGTTTATTTTCGTGACGTCGCGGACCTCCTGGCAAGGATAAGCGACAGCCTGGACCTTTATCGCGATACTTTAACGACAGCGATGGACGGCTACATGTCTTCTACCTCAAACAAATTGAACGAAATAATGAAAGTCCTGACCATAATCGCCACCATTATGATGCCCCTTACATTGATAACCGGGATTTACGGCATGAATTTCAGATTTATGCCGGAAATTGACTGGAAATACGGGTATTTTGTTATCGTCTCGATAATGCTTTTGATCGCGAGCCTCATGATATTGTTCTTTAAAAAGAAAAGGTGGATTTGAGGATAATAAAAAAATTAGCTGTATCGATTTTTGCAATAGCGGTTTTTTTTGGAATTTTCTATTTTTATGCTTTCCCGTGGTATTTTTCGATAAAAGAGCCTTATTTTGCCATGCCTGTTATTTATCCGGGCGAGGTTCGGAACGACGCTTATGGTGAAGGGTCTTTCGGCGCAAAGCGAAAAGGTAAGAGAGTTCATGAGGGGCTCGACCTCTCCGCGCCGTTAAAAAGCCCTGTGTACGCCTCAAAAAGCGGCTGGGCAAGAGTTTTACATTACCCTACCGGATATGGCAATCTCGTGATAATAAACCACCCCGGTGGATGGCAAACGCGCTACGGCCACTTGAAAAGCGTGGCAATAAAAAAATCTCAATGGGTAAAGCAAGAGGAGGTTATAGGTTCGGTTGGAAAAACCGGTAATGCCGCTGCAAGAGGCATAAAAACGCATCTGCACTTTGAAATAAGACATAAGAGTAAGGCACTCGACCCAGCAGAATTTTTGGTAAGGAAGGACAAAAACTAGTTTCTAAAACAGGGAGGATTTATATGAAACAATTCATTTTGCTAATCATACTCGTTGCCTTCGTATCTCTTTTAGCCTCAGGTTGCGGAGAAACCATGACCGGCGTAACCAAAGATGTAAAACGCCAGGTAAAGGGAGTAAAAACTATTTTTGTACGCGACGATCAGTAAAATTATATGATGGAAATACGAAAGCGCTTTCAGGATAACGTCGTCATACTCTATATAACCGGCGATATCGACATAAATTCGGCGGCTCTCATCGAAGAGACGGGACAATATGCGCGGCAGGGTATAGATAAAATACTTCTCAACATCACAAATGTAAACATTATCGATTATAACGGCCTGTCGATCATGAACATCGCCTACAAAAACGTCGTGAACCAAAAAGGTATGATCAAGTTCTGTATGGTGCCGGCGCATGTAAAGAGCCTTTTCGCGACATCCGGGCTAGACAAGGTTTTTGAGATCTACGATATTGAGGAAGAGGCCATCAAGAGCTTTGAATGTTCTTCAACCATAGATAGAATTCCCATGCGAAGGCGCTTTGAGCGGATCGAGGTGCGCCTGTCAGTGAAATACAAGACAAGTCTTTCGAGCACCGCAAAGATGCAGGCGGGAATCGTGCAAAACCTCGGTGGGGAAGGAATATTTATACACTCGAAAGATACCCACCCCGTATCCACCCAACTTTATGTCGAGCTATCCCTGGAGGAAGCGAAGCCTCTTACCCTTAGGGGAACCGTAATATGGCTTGCCGACAAGAAACTCCAGCCGCACCTCTACCCGGGCATGGGAGTACAGCTTGTACATATGGATAGCCTTACCCAGGAAAAAATAATAAAGTTTATCGACCGGCATATAACTCATAGAAGCAGGATATAGCCATGGGCCCAACACTGTGCAGCGCATCCGGATGCTCAAAGCAGTCTTTATTCGGATCATCTCATTGCTGGAACCATACGGAAGACAAAAATGCCTACAGGCAGCTTATCGCCGATACTGCCAAAGATGAGAAATCCCTTAAAGGCGCGAACCTCGACAGGGTTAATCTAAGCGATCTGGACCTGTCAAAGGCAGACCTCGCAGGCGCTAATCTAAGCCGGGCAACTCTTACTAATACCACTTTATTCGACGCAAACCTTAGCAAAACAGAACTCTTAGGCGCTGATCTCCGGGGCGCAGACTTAACAGGGTCAAATCTCGAGGAAGCGGACCTTACGCGAGCCGAACTTAGCGGCGCGCGCCTGTGGCATGCGAACCTGGAAAACGCCACACTTATAGAGGCAAGCCTTAACAATTCGGATCTTTGGAACGCGAAGCTCTTTAACGTAAGGCTCTGGCGAACAGATATCCTGCGGGCATTTTCAATATCAAAGGAAAGCTTCGCAAAAAAGAAGAGCCGCTATAAAACCCTCTACAGCATCAACGAAAAAGGGGCCCTCTCGGCCGAAGAGGCATACAGGTCCCTTAAGCAATATTTTCTGTCACGCGGCAAATATAACGATGCCAGCTGGGCTTCGTTCATGGAAAAAACCATGGAACGCAAGCTTCTGAAGCAAAAACACGATCCTGCCTACATTCCCAATCTCGTGATGAGCCTTTTGTGCGGGTACGGGGAAAAACCTCACCGCATTATACTGTCATCTTTTTTTGTAATTATTTTCTTCGCGTTTCTCTATTTTTTCTTAAACGCCGTCCATTTTTCATCCGAGGCGCATTATGCAATGAAGCCTTGGGATTACGTCTACTATAGCATGATAACGTTCACGACCGTCGGATACGGGGATTTCATACCGCGGTCAGTAACTGCGTTTCGCCTCCTGGCGGCTGCTGAAGGCTTTACAGGCGTGTTCATGGGTGGTCTCTTCATCTTTACCCTTGCCAGGCGATACTCCGCCAGATGATTTCCGGCATCGAAAAGCTTTCCAATCCGTGCTCTCTGTGTGCGCACCGGTGCGGCGTAAACCGGCCGAAAGGAGAAAAGGGCGCGTGTAACGCCGGCGAAAAACCCGCTGTTTACAGTTATTCGCCGCATCACGGCGAGGAGCCGCCGATCTCAGGAACACGCGGCTCAGGGACTATATTCTTCACACGCTGCAACCTAAAGTGCATTTACTGCCAGAATCATACCTTTAGCCAAGAGACCGATGTAGGGGAGGGCACTGTCGAGGAACTTGCCGCTCGCATGATCGAACTTGAAAATTTAGGCTGTCACAACATAAATCTCGTAAGCCCCACCCATTACGCGCCTCAAATCGTTCAGGCATTAGAGTTGGCGGCCTCCGGGCATCTCGATATTCCCATAGTGTACAATACCGGTGGATACGACACACCCGAACTTATAAAGCTATTAGACGGAAGCATTGATATCTACATGCCGGATATAAGATACAGAGATAGCGACATGGCAAATAAATATTCCGGCGCGCCTGGCTACGCTGAAAACTCAAAGTCTATAATAAAAGAAATGTACGGGCAAGTCGGGCCGCTCAAAGTCAACGGGGAAGGAATAGCTCAAAAAGGCATGCTGGTAAGGCTTTTAGTGCTCCCGAACAACATCTCCGGAACAATTGAGACATTAAAATTTTTAAAGGAAGATATTTCAACTGACATATATTTAAGCGTGATGAGCCAGTATCATCCTACCTATAAGGCCAAAGATCACCCCGAGCTCTCAAGGAGAATAACCCCTAATGAATATAAGGCCGTAGTTGATGAGGTCGAACGCCTCGGTTTTGAGAACGGCTGGATTCAAGGCTATCACACTGACCCCGAACGCTTCCTCGGCACAAACATACCACGTTAGAAAACAAATAGTTACCCTCCCGTGACACTTGCCGTATTATTATATGCTAAGCTGTAAGCAATGTTACTTGATAAGACAAAATATTATAAGAGTATTTCGGTACTTATTGCAGGGATCTTTTTGTTTAATACCACCATTGGATACGCCCTGTCTCCTGAATCCCGCCTTACAAGGCCTCAATTTAAAGAAAGCTATTTTGAACGCTACATGGTATTATCCCACGAAGCAGCTAACAAATTCATAGGCGAATATCTGCAAAATCTGCTCAGCACTAATGATAAAGCAAAAATAAATATCGAAGAGTTGTCACAAGGCGTCCTCCGTCATAGAACCGACGAAAAAGAAAACATACTTATCGTAGGGATTCCGGATCTCCTGAAAAAAATAGGCCAGCCCGGACACATCGGGCTCTCTAAATGGAATAATAGACCTACCGTTTATATAGACATTCAGTACTTTTATGACCAGGCTGTACTCGAGGATGTGCTTGAGCACGAAAAAGACGAAATCGCAAACTGGCGCGCCAAAGCCCGTGAGCTTAATATAGATTTCGGAAAAATGCGCGAGTTCCGAACGACCGAAAAGGGCCAAAGGTTCGCTGCTAAATCCCACGAAAAGTCAAAATCCCTTGATCGTTTTCGCGAAAAACTTAAAAAGCATCACGAAGACGAGAAAAGCCCGTACTATCTCGACTTTGATTCGGAAGATGGCATCTACGAAAGATACAAAGAACACGGCCTCGACGAAGACGACAAAACTGATAGTAATATCGCGGCTTCCTCGCGGGAAAACACCGGCCCAAAACCCGAAGTGGGGAATATCAGTCGAATTCTTATTGTCAGCTCGAAAGAACATACAAGGGAGTGGCTTTCAATGTTTTTACAGTATGCGTCGGGTGTTGAGAGCCTGGTTTGCGCCACGGATTATGAAGCGGCTCTCAGGATAATAGAGGAAAGTCCCCAACCCTTTACCATTGTTTTCGCTGACGATCGCATTGCTGACGAGGTCGGGCTTGAACTCTACAGAAAGATCCGAAACCTATCGGACAAAGCACGGGCAAATACTCATTTTGTGCTTCTCGACCCTTTCCTCGCATATACCTCGCTAAATTATTACGACATGTTAGAAAAACTTGCACAGAGAGACCCCTTCTTTCAATCTTTGGAAGACTATGCGCAGCCTCAGACCTTGGCTGCATTCATCAGCTCCCTGACCGGTAAAGAAATAAAAGCGAAGGAGCTGGCGCATAGTGCAAGTTTATTCCACGGCCGTCAGCGAGAATGTAGTGAAGTAACGGAGAAAATGCACATGGCTCCATCGCTTGAACTCCCTTATAAGTGTATTTTTGCAGTCAGCGAAAGAAAAAGAAATATAAAGGGCATCACAGATCTTTTGAAAATACGAATGGGAAAAAAAAGCGGCATGCTTGAGACATTTGAACGCGTAGACCCTCTAATTAACGCATTAAAGAGAGAACCTTGCGACCTAATAGTGATTGATTGTGCGGCTTGCGGAGAGCTTGGGACCGGACTCCCGGAGCTTATAAAAAGAATAAGAACTGTCGAAGAGGAATGCGAAAAAGAGAAAGTCCCGATTCTGCTCTACAATGCCAATGAAAAGCAAATGTACGAATATGGTAAAGGAAATTCGATTGAACGACGTGAATATGCACTTGACGCAACCCTCGCCCCAGACGTTTTTAATTACACGCTTACTGCAATATCGGCCCTTGAAAGAATAAGAAAAAATAAGGAATTATCGCTCTTACCGGAATTCACAGAAAACGAAGATAATTTGGCTCTTGTTTTAGCCTGCACGTCTCCTGTTCTAAACTCCACCTTATCTTTGGACAAGGGTGACATGCCTAATATGGGTGTTGTATGTTCGCCGAGCTTTAACAATCTGAATAATATCGAGGCCGGAATTATCGCGCATGGTGTCAAATTTATCAGAAGTAGTGTGGAAATTCCTGAAAATATAAAAAGTGATTTACTTACTCTTTACTGCAGTAATGAAGCTTTCATTGTCCGCTTATTTGACCGCGCGCGGGAAGTCCGCGTTATAGCTTCCAAATATAACCTGGACGACGTATTAAAGACGGTAAACGAAATCTGGAGCGCCTTTGCAAAACACGGGGTTCTGAGCTTGATTGATGAGCTACATGTTTTAGAAACAAACTCGGAACCGGCCTTTGTGCAGAAAAAATCGGCTCTGTTTGCAGCGCTAAGTTTGGGGCAAAAGAAGGCCTTATTGCAATTTTCAGACCAATCGAAAGAGGAAGGCCTCGTCGTGCCAAGCGATTTTTCCGAAAGATACAATCCTTCTTTGAACCCCCTACGAGTGGAGCACTTTAATGCTTTAGCCCTGTCTATTGTTGCAGCGTCCTTACGTCAACAACACGGACACGAAAAAGCCACAGGGCATATCCAGCATATGAGGAACTTTTCGGATTTAATTAGCCGGTATCTTCGTACAAGATTTAAATTTCTGTCAGAGCACCGGGTTGTAGGAAGGTTAACGCGCGAACAAAGCATAGTAGCAAGCAGTATCGCGCTAAAAACAGTGGGAGAAAAACTCAAAGCTCTGCAACGCCAGTTATTAAACGAGGGGAGCACCCACCACGGCGCGATAATGAGACGCGTTACGCGGAAAGATATAGAAAAGGTATTGGAACGGAAAGATATACGCTCTAAGCTTGAGAGGGATCTCAGGCAAATCGAACGCATTGTTTCCGATCATAGGATGAAAAAGATAGATGGCTTCTTGTCAGAGCTAGAAGAAAGAACCGGCATTAATAAGGCCGACATAATAAAACGAATAAAGGCAGCAAAAGATGATCTTTTAGGCTTTAATACGCCTATACGGCAGTTTCCCGCTATAGTGAATGCCCTTGACTGCTACGGCCTTGGCCTCGGAACCGATGATTACCTTGCGTATGCTAAGGAACTGCTTGAGACACTGCCACCGGCTCTAAGACAGGAATATCTGTTCCATGAAGCGCTCTGTCATTATTTCCCTGAAAAAGCCGGCCATCAGATCGCAAGACGCATCCAGATGATGTTATTTCCTGATAACTACAAAGATGTTACGCCACGGGTAGGGGACGAGAATCCAGAGTTAACCGGCCAGCTTACGCTCGCCTTATATAAATTTATCGAATTCGGGCTGGATACAGCTACAGCTACGAAAAAGAAGCTAACCAAGGCGCCTTCTTATAAGTTCGGCTTAGATGCAAAAGGCATGGGCAGCGAATACATAATATTAAGAAAGGATATGCTTAATATACATGCTGATTGGGCGCTAGATCAAACTGTGTTGGGACGCTTAAGACTGGCCGAAACTATCGGCGAGAGAATCAAGATACTTCTGGAGGAAAGCGGATCAAGCTATGAAGAAATGGCTCAGCACACAGGAGTGAGGAAACTCCAGTTAGAAAGGTGGATTGAAAAGCGGACAAGTGTTTATCCGCAATACATAAAAAAACTGGCTGCTTTTTTTGCCATAGATCCCTCTCTCATCATAGAGGGAAAAACAACATGGCAAGCGCTCACTGACCAAACAAAAAATTGCGGCCAGAGAGTCGAGCTCTTGCGAATAGCCGCGGGAAAAGCTATCTACGATTTTAAGCCAACGGGAATACCCGCTCCTGTCTTTTCGATGTGGAAAAACCGGCCCTATTATCCTGTCGAGCACCCGTATCTTAAGGCCTTCTGCGGCCATGTCGAAGTCGGATGGAAAGATCCTGCAATGCTTTTATCCGGAAAACCGCTTTTGAATGCCCTTATTGACGCAGCAAATGATGCCGTGTTACACGCAAAAAGAATGAGGGATAGCGGTAAGTTGGAAGCCGCTTTAAAAGACAGGATTTTTATGGCACAGGCGCGAAAAGACTTATTACTTCTTGACGCAGAAGAAAATGGGAACACTGAAGGCGTTCACAAGTTGATTGCTGCCTTTAGATTGAAGCTTTTGAACGCCGACATAGGTAAAACAAAAGGCGCTGTTATTCAAGAAATTTCTGAAGAAACGGGCATATCGATACAGCAGATCAGAAAACCTTTTAACGGAACAAATATTGGTAACGACAGCGTACGGCAGGCGATAAGTCAGTATTTTGATATTTCCGAATCCCTTATCTTTGACGGGGAACCTCTTGAGTCCGATATAAATAAACTTGTCGGAATGAAATTTGTAAGGGTCCCTATAACACAAACCTCATATAGCAAACGCATACAGTTCGTGCTGGCGTTTATAAATAAAAACTCCGAGTCACTACTTAAGCCCTCTCCGGAACTGGAAGAGGTGCTTGCGCGTCATGGCGTAAAAATTGTTATAGCAAAACGTTCCGGGCGCAAGGGTACGACTGCAGCACTTGTAGATGCCTTCGTAGAGGAAAAGCCAAAACCCGAGGAACCTAAAGAAACACACAAGCCTAAACCTTCAGCTAAAGAAGTTAGAGCTGCGGAAGATGTCTCGGATCTTCATCAAGCCCTGCTAAATGAAGTTAAGCGGCTAAGAAGAGAAGGCGGCCGGGCAATGACCCACAAGGATTATTTAGATGCACTATCATTATTTCATCGCGCTTTTGACATAGCTGAAGCAGCATTAGCGCAAGCCGAAAATAAAGGCTATGCTGCCTCTTTATCACGATTGATGGCAGCGCTTCAAAGTAGAATTGCTAGTGCAGAAAAACTCTGCTCTGCCGAAGATAGAAGAAGAGCTGATAAGGAAAGGGAAACAGCAAATCGAGAGTTCCGGCAAGGAATCGCGGACAAAGAAATAGCGCATCAGAATGAGGGCTGGGCTGCGACATTAAGCCTCCTGGATGAAGCAGCTCAAGAACGGAAACTAAAAGCACTAAAGGAGAAGGCAGCAAAAGAAGTGCAGCCTCAAAGAGTCAAATTACGCAATACTTCGCAAAGAATCAGAGAGGCCATGCGTTTGAGTTTGAAAAATGCTAGCAATAGGATTCATATTGTTGGACAAAGAATGAGAGAGTTCGGATCGTCTATAGAAGAAGTAAAAAGACAAAGAGAGAGAGATGCCCTGGCAGGAAGAAATAAAGACACTCGACAAGAAGATGCGATTCTCCTGATAAACGCTGCGATAACCGCTTTAAAAAACCTTATGGAAACTGAAAGGTTTGAGGGCATAAAGGATGCGGGGCTTTTGCCATCGGTTAGAAATGCATATTTCGAAGGTGCAAATTTCAAAGAAACATACGGCGATGACGCGGAAATCGATTTGTTTTTTGAAGAACTATCCGAAACTATAGAGCTAGCCAATACGCGCAGGGAGGGATGGATAAGAAGAGAAGAAGAGCGCTCTCAAGCGCTTGCTTCAATCACTAAGAAACCTAGGGAATTAGCCAGAAGAATTGAGTCAGCGCGGAAAAAGCTCGCGTCAGGAACCGCTCTGAGTACCAGGGAAAGCCAAGCTTGCCTTGAAGCTTCATTTGCCGCTATGCGCGATTCGCTATCGCAAAAGATAGGTGCTGTTGACGGCAATCTTCCAAGGTCGCTTGAAGATATGATGCAACACCTACAAGAAATACAGGAAGCATTACAAATCTTATTCCCTGAGGAAAAACAAAGGGGCGAAACATCGCCAAATACCGGCTCACCCGCCGGGCTTCTTGAATACCTGAGAGACAACACTGAGCTACTACGAGAAGCTTTAAATAAGAATGGGATAACTCTTAGAAAAGTAAATAAAACAAGGTTCAAACCTAAAACAGATAAACAATATAAGGATAAAACAAAAAAATTAGAATTTCAGATCCTCATCGATCTCGGCATTTTCGAACCCATCAAGGGCGACCCTTATGATTGTCGTTTTACCGAGATGATGAAAGGTAAGGATCTAAACTACACTGAAAGCCTTATTAACAGAATAATCGATATACGCTACAGAGTCGGGAAGCGGGGAGATAAGCCGTTATACAGATATGATTTTCGAAAAGAGGCACCTGCCGCACTTAAAACCGTTTATGAACTCGTAAAGATGGCTGCTCTGGAACATATATCCGTTACTTCAAAAGAGACAAAGACTTTGTGGCACATCATTGACGAGGATCTTCTTGCTTTTTCACAAAAGTCGCTCATCACTGAAATAAATAAAACTTTCAGAAATTCCAAAGCGCCTGAGCGGATAAGGATAGTCAGAGGTAACGAAATCGCCGGCACAATAGCAGAAATTAGCGGGAGAGATTCGAGTGCAGCTTTTGATGTTGGATTGAGCAATGCGAACCTAATTAGCAAATTACCGGATGATGTTAAAATGCTTGTATTTAAGCGGAGCGGGGGAGACTTCGAACATCTGGAAGGTATTATTGCCGCATTAAACGCGCTTCATCTCCCAAAAGAAAAGAAAATAGGCGCGCTCTTAAGGATCTACCGAATCCTGCATAACGGAAAAGAATACAAACTAAAAATCCCGGCACATGTGATGGCTGCGCTATTGGACGATTCCAAAGCGTTCGCGCAGCGCTTTATTTTTGATCTGCCAAGGACCGCTGTAACGAATTACGATGAAAAGCGAAAGCTGAACGAGCGTCTTCTCAAAATCCTCCTCTCCGCCTAAAGAATTCTCTCCGCCCCGGCCGCTTCGATTTTCACTTGACAGGGGAGGCGAGTTCTGGTATAAAATTATTACATGAGAAGACATCCAAGGCGGGGTGAAGGTTCATAGGAGAACTTTCACCCCGATTTGTTTTTAGTAACCGTTTCATGAAAGGGGCGCGCGTGAAACCAAAATCAATAGGGTTCGACAATGAAAAATACCTGAGAGAGCAAACCCATGCTATCCTTGAAAGGGTAAAGAAGTTTGACAACAAGCTTTATCTCGAGTTCGGGGGCAAGCTCATCTTTGACTATCACGCCTCTAGGGTGCTGCCGGGTTTCGACCCAAACGTTAAAATACGCCTTTTACAAAAGCTTAAAGACAAAGCCGATATAATACTCTGTATATACGCAGGGGACATAGAGAGGCGAAAAGTGAGAGCTGATTTCGGTATAACCTACGATGCCGACGCCTTTAAACTAATTGATGACTTAAGGGAATGGGGACTGGATATAACGGCTGTGGTGATTACGCGATTCGCTGATCAGCCGGCTGCAAAAATATTTAAGAACAAGCTCGAGCGGCGGAACATACGCGTATATACGCACGGATTCACCAAGGGCTACCCTCACGACGTAAACACGATAGTGAGTAACGCGGGCTACGGAAAAAACGATTACATAAAAACAAAAAAACCGCTGGTTGTGGTTACGGCGCCCGGGCCCGGAAGCGGAAAACTCGCCACGTGCCTCGCTCAGCTTTACCATGAAAATAAGCGCGGTGTTAAAGCCGGTTACGCAAAATTTGAGACATTCCCCATATGGAACATCGCGCTCGACCACCCTGTAAACGTAGCGTACGAGGCCGCTACCGCGGATTTAAAAGATTTCAACCTGATTGACCCGCATCACATGAAAGCCTATAAAGAAGAGTCTATAAATTACAACCGCGATGTCGAGGCTTTCCCCGTACTAAAAAGCATATTAAAGAAGATAATGCGGTCGAAGGACATATATAACTCTCCGACTGACATGGGTGTTAACTGCGCCGGTTTCGGCATTATAAACGACTCCGCTGTAAGAGAGGCCGCAAAACAGGAGATTGTCCGTCGGTACTTCAGATATTCGTGCGAATACATGATGGGGCTGGCTGATAAGGACACTGTAAAACACATAGAAGCTATAATGAAAAAGATGAAGCTCGATCCGTACAAAAGACGCGTTGTGAAGCCCGCGCGCCGTGCCGCGGAAGAGGCCGAGCGAAAGAAAAAAGGTAATGAAGGAATATTCTGCGGCGCTGCACTGGAACTTAAAAATGGCGCTCTTGTAACCGGAAAGAATTCGCCTCTCATGCACGCAGCTTCAAGCCTTGTGCTGAACGCAATCAAAACAATGGCCGGCATATCCGACAATATACACCTTCTTTCGCCGGCTACCATACAAACCATTGCAAATCTAAAGAAAAATATTTTATCCGCCAAAACAGTGAGCCTGGACCTGGAAGAAACGCTAATTGCTCTAAGTATAAGCGCGGAAATAAATACCGTCGGGAAACTTGCCCTCGGTAAGCTCAAAGAACTCCAGGGTTGCGAAGCGCACATGACCTACATGCCCCTTCCGGGTGATGAAGCGGGTTTAAGAAAACTGGGCATAAACCTTACAACAGATCCGAAATTTTCAACGCAGAGCCTCTTTGTCACATGAAGCATAAAAACTGGATTGCGATTCTGGACTTCGGCTCACAGTATACGCACCTCATCGCAAGGCGCGTAAGGGAATGCGGGGTATACTCCGAAATAGTCCCATATACGATAACCGCCAAAAGAATTGCCGCGCGAAAGCCAACGGGCATCATTCTCTCCGGCGGCCCCTCAAGCGTCACAAGCAGGAAGAGCCCTTTGTGTGACAGAAATATTTTCACACTCGGTATACCTGTGCTTGGCATTTGCTACGGCGCCCAACTCATCGCTAAATCCTTTGGCGGCAAAGTCGCAGCGTCAAAGAAAAGGGAATACGGAAGCGCCACGCTAAAAATCAGATCCCGCGGGAGCCTTTTTAAAAACCTCAAAATAATCGAAAAAGTCTGGATGAGCCATGGTGACAAAATTATAAAAGTTCCTAAGGGCTTTGCAGTGCTGGCGTCAACAAACTCATCACGCGTGGCAGCCATGGAAAACAAGCGCCTCAAAGTCTTCGGCGTCCAGTTTCATCCGGAGGTTGTTCATACACCAAACGGAAAAAAAATAGTTTACAATTTCGTCCGCCGCATTTCCGCATGTCCCAGAAGCTGGGACATGCGCTCTTTTGTTAAAAACGCGATAGATGACATAAGGCGACTTGTTGGAAAGGAAAAGGTTCTCTGCGCCTTAAGCGGCGGCGTCGATTCATCAGTGCTGGCAACATTGCTTTCGAAGGCAATAGGAAAGCGTCTTATCGCAATGTTTATTGACAATGGCCTTTTGCGAAAAAATGAACGCCGTGCCGTAGAAAAACGCTATAAACAGCATTATAGGATAAACCTTAAGACGGTCGGCGCGGAAGCGCTTTTTCTCAATGCCTTGCGAAAAATAAAGGACCCTGAACGAAAAAGAAAAGTAATCGGCAAAACTTTTATAGATATTTTTGCGAAAGAATCTAAGGGGCTTGGCAGAATAAAGTTCCTTGCTCAAGGCACGCTATATCCGGACGTAATAGAGTCCCGTTCGGCCTTTGGCGGCCCATCGGCAACCATAAAGACCCACCATAACGTAGGGGGGCTTCCTAAAAAAATGAAATTCAAGCTCATGGAACCGTTTAAAGAGCTTTTTAAAGATGAGGTGCGTCTGGTAGGTAAAGAGCTCGGCCTTCCGGATAAAATTATTTACCGCCAGCCGTTCCCCGGGCCGGGGTTGGCCGTGCGCATAATCGGAAACATAACAACCGAGCGGCTAAAAATTCTGCGGGAATCAGACGCAATACTTATAGAAGAAATAAAGCGCGCGGATGTTTACAAGAGCGTCTGGCAGTCCTTCTGCGTGCTTTTGCCCGTAAAAACCGTAGGGGTAATGGGCGATGAGCGCACCTACGAACATACAATCGTAATTCGCGCCGTGACAAGCGCGGACGGAATGACCGCAGACTGGGCGAGGCTCCCTTACAAGTTTTTAAAAAATGTTTCGAACCGCATCGTAAACGAGGTAAAAGGCGTGAACAGAGTCGTATACGACGTCAGCTCAAAGCCGCCCGCTACGATCGAATGGGAATAGGAATGTACGACCGCGTTTCGCATAAAGAGATCGTCGATACCTTTTTCAAAAGAACGTCTCTGGCACCGTCCAAAAAAACGCCCGTGACGGGCCGAAAAAAAAACCGTCTCCCGTTGTTATTTACGGCGTTTTTACTTCTTGCATTCTTCTCATGTTTGGTTATAATAATACTAAATAGGGGGGGATATCTAAAGAGCGGTTTAGCCGGGTACGATGCCGCGCAAAGGGTAGAGAACCTCGTTGCCGACGGCGTTGCCAATCGCGCCATTATTGAGGAAGTCTGGTTCGAGGGAGACGCGGCAACTGAAAGTTCATTCTTAAAAAGCTCGATACGGCTTGTTAATCAGGGCCCCGAGGGAAGGGCCGCGCTTACGATCAGCCTTAAAGAGCGCCTGAACCTGAAGAATAAATCGATACTCATAACAGCGAGAAGCGAAGGGGCCCTTGCAGGATTCAAGCTTCTTTTGCGGGATAAAAAGGGCGATTTTTTTACGGCGAAAGAAGTGGGCCTGGCGAGCCGCTGGAGCCGCGAACATATTTTTATTCAGGTAAAAAAGAACCGTAATTTTAATTTTGACGGGGTTTCCGCGCTTAAGATAGAATTCGGTTCAAAAACCGCTGGTAATCGACAGGGTGCAGTTATCTACATAAAAGACATCTTAATACGGGAAGGGGACGTAAGCAAATGAAGATCATAGCATTGGCCAACCAGAAAGGCGGTTGTGGAAAAACGACTACTGCAATAAATCTAGCCGCGGGCCTGGCAGAACGCGGCCGGCGCGTACTCTTGATTGATAGCGACCCGCAGGCGCACGCCTCGATCGGTTTGGGCGCGTTAAAGACCGAGGTCTCCGAAACCATCTACGCCTTATTTACGGAAGAAATCCAAAATTCAAAAAAGATAAACGAGCTTAAAGTAAACATCGACCGAAACTTCGACCTCGTGCCATCTCACATAATCCTTAGCACCATAGAACATGAGCTGAAAGAAAGAGAAGACGGACTTCTAATATTGAATAAAGCAATCAGCCATTCCGAATTGAACTACGACTACGTAATAATCGACTGCCCTCCTAATCTCGGGTTCCTGACCTTCAACGCGCTCAGGGCCGCAACCGACATAATAATACCCGTCGAAACAAGCGTGTTCTCTGTTATCGGCGTAGGGAAATTGATAAGCATGGTAGAGCTAATAAAAATAAAGCTCCACCACGCCCCGCACATTAAGGGCCTCGTTACGATGCACGACGAATTTTCTGATTTCTCCGTTAGGATGCTTCAAAAAATAAAATATGTTTTTAAGGACCGGCTGCTTAAAATTGTCGTCTCCTTTGACACGACACTCCGCGAAGCCCAGGAAAAATCTATCCATATTTTTAAAATGAACTCGCAGTCCCGCGCTGCGCACGACTACCTCGCGCTTGCCGATGAGCTGCTAGCCATGGATAAGGAAGAATCGGCCGAGAATATTTATCAGGAAATGCGCAAGATAATGCACGGCGTATACGGCAACGTGTACTCAAAGGAAAAAACCTTTAACTTTTACGCGCCGGTCGCAAAAGAGGTTTTCGTCGTAGGGAATTTTAACGACTGGAAAATAGACGATTTTAGCAAGTTGGATCGGCAGGAAAGCGGCCATTGGGAAAAATCGCTTTACCTTCTGCCCGGAAAATACCGCTATAAGTTCGTCGTTGACGGGCTCTGGTTCTGGGATCCCAAAAACTCGGAAAAGGAACCTAATCCATACGGCGATTTCGATTCGGTCTTTCAGGTATAGTAAGATTCCTTTAAAATGAACTGGTTAGTCCTAGCTTGTGCGTGCGCTTTTTCAACCGCCACAGCAGCCGCCATTTCAAAACTTCTTCTCCGGACAAGAAATGAGTTTTTCGTAGGGTGGGTACGCTTTCTATTCGTCCTGCCTTTTTTTGCCTTCATGGTTTGGGCGCAACGTGCGGAATTCTGTTTAAGCGTTGCTTTCTGGAAAACCATAGCCGTAATGCTGCCGCTTGAGCTCGCCGCCTTTTTACTTTATCTCAACGCGCTTAAAGTTTCGCCTCTCTCGCTTACGTTTCCTTTTCTCGGTTTGACCCCTGTTTTTACTATAATAACGGCTTTTTTATTTCTAAACGAGACTATTTCGCTGCCCGGCGCGGCAGGGGTGGCGCTCGTTACGATAGGAGCTTACGTCCTGAATGCTGACACCGCAAAATACGGCTTCTGGGAACCCTTGAAACGTATATACAAGGAAAAGGGATCCAGGTTCATGGTCCTGGTCGCCCTGATATTCGGCGTCACTTCAGCCCTGGGAAAAAGGGCGCTTCTCTTATCCGATCCTTTTTTATTTCCTTTTATATATTACAGTATCTTCTTCGCTATTTTAACCCCCATAGCGCTTGTAAAAAAAAGCATAACTTTCAGGCTGAATAAAAAAGAGGCTTTCTTGTGTATCGTGCTGGGGCTGATATTCTCAGCGGCTATTTATTTCCATTTCGCAGCGCTTTCCATGGTCAAAGTCCCGTACTTTATGTCGGTAAAGCGCTTGAGCCTCGTAATAAGCATGATTTACGCATATACGGTATTTAAGGAAAGGCAGATAGGGTGGCGCTTTCTCGGGTCGCTTGTAATTACCGGCGGGGTAATACTCCTGGCACTGACAGAATGAGCAAAAGGCTGCGAAATCTTACGGTCTCGCAGCCTTGCCTAATAAGTCCAGCGGATGGCAACAGCCTTTTTAGCTCGAAAGCTTGGACCAGACAACTGGTCAATGTGCCGTTGTCATCCAATATCTAGTATACCTAAAAAAACTTAAAAAATCAACCCTTCGGCCGGTAAAGAAACCGGCTTCTTTTCATCAAGGGATAAATATAGGATACTTAGGAATCGGAATTTTATTAGGAATGGGGATGACTAGCCCGCAACCTGTAAGGGTTATTGCCAAAAAGACGATAAACAAAGCAATTATTATTACGCCTGTCTTGCGCATAAATACCTACCAACTAAAAATTGATAACTAAAAACTGATAATCAAACCATTATACCACGGTGGTTTGCCGGTATGAACAAAAAAAGAAAAGCTTAATTGTTAACCGCCTGTGCAATTAGTACGCAACTTTTGCCAAAACGTGACAGTTCTGTTACAAAAAGCGGCCCTACCTGTGGTATAATGCCTTTTTAATATAACGCATGAAAACAATTAAGGTCCTTATAGCGTTTTTTCTTTTTTTTGAGTCGGTTGCCCTCTGCGAGGATATCGAAACGCTCGCCTTTTCCCTTAAAACCCCGGAAAGGCTCACGACGTGGATGGCCAACAACCTCTCCTTTCAGTGGACGCTCCCTGATAAGCCTAAAACCTCCGGCGAAATACTCGCATCAAGATCCGGTGATTGCGATGATTTCGCAAACCTTGCGTCCCTTATCCTCGACCGTATGGGAATTTCAAACGATGTCATTATCATAAGATTTCACGGACTACGCATGGGACACGCCATATGCGCCTGGAAGCGTGCGGACAGATGCTACAGCTTTATCTCAAATCAAAAGCTCACGTACACGCGCTGCCGCACACGCGAAGAATTTCTTCTCAAATTCTATCCTGACTATCGCTCCTACCGCACTCTTTAGTCCGAACATCCAAACCTATTGATTTTTACGAATAATCGTGTACAATAAAGTATGAACGGAGTAAAAAAATGCTTTTGCACATTAAATTGCCTATAGCTGTTTTTTTGGTGGTATTTCTTTCTGTTTCTCTCTGTGGAGTTTGTGCCTTTTCAGACAGCCTGGGAAACCTTATCAAAGTAGGAAAAAGCCAGGCACAGATGGAAAAGGCCCTCGCAAAGGAAACAAAGAGCTACAAGGCAGTAAAAAAAGCCGTGGAATCGGGCACTATCAAGGTAGGGGACGAGGCCAATTCCATAAAAAAACGCTTCGGCAGCCCCCTGGTAATCATCCCCCAAAAGGATAACTCTGAGAAATGGGTATACAAGCCCGGTTACGCCACTCATTTTGACAACATAAAAATCTATCTTTTCTTCGATTCGAATAACCGCCTTTCCGGAATAAAAACCCTTAATCAAAAAGAGTAATGCCAAAAACAAAAATAATTGCCACCCTCGGCCCGGCAACTGATTCCGGAGGGACTTTGCGCAAAATGTTCCGGAACGGCCTGCATGAAGTGCGCCTGAATTTTTCGCACGGGAAAGTAGAGGACCATAAAAGGCGGATACGCATGGTTCGCGATCTCAATAAAAAAATGCGTCGCGCAGTAAAGATCATGCAGGACCTCGAGGGGCCGCGCATACGGGTGGGTAAGCTAAAAAGCGATCTAAACCTGAAGAAAGGCGCGGAGTTCTACCTTACTCAAGACCGCGTAACCTCAAGCTCAAAAACAGTACCGTTTGATTATAAAGGGTCTCTAAAGCCCATAAAAACGGGCTTTCTGATTTACGTCGACGACGGCAAAATCATCCTTGAGGTAAAAAAGGCAGGGAAAAAGAGCCTTAAAGTAAGATCCCTTGTATCAGGGCTCTTAAAAACACGCAAGGGGATTAACATCCCCGAGGCAAAACTGGACTTTGAGGCGCTTGACTCAAAAGATAGAGCAGACTTAAAAGTAGGCATGAGCGAAAAAGTAGACGTTATCGCGCAATCTTTCGTAAGAACCGCTGCTGACGTCAGGCATCTCAAAAAAGAAGTGCATTCGGCGCGGCCTTCATGTTTAGTGTGCGCGAAAATCGAGAGCCGCCAGGCGCTTCTTGACATTGATAACATAATCAATGAGGCTGACATGGTCATGATTGCGCGGGGGGACCTGGGGGTATGTATTCCTATATACAAAGTGCCCGTCGTGCAAAAAGAAATAATCAAAAAATGCCGCCTAAAAAACAAGCCCGTCATCGTCGCGACCCAGATGCTCGAGAGTATGATCGAAGAGCCTATTCCGACAAGGGCAGAGGTTAGCGACGTGGCAAATGCTATTCTTGACGGAGCAACGCATATGCTTCTTTCAGCGGAAACCTCAATAGGAAAGCACCCGCACAAGGTTGTTGAGATGATGGATAAAATCGCGAAAAACACCGAGGCCTACCAGTCCAAACTCCGCTCGTTCTTCTCCGTATAAGCTTCCAGATTGCATCCAGCCTAAAATTTATCTTGCAATTATTTCACGATAAGATACAATATAGCCCGTATTGCAAAAGGAGGTAACACATGCCATACGATTCAGGTCTTGACGAGAAGTCATTTTCAAAGTCGACGGAAAGCGAAAGCGGAAAAATAACAGTGAGCATATACTCCTACAATAACGGCCCGAAAAAGCTTCAGATAAGCCGGGAAAACCGCACCGGAGAGGGAGAATACAGGTTTGCTAAATTGGGCAGGATGACCAAGGACGAAGCAGAAGCGGTATTGCCTTTAATACAGGAAGCCACGAAACACATGGAATAGTGCTTCGTAATTCAAGATTTAGCCCTATGGCCAAAAGGCCTTGGGGCTTTATTTTTTCTTTTTGGCTTTGCCCTGACTCGCCACTGACTGCATTGCCTTTTTGACTTCCTCGGGATCACCTAAATAATAATGCTTAAGTGCCTTTAAATCCTTGTCTAGCTCATATACGAGCGGTATGCCCGTAGGTATGTTGAGGGAGGGTATTTCACTATCTGGGATATTGTCCAAGTACTTTACAAGGGCCCTCAGGCTGTTTCCGTGAGCCGCGATAATAACTTTCTTGCCTTCTTTGACCACCGGAGCTATTTTCTCGTGCCAGTAAGGTAAAAATCTTACTACTGTGTCCTTCAGGCACTCGGTCGCGGGCACGTCTTTCGGATTCAGTCCCCTGTAACGCGGGTCGTGTATCGGGTTACGCTCATCGCTCTCTTTGAGAGGTGGCGGGGACACGTCATAGCTTCTCCGCCATTCATGAACCTGCTTTTCGCCGAACTTTTCCGCTGTTTCGGCCTTGTTGAGTCCCTGCAGCACCCCATAGTGCTTTTCGTTAAGCCTCCACGAGCGGTATACAGGTATCCACATAAGGTCCATGCAATCGGTGACGATCCAAAGCGTTCTTATGGCGCGTTTAAGGACCGACGTAAATGCCACGTCGAATGAGTAGCCTTCTTTTTTTAAAACCTCACCTGAGGTCTTCGCCTCTTCTATGCCTTTCTGGGAAAGATCAACATCTGTCCACCCGGTAAAGCGGTTCTCTTTATTCCACACGCTTTCGCCGTGTCTTAGTAATACTAATTTTATTGGTGCCATACCTTGGGCCTCCTTTTTATAGTATTTTACTGATATCCTGAGTTAAATCAATGAAAATATCAAAAGGTCGCTGGAGGTGAAGTTAAACTGCGAACAGGTGTCCTTAAGGTGGCGTCTAGAATAAAGAGGGTTGCCTGCCTAGCGGCTCGCCTCGCGGCGAAGCCGCGGGCAAGGCCGCTGGCTTGGGCAGATGGAGGCGGTGTGGCCTTGAAGACAGAAAATTTTGTGTGCGAACAGCGTAATTGAGTAAACCCAGCACTTATTTTGATAAAATAAGTGCTGGGGAGAAATCTTAAATACACCAATTGCCGTGAGCCACAAAATTCGTCTGAAACCGATTCTACTCTGAATTTCTACTATAGTCGGTTCCCCGAGCCGAAGGCGAAGGGAAAGGTCGCGCCGCATCCATCCTGCCTCTATGGCAATGCCCGTAACCCTCTAATAACCAAGCTGCCGGAAGGATGCCTGCTTGCCGCCAGCTTCTACTTTATACCTTGTGTTTTCTTTTTACTTATATTATTATATTACCCATTATGAAAGCAGGTATTCTTCTGGCACTACTACAGGCAGCAACCGAATTCTTGCCCGTATCATCTTCGGGGCACCTCGCGCTGGCAGCAAATATTATCTCCGAGCCAAATCTATTCTTTTTCACAGCGCTACATATGGCATCCCTGATAGCCGTTATCATATTTACCCGGAAGGAAATAGCAGAGCTTTTATCATTCAAAAAAGACTCCCGAACAATATGGCTCTACCTTGCTATCGCCACTCTGCCGGCTGCGGCCTTCGGATTTTTCTTCAGAAAAACAGTTGAATCGGCGTTCAGCTCTCTTACTGCTATCGGCATAGCGTTCATCATAACCGGGGCAATTCTTTTTCTCACAAAATTCGCAAGACGCCGCGCCGTGATTACCTCAAAAAGCGCATCTCTTATAGGTATCTCACAGGCCTTCGCATTGTTCCCGGGCATATCACGAAGTGGCATGACCATATCAGCCGGCCTTTTTCTCGGGATGGAACCTGGAAAAGCCGTGCGTTTTTCATTTCTTTTATATATCCCTCTTTCTTTAGGCGCTTTTATCCTGGAAGCGGAGAAGGGAGCCTATTTTAACGGAACTCTTCTGGTTTCTTTTCTGGTATGTCTTTTTGCAAGTTTATTTTTTCTTAAAGCTCTCTTGGCACTCGTAAAAAGGGGTCGACTCTGGATGTTTTCATTTTACTGCGTTCTCCTGGGGTGCGTTACGCTTTTTATGGCCCATTCCGAAAATATGGTGCCTATTAAAAAATCCGGCACTGCCTACGCCCAGACAGAAAAAAAACTAGAAAGGCAAGACCTGCTTATTGAAGTAAGCGACCGGACGTGGGAAATATTTGAGGACGTGCAAAGATTCGAGCCCATAAAAATGACGTTCGACCCCGGCCGCGGCAAAGGTAAAATATCGGAAAATATTTCCGCGCAATTTATCTGCTCTCCGAAAACGTTTGATATCTATATAGTTCTTTACAGCCCTCACATTACGGAAGAGACGCTTCTTCACGAGGCGTTGCATGCCAAAAATATAGTGCAAGGCTTTCCCTTTCTTCTCGGCCGCGCTTTTCCGGAAAAGAACACGATGGCAAACCTTGAAAACCAGATAGAGCACATGAGGATATTTTCCGAAATGAGGGATATGGGTTTTGATCCCGAAGCCTATGCGCAAAAAAGATGGAAAAGCGGCATTGAAACAATCGGCACCGATGCGCTCAACAATATTCCTTCCGATACAGAGCCTTACGTAATCCGGGCAATAGTGGCGACTTATGCCCTGGGGGGCCTCGTCGCCGGCATCAGCTCTGAAGAAATCAAAAAAAATATACCGCTGCACTTCGCGGATTATGTCGATACCGGGAGCGAGATTTACGAGACATTAAAAAAATACGATCTTCGGAACAGGGCAGAAAATATGGAAGCGCGCATCAAGATAGGCTCACTTTTGCGCCTTGAGGATCGGGACGCTCTTCTTTGCGAGATGGACTTTAAAAACCGTAAACTGTCCTGCTACAACATAGAAACAGGGACGCCGCTCGGAGATTAAAAGTGGATAAGATAAGCGTAATTCAGGGGCTGATCGACGCTAAAAAGGCCCGAGTTTACCTTGAGATCGGCGTTGCCAGCGGCGATTGCTTCCTTAAGATCACCGCAGCAAATAAAATCGCCGTAGACCCGGAATTTACCATACCCTTCCGCCGCAAGGTAAAGCGCCATATGAAAAGATTGCGTTCGGTATTCAACGCCAAGTCCCGGATGAATGAATATTATTACAGGATGCGAAGCGACAACTTTTTTGCGGGACAGAACTTGCCATTGCTCAAAGAAGGGCTCGATGTAGTATTCGTTGATGGCCTGCACACTCACGAGCAATCTCTCTCTGACGTTAAAAATAGCCTTACCCGCCTGAGCCCGGGAGGCGTTATTGTTGTGCACGATTGCAACCCGACCACGAGCGCCGCGGCATTTCCTGCTGCATCCTATGAGGAAGCCAGAGAAAGCAAACCGGAAGGCTGGCGAGGTGAATGGAGCGGAAATGTCTGGAAAACGATACCCTACTTGAGGTCAACAAGAAGAGACCTTGATATTTTCGTCCTTGATTGCGACTGCGGACTTGGAATAATCACGAAAAGGGAAAATGCTCCCGCGCTTAACTGCAAAGCAGAAGCTATAAAGCTGATGGGCTATAAGGAGCTTGAAAATGAAAGGGAGTATCTTTTAAATCTGAAACCTGAAAATTTTTTCCACAAGTTTCTAGGGGAATTAAAGAAAAGGAGTTCCGGTGAAAAGGCTAAGTAAGGCGCTTCTCTTTTTTGTCGCGTTGTTTGTTATAAGCGGGTGTTCTCAAGTGTCCTCGCAAGAGGTCTCCGGAGAGGATCAACCGCAGGATTTTATAACGGAGTATAAAGGTCTTGTTGATGAGGCGCTGGATGCATATAACAGTGGGAACTCGAAAGACTTCTACAAAAACTTTTCCGGCCAGAGGCTCGGCCTCACTGATGAGGTATTCAGGGCCATCTGGATCGACGGCTACAAAGCGCAATTCGGCAACCTGCTTTCGAAAGAGCTCCTGCCGGACAAGTGCGATTTAAATACAATTTGCCCGCTTCTCACATACAGGGGAAAATTCGATAAAAATCCCGATGTCATTATCAAGGTGACTTTCGTCAAAGACGAAGGCGCTTCTTCCTATAAGCTCTTCTATATCCGCTTCGACGCCGATCTCGAGTGGTAGGCTTCTTGCAGTAAACCTTGTCCTTCCAGAGACTTGATTAATAGAGGGTTACGGGCATTGCTTTCGCTTGATGTTTCCGCCAGAGGCGGACCCGCCTCGGGCGGGCGCTCGGGGATGCGCGCCCCTCGCCCCGTACCAAAGCAAAGCTTGGTACGGGGCTCGCCGCTTAGGCAGGTGGGATCTAAAAGCTTTTGATACTTGGCGCGCATAAGGGTCGAAGCGGGTATCCTGGAGGCGATAAATAAAAAAGAAGGTTTCGGGTAATGCTGGAGCGAAGCTTGAAAAAGTGCTCATACAATTGGCGCCATTTAGCTGCATAATTTTTTATGCAGTAGGTCATGAGCGCTTTTTCACGCCAGCGACCGAGGAGGCGCCTATCCTCCGAGGGAGCGACGAGCGGAAGCACTGCCCGGAACCTTCTTACTACTCAGGTCGCCGGAAGGATGCCCGTTTGCAGCCTTATAGAATGCTCGATTAGATAGTGATGATTTTAGCTGGCGGGAAGCCGTTGAAGTTAGGGACAGCGCTGGCGCACGAATAGGCGCCGATATTTTTTACATATACCACATCACCCACGTAGAGCTCGGGTATTTCCTCGTTCATGGAAAGCGTGTCGAATGAGTCGCAAGTGGGCCCGGCGAGCGCGCTTAGAAACTTCTGTCCGCGCCTCAAGGTCTTGAACTCGTACCGGCAGTGATCAAAGATCATTCCTGAGAAGTCGCCGTAAATACCATCGTTCAGGTAATAATAATTTTTATTGTTACGGAAGGTCCGGCCTATTACCTGGGTGACGAGAATGCCCGCGGGCCCGACCAGGAATCTGCCCGGTTCCGCGATGAACTTCACGTTTCTATCAAAGATAGCCTTCATGCGCTGCCTTATCTGAGCCGCCATGCGCTCAAAGTTAATGCCGATCTCGTTATCGAAGTGCTCGATCGGAAAACCGCCGCCTATGTCCATTATCTTAAGCGGAAGCCCCGCTCCTTTTGCCTCATTAAATATATTCGCTGAAAGCTCGAGTGCCTGAAGGTAATTTTCCACGTTCTTTGACTGCGAGCCCACGTGGAAACTCACGCCCATGGGAACAAGGCCAAGCGCCTTTGCCTTGCGCAGAAGAAAAAAAGCCTGGTCAGGTTCTGCGCCGAACTTAAGAGATAGCTCCACGACACTTCCGGTGTTAGCAACCTTTATGCGGACGAGAACGTGCGCTCCCGGGTAATGTTTTGCCAGCTTATAAAGCTCGGGCTCATTATCAAATGTAAGGAGCCTCACCCTGCGCCGTTTCGCGCACGTAATATCCTCCGGCGTTTTTATGGTATTGGCGAAAATAATCCTGGATGGGGAAGAGCCAAAACTAAGAACCCTTTTCATTTCGTTCGCGCTTGCCACGTCAAACGAAGTGCCTAGCTTTATGAATGTTTTGATAACGCCCGGAAGCGGGTTCGCCTTTATGGCATAATAGGGAGTAACCTCCGGCAGGCATCTACGGAAACGCTCAAGTTGTTTTTTAAGAGCGGCGCGCCTGATTATAAGAAAAGGAGTTTTATGCCTTTTTATTAATGAGCGTATAAGGCTTTCTATGCCGTGAACGCCCAAACAGGAATTGTTCCCGTTCCTAGGCTTTTGTTGCTTCAATTTTTCTTGTTCCTTTATTTCTTATGTCTTGAGCATTTTGCCTTTCCTTATGGTCAACCAAAAACGTTGTGAACTGCCAGACGTCCTCACTTTTAGGCGGAGTGATGTCAAATTTCGTAAATTTAGTGTTCAGATTTTTTAGGGGCGTCCAGTCAACCGGCTTGGAAATAAAAGGCTCGATATATGGCATGGAGGTTTTTAAGATATCCTCGTGGTCCACGTCATCGGGCATGAGAAAACCGCTCTTGGGATTCTTGATCATCCATATGGCAGCTGATACTGCCGAAATTGCTACCTGAAGCGTGGTAGCCTGCTGATGCGGGACAAGCTGCCGCGCCTTATGTATATCCAAAATGCTTCCACACCACCACGATTTAAAATCGTGTCCCATCAGAAGCACCCCGAGTTCGTCCCGGCCGTCTATAATCTCGTCGCTCATTATGCGCTGCTTCTCCTGCATCCTAAACTGCCTCATCTCAAGTTCGTGGAGAGAATTAATGGCGGCATCCGTTGGGCAATATGCATAGTGTACGGTCGGCCGATAAATAGCTTTGTTGTTTTCCCAGACCGTAAGCCGGTCAGATATGCTAAATGCCTCGCCGTGCCTTATTACCATGCCTGTTATTTCGCCGCACGGTACCCACGAGCGCACCCATGTCTTCATGCCTATCGAGTTAAGACAGATCTGGTTTCTTGGCCCTACTTTATGGAAAAACGCGCCTTTAGGCACGTAATACTCGTGTGTGCCCCAACCAAGCTCCGCAGGAGCAACGCCCTCTTCAAAAAATCCCTCTATGCTCCAAGTATTAACAAATTCGTTTAGCTCTTTCGGTCTGTTCGTGATCTGCGTATCGCGTTCACTTATGTGTATCGTCTTTACGCCGGTGAGCTGGGAGAGCTTCGCGAAATTTTTGTCTTTCAAGGCCTTTTCGAGGCCGACGCGGCGCTTATCGCGCGGTTTTTCTTTCAGGATTTTTTCCGCTATCTGGATCAATGCGTGTTTTGTAAAATGCGAAACGAGTCCTGGATTTGCCCCGTGGTCAACTATCGCTGTCGCATACCCCTTGTCGCGGGACATATCGATCTGGCTCCGAAGCTCCATGTGTCGTGAATACAGCGTATATCTCGTAGGGTCATTTCTCTCGCCGTCCTTGTATGGGTCCCATTCCTCTACAGAGGTGTTTACGTAAAGAACTTCGTTTTCCCTGCACCACTGAACAATGTCGCTGCACTCAATGTTCCATGCGAGATCTATTATCAAGTCTCCGCGCCCGGTGTATTTTTCGAGGAGCACTTTATAATTTTCCTTCGTTATCCGGTCGTTCACGTATTTCACTCCCTTTTGAAGGGCATCTTTTACGCGGGAACGATTGTCCACAAAATCCATGATCGTGACCCGTTCGGCCGGCATGTCAATAAGCTCTAGGACAAGCGGCACAGCGCATTGCGAAACAGAGCCGCATCCTATTATGAGTATTCTTCCGTTAAATTTCATGACTCTTTTCTCCTCTATTAAACTTTTTCAAAAAAATTAATTTCGCTTTCAGTATAGCACATTTTTTATTTTTTAAAAAGAAAAAGTGATATTTTTTTTACCCTGAGCCTGTCGAGAGGTTACTTTCCCGCGGCTGCCAAATAAGCGATTTCGTTTTTCCTCGGCACGCAGGCCTTAACGTTCAGGGATTTAAGACTCTTTCTGAGCGCCTCCCGTTGCGAGGATTCGCCGTGAACTATGAAAACTTTTTTAAGTGTCTTCCCGCAATCCTTAACGTACCTCACGAGATCCGCATTGTCAGCGTGAGCGCTGAAGGCCTCGATCTCGACAATCTCCGCGCGCACCTGGTAGGGCCTTCCGAAAATATTTACGCTGGGGTTTCCCTCGCGTATTTTTCTTCCGAGCGTGTTTTTAGGCATGTATCCCACTGTAACTATCGTGTTGCGCGGGTTTTCTATGTTGTTTTTCAGGTGATGCAGTATCCTTCCGTTTTCGCACGTACCTGATGCCGATATGATTATCATGGGACCTGTCATGTCATTCAGTTTTTTTGATTTGGCAGGGTCTTTTATATATGTTATATGCTTATCCCCCAGAGGATCAACCTCCCGGTCTATAAGCTCGCGGGTTTCCTTGTCGAAATATTCAGAGTTTTGCCGGAAAACCTTTGTCACGTTGACCGCCAGCGGGCTGTCCAGATATATAGGTATGTCCTTTATTTTCTTTTTCCTTAAAAGCCTGGAAAGAAAATAAAGAACCTCCTGGGACCTCTCGAGGGCAAACGACGGGATTATGACCTTACCGCCGCGCCGCGCTGTTTTTCGCACCGCGCGTAAAAGCTCCTCCTCGGCTTCCTCTATGGGCGGCCGTGACCTCGCGCCGTAAGTGCTCTCGATTATAAGGTAGTCTATTCCTTTGGGAACCTCCGGGTTCTCGAGATACGGGAGATTTGGCCGGCCGAGGTCTACCGCATAGGCAATGCGTGTAGTGCCTTTTCTGGTTTTTATATCGATCGCGGATATAGACGAGCCGAGTATGTGCCCCGCGTCGAAAAACGTAAGGCCTATGCCCGGCGCGATATCCATACGCTTGTGATACCCGAGCGTCCGTAAATATCTGAGCGCGGTTTCCGCCTCGGCTCTCGTGTAAAGCGGCCAGCGCGGGGGCAGGCCGCGGCGCTTATTGATTTTATTTACGTATTTTATATCTTCTTCCTGAACGTACCCGGAATCCGGAAGCATGTAGCGGCACAGGTCCCTTGTCGCGGGAGTCAGGTACGCCTTACCCCTGAATCCTTTTTTTACCAGTGTCGGAAAATTACCGCAGTGGTCTATGTGCGCGTGCGATATGATGCAGCTATCAAGGTTGGAAGGATTAAAAGGAAGTTGGGAATTGATCGCGAAAAATTCGTCTCTTTTTCCCTGAAAAAGCCCGGCGTCTATAAGCACCCTGGATCTCTCGGTAGCCAGAAGGTGCATCGATCCGGGAACCGTTTCGACCCCGCCGAAGAATTTAATTGTTATTGCCATATGTCGTTTTATAATATACTATTACTCGGATTTTTACAATTATTTTTTTATTATGGCAACAACCCGTTGTGCGTCGGTCGATTGCGGTGGCGTCGCGCGAAACGTCGGGCGTCTGTCGGTTGTGCGTATTTACTTCATGCAACCTATCGACGCAACCGTTTCCCGTGACGCAACCGACCCACGCAACCGCAGCCGAAACTATTGCACATACCAGCTTATATGTGTATAATATGGCCAAAAGGAGGCCACGATGTCCCCTGTATCAAAAAAAATAAGCTGGGAGATCATAAAAAAAGCAATGCTCCCGGCTGTTTTTATCTTGGCGGTTGGCGGATTTTACTGGTATTACACCCTACGCATTGTCCCGAAAATTTCTCCCGAGATCTATGAGGCTTCAAAAAAATACATCATCACACTTTTTATTCTTTGCGGCACGTTCGCCGTTCACCGCGTATCCGGTGCGGTTTTTGGCTGGTATAAGCAGAATATCGCTTCAAAAACCGAGACCAAGCTCGACGACCAGTTGGTGCCTCTCTTACGCAGAACGTTTAACACGCTTCTCTGGATAGTGGCGCTTCTGGTAATCCTGCCTGTTTATAAAATAAACATAAGCGCTCTTGTTACGGCACTCGGCGTAGGCTCGCTCGCCATCGCGCTCGCAGCACAGGATACAATCGCGAATATCATAGCCGGGTTCCTAATAATGATAGATTCGCCGTTCACGGTGGGGGACAGCATAAAGCTGCCGTCCGGCGAAATGGTTAAGGTTCTTGATATCGGGGTGAGGCGGTCGAAATTCCTGGCTGAAGACAAAGCGATTGTCTTCGTGCCTAACGTTGATTTAAGCAAAAGCAAAATCGTAAACTATAGTTACCACCAATAAAACCTGCCCTACTGTTTTTATTGGTGGTAACTGCACTCCACGTTTCCGTTTTCGTCCGTTGAATAATCTCCCAACGCGCAACTAGGCATGCTTCTTAAGTAGGAAGGAACTGTTACTATCTCTATTTCCGCTGCGCTCAAATCCTCCGTAGAAACCGAGGGATCCAGCGCAACAGCCGTGCCAAGCGCCCCTTCGAGTTGTCTTATATTTGCGGCGCAAGCGCCTTCTCTGCCTTTATCCCGGGCTGTTTGATACCCGGGTATAGCAATAGCCCCTAGAATTCCTATAATGGCAACGACTATCATTATTTCAACAAGCGAAAAGCCCTTATCCCGCCGGGGAAATCTCTTTAAAATGCTCTCTTTCCGCTCATAAAACCTGAGCTTGAGCTTAAGAAACCATTCTAAAAAAATAAAAAATGTTCCTATGTTTTTTTTCTTTATGAGCACGCCCAGGCCCTCTCCTCTGTTATAGCAAAAGAAATAGTACCTGTGCCCGTAATTTTTTAGAAAATCCTCTATTGCCGTGAGCACGCCGTTTCTTGGGCCACCCTCATGCGTAGCATTATAGTGGCCGGCATTCATGCCGCCCGACTCCGAAAGCCCGCTCTTTCCGCGCATGATTCCTTTTTTTGCGTACGGATGTCTGTATTCTGCGGGAATATCCAGAGGCGTATAATACATGTCGCGCCGCGCGTAGGGCCAGCGAACGTCATGCAAAAATATTGCGCCGCCTTTTTTTAGCAGTTTTTTTTCCTCTATCAGGCGCAGTTCGTTATACACTGTAAACCAGTTATGGTCTCCGTCTATCAGTATAGAATCAAAATTGCTTTCAAGAGCGGGCAGAACTCCAAGGCTCTTTCCTTTATGTGCCGTGACATTTGAAAGTTTGCCGAATTCCTGGACAAGATCCTTGTCGAGGCAAGGGTCAATAACGGTAATTCGGGTATTATTAATTCCCGCAAGAAGCGCGGTATTCTCTCCCAGCGAAGCCCCTATTTCACATATACCCGGGAACCGGTTTTTTTGGATAAAAGGCTTTATGGCCTTATGAAAAAAGTATTTCATGATTCTTTGCGTATAGTATAATCGAGAGAGCCTTTTTATTCAAGATTTATCTTGAGAGCAAAAATTTTTGAATATATAATAGTAAGCGATGCTTAACGATAAAATGTATATACTGGACTTTGACGGCTCCGTAGTAAGGCAAAAGAGCCTCATGACGTACCGGGCCGCTCAGATTATAGACTGCAGGGATCTCTCCGGACCGGCGCGGTTCTGGGCCGATAGAAGCACCGAAGAAAAGATATGGGAACGCGTAAAGAAAATCCCGGAAAATAGCCTTGTCTTTCTGGGGTCAGGCGATTTTCACCACATGAGCTCGCTTCTTATAAGGCGCGTAAGAGAACCGGTATCTGTGATCCATTTTGATTCACACCACGATTTTACGCTACTCCCTTTGCCTCTCAATTGCGGTTCATGGGTCGCGCGGACCGTTTCGAATAGTTTTGTGAAAAAACATTTGATTATCGGCGCCCGGTTCTCTGTATTTTCCATGGCCTCTTACGCCTTGAAGTTCGCCCATAAAAGCAGCGTAGTTTCATACAAGGGCGATAGCGCGGTTATCGCGAATCTTCCGACAAAAAAAGTTTATATAACCATAGACAAGGATTGCCTTACAAAAGACTACGCGCTCACAAACTGGAACGAAGGGAGCATGACGCTGCCCGGGATGCTAGGACTGTTAAGGATAATAAAAGATAGCGCCGAGATCGTGGGCGTTGACATAACAGGGGAGTATTCTCCCGTAGCGCTTTCCGGAGCTTTTAAAAAAATATTATCATTCATAAACCGTCCTCGCGCGTTTTCAGCAAAAGGAAAAAGCAAGGATGAGATCTTGAATACTAACGAAAAAACGAACCTGGAAATTGTAAAAGCCCTGTTTTTGTAGTATACTTGGTATTTAATATGAATATTGCACCCGTCATCGTAAAACTTCTGGAGCCAATAGCAAAGGATTTTGAAAAAGCCACAAAAAATCCTGTCGAGGCCCAGAAAAAAATACTATTAGCTTATTTAAGCCGTAACAAGGGCACCGAATACGGCAAAAAATACTGTTTTTCTTCCATAAAATCCATAAAAGAATACCGGGAAAAAGTCCCCCTCTCGAACTGCGAAACCATGCGCCCTTTCATAGAAAGAATGGCCGCCGGCGAACGCAATGTCCTGACTAAGGATGAGCCTACTTTTTTCGGGATCACAAGCGGCACCTCCGGAAAGTCGAAGCTTATTCCGAGCACAAAATATTCGCAGAAAAAAAAGACCGATGTGATGAACATCTGGTCCTACTATATCACTAAAAAATACCCACGGATACTTAATGGTAAGATATTCGCGGTAATGAGCCCGGAACTTGAGGAAAAGACAAAATCCGGGCTTCCTTGCGGCGCTGAAAGCGGGCACGGATACAGGCAGCTTTCAGGCGCGATCCGCCGTTTTTACGCGATACCGTATGAAGCATTCGACATAAAGGACTTCGACTCCAGATATTACACCCTGCTGCGCATAGGCATGGGGGAAAACATAACAACGCTGGCCACATTAAACCCGAGCACCATAATACTTCTTTGCCAGAAAATTGAAAAATGGCAACAAGCCATAATCGAAGATATAAGAGAAGGTTCTCTTAATAAGAATCTCATAATCCACAACACCATACGGAAAAAAGTTGAAAAAACTCTCCGGCCCAACCCCGGGAGGGCCGCGTTCCTTGAAAAAATACTGGAAGAAAAAAAAGAGCTCCTCCCTAAAGATTTCTGGCCGGGCCTGCAGTTGATCGAATGCTGGAAAGGCGGCACCATGCGGCTCTACCTGAAAGAGTTTCCGCGTTATTTCGGCGATACGCCCATACGGGATATAGGGTGCCTTTCCACGGAAGCCCGTAGTTCCATACCTATGAGCAATAAGGGCGCCGACGGAGCGCTGGCAATAAACGCGAATTTCTACGAATTCATTCCGAAGGAGGATATAGAGAAAGACAAAAAACGCTTGTTATCATGCGAAGAAGTCATCCCCGGCAAAGAGTATTACTTAATAATAACAACGCCGGGCGGCTTATATAGGTATAATATTGATGACATCGTAAAGGTAAACTCTTTCTTCAACAAGGTCCCTGTTATTGAATTCGTGCAAAAGGGCCGTAGCGCCGTTTCCCTCGCGGGCGAAAAACTGTATGAGTCACAGGTAAGCGAAGCGGTCATAAGGGCCCTTGATAAACACAACCTTTCCGTAAAGTTTTTTACGGCCGGCATACAGTGGGAGCAGCCTCCCCGGTACGTATTTCTGACTGAATTCGAGGGAGACCCTTCTTTGGAAGACAAAAAGGCGTTGCTTTTGTCCGTTGAACAGGAACTATACATAGAAAACCGGGAATACGAGTACACCCGCACTGCTGGGCTTTTAAACACACCTATATTAAAGATCCTTGAGAAGGGGGAGTTTGAAAAATACCGCATAAAGAAGGTAGCCGAAGGCGCCCACGACAGCCAGTTCAAAGTGCCTGAGCTTATCGGTGACGTTGATTTCCAGAAGAATTTCTCCATACAGGAGGAAATACCCTTGATTTCCGGGTAATTAACGGATAAACTGTACTTATATGAAAAAAATTTTAAAGGCTTGTTTTGTAGCGCTCCTTTGCCTTTGCCTTCTTGGTTGCGGCACCCTGTGGTGTGACAGCATGAAATCCGTAAGGGCCCATAATAAAGAAAATCTCCAAAAACTCAAGCCCGGCATGAGTATACACGAGGTCCTGGAAATAATGGGCACTGAGTCGCGGGGTTCCTCGTTCCCCCTTGTTGAGGAAGTAGGGGAAACCATCACTGACATAGGTTTTTCCTTTCTAACCTCGTCCCAGGCGGTACGTAACCCGTATAAGACCAAGGTGCTGCAAGAAGGACGCACGACAACCGAGGTTTTTTATTATTACACGGACATGAAGAATAGAGACGGCAAGATTACGGACAGCGAGTTGACGCCTGTAGTGTTCAGAAACGGCGTTCTTGTCGGATGGGGAAAAGATTTCCTGAAAAAACACCTGAGGGAAACCGGATTTTTCGCCGAATAAAAAAGGAGACGCATATGGACAAAAAGGATCTGGGCAAAACTTCCTGCGGCATACAACCTAACGCGGCAGCACTTTTAAGCTACCTTCTCGGATTCGTCAGCGGAATCGTATTCTATTTAGTAGAGAAAGAAAACAAGTTCGTCCGGTTCCACGCAATGCAGTCAATCGTGGTTTTCGGATTTCTCTTCGTCCTGGGCATTATTTTGCCTTTTATACCCGTAGTAGGGTGCATCCTGGTTCCGGCGCTCTGGATACTAAATCTCGTCCTGTGGATCGTGCTCATGATGAAAGCCTACCAGGGTGAGCGCTTCAAAGTGCCGATAGCAGGCGACATAGCAGAGCAAAACTCATAAAATAACAAGGAGGTGTCTGATGAAGAAGTTTCTCGTACTACTAGTAGTAGCGGCTTTTGTTGTTTCCTCATGGGGCTGCGCGTCAAAAAGCGAATACGACAAGCTCGTAGAGCAGAAAAAGGTCGCGGAGAAAAAAGTTACAGAGCTTAATGCGGAAAAAGCGAAGCTGAAGCAAACCATCATAAGCCGTGAAATGCAGATTAAGGACCTCAAAAGCGAAGTAGCGAAGACAAGCACAGCTGTAAACCAGATGGAAAAAGAGCTGACGTCGCTTAAATCGCAGCTTGGATCGAAGAAATAACCCTTAAAAGTTCTCTTTGGTTCTTTGAACGGCACAGTCTGTCGCGTATACTCGCTGCATCCGGTATGCCCTTTAAATACCACATCGAGACTTTCCGCATAGATCCTATTTTGCCTCCCGGCGAAATATTCTTGTAGCGCTCTATGAGGGAAAGGTGCTTTTTAAGGACAGCTTTCCTGATATTAAGCGGGGTGGGCAGCGGCGCTCCTCCGGGAGAGCCTTCAAGATTCTTGAATATCCATGGATTACCACAAGCGCCTCTCGCGACCAGTATTCCGTCCGTGCTTGTTTCATCCAGCATTTTCTTTGCAAGGGGCGCGTTAAATACGTTTCCACTACCGAAAACCGGTATAGAGACGCACTTTTTCACCCTGGCGATCATGCGATAATCAACGGGACCTGAATACCCGGCTCTCTTCGTCCTGCCATGAACAAAAATCATGGAGACGCCTGCGTCCTCGCAGGCTCTCGCAAACATCTCTGCTTCTTTTTCGTCTGCATTTTCGTAGCCGATGCGCATTTTTACGGTTACGGGTATTTTTATCGATGATTTGATTTTTTTAATTATAAGCGCCGCCCTTTTTCTGTCCGTAAGAAGCGCGGCGCCTGCTTTTTTCTTTATGACTTTTTTAGCCGGGCATGCGCAATTTATGTCGAGAAATGATATCTCTCGAAGGCTTATAAGCTTGAGTGCCGCATCCTGCATGGTATCCGGGTCAGCGCCTAAAAGCTGGGCCGCGATCGGCTTATCAAGTTTTGTCGTTTTAAGTATTTCGATGTTATTATCTTTTCTGTATAGAAGGGCCTTTGTGTCCAACATTTCAAAAAAGCAAAATTTAGCGCCGTGTTCTCTCGCGATCAAACGGAAGGAAAGATCCGTAACCCCGGACATCGGCGCTAAAAATACATTGGTATTAAGGGCAATTCCATTTAGCTTAAAATTCATACTGCTATTATATGACATCAACTCTAAAACAACACTAATTAAATTATGTCTCGTTTGATGCTCGAATCTGGTATCTAGGCGCTGGCTGCTGGTATGGAAACTAGAAGCTGAAAACTTGAAGCTGGTATAAACGCCTATACTAGATTCTCGCTTCAAGCTTCCGGCTTCCATACCAGCTGCCATAGCCCAGGTCCTAGCTTCCGGTTTCCATAGTAACCCCCCTATATATAATATAAGATATGCCTTGAGACAAGCTATTTTTAAGAGTATAATCTATAAAATTAAGGAGACTTGAATGAGTGACATATATCTGACCCCGGAAGGATATGAGAAAATACGAAAAGAGCTTGAACGCCTTAAAGGGCCCAAAAGAAGAGAACTTTCAAAAGCCATCGGGAAAGCCAGGGATTACGGCGACATAAGCGAAAACGCCGAATACGATGCGGCGAAAGACGCGCAGGGGCACAATGAAGCAAGGATCGCCAAGCTTGAAGAAAAGCTCGCGCGCGGGCAAATCATAGACGATTCGAAGATAGCAAAAGACGAGGCCCTCATAGGCGCCACGGTAAAGCTTAAAGACATGGCCACGAAAGAAGAAGTTGATTACACCCTCGTGTCCGAGCTTGAAGCGGATATAATGGAGGGCAAGATATCAGTGACCTCACCGATAGGGCAAGGGCTTCTCGGCCACAAAAAAAATGAGGTAGTGGAAATCAGCGTGCCGGCAGGGAAGATCAAATACAAAATATTAAAAATCTCCCGATGATACCACCATTACTTTCCCTTATTTCCCCTTATCGCCCCTTATTTTCCCTTATTTCCCCTTATCGCCCCTTATTTTCCCTTATTTCCCCTTATCGCCCCTTATTTTCCCTTATCACTCTTTTTCTCCTCATCTCTTTTACGCACATAGCACTCGCGGACGATCCCCATAAACCCATAGAGACCTCCACGAGAGCCCATCTTTACAAATACCCCATGCACTCGAAAGTAGTGAGAACCATAAAGCTCCCGAAGCAAGGATACCCCGAGGGAATTTTGGTCGGAAAATACGAGATTCTCCTGAATAACGGCTCGGGCGGGGCGACTTACGCCATAGACATCGCCTCGGGAAAAATAACCTCCTACATAGAGCCGGTCGCTACGTTCTCGGAAGGAATTACAGGGGACAATAAGGGAAACTACTGGGTAACTGACTGGGACACGAAAAAGATCTACAGGGTGAGAATAGAAAAAAGTAAAATGGTTCCCGAGTCAGGGTTTTCTTTCGAGCCCGCTCACCCCGCAGGAGTCGTCTGGGTAAGCCCCTACCTTTATGTGATCACGTGGACGCGCGGCCTCGGCACAAAATACCACATCGTCAAGCTGGACAGGGATTTCAGCATAATAAAGCGCGAGCGACTCAAGGGCATTTCAGAGCCCTCACAGATCGCGTGGGACGGGAAAAACTTCTGGGTATCAAGCTGGTTCAACCAATGCGTCTACAAGCTCGATCCGGTTACGTTTAAAATAAAAAGCTTCTTCAAAACGCCTATCAAAAAGGTTACGGGCGTTGCCTGGGACGGAAAAAACTTCTGGGTCACAGGCACCGACGACGACCTCTACGAAATCGAAGTCAAGCAATAACAAATCCCTTGAGACTTGTTGCTCTTCAGGGTATAATTTCTAAACAATGGATAGCGTAATATACCAGAATCACCTTAAGGACGAGTTTCTCAAATACGAGGCCATGTGTGCACAATGCGGGCAGTGTTGCGGCGCAAATACCAATGACCCCTGCGCAAACCTCGAAGCGCTCGGAAACGGTAAATACGCGTGCCGCGCGTATGAGACGAGGCTCGGCATTCAGAAGACAGTCAAGGGCAATATCTTCATCTGCGTCTCTATAAAAGATAATATTCAAAAAGGTTTCTACAGTTCAAAGTGCACTTATATAACTACAAAGCAAGAGGCCGAATAATATGCTGGCAAAAATACTAGGAACACTTTGGATCGCTTTTGGGCTTTTCTGGCTCATAAAGCCTGCTTCCTTAAAAATGCGTCTTGAGAAAAAAATAGGGCGCAAGATAAAACTCATTGTATACATATTTATCCTCGTATTCGGAATATTGATTTTAGCAAGCGTCATAAGGGCCCCCGGCTGGCTTCCAAAGCTCGTCGGGCTATTGGGCATAGCCATAACCATATACGCCATACGGCTCCTAACCACCAGGACCTCCGAAAAAATTCTTCTTTGGCTGGGCAGCAAACCCCTGCCTTTTTTCAGGATTCTTGCGCTGGCCATAACCGGCATCGGAATCATGCTAATGCTTGCTTAGCAAAAAGGTATACGATATAATACAACGTAATCATGATACCTTTTATATCTCTGCCAGCAAAAATAATTAGACTTCTTGAATCAAACGTATCGCCGGCTGAAATAGCCGGCGGCGTGTGTCTGGGTATGTTTATCGGGTTTACCCCGTTTAACGGCCCCATGATGATCGTCCTTATCGGGCTCTTCCTCATTTTAAAATTCAACCGGCTCTCAACGCTTATTACTCTGCCCATATTTAAACTTTTTTACGTTCTGGGGATAAGCTCGTTCACAAACACCCTCGGAGAATACGCTCTCATTAACGCCGAATACCTTACTTATTTCTGGAGGTTTATTACGAGCCTGCCGGTCATAGCTTATTTTGGGCTTAATAATACCCTGGTAGCCGGGGGGCTTTTGCTATCGGCGATATTATCTATTCCCGTATTTTTTGTGTCAAAAAAATTAGCTTTTGAGATAAAGTCAAGATACGGAGAAAAAATAAAAAATATTAAGTTTTTCAAATGGGTAAAAAGTCTCCCAATAGTAAGCCACCTTTTAAAAGCGATAAATAAATTAAAGAGTATGGGATAACGCCGTGTTTACGCGAATAAATATACCCGGGATAATTATACTGGTCATCGTTCTTTGCGCAATTCAGCTGGGCGTGGGGTATTTTTTAAGTCCCGCCCTTAAAACGGTAATAGTAAAAACTATAAACGAAAGAACCTCGGCCAAAATAGAGCTTGACGTAGCGCGCATCTGGCCGCTTACGCTTTCCTGTTCGGTAAACGGGCTCAAGATCTACGATAAAGCCGGCAGGGAGAACTTGGCAAACATAGGCAACGCCTCTTTGCGGCTAAGCCCTTGGGCGCTTCTTTCAAAGCGCGTAGTCCTGTCAAAAGTAAGCGTAAAAAACGCTGAAGTTTTCCTGAAAAAGCGTCCTGACGGCAGCTTTAACATAGAGCAAATTGGCCAGAGTAGGGAAGAGGCCGGAAAACCTTTTTATACCGCTGCGCTGGACCGGTTTAAGGGAAAAAAAGACTGGTTTAGTATTGTCTATTCGACCCTTCAGAAGGTATCTTCAAAAAAAGCCACGGAAAAAAAGAATGAGGAACGCAAAGAGGAGAAAAAGGTAACGCGGGAAGTCACCGAACTTCCGAGGGGAAAAATCGTAAGATTCAAGACTGTAAGGGATGATTACCTTTTTGAGATCCGTTCGCTTAGCATAAAAAATGCCATGATACACATGGAAGCAAGCCCGAGCAATGATGTGGATATCAAAAAAGCGTCCATAAGATTACAAAAGGTAGTGATGGACCCGTTAAAAGGGGCGCGGTTCGATGGTTTTTCGGCAAGCGGGAGCCTGAAAAAAGGTAAAAAGAAAGCCGGTTCTTTCTCGCTCAAATACGCGCAAAAATACGGCCGCGGTTCATTGAAAACCGAATTTAACTTCTCAGGAAAGAATATCGATATGGCCGCGCTTTCTTTTATATACCGGGATTCGCTTCCTGCCGTAACAATAAAGAAAGGTATTCTTAGCCTAAGCTCAAAAACCGATATTACAAACGGCAAGCTTAATTCGCGGAACTCTCTTTCGCTTAGAAATCAGGAAGTGGAAGCGAAAAGCCCCCGACAAAACATATTTGACCAGTTCGGAGGTTCATTTATCGCGGCAGCGCTCAACAAGATCGATCCGTTTAACATTAAATTTAAGATAGGCGGAACAATTGAAAGCCCTGAGTTTAGCGGGTTTCAGGAATCCTTTAAGAAAATTGTCACGCCATACATAGAAGATTTGAAAGCGCAGGCCGTAAGCTCCACAAAAAACTTTATCAAGGAAAAAGTTAGAGATGCTATGGGCGGCACCACTCAAGATAACGGAAAAAACGCTTCCGAAAAAGCGCAGGAAGCGGTAGATTCCATCAAATCGTTCTTCCAGAGTAAAGAACCCAAATAAAAAGGAGAAAAAATGTTTAGGGAAAAAATTAAAGTGCTCGATTGTACCGTGCGTGACGGCGGGCTTATGAATAAGCATGACTTTGACCGAAGGTTTGTCCGGGCGGTTTATAAAGCTGTTTCCGAAACCGGGGTGGACTATATAGAGTTGGGCTATAAAAATTCAAAAAAGCTATTTTCCACAAAGGAATACGGCCTCTGGAAATTCTGCGATGATGATGAAATAAAAAAAGTTATCGAAGGCATTGAATCAAAGACAAAGGTATCTGTCATGGTGGACGTGGACAGAGTTGATCTGGAAGACGTAAAACCGGCTCAAGAAAGCCCGGTGGATATGATACGCACTGCAAGCTATGTCAAAGACATAGATAAGGCGATACATATGGCTAATCACTTTTCAGAAAAGGGCTACGAAGCCACGATAAACATCATGGCCATATCAAGGGATCAGGGGAAAGAACTTGAGGAGGCCCTTCATCAGATAGAAGAAGAAGCAAAAATATGCGCCCTTTACATAGTTGACTCTTTCGGCGCATTATACCAGGAGCCGGTAGAGCGGCTCGTAAAACTTTTTAGAAACATAGTAAAAACAAAAGAAGTAGGCTTTCACGGGCACAACAACCAGCAGCTCGCTTTTGGCAACACCATAGAGGCGATTATACACGATGCAAACTACCTTGATGGCACTGTTTACGGGATAGGCCGCGCCGCGGGAAATTGCCCGCTTGAGCTTCTAATAGGTTTTTTAAAGAACCCGAAGTTCGACATCAGGCCTATACTTGATCTTATATCAACGGAATTTATCCCGCTTAGTAAAAAAATCGAATGGGGATACGTCATACCATACGCCATATCAGGCATGATGAACGAGCATCCAAAAGCTGCTATGGCGCTTAGAAAAACTCTCAAGAAGGAAAACTATAGAGAGTTCTACGAGAGCCTCCTGGCAACAGATCTTGATTAAATGAATCTCAAGTCCTTCAAAAAGCTCCCTGTGATGGGCATATTGCGCGGCATCAAAAAAGATGCCGTATCAGGCCTTGTCGAAACCATGACAGGATCCGGCCTCCGGACAGTCGAAATCGCCATGAACACAAAGGCTGCCCCGGAGCTTATCAAGGCCATGCGTAAAAAAGCAGGTTCGCAGCTTACAGTAGGCGCAGGCACTGTCCTCACCTTAGAAAGCTTAAAAAAAGCCCTTGATGCAGGGGCAAGCTTCATAGTGCTGCCCGTACTTGCAGATGAGGTTGTAGCGGCCTGCCGGAAGCGCAAAATTCCGGTATTTCCGGGCGCTTTTACGCCGCAGGAGATATATAGGGCCTGGCAAGCCGGGGCTACAATGGTAAAAGTCTTTCCGGCCAAGTTTTTCGGGCCCGCGTACTTCAAAGAAATAAAGGGCCCTTTTAATGATATTGAACTTCTCGCGTGCGGGGGTATAACACCGGAAACAGTGCGCGAATTCCTCTCAAGCGGCGCCTCAGCAGTGGCCTTTGGGGCAAGTATATTCAAAAAAGAATGGCTAAAGGCACGCGATTATACTCGTATAGGCGAATGTATTAAAAATCTCCTGAAAGCATCCGCCTGACCTTGCAAAACATACCATAAGCAGGTATACTTACTAACGCTAAAAAGGAGGTGTTTTATGAGTGGTAAAATGTTTTTTCAGGTCATTCTTTTAATTATAATAGCTGCTGTAGTAATGAGCGCTACGAAGATCGCCATGAAGTATGCGTATTGTTCATACACCGGCAAAACGCCCGGCTATAAGATGCAGAGCGTACAGAAATAATCGAATTCGTGCGCGCAAATGCAAGCACGTAATGAAAGCCCCGGTTAAATCCGGGGTTTTTATTAAGAATAGGTTCTTACAGGAGGAATAATGGAGAAGAAAAGATTGACCGGTGTAATAGCGATAAGCTTATACAGCCTGCTTCTTGCCGCAGCGTTGCTGAGCATGTTTATAGTGCGTTTATTTGCCTATAGCGCAGTAGGAAGTTTTGACCAAAAAGTTATTTATTTTCTTTATATGCTGATTCAAGTAATGCCTTTAGCCTTCGCAGGCATGCTGATGCTTAAGCTAAGAAGATGGGGAAGGGTGCTAAGCTTAATTATGCACGGATATGTTTTTTTGCTCTCTTTTCAAACGCTCATTACTCTGACAAATTATTATCTTATCAAAGAAAGTCTCGCGCAATTCACTCCCGGAAAACTCTCTCTTATGCTGTTAGCCGCTGCCGGAGTGCTGGTTTCATCAGTTATTATTTACTATTTAACGCGCCCTAAAGTAAGGGAAATGTTTACCTAGGAGGAAAAATGAAACTACCTACAAAACAAGTCTTAGTCAGAGAAGGACTCATATTGCTTGGTATCGTGCTGATATCCGCCATTATCATATTTTCCCTGACCACAACCGAGTTCGCGATAGTCGGCGAGCAAACCGGCCAAAAAATAGTTACGCTTGCTTTTATTTTAATGTTTCTCGGCTATCCCATTTACTTCCTCTTCCGCCTCATAATCCGGGCCATAACAACAATGAAGAGCCAATAGTACCAAAAGGCTTCATGTTAAACATTTCCGCAGGCCGCTCTATCGATAAAAACTGAAGAGTCGGAATATTACATTACTATTACAAAATTTTTTTGCAATCTGTGATAACATTAAAGTTGTAGTTTGGAATAATTGTAACTTATAAAGGAGAGAGCATGCCACCGGTAGACGAGAGGCGAGAATATAGAAGAAAAAAAGCTTCTTTCCCTGTCAGATGTAAAAAGATATACGGCGACAGGTTTATAGAAAAAGACACTCTGACAAAGAATATAGGCGAAAAAGGCGCTTGCATAGAATGCGACGGCGTCTTGCCCTTGAACAGCAGATTGTTTGTAGAAATACAACTTTCCCCTTTGTCTAAAACATTGCGCGCGCTTTCACGTATAGTATGGATAAAAAAGCTTCGGCGGGAAAACGGATACGAATTAGGCGTCGAGTTTATTTCGTTAAAGGAAGGACAGGACTCAGATCTTTCCGAATGTATTAACCTGCTATAGATTTATAATTTTTGCAGGGCGATTCCTTTTCCGCGGCCATTTTCGTAGGATCGCAGCTTATCGTGGTATCCGGAAGCATTCTTTCTATGTCAACAAGGTATCCGGCCTTTTCTCCGGCCTCAAGCTCATCGCAAGCCTCATTTAAAACCCTGACGGTGGTTTCATATTTTTTGATTACACAGTTATTTTGTATGCAAACGGACAGGAGTTGGGTTTTTTCATGGCTTAGAACCGTGTTAGTTTCCATTTTGCTTGAACCGAATAGAACCCCGGCCTTTTCCTCGGCTTCAGTTTTATTAAAGGCTTTTTGCATTACTTTGATTACGGTCTCATATTTTTTCATCGCTTGCTCCTTCTATTATAACTACTATTAAGTGGGTAGGTATTAATAACGTAACCGGAAGTTCCATATAATATAGCAAAATATTTTTTTTGTCAAGTAATTATATAAGACAAAACTTCTTTTCCAAAGCTCCATTTAAGGGTATAATCTCAGGGTGCATTATCCTGTGTAGATCGACAAGAAAAAGCCTGCCTACCGGCAGGCAGGAAAAATTGAAATAACATGCCGAATCAAAAAAGAAGAAAAGACGTTCGAAACCTCGCGATTATAGCGCACGTTGACCATGGGAAAACTACGCTTGTCGATGCCCTTCTTAAATATACAGGCGCCTATGAGTTTAAAGATGGTGAGGTTGCCATAATGGACTCGAATCCTCTTGAGAAAGAAAGAGGCATTACGATCCTCTCTAAAAACGCTTCCCTCCAGTATAAAGGAGTGCAGTTCAATCTTGTTGATACGCCCGGGCACGCTGATTTTGGCAGTGAGGTCGAGCGCATTCTTAAGATGGTTGATGGCGTGCTTCTTCTTGTTGACGCTTTTGAAGGGCCCATGCCGCAGACTAAATTTGTTTTGAAGAAGTCTCTCGAGTTACACTTAAAACCGATACTTGTAATAAATAAACTTGATCGCCCTCATGCCCGCCCGAATGAAGTGGCAGATGCGACATTTGATCTTTTTTGCGAACTGAACGCAACTGACGAACAGCTTGATTTCCCGATTTGTTACGCCTCGGGTAAAGACGGTTACGCGACCCTTGATCTTGATGAGCCAAGAAACTCTATGAAGCCTCTTTTAGAGACTATCCTGCATAGGGTGTTGCCGCCGATAGCTAACCCTGATCTACCTTTTCAGATGCTGGTTACAATGCTTGATTATGACTCTTATACCGGACGAATAGCCATAGGACGGGTTTTTCATGGCGGTATTCGTGTCGGGGATCCTGTGGCGCTTGTAAAGCGTAATGGAACCGTTATCAAGAACAAGGTAACTAAGATCATGAAGTATCGCGGGCTGATCCGGGTTGAGGCCAATGAGGCCATAGCAGGAGATATTATATTAATCTCCGGGATAGAGGATGTGGAGGTGGGAGAGACGCTTGCGTGCATTGATACGCCAAAAGGATTGCCTGCTATTAAGATAGATGAGCCCACGATCTCTATGAACTTTTCTCATAACACAAGCCCTCTCTCGGGCAAGGATGGAGGCAGATTTTTAACTTCACGGCACATACGAGAACGGCTTCTACACGAAGCCATGATCAATGTCGGCATCAAGGTCGAGGAGGTCGCGGGAACCGAAAGGTTAAAGGTTTCAGGCCGCGGCGAGCTGCATCTTGCCATTCTTATTGAAACGATGCGGCGTGAAGGGTATGAGGTGGAAGTCTCGAAGCCCAGGGTTATTTTAAAAGAAATGGGCGATCAAACACTTGAGCCTGTTGAAGAAGTGGTGATCGAGGTGGAAAGCAGGTACCAGGGCGCTGTTATGCAGGCGCTCGGAGCCCGCAAGGCCCAGATGCGCGATCTAAAGACAACATCTTCCGGCACTAACCGCATGGAGTTTATTATTGCCACAAGGGCGCTGATCGGGTTCAGGAGCGAGTTCCTTATGATGACCCGGGGCAGTGGTATTATGTACCAGAATTTCCTCGAATATCAGACCTATAAAGGAGATATGCCCGGCCGTCAAAGCGGTGTTATGGTTTCGCACGGGGCCGGTGATGCAGTGGCGTACGCGCTTTACAACTTGCAGCCGCGCGGCGAGATTTTTGTTAGTCCGGGAGATAAGCTATACGAGGGAATGATCGTTGGCGTGAGCAATAAGGGCAGCGACCTTGTTGTGAACGCCTTACGCGGAAAGAAATTAACTAATATGCGCGCTTCAGGTAGTGATGACGCGATTCTACTTATACCTCCCCGGCAAATGACCCTTGAGTTCGCTCTTGAGTTTATTGAGGACGATGAACTGGTTGAGATAACCCCCAAACATATAAGGCTCAGGAAATTGCATTTACAAGAAGTGGTCCGAAAGCGGGCGGGCCGCAAATAGCTAATGAAAAAGATCATACTGGACGGCTACAACGTAATATACAAAATACCGGCACTTACCCGGAAGTTAGATGAAAGTCTGGAGGCAGGGCGGATAGCCCTCGCGCATTTTTTATCCGGGTGGCGCAAACGATATAGCAACGCAGATATATGCATAGTTTTTGACGGAAAAGATCACGAGATTCTCGACGCCTCACCCTTAAAGATCGCCGGCATAGAGTGCATCTTTACGCGAACAGGCGAAACAGCTGATAATCGTATCATAAAAATTGTGCATGATTCGGAAAACCCGCGCGATATACTGGTAATATCAGAGGATAACAGCGTCGGAAACTCATGCTGCGCTCATGGCGCAGAAGTCAAGCCGTCAAGTTTTTTAATGCCACGGAATAAAAAAAAGGAAAGAGTCTCCGAAGATAAAGATAAAGCAATCTCCGCTACGAATTCAACCCGCATAACAAATTCTTACAAAAACTATCTGGAAGACACGGGAAAAATTTGAAATACAAAAAACCGGAATTAATAGCGCCCGCGGGAAGCTGGTGCGCCCTAAACACAGCCGTAGAATCAGGGGCTGATTCTGTTTATTTTGGCATAAAGAATCTGAACATGAGACACTGGGCAGTAAACTTTGATATGCTTGAGATAAAAAAGATAATGGCCTCTCTTCACAAAAGCGGGAAAAAGGGGTACCTGGCATTAAATACTATCATGTACAACAAGGATCTCGTGAAGATCAAAAAGATTTTAAGGCTGGCCAAAAAGGCTAAGGTAGACGCTATTATACTCTGGGACATGGCAGTGCTTAGGTACGCAAAGGCGCTGGGCCTAAAAATACATCTATCGACCCAGGCAAGCGTTTCAAACTTCACAGCTCTTAAGTTTTACAATTCATTAGGCGTTAAAAGAATCGTGCTTGCCAGAGAGTGCAGCCTAACCGACATAAAAAACATATCTAACCGGGTAAAGAAAGAAAAACTGGACTGCGAGATAGAGGTTTTTGCCCATGGAGCGCTATGTGTCAGCATATCAGGAAGGTGCTTTCTTTCGCACGATTCATTTTCACAATCAGCCAATAGAGGCAAGTGCCTGCAGCCATGCAGGCGTAAGTTTCTAATAAGAGATATTCAGGAGCCTGACAATGAATACGCAATAGGCGAGGATTACGTATTGAGCGCAAAGGATCTCTGCACAGTGGATTTTCTTGATAAGCTGGTAGAATCCCGCATAAATGCCTTCAAAATAGAAGGCAGGATGCGCTCTGCCGAATATGTAGGAGAGGTTACTAGTGTTTACAGGGAAGCCATAGATTCTTTCTTCGAAGGCAAGCTTGGCCCCGGTAAGAAAAAATCCCTGAAAAAAAGACTTTCGCTTACTTACAACAGGGGTTTTACAGATGGGTTCTTTTTTTCGCAGCCCGAGGATACAGGCAGTAAGATAGGTACAAGCGCTTATGATAAATCCTATATCGGAAAAGTAGTCAACTTTTATAATAAAGTAGCTGCTGCGAGCGTACTCTTGACAAACGGAGATTTAAGAAAGGGTCAGAATATACTGATCTACGGAAAAACTACTCCTGCCAGGGTTATAAAAGTGGGTCAGATGCATAAGGAAAATGCTTCTATAGATTATGCAAAAAGGGGAGAGGCGATTGGCCTGAAGCTACCGTTCAGGGTTCGGCGCAACGATAAGATCTTCCTCTACGAACTTAGTAAAAACTAACCCTATTTATGTAAATCATGGTCAAAGAGGCTTTTCATCGAGTCCCAATATCTTACGTGCGGCTTGACCTTCAGGATCCCGAATTCTTTCATTATTTCAAGCCCAAACAATCCGGAAAATAATAGCAAGATCAGGACGCAGAATATCCGGCTGATCATCCTCTTCGCCTTCATTAATGCGATTATGCACGGAAGAATGCCGAATAGAATGACTATTCCAACACCGCCTACAATGTCCAAAGCCTTAAGGAAGACATTCGGATAGATAAGGCTGATAACAAGCGGCGGGATAAAAGAAGACACGATGACAAAATATTTATTTTTAACATGAAAGTGATTTACCGCCAGGTCCTTGATGAAAGCCATGAGCCCGAGGCCGCAGGCAATGTAAGAAGTCGTGATCGCAAAAAGCGCAAAGATGAGTGAACCGTAAGTAAATAACGGCAAATTAATTCTTTGTGAAAGTGGTATGGTTGCAGGGTAGTTGTGGTTGAATGCGTACATCAGGCTGTACTGTTCGCCTTCAAGGGGTAGCGCTCCGACAGCAAGATAGACCCAAACAGCATACATAATAAAACCGATCAAAATTCCTACCAGAAGCGTGATCCGGATCGTTCGATAATCCCAGTTTACGGCCTTGCAACATGACGGGATAATATTGTGGAAGTAAAAAGCCGTAACGATCAGCGGAATCGAAGCCGGTAGATAGCTCCAATCTGTATAGAGGAGGTTTTTCGTTTCAACGTAGCCTGCCGTTAAATAAGCTATTAAAGCGAATGCACCCCACAAAATTACCATTAAAACCGCGTTGTATTTTCTGATAATACTGATCCCCGCAAGTAAAAGCGAAGTCATGAGAAGGAAAAATGCGAGGAGGACCCAGTCGCTTGTAACTTCGAAGTTGAAAAATTTGGAAATTACCGTTGCCGCGCCGGTCAAATATGCGGTAAGGAGGCCGTAGAGCACGATCAGGTTTGCGAAAATAGCTATCCATTTTCCAAAAGGGCCAAGATATTTTTTATACATCGTCGCATAGTGAAAATTAGGATCTTTCGATTCGGTTGCTTCGCGGGCAAGTATAGTAGCCGTAAAAAGCATTGCGGCGCAGATTACAGCCATTCCACAAAGAGACGGGATGAAACCGGAAAGCCCGGTCTTGATCGGCAACGCTAAAATGCCGGCGCCGATTAAGCTGCCGGTGACGAGCGATGCAACGGTTAGTGTGAGTAGTATAGAGTTTTTTTGTTTCATATTTTTTTGTTGGTTAACGGTGTGAGTTACACTAACATACTGGTATTAATCAGCAAGTATCTCGTCGAGCTTTTTGGAAACAACCTTGTAGTAAGTGTGCCAGAACAACATTGCGGGAGTTTGAAAATCCTTGAAGTCCGAATGAATGTAATCCTCGTCCTCTAAAACTATCCCTTTTTCTGCGGTATCATAGAAAAGAATGCCCGGGGTCTTGTCCAAGCCGTATAATTTTTCTAATTCAATAGCTATAACCTTGTCCGGCTTTCCTTTTTCTGCCGTTTCAACGACTATGAAAAAGATTTCTTCTTTATAATCGTGAGATACATATTTAAGAAGCGACGCTAGGCGCTGGGATTCCGGGTCAATGTTTGAATAAAAGAACGCTATAACCGGTTTATTGGTTTCCCGGTCCGCTTTTAAAACCGTATGATAATTATCCACGCTGACGTGCCTTACGGGGGCGTCTTTGAGGGTCTGCTTGACGGGAAGTTTCGCGAGCTCACGAACTTCTTTCATTTTGACTTTTTCCTTTTGAGCGTGCGCAAAAACCGCTGCGCCGCACAAAAACACCGCAAAAAATACAAAGCCTTTCATGCCTTTCCCCATGCTAAAATCATAGCAAGTTTTGCTCCCCTCGTCAACTTTTATCTTGAGGCGTCTGGTTTTTAGCTGTATAATCCCATGCATGAATTGCTCGGATAATATTCTTATTACAGGTATCACATCTATACATGGATGGCCGATCTTTTCTTCGTTTAGGAAGAAATACGGAGAACGCGTATATGGAGTTTCTCCGGATAATATGTCCCGCTTTTTTAAAAATGATAAAAAAGTATTTTTTTGCAATATGGAAAACTTTTCTGTGATGGGAAAGATATTCGATAAGGTTGAGCCTAAGGCGGTCGTGCATGCCGGAGGGGTATGCGATCTCGACAGGTGTGAAAATTCACCTGATTTTGCTTACGAGGTGAACGTTTTAGGCACACGCAACATTGTCGGTTTATCAAAAAATAGCTATTTTTTATATATTAGCACAGATTTAGTTTTTTCAGGGAATGACCTCCTGGATTGCGGATATCGGGAATTATCGAGGTGTGATCCTGTTAGTGTAGTCGGCAAAACTTTCAGGAATGCGGAAAATGAAGTATTAAAACACGCGATGAGCGGTATAATACGCTTGGGATTACCCATAGGTCCGTCGATTTCAGACGAAAAAGGAGCCATAGATTTTATCGCGAAAAGACTAAAAACAGAGAGAAAAATGACACTTTTCCATGATGAAATAAGGTCTTTGATCACAACAGACGATCTGGCTAAGGCAGTCATTCATTTTTTTGATAAAAAAGGGCAGGGCGTGTTTCATTGCGGCGGGCCTCAGGAATATAGCTTATACGATATCGGGGCACATCTTGTTGAAACGCGCGGATATAAAAAGAAATTTTTAATAAGATCTTCCCGTTTCGACGAAAAAAACGGCCCGCCCCGGATCGGCAGGACAACGCTTGATTCTACTAAGTTTTATGAATTTACAGGTTTTACGCCTTCTGACGCTTTGCAAAAATAACCCGTGCACAACTCACTTCTATCTATAATTACAAAAAGTAAGTTCTATCGGGAAGTTTATTTTTCGTAGGTGCCCTATTACGAGTTGAAGGTCGTCTTTTTTCGGAGAAACTACCCGTAGCTTCTCTCCCTCTATCCGGACCTGGACCTTGAGCCCCAGTTTTTTTATTATTGCGGTGATCTCCTTTGCTTTTTCGTGGGGTATTCCCGTTACAAGATCAGCCGTCTGCTGAATGCAGCCCCCGAAAACCGTCTGCTGTTCTTTAAATATCAGGAGCTTTATAGAAACCCCCCTTTTAGCAAGCTTAGAGGCAAAAATGTCTTTAAGGGCTCGCAATTTAAAGTCATTATCCCCGACCAGCGTTATCTTCTTTTCGTCGCGGTTATATTCTATCGAGGCCTTACTTCCCTTAAAATCGTATCTCTGTAAAAGCTCCTTCTTTGTCTGATTGACGGCGTTGTCCACTTCTTGAAGGTTCGCTTCCGCTACAATATCGAACGATGAATTTTCTTTGGCCATTTTCTTTCTCCTTTTTAGTCGCTGTTTCTATTTTTTAAAATTCTTACATTTTTCGCATTCTTTTTGAAGAAGGGTGTTTTCCGTTCCGCAATTATTACACACCCAGAATCCTTCGGGAGGATTTTTTATAAGCTGCTGTTTTTTAATATACGGCAGACCCTTATAAACCACCGCGAAATACCCTGCCCCTATTATGAAAAATATGATCAGATATTTTAGAAAAGGCAGGACAGTATAAATAGGCCGGACCCTGGCCAGGTCTATACCGTATCTCTTTAACCTTTCTTCAACAAGCATATATGCGTCGTTATAGTTCTCTACTTTGTAAGGGGTTGTAGCCTCTATAAACTTTTCGGAAAACCTATATTCCCCGGTGAAAAAAGATTTTAGTTTATTTAAATAACTTTTGTAAAATCTGGCTGCCAGGGCGTAACGGGCCTCGTCTTCATTTACACGCGCCAAAAGGAAATCCGTGCCGAAATATTCCGGCCAGATTACCCGCGCTTTTAAAAGTTTTGCCTCTGCTTTTTTAAGTTTTCCCGCGGATATGGCGTATATGCCGTCTGAATAATTTTGCAGAAAATCACTTATGTTGGCCTGCACTATGCCGTCGCGGGGCGGATCTTTTATCACACCTGCCTGAAGATAGAACCTTTCATATGAAAAAAATATATTCTCTTCCCGGGATTCCTGCGCAAAAAGCCATAGGGAACACCATGCGCATGCAAGAGTAAAAAACACCGATATAATAAGAACCTTTTTCCTTAAAATCATTGATATTCCTTTTCTTATCTAGCAATTATTATATCATAGACTGCATTTTTAGAGCAGGTATTTAAGCGCGGGCTTTGAGTCGTGCCTTTGCTCGGCAGGCGGACAACCCTCTCTGCCCGTGCTTAATAGCCAAAATATCCCCTTGCTTTCCCGCCTCTTACACCTTAAAATACCTCATTAAGGAGAAGTTTAGATGATAAGAATAATATTAGTTCTAATGCGAATAGCAGTATTTATAGTGTTATTTTACATTATTTATTCTGTCTATAAATCATTCCGGAAGCCTGATGAAAAAAAGACACCTAGGAAAATTACGCTCTGCCCGTCTCCAAAGATCTTCATAGATTACACGGAAGGAAGAATAAAAGGTAGCAGGAAGAAAGCGTTAGACAGCCATATAGCTCATTGTAAAAATTGTCAGGACGCCTTGAGGGATGTGTTTGACATACCAAAAAACAAAGGAGGTACCTCATGACACTTGAAACGATACGTGCTGCGCTTGGTTGGTGCGCTGTAATAAATATGGGGTTGCTCCTGTGGTGGTTTTTTGCTATTACAGTGTTACATGATCTAGTGTATCGGTGGCACAGTAAATGGTTTAAGCTATCAGTAGAAAAGTTTGATGAGATTCATTATGCGGGCATAGCGTTCTTCAAGATAGCTATATTCTTTTTTAATATTGTACCATATTTCGCATTACGCATTGTCGGGTGAGAAGAAGTGTATCGAAAGCTTTTAATCGCGATCTGTTTAATATTCGCCACGGCAGCCGCGCATGCGGCAGAGCCTGCAAGTCACAGAGAGGATCTTCCTTTCCTGGAATCATGGTTTAGGCAGGAAGAAGCTACCGGCGACTGGTATGGCTTACGCAATAAGCTTGACGATCGCGGCATAACCATTAGCTCAAATTATACTACTGATATCGGCGGCAACCCTGTCGGCGGCTTGAATCAAGTCGTGAGATATTCCGGGTTCCTGGATGTTTCTGTAACGTTGGACCTCGAGAAAATCGCCTCTCTGAAAGGCGTGGCCCTTAGTGTCGGCAATTATTGGGCCTCGGGAAGGAACCTCTCCGAAGCGATCGGCAACTTCTTCCTAGTGCAGGAAATTTACGTTCCCGGAAATTATTTTTTAGGGGAAATCGAGCTATCTTTAGAGTCTCCGGATGAGACGATGACAGTGGAAGTGGGCCGCTTATTTGCCGGCGATGTTTTTGCTACGTCCGATCTCTGGAAATACTATGTCAACGCCGGAATTAACAGCAACATGAACTCAATCTCGGCCAACATTTTCTTCCCGTCTTTTAATATAGCCGCGTGGGCCACGCGGGTCAATTTTCAGCCAAATAGAGAATGGCACCTTGACGCTGCCATCTATGACGCAAATCCGCGTGTTTTTAAAAATGACAACCACGGTGCCTGCATGAGCTTTGAGATGGATAGCGGCTATCTCGCCATGGGGCAACTCTCCTATAAGCATCACCAGCGTCCTGAAGATAACGGCAATCCCGGGAGCACAACTTTCGGCTGCTACTACCAGTCGAGCAGATTCCAGGACCTTACTGATCCAACTAAACGCTGGCACGGAAATTACGGCTATTATTTCATATTTGACCAGATGCTTTTTCGCGGTGACTGGCCGGTATTTGAGGGCCCGGACTATATGAGCTCGGACGCCACAAACGCCCAACGGATTGAAGAAGCACATGGTCCGCGCACGGCTGTAAGCGCGGACCGGCCCAAAGGCCTGACCGCCTGGTTTGCAGCGTATATTGCCCCGCAAGTACATATCAATACACAAGCATATCAGATCGCAAGCGGGCTGACATACCAGGGATTACCCCTAAACCGTGATCATGACGTAACCGCGTTTTGTGTCATTCTGGGCAAATTCAGCGACCAGCTGGATGGACAGGGCATTGAGACAGTGCTCGAATTAAACCACAGGTTCCAGATCAGCCAGTGGCTCTACGTTACTCCGGACATCCAGTACATCATAGAACCCAATGGCCGGTCAGGCATCGATGATGCCTTAGTTTTAGGAGTAGAGATCAGCACTAACTTTTAGCATAAAAGTCCACCGCCGCGGTGGAACAGGTTCCCAGTTAAAAAAATCCATAGGAGGAATCATGGAATGGACATGGACGCACAAAGTAATAGAGAGATTATTTGAGTTTATCTGGCTACATCCGGCGTGGACAATCATTATACTTGTATTAGTATTTTCGTGTCCGCATATGTGTAGCAGATGTAAATAGTCCCGCGAGTGTGATTCTGATACAAAACCATTAGTAAAAGGAGGGCAGTGGCATGAAAAGTAAATATGCAGTCACGTTAGCTTGTATGTTAATGACGTGTCTTGTTCTGACTACTTCATATGCGGGTAATCACCCGGGAAAAAAAGATAAGCTTTATAATATGAGCGACAAAGTTTCCAAGAAAGTCCTCAAGATACTAAACAACAGGGGCAAGTTAAATCTTTCTGATGCGCAGATTGCAGAGCTTAAGGATCTGAAGGCTAGCATGAAAAAGCAAGGGGTAGAGGATCAGGCGAACATCGATTCAGTCACAGCGGATATAAAAGCAAAGATGCTGGAAGAGCCGATGGACGCAGTAGCCGTAAATGCGCTCATCGATAAAAAGTATGACCTGGAGAAAAATAGGACCAAATCCGAGATCAAGTCATACCTCGCGCTTAAGAACATTTTAACGGACGAGCAAGAAATAAAGCTTAAAGATCTCTATAAAAAATATAAGAAAAGAAAAAAATAGTCATCCAACCTGGAAGGCTTTCGCGCTACACAATAAGGAAAAGACATGAGATTCAGTGTAGGAACAGGCAAAGAGAGCGCCTTGAAGGCAAAGATGGATTCGTTGGGAATAAAAGAAACGGATCTAAGGGAGAAATTTATACGCTCGGGTAAAGCGGGTGGACAGAATGTTAACAAGACGTCCACGTGCGTTTATATCAAACACAAGCCTACGGGCATCGAGGTCAAGTGTCAAAAAGAACGCTCTCAGGCCCTGAACCGGTTTTTTGCGAGAAGAATACTCGTTAACAAGATCGAATCTCTTGTACTGGGTAGAGAGGCAGGAGAGCGAAAGAAAATAGAAAAGATACGCCGTCAGAAACGAAAGCGTTCAAGAAGAGCCAAAGAAAAAATGCTTAAGTTTAAAAAAATGCGTTCCGAAAAGAAAAACCTGCGCAAACTTCCCACCACAGAATGATTAAGCGTGCCTAAGTAACCATATCACCTCTGTTAAGCGATAAAATTGTTACCTTCCTGTGACATCTAGCCTTTTATTTTATGCTATAGTCTAAAATATGTTAAAGAATAGGTATAGATATAGCATATGGATTAAATCTATAGCGATGGTACTGGTGTGCCTATTTTTCTTCAATAGCATTTCATGGTCCCTGCCCGAATCTACCCTTGCCGCATACACAAATCTCACGGAAAATGAATTTAAGGAAATGTTCAAGGCTAAAGAGTTTCTTTTGGCAAAAGAGGGTGTGCATGAATACATAAGAACACAAGTAGATGAAGAAAAGGGAATATGTAAAAAAGACTGGAAAAAGCGCAGGACAGAGGTCGTAAACCTTGATGATTTAAGAATAAGAGGCCGCATTGGATATGATGTAAGAGGATTACACTCGGCAGTATTCATAAGAGTTGCGGGCTTCTTAGCAAGCACCGGCCAGCCTGCTTATGTGGAGTTAAACGGCGAGGAAGAAGAATTTGAAGGCATGCTTACAGTATACATCGACAGCATGCTTACTAACACTCCGGACAAAGCCATACAGAAACACGAAATAGACGAGATTCTTCAATGGGAAAACCTAAGGATTAATATTCTTCATATATCAACAAGAGAAAAGATGTACGAATGGATCGTGAAGAATATTGATAAATTAGACCTTGATGACGATATTAGCGGCAGGTTACTCGAAGAATCAGAATACGCAGAATGTAAATCATCCCGCCAAATAGCAAAAAAGATCCATAAAAATTCCTATCCTTTGGATTTTCTTTATGATAACGAATTTGTGGATAGCTTAGATTTTGATTATTCGTATATCGGTAAAATGTTGTCGCTTTACGGTACCGATGAAAGAAGCGGGCATTTAAATATTGCGGCGAAAAAGACGAGCAAGGGACAAGGCACAGGGGCAAAGGAGCCGGTTTCTGTTTCACCTCTAGGTGTTCGGGCTTTGCTGACATCGTTATCCCGACGAAGCGTTTTAAGGTTGCTTTTCATAGCCATGTCCAACAGGTTCGTGGCTTTTTCGGCTTATGGCAAAGAAAGGGCTTCGGCTGTGGTCCGGAAAAACTGGGGCGTAGATTATATGGAAACGCAAGTTCCCGTTGTCAACCTTGTCCACTTGGTGGATCAGGCAAAGAAAAATAAATTATTACACGAATCACTAGTCTTTATGGAGGTCCCTTTTGACCTTAATAAGTTGCAAATGAAGATTGTAGCGAGTGGCAAGCCATTAGAACTCGACAAGGGGCTCATTTATCATGGAACGGCAAATTTAGATGAAGCGCTATTGCATGGCTCTCTTAAAGGAGAATGTCTTTTTACGCGGGTGGCCCATGAATGGGCAATAGGCCCGTTTGCTTTTGCAAAAGAGTCAAAGAAAAAGAAAGACACGCCTGCGATACTCATGGTTCATACGGACGATTTCAATCGCTTAGTGACAGACGGAAAAGCTAAATTCACTGCTCAACTTCAGGGTAGGGAAAAATGGATAGAGCCTTATCCAAAAATAGATGATCTTTCTTTGGACATTGTAAGAGAGACATGGGTTAGCGAGGAAGATTATGCCCGGTATCAGAGGATCGCAAATGCGAAACCCGATTCAGGGTTGTCCGAAATGGACAAAGCCTTACTCCCTGCCCGGGCTAAATTAAGAGTGATGCTTGAAAACGGAAAATTAATAAAAATCCCCGGGTTACGCAAGGAATACTATGTTAATAAATCCGACGACCTTAGACTTCTTTCTTATGCAGACGTGCATCGCGCTGTTGGGCTTTACATGAAAAGCCGCAATCTATTCCGGCACTATATGCCATACTTTAAGATTGTAGGAGAGGAGAGCCCGTTTAAGAAGCCTCGCACGAGGATTCTTTCAACCAAGATAGCAAAAATTGCGAATGTATCAATATACACGATTCTTGGCACAGCCGTTTTTGCAGCAATAGCGATACCTTTAAGGAGCCGCATAAAGGATATTCAAAATGCCAGAAGAGCAGCTTTTAAAAAAAGAAATCGAAAAAGGACTCAGCCTGCGCAAAAGAAAGGAAAGAGGCGTAGAAGGGGTAAGGCCGGCCGGGGCAGGACAGTGAAAAAAGGAACTTCCAAAGGCTGCGCAGCAGAGCTTCTTAACGTGCTGAAAGACAAAAGAAATTACCGGCTCTTGAAAAAAGCGCTAAGCAACAAAGGCGTTACCGTAGACGATGCAGAAGGCTTGCGCAAACCCCATGTCAGAAAAACCGTGCAAAAAGAGTTTAAAATATTAGTGGCCCTTGGTATTTTTATCCCAATCAAGGGAAACCCTTACCATTGCCGCATGTCAAAAACATTAAAAGGTCCGAACCTACGATATACGAGGGATCTTATTGATGCCATAAATGACATAGAATACCTCGTAGGCATAAGGGGCAGGTGGCCTCTGTGGCGATATGACATTCCCGAAGAAAAAATACCCACTGTAAAAGAACTTGTTAAAAACACTATAAGGAATATCGTGGCAAGCTCAAGGAAAATAATCGAAGATACAACTAAGAAAAAAAACGTAGGCGATATTGTGCGGCTTGGTAGAGCCAGATATCGAATAGTGCGTTCGCGCCATAACACTTTTCATACCAAAAAAGCCCGGAGGCTGGATACAAACGAATATGTATGGCTTAAGTTTCACCTTGCTGGAGCCCAAATGGGCAAAATGGAAGCAAGGAGAATTAAAAAACTCCAAGAACGCCCCATCGACCATTTTGTTAATGGTCAAACCTTCGAGGACTCAAAAGGAAATATAGTAAACATATTTGAACATATTGAAGGTGAGACGCTGCATGAAGTTATCCAGGGCATTAAAGTTGGCCATCGCGAATACTTCAAAGATCACTTTCCGGATCTCGCACTGAAGTTATTAGATCTGGCAAGGGCACTGCAAGAATTGCACGAAAGACTTAAAATAACCCATAGCGACATACATCTCAAGAACATCATAATCCAAGACGGAACGAGAAAACCATTCTTAATTGATTACGACTTCCCGATAATGAGCGAGAGATATAGCGATATTGAAGAATTAGGCTTATCATTATTAGATTTAGCATTAAAAAGTACATGCGCTGAGGGTAGTCACACCCTTTATGATTTTCCTAAATTGGAGTTTACCGGGGGAGAATTATGGGATGAAGAAGTCATCCTCAATGCGAGAAAAATCTACAGTTACATACCGGAAGACATTAATAATATTTTGCTACGCTTTGCCGATGACTGTGAGAATCGCTATAAAACAGCTTCTGAATTTGCGGATGACCTGGAAAAGGCGCTTCGCAATATGACGGCCCTCCCGGTGAAAAAGCATGGCAAAAAAACATTGCGCATTATCGCAAAGGTTGAAGAGGTAAAAAAAGTTCTCGAGATATATTCCAATTGGAAATTTCGTGATTATGAAAAAGGGGAGTGGTATCATGCAAATGTTTTAAACGAAGAGGGGCAAGCGCTCTTAGAAGAACTTGAAGCAGCCTACCAAGCCCTGCAAAAACGAAAACCCACTGCAAAAGAAATAAAAGCAATTAAAGGCCTTATCAACAGGGTGCCTTCCGTAAAAAACCCTCACCCGGAGTTATTCGTTGACATATTACCCGGGGTTCCTAAAAAAATACGGAAACGTATTTTTAAAACAATTTGCGATATGGGTACTACCGGGAAGTGTTTTAACGTGTTGGTGACTCGCGGGTGTTACAACCAATGCGCATTTTGTCAATTTGAAGCTCCTCTGCAAATAAGCCATATGCCCTTTCCTCTCTTCATTAAAATACTGGATGAGTACGTAAAATACAACGATGTCGAACCTATACTTCACCGGGATAGCGATCCATTTCATTATCGAGATCGCGCCATAGGCGCTAATCTTGCGGATTTATACAAGGCCATTAAAAAAAGAGGGCTAGAATATTCAGCTTTAACAGGTGGCTGGAATAAAACGAATAAAATAGCACAAACGGCCGCGGAGAGACTGGCGCGCAGCGACATAGAAGTTGAAGTAAGTTTTAATCTCTTTAAGAAATCTTTGATGGAGGCCGTAAAACAAAATGATAAAGATAAAATAAAAGCTGCTTACAAAAAATGCAAAAAGAGATATAAAAATATTCTAGAAACACTTCGGCCTGTTATACGTATTGTCCGTCTTGAATTTAGCGGAAGAACAAAAGACAGGAAGATAAACAAGCTAACTAGAAAAATGTATGACGAACTAAAGGAAGAACTTGAGCTTCCGAATGCGTTTGAAGACAATGAATGCCCTATAAGTTGGCTTCCGGAAAAGAAAGGGAGTAGCATTGATTCTTCAATCGATGAAGTTCTGTCTGTTGGATATGCTATTTTACCGCCATATGACGGAAATATTGAGATTGGCTATGCTGGCGATGGAGTAATAGAACTAAAAAAATTGGTTGAATCAGGCACGCTAAATAGAGACGCTTTATTATTTTTGATGAACACAATACTGCTTTCGCATAAAAAAGGCCATCGCGATATTGAAATAAAATTAGCGTCACTGCCAAAAAGCATGCGCGCGTATTTGCATAAAAAAGGCATCAAAAAGAAAAAAATAAGGCTGTTGGGTTTAAATAAATCTGCACGGCTATTTTTTAAAGAGTATTATAGATTGTTTTACTCTGAATTTACGGAGTATCTGGAGTCAAAAGAAGAAATTACAGCCCGCGACATAGACGAAATAGTGCAGAGATTTGGGTATGTCCCTGTCCTAAATGGCATGAAATACAAAAGAAAAAAGCTTATTAAGAAATTATGGATCAGGAACCCCAATCAATGCTTTAAATCTGAAATAGTTCTTTACGAAGCAGCAAAAGTTCAAAGAGATATTGATTCTGTGCCTAGTCGAGAAAGCAATAAAGAGACAACTAATGCCTTAAAAATAATGACTGATTTCATCCTACCCGGACTTAAAAAAGGTGAAGTGTATGAAATACGTTACAATAAACTTAAGTTTGATGAGTATCAAAGAAGCGCAAACTTAGACGCAAAGAAAAACTCACCCCGAGCCCTGCTTCAGACATATATAGACCTCTTGCGTATGGGGGCGCCTAAAGGAAGTATTAAGATAATCCCATGCTATAGGGATGACAGGCCGCTTATTTCTGTGTCGCGCTATGCTTCAAGGGATTCCGTAAAACCGGTTGGCGTGGGTAATGTTGATATGGCCGGAGACATAAGAGGGCAGCCACTAAGGATAGTAGGCATGCTTAACATGGCCTTTGCAGCGTCACATATCCCGAATGACGTATTCCCGGATGAAATACACAAATACACAAGCTTACTGAACTTTATTAAAAATCAATATAAAGACATAACTGGCAAAATATTAAAAGCGGATAATCTATTGGAAGCTATACGCTGGATAACGCTACCCGCAGCAAAGCCCATACCCGTACAAAACCTCGCAGACTACTACCGCTTGACCATAGAGCAACTTCGCCAAGCCGCATAACCGCACCTCAAGATAACGCTTGAGGCTTTTTGTTTTTCAGAGTATAATCCCACTTATGAAAACATCGCGGCCTTTAGTAGTGCTGGATCTTGAAACAACCGGCACCTGGATAGAAAAAGACAAGATCGTTGAAATAGGCATGGTAAAGCACTTATCCGATGGCTCGACAGAAATCTTTGTAAAGCGGGTAAATCCGGGTATGCCTATACCGGAAGCTGTAAGTAAAATTACAGGCATACGGGATGAAGATGTTAAGAATGAACCGCCCTTTAGTGAAATAGCCCAAGAGGTTGTTGCCTTTTTAGGAGATTGCGATATAGGCGGTTTTAATATTGAGCGGTTTGATATACCCGTGCTTGAGCGCGAGCTGATAGCCATGGGCCTTAAATTTGAGCTTGGGAACAGAGTGATCTATGATGCGCAAAAGATTTATAACGTACATGAAAAAAGAAATCTTACAGCAGCATACAAGTTCTACTGCAACAAGCCCCTTGAAAACGCGCATTCAGCGCTTGATGATGCGCAGGCTACCCTTGAAATACTATCCGCGCAAACCGATAAATACGGAAGCCCTGAAGAGGGTCTCCAGTCGCTTCGCGGGATCGATTACGAAAGATCTTTGGACTACTTTGATAAAGAGCGTAAATTCAGGTGGTGGAATGGCAGGCTTTATCCGATGTTTGGTAAGCATGCTAGGCGCACCAGCATAAAAGAGCTTCAAGAGAAATATCCTGATTATCTTCAGTGGATCCTTTCCAAGGATTTTAGTGAAGAAGTAAAGACCATGATAAAAGCCGCACTTGCCGGAAATTTGCCCAAGCCACCAAAACAATCATAATAAAAAATGGAGGATTTAAAGAATGAAGTATAAGTTGAAGTCAAAGTCACTCGCAAACATTGAAGAAAAAATGGAAAGCATGGATGAATCAAGCCTGCGGTATCAGGTGCTGAAAGAGGCAAAATCCTTCAAAACCTCATGGGTAGGCTTAGGGCAGATGCTGTGCACCGTGTGGAAAGATAAGCATTATAAAGAATGGGGATTTAGCACCTTTGATACGTATACTTTAAAGGAAATAGGCATTAAAAAACCCACGGCATTAAAGCTCCTTAAATCCTATCACTTTATGGAACAAAAAGAGCCTACATACATAAGCCGGGAATATTTGAACAGCGCGCAGCCCGGGAACCTCCCAACCTACGAATCAGTGAATGCATTGAGGCTTGCAGGCACTAAAAAAGCTCTGGATGAACAGGATTATAAAGAAATAAAAGAAAGCGTCCTTGGCAAAGGAAGAGATGCCACAGATGTCCGAAAAGCCATCACAAGTCTCATAAAACAGCGCGAGGAACTCGAGCCCCAGGAAGCCAGAAAGCGCAAAAGAGAGGCTGTTTTAAAACGATTTATAGGCACCTTAAGATCCATTAACAGAGAAGCCAAGATAACCAAGATCCTGCCTGAAAATCTAATAAGCGAAACCGATAAGCTCATCGGTAAATTAGAGCGCGAGATCAACAGTTAATCCTTGAGCCGAGTTTTTTTTAGAGGTATAATCAACGAAAAGGAGGGTGTTATGCGAAATGTTGCAAAAATACTTTTACCGGTTGTCTTCCTGAGCCTTGCATTGACCGGATGCGGAGGCGGGGTAAACGAAAACAAGCCCATAGCTCAAGTAAAGACAGAGGCCCAGGGAATGTCTCTTGATCAGCTTAAAGCCACGATTAGTAAATACCAGGCAGTAATTCAATCCAAAAGAAATCAAATGACTAAGCTGACTACGGCGTTTCAAAAAATCCCCGTAACCCAAATGATGGGAGACGAGGCAAAAAAGCTTAAAGGCGATATCCAAAATGTAATGACTTCCATAAGAGCTCTTTCGGAAAGACTAAACATCTATGCGCAGGAACTAAGACGCAAGATGTAGCTCGAACATGCTTTTATATTTCGGATTAAGGAGGAGAGCATGAAGAAACTGGTTTTACTGATGGCGTTATTTCTTTTTACGATTCCGGCTATTACTTGTAGCGCCGATGAAATTAAGGGGAGAATCGAATCAGTCAGCGCCGCGGACAATAAATTGACTATAAGCGGTGTAACTATAAATGTTTCCCCGAATGCATGGGTGGAAGGGCATAATGATATGCAGATCTCAATTAGAGAACTTGCCGTGGGCAACTATATCGAGTGCAAGGGCAACTGGAGTGGCTCGGCTGAATTCACGGCAAACAAAGTAGAACTGGAAACGCCATGAAAATTTTAGCTTTTAGCCTTATTATGGGTATAATTGCCTGTGTTTGTTATGCAAAAACAGGCAATTAGCAAACAGGAAATTCTCGACGCGCAGAAAGCCTGGGGTGATGGTATTGTCGCTATCGGCAAATCTTATTCGAATGGCGGAGATTACCGAAAAGTCGCCGAAGAACACATTGACAACCTTTACGCATACCAGTTTGTCGAAGTCCTGTTTGCCCCCACAAAAGCCTCCGAGAAACAATTTCGGCTTACGAAAGAGGGGGCGCTATCCTACTTCGTAGGCGGCAATAAGAATTTTTCCGAAGATAAAGGCTTTGCGCTCCAGCCCTGGACGAATGTCCGCTTTGAGAACGCGGGCACGTCTCTCCATGGTAATTACGCGATAGCTATGGGAAATTACTTCTTTACTCCGGAGCAAGGTGAAGACGTAAAAGTTGAGTACGCATTTGAGTACATCAAAGATAAGGATGGGAAGCTAAGGATCGATATGCATCACTCTTCCCTGCCATACGCTAATAATTAAGGGAACACAAAAAGGAGGAAGACAATGAAAAAACTTATATCAGGGCTTGTTTTTCTTGCAGTGTTTTTTTTCACAGTAACTGCATTTGCTGAATTAACCGAAGCACAGAAAACTGAACAGCGAAGACAGCAGGAAGCAGCGAAAAGGGCATACCAAGCAAGCGCGCGTCAGCACAATGAAGTTGCTGACCAGGCGGAAGTATATAAGGAAGGGGCTGAATTTATACGCGATACAGCGAAAAAAGGCGCAAAAGCCGCGACAAGATAACTATACTCGTAAAATCTAGAGGAGGTATAAAGATGAAGAAGTTAGTGGTAATAAGCATTATGGCAGCATCGCTATAAAATACCCTTATGAACCCCGGTCGTCTTATTCATGTAAAAGTAATCACTAAAGCCGGCAGGAACTCCGTAACAAAATTCGGAGATGGCTTTAAGGCACACCTTACAGCGCCTCCGGCAGACGGCAAAGCCAATAAGGCTCTCGTAAAACTTTTATCAGAATATTTTAATCTCAAAAAGTCGCAGGTAACCATCGTAAGCGGCAAAAAATCAAAAGATAAACTCATTAAACTTAAAGAAGGAGCAGTTTAAAAAGTGGTAGGCGACAATTAATGGGACGAGCTACTCTTCATTGACCGTTATATCGCCGGTATCAAATTCGATCCTGATTTCTTTTCTGTACGGGAGGCCCGATACCTCGAGATTAAAGGCGTTATCAGATGCCCTCTCAAGGGAATCCACGTATTTCTTTCCGCTTTTTATGGCAGGCTCTGCTTTGATAGAGTCCGCTGATTTAATCGAATACTCGCCTTTGGCAAAAAGGAACCCATCATTCGTTATCGATAAAACACTTGATTGGGTCGATGTTTGGGAAACCGTAGCGCTTAAATCGGGCGGCAGCATGTGAAATGCAAAAAGCGCCAGCACGGCGGCGATCAACAGTTCCGCTATGAATTCCGCAACGATAGCGTAGGAAAAAGGATGACGTTCCACGAAATTATTTTCCCATCTTGAGATTTTTGACCTTCGGCCTGTTTTATTCTGCTCATCCATTTTTATCCCCTTTTCCGGTTTAATTATCATTGCTCTTTTTTAGGTTGATCTATTCTTATTACAAACGGTATCTCCAGTTTTTGTCTGTCCCTGGCACTTATGGAGCAGATAACTCTATAATTTCCTGGCTTATTACACTTGATAAGCATCGGTTCCATGCGCAAGTTATCGCTTGAGTGCAAGTCATCGTCAGATTTAAAGTCATACCTTTCATTTGGTTCTGTTTCCCGCCAGCCATTTTCTACTGTATTTACAGAATCTATATCCATTTTATCTACAAAATGGATAAATATTACCGGATTTACGTAAGTTTCGTTTTTACTAAAATTATACAATCCCAACCAGAAATTTTCGTAATCCGGGGAATATTCTAAAACAGCGGGTTTTAGTTCTAGATTTATGAAATTTTCGCGGCTAGAAGTATCAGGCGAATATTCTTGTGTAATTAAAAGCTTGGGAATTGTAAAATGCAAATTTATAATATAAAGTATTACCGCAAAAGCAACAATGATTGAGGTAAGAGATACTTTTAGTTTTAAGGACCTTGAAGATAGGAAAAGATTCATCATGCCGGCTAAGGACGCGACAGCGAGCAAACTTGTTAAAAGCAATTTAAAATAAAACATTATTCAGCTTTCTCTCTTTGCGCTAAATTATACCCTAAAAGTAACCTCGCCTCAAGAAGATACTTGAAGAAAATGCTTGAAGAAGTAAGCGTAGTCCCGGAACCCTCCCCAAGTCATTGGCCTACATTGGCCAAATTAAACCCTTGAGACGGTTTTGTTTTGGGGGTATAATTAAACACATATAAAAACAGCGCCTTAGCTAAATACTAGCGACTATCGACTAACGACTATAAATAGGAGGAATGATGGGAACAGTTATAATTGCTCTGGTTGTTGCAATAATCGCCGGCGTAATATACTTTTTTAATAAGAATAAATCCGCCCCAAGGTAACGGAGCAGTTTAAGTAGTGAATAGTCGTTAGTGAATAGTATTTAGTGACGAGCTAAATACTAACGACTATCGACTAGCGACCATCCTACCGCCACCGCCTCTTACCGTCCCATATCGCCCCTTATCATCCCAATCTCCCCGCACGCCCCCGCATTTTTCTGCTGTGTGCTACCGTTTCCTGTTAGCGGTTCCCTGGCCAATAACCGTTGCAATCTTTGATCTAACAAGGATATTTGTCGACTCAAGCCCCGGCGTTTGTCCGTGCAGGTCAAACTCAAGTCTCACTCCCGGCTGAAAGATCATACAGTAAGTAGAGCCTCCGAAGTGAAACATGCCAAGTTGATCTCCTTTTGTTACATGCTGCCCTTCGTAAACCGTGATCTCGTTTGATGACACGTCTGCCATGCCCACAAACAATAAAGCCATGAGCCCGATATCAGGATTGTCCGCTTCAATTAAGATCAACGCCCTGGCTGCCACTTCTGTCAGATAGCCCTGCGATTCGTTAGGCCCGACAGGATCAAATCCCACCGATTGCGCTTGCGCATAATAAGACCCGTCAATGAGTTTCGTTTTGACAATTCTGCCGCTGACAGGAGTATGCCAGCGATGATAGCTAAACGCGCTGAGATAAGCCTGGTAAATGGTTCCCCCGATAAATTGTTCCGTGCGAGGGTCCCCGTCCAGCATATGAAAAAGAGAGTAAGGCTGTTCTTTTATCCAAAACCGGTCCTTGAGCTGAACATTGGTTGCAATGTTATATGGCGCTGATTCGCATGCACTGGCAAGCACTGCATCATTTTTCGGGTCTGCGACAGGCCGCGCCCCTTCGCGCAATTCCCTGGTAAAGAAATCGTCCCAGGAGGTAAATCCGTAATATGGAGCTTTAGGGTCGCATTTAAAATCCTCCGCGAAACCGGGCATAGTCTCAAGTGCATTAGCGCCAAACCATCCTGTTTCAGGATCATCACTTAATACATATCTGGAATCGGGAGAACTCAAAAAAACACCCCATTCATTCAGGATTTTTTTTAGCTGTTGATTGACTTTGGGATCTAAGAAAGCAATAGCTCCCGCGGGGGTAGCCATAACTCCGATCAGCGCATCGTTGATAGGAGCGCCGGCATTTCCCGTCATGTTAAATTCCGGCGCCTGGGTCAAGGCTTGACTCAAACAGGAAAGCATCTCGTGATAGTCCTTGATCTCTTTTGCGCTTTCAGGATAACCGAATTTGTCGGTTGCTTGATTCGCCTCTTCAAACATTTTATTGAACAACATGTAGAGTTCCGAATCGCCTTCGATTATTAATTTAAGATCGTTAACAAGAGGGGACAGCGACTTTGTTTCCTGTTGGGCGAAAAGCGGAAAAGAAAGAACTAAGAGAAGAGCCATGGTAATAATATATTTTTTCATATATTTCTCCTTTTGTTTTAACAGATTTTTATTCTTCGCTTTGCTGCTCTAATTCTTAATGCATAAATTATACCCTCAAAAAAAACTACTTCAAGGAAAATTGTGAACTTTCCTTGCATTCCCCGCACCTACCCCGTAAAATACCCCTTTGAACCCCCGCCTCGGGGTGAAAAAGCAGTTTCTTTGGCACTATTGCATTGCAGGGTTAAGATATGATATACTACGATTTATAATGAAATATTCTACAGTTTTTCATTTAATGTCTGCCGTATCAGAAAAAAATGCCGTCTCTTGTATTTTAATAGGTGGCTTTGCTATTAACTACTACAAGGTAACGCGCCAAACGCTAGATGTGGATTTTCTCATTACAAAAGAAGACTTTAAAAAAATACTTCCCTCATTAGAAAGGGAAGGCTACAAAAAAGATTATTCCCAAGAAGTGGTTACCAGGCTCCAAGCTAATTCTTTGTATCTGATGGATCTTGATTTCATGTTTGTTGATAAAGACACTCTGGATAAAATTATCTCCGAGGGCAAGAAAATAACCATAGCTAAGCAAGAGTTTATCGTGCCATCCATAGAGCATCTGATCGCATTAAAATTACATTCTATAAAGAACAACCCCGATATAAGAAAAAATAAGGACTTACCGGATATTGTTAACTTGATAAAGGTTAATAAAGTAAATGTTAAAAATGAGGAATTTAAAAAAATGTGCTTGAAATACGGTAACGCAGAATTATACAACGAGATCTTAAAAGAGGCATAGATGAAAGACATTGATCTACCTATTATAAAAAAACAACTGCCACGGGAGAGACATTTACCCATGGATGATTACCTAAGATTTATCTATTTAAATTTAAAGTACACTGCAGACATAACGGCAAGTAGAAAGCTCAAAAGACTCTTGTCAGTAAATAAGGCATTCTCGCTTTAACCCTATAACATAGGGACACATCCGAATATATGAACCCCCGCCACAGCATAAGTTCGTGAATACTTGACAGAGGCGGTGTAATATGTTACACTTATCGGTGTAAAAGGTGGTTCAAATGATTTCACTAAAATCTAAGGTAACGGGCAGTATATTAAATTATTTTTTCATTAACCCGGGTTCGTCTCTTTATGTTAATGAACTTTCGGAAAAGTTGAGTTTAGATAAGAGAAATCTTGTTAAAAAGCTCAAAGAACTGGAAAAAGAGGGCCTCTTAAAAAGTGAACCAAAAGGAAATCTTAAGTTATATTCCGGCGATAAAAAATACCCCTTATACAATGAATACAAAAAAATTATTCTGAAAACATTGGGCTTTGAGAAAAAATTGGCTGACTTACTTAAAGATGTTAAAGGCATTGAGACAGTTTACATATATGGATCTTACGCGGAAAACAGACTAAGTGTTCACAGCGACATAGATTTATTAGTCATAGGAAATCATAAGATTATATCGCTTCAAAAAAAGGTAAGCCGCTTACAAAAAGAAATAGACAGGGAAATAAATGCCGTAAGCATGGCTAAAAACGATTTTAATAAAAGAAAGAGATCCGGTGATCCATTCATAAAAGGCGTGTTGAAAAAAAAATATATCGAGATAGCGCTATGAAATTTGATGATAGATATTTTAAGCGCTTTGACTTCAGCAAAGAGCAGATTGAAAAGAATCTGCAAAATGCCTTTAAAGACTTCGATATTGCGGTGAAGGATAATATCCTGGAGGTAAAATTCAATTACGCCTATACTTCTTTAATTAAAGCCGGAATAACACTGCTCAGTTTTTACAAATTGAAAATAAAGAGTGTTCCCGGACACCACATAAAAATAATAGACAAGATGTCGGATATTTTAAAAAATGATACTATTAATGAAATCGGAAATGCAATGCGGTCAAAAAGAAATTTAGATTTTTATTCAGGTGGCATAGAAGTCACAGAGAAAGAGTGCCATGAATATATTGCTTTTGTCAAAAAAGCGCTGAAGGATATTCAAAAACATATTAAAGGTAATCCCGAACCATCTTCGTACTAAACGCCCCTTATCGTCCCTTATCGCCCTTTACCTGCCTACCGCCTGCCATGCCTATCGGCAGGTAAACCGGCAGGCAGGGATGTGTCCCTAATTAAAAAAAGTAAAAGCCGTCACCGACGACGTAGCTTCTAAGAGGCTGGAGACAGGTTTCCGCAGCATCGAACGAGTGGTGTTGTTGCTGAAGCAAGATTGAAAAGACACCTCCGAGGTGACCCACAGCAGTGGGGCTCCTCGGAGGTGGAAATGGTTCCCCTAAATGGCTCCCCGCATTGTTTCACCCCGCATTGTTTCACTTGACAAAACAACTATTTGGTTGTATACTTGTTTTAGCAGGAAAGGCTAATATTGAAAGTAGTAGAATGTAGTTATTTAGTAAAAGGCAAGCGAAAACCGGCTAAAGAATTTATTGATTCTTTAGATTTATGGACACAGAGAAAGTTCTTTGATAAAAAGGACCTTTTAGAAGAATTTGGACATAGGCTTCCGGAGCCACATGCTAAGTACCTTACAGATGGTATATTTGAATTAAGATTCAGCGGGAAAGAAGGAAAAATAAGGGTTCTTTATTTTTTCTTTCATAAAAACAAAGCAATATTTACCAACGGCTTTATTAAAAAGACTCAAAAGACACCAAAACAACAGTTACGACTCGCGATTAAAGATAGAAAAAGTTTTTTAGAGAAATATAAAAAAGGAGGCGCAGGATGAAATATAAAATAGAAAGTGTAGACGAACACATAAAAGAGAAATTAAAAGACCCGTATTTTAAAGAACTGCATGAACTTGAACATCAAAAGCTTGGATTGGTGAAGAAGATTATAAGCTATAGAGTGAATAACAATATTACACAGGACGAGCTGGCCGATCAAGTGGGTGTTACGCAACAGCATATCTCTAAGATTGAGAACTGTGAATTTACCGATCCTGTTACGCTTGCGAAGGTCCTGCTTTTTGTCGGTTTTAGAGTTCATATGAAAGCAGAGCCCATTAGGCCTGTAACAAGAAAAAAGATAAGGCGTGTAATCCAAAAGTTAGCAATGGCGTAGAAGCATAATCCCGAAACCTTTTCGCAACTAACACACCACCGATCACCGATAGACGCAAACAAAAGGAGCACCCAATTCCCCCCGGAACAACAAAAATCGAGCTCGAGTTGGAGGGGTAGGGAAAAGGTTTAGATGAGGAGGAAAAAATAGTGAAGAGATTCTCATATTTATCACTTTTAGTAATTCTTCTGGCTTTTTGTTCCGGTTGCAGCGGAAAGGTTCCTATTAACGAAATGCCAATGTATGGCAATGTTCCGAAAACCCCTTACCAGAAGGAAATGGACGAGCAATTCATTAAAAAAGTTATCGAACAATTTGGTAGCAGAAAAGCTGCGGCTAAAGAGCATGTGGCGTTTGCCTGGTATTATTACAACAAGGGCGACTTAAAAACTGCAATGAAAAGATTTAACCAGGCGTGGTTACTTGACCCGAACAATGAAGAAGTGTTTTCTGGATTTGGTCTTCTTATGAGCAAGAGAAGGCAATACGACGATACGAAAGCAATGTATGATAAAGCCATTCAAATAAATCCTAATTATGCCGATGCCTACCATAATCGAGGACTCGCTTATGCTGGTATGGGCAATTATGAAAAGGCAATCTCTGATTTTACTAAAGTAATAGAAATTGTCCCTAACAGTTCCCAAGCTTACAATGATAGAGCTGTCGCATACTACAGGATCAAGGAATACAATAAAAGCCGGGATGACGTGGAAAAAGCAAAAGAATTAGGATATGAGGTTAGTCCGGGATTTATTAAGGCACTAAGCGGTTCATTAGAAAGGGAAAAGTAACCCGCCCCCGGGAACAACAAAAATCGAGCTCGAGTTGGAGGGGTAGGGGAGAGGGCACTCTCGTCTTTGCGAGGGCGCGAAGCGCCCGAAGCAACCCCTTACTATTTTAGCGCCTCAACCACCACCCAAACAACAAGCCCCACCAGCTCTGAAATAAACTTGCTTTTGTCGAATATATGATATACTTTTGTATACACAAAAGTATTATATGAAAAGCATTACGTGGAACTTATTAAAGAGTGAGCGCTTGAAACGCACAAGAGGTGCTTCTTTTGAAGATATAATAGGCTCTCAGCTTATTGCTGTTAAAAAGCACCACAAAAAAGAGCACCAGAATATAATGCTTTTTAGTTATAAAAGATACATTTGGGTAGTGCCTTATGTGGAAACGGATAAGGAAATTTTTCTTAAAACATTATATCCGAGCCGTAAATATACAAGGTTTTATAAGGAGGGAAAGATAAAATGAGCAGAATTAAATTAACGAAACAAGAAAAAGCTATTGAGAATGCATTGCTAGAGGGCAGCTATAAAGACACTCCAAGGAATGAATTTAGTTCGATAGCAGAGGCCCTCGCGGCCCGAAAAAAAGATGCTGTTTTAAATATCCGCATTAATAGTAAGGATTTGGCCAGCATCAGACAAAAAGCTAAGAGGTTTGGCATTAAATACCAGACCTTCATTGCCGAACTGATTCATAGAGTAGCCAGGACTTAAGACTCAACCCGAACCCCTCCCGTGCTAAACTCACACCGTCTCAAGCTTACCCCGTTAGACACTACGAGATACCCCGCGCTGTGTCTAACGGGGTTTACCTTGAAGCGGTTTTGTTTCGCCTACGCCACAGAAGAAGTTCATAGTAGGTCGGCTTCGGCGGATGTCGCCAAAACTTCTTTTCTAGAGCTCCATTTAGGGGTATAATTAAGCATGATGAAAATAGTTATAGGCATGCTAATAGGCGGAGCGATTGGCTTTGCGATAGGGTATTTTGGCAGGTGCGCCTCCGGTGCATGTCCTCTTACAAGTAATCCGGTAACAAGCACCATAATTTTCGCTCTTATTGGCGGTCTTATAGCCGTCATGAATAGATAACAAGGCATTCTAACCTGGTTATCTGTCTGCCGGCAGGCAGGGATTTGGTAGATTAAAAGTGAGCTTGTAAGAACTGAAGGGAATATCAAAATGATAAAAAGATGCAAGTATTGCTTAAAGCCGCTTAAGGAAACTAGTGATATATGCACCTTCTGCAAAATAGATAACAAAAAATCAAAGAGAGACCTTGCGAAACATGAAAAATTGGTCGCTTATTTTTGCTGGGGCATCAGGATAATCGGTTTTCTTGTAACGCTTTACGGAATACTTATGGCGCTTTCTTTTGTGGGGCTTTTGCTTCCGACTATAGGAAAAAATATAACCACTACTCCTGTCGTAGTTTTCGCCTGTACTATGTCTCTTTTTGGTATATTTTCTATTTTTCTCGGGGTCGGGTTGAGGCGATACTACAAATGGTCATTTTGGGGAGGCGCGATCCTATTTTCACTATCCCTGATACTAAGCGTTTTATCCTTGAATATTATCGGCCTCTTATTCAACAGCCTGTTTTTATACTATACTGTAAACCGCACTTCAAGGAAAATATTACTACACGAACTTTAAAAAAGGCATAAAGCTCCGAAACGCTTTCGCACTGAACGCCCGGCACAACCAAAATCGACCTCGAGTTGGAGAGGCAGGAAAGAGGGTTGCCCAAAATAAAAGCGTAAGGGCTATTGACTTTTAGTAAGGTATGTTGTATACTTATATACAAAGAGTTGTATAAATAGATACAATAAATTGTATGATTATGAAATACCGAATAGATAAAGACACACTGCTAAATACTTTATCCGTCTGGAATAGTCTTCTTAAGAAAAAGGTGCATCTTATCGCATGCGGTGGTACGGCGTTAACACTGCTTAATATAAAGGAATCAACAAAAGACGTTGACTTCCTTGTTCCCGAAGAAAGCGAATATAAGTATCTTGTGCGGCTTCTGGAAGATTTGGGCTATAAGAACACCGGCGGGGCAGGGTGGGCAACTGACAAGGGTTTTATATTTGACCTGTATCCCGGCAAGAAGATTTTTATGACAGAGTTATTGGAGTCCCCCTTAAAGATCGGCAACAATATTTCGCTGAAAGAGTTTGAATATATATACGTAGGCATTTTGAACTTTTACGACTTGATAATAAGTAAAATCTTTAGATATAGCACGGTAGACATAGATGACTGCCTGGTATTATTCAGGGCAAAGAAGACGGAAATAAACATTGAGGAATTAAAAGAAAGGTTTTTCGAAACATCGTCATATGACGTTTCGGATGAGAAAAATAAAAAGCATCTCACGCATTTCCTAAACACTTTACGAAAAGAAGGGCTTATATCATGAAGAAAGAAAAGTTTTTAAAAAATTTAAATCTTTTAGGGTATCCTCTTTTTGATTCCGGGGAAAGTGTAGACGCGAACGAAACGCTGGCCGAAGTCGTGAAAAGTAAAAATCCGAGAATGCAGGAGGGGTTCCCGCTTCTTCTGGCAAATAGTTTAGAAGAAAATTATTTTAAAAACGTCTCGGTGGAAAAACATCTTACGAAAAAGGCCGACAAAACATATTACCGGAGACTCGTCCTTTTATCGCTTGCCCTGTATAAATATTTGAAACTGGATTACCCGTGGGTCGACAAGCTTGGTCTTTTACCGTTTTTTGATGAAAAGCTTTTAAGAAAATATTTTGAATGCTTTGCTAAAAAAGCGAAGCTGACAAAGGATGTTAAAGAGCTCTCGTCTGACAGAATGGTAACGACGTTCAAACGGTATTTCCGGGAAAGTTCTTTGGCGCTTGACGAATACGTCGAAATGAAAAAGGAGGCTGATTTAGAGTATTCTTTATCGCGGGTTTTTTCAAAAAAGCAAAAAGAACTTTTTTTAAAAAAACTGAAAGGCGAGAAGATGACAAAGACAGAAAGGGAATACTATTCCCGCTCTGTAAAAAAGAAAGTCCTGGCGCTGGCAAATCCGGGCCTGCACGATCTGGCCTCTAAATTAGCGAAAGAATAACTCAGACGCCACCATCCTCACAAATTACCAATTACAAATTATCCGAATCCTCCCATATTCCCTTACCCCTTAACGCTTACCCCTTACCCCTGACCGCCCAAAACCCCTTGCATTCCCCGCATCTACCCCGTAAAATACCCCTTTCTTTAATAAAACTACACTTTTGCGTTCTTATTAAAGGGCTCTTTAATAAGAACAATAGCTATTAAAGAAAACTTGACATTTCTTTAATAACGGGAGATGTCGAATATATTCTAAATATTTACTACTTATAAGTAGTAAATTATATAGAAATATAAAATATTTGCTCTATGAACTTGACAATACTACTTATATGTAGTATACTTTATTAGAGTATTTATATGACTAGTGGAAAAAAACATATAATAAAACAACAAAAGCTAATAACTAATCTGGTTACCTCTCTTTTTAAAGATTATTACTTGACGGGAGGAACGGCATTAGCGTTTTATTACAACCATAGATTTTCGGAAGATTTAGACTTTTTTACACAGGAATATTCTGCTCTTATACCCGATCGGATAATGAGTTTTATTTCACAAAAAACAGGGTTTTCATATAAACTGGATAGAGAGCAAAATATAGCAGGCCTCGTAAAAATGAAGGTCTATTTTTTAAAATTAAACAAAGGTCGGCAGCTTAAAGTTGATATCGTACAGGACTATGTTGATAACATAAATGCTGTAAAGAATGGCTTACATTCGCTTGATGATATATACTACAGGAAAATACTTGCCGGCATAGGAACAAGCACTAAAGAAAGTGATGCCGGTAAACCAATTCCGGCAGGACGTCAAAGCGTAAAGGATATTTTTGATATATATTACCTATCAAAAAAATATAAAAAATTATCAAAATTCTTTCTTGAACACTTTACCTATGAAAAAGCAGAGGCCCTATTCGTCTGGTATCGCAGCTTTAGTAGGATGAATTTGAAGTTAGAATTAATGGATTTAGTGCCTGGTTTTGATGTTTCGGCGCTCCTAGATCACGTCGATGACGAAATACTAAAAAAGTTGCCTAAAAAACTTATGTAAGGTGTAGATATGATTAAAAATTGGTTATGGGATACAAGTTTAAACGAAAAAGAAGTAAGAGCAATATTAAGGGATGAGAATAATCCTAAGTTTCTTTTTTATGCAGAGAAGCTTTTGTCTCGCTCGAATAATGCAAAACAAGTTTTTTCTTTAATAGATAAGAAGTCTTTTTGTAAAAAATGGTATGGGATTAAAAAAAGGCTTATCAAGGATAAGTGGGCAAAAAACAAGGCTATTTACTGGCAGGTTATTTATGACAACTTAAAGCGCGAGTTGCAGGGGAAGGGTATAAAGATACGGAAAGCCGGCAGGTACAATATTCCGGCAGTACATAAGGATCTTGTCAAACAAGTAAAAAAAATCAGAGTCTCTCTTGGATATACGCAAAAAGATATTGCAAAGCAACTTGGAGTGGTACAGCAGTATATATCAAAAATTGAAAGTGGCAAGGAAAACATATCTATCGACAACTTGGCCAGGCTTGCTTCCATATATAACAAAAAGCTTAGCATAAAGTTGCAGTAATAGGAAAGACTTCATGGGGAGTCCTTAGCGCCCCTTATCATCCCTTATTGCCCCTTATTTTCCCCTTGACTTTGTATATCACTATGATATACTTGTAACGGAGGTGAAAATCATGAGTTTAACCATGAATAAAGAATTGCTCGTAAGAGTGCCCATGTCCTTGTATCAAAGGGCCAAGCTTCTCTGCCAAAAAGAATACAAATCTCTATCAGCATTGGTAAGAGAACTGCTTTTAGAAAGACTGGACGATACACTAATGAAAAGCGAGATAACTTCGATAAAAAAAGCACGAAGCACATTCCGCAGAGGCAAAGGAACCAACTGGAGAAAAGTAAAGCGTGGATAAATTCCGGGTAATCTTACTTTCTCGGGCTTTAAGGTTTTATAAAAAATCTCCGCTGGATTTAGCCAGAAGATTTAATGCTTGTTTTGAAGCTCTGGAACGAAATCCTTTCTCCGGCCCGCATGTAAAGCAACTTCAAACACACAGGAAACTATACCGCTATCGAGTGGGCGACTATAGAGTAATTTACGAAATAGATAAAAAAGCAAGGAAGGTCGGTATACTTTTAATCTCTCCAAGGCCTTCTGCATATCGAAATATCTGATTACTCATAAAACCAAAAAACCAATTCCCCCCGGAACAACAAAAATCGACCTCGAGTTGGAGGGGTAGGGGAGAGGGTAGTCGATAGTCGTCAGTCGAAAGTCGATAGTTTACGCACACTATCGACTATAGTTTATCGACCATCGACTGAATAAGGAGAAATGATGGAGAAGAAAAGATCTGTTGGTATCGCTGTATTTGCCTGGTTGATAATTATCGTTTCGGCCCTTGGAATATTGCAAAGCAAAGCAAGTTGGGACCTCAATCACATAATCTCAAATTATCTGTATCTTATACTGCTCTTCCCGCTTTCCATTGTCGTCGCCATATTTCTGCTTAAATTAGAAAACTGGGCGCGAATAGCGATAATCGTGATTTCAGTAATAGTCGCGGCCGAGAGTATAATTACCATTCCGCACGTTTTGAGCAAAATAGATGAATATAGCATGGTCGAAATAGAGGAAAGTTTTTATAAGGGCCTTGAAGCCGGAAAGAAGTATAAAAAGCCCGACACTCCGGAGTTGACTAAACAACAGGTTGAAGAAGCAATAGAAAGGGCAATGCAACTTGCGAAAAAAGCCATGCAAGCGATGGTAATAATAATGATAACTATCAGCACAGCATTCAACTGCGCTGTCATCTACTTCTTCACCCGCCCCAAGGTAAAGGAACAGTTTGAGTAGTGAGCAGTCGTTAGTGAATAGTATTCGGTGACGAACTAAATACTAGCGACTATCGACTAAATACTATAAAGCCCCCGTCTTTATGTAGTCCCGAAACGCTTTCCCGCCACACAGGAAAGTGTCCCGGCTCCACACAGGAAAGCGCACCCTCACATCACCGACCGACGCCCGACGTTTCGCGCGATCCGGCCTCAAGCTTCCTGTTTCCAGCCTCCATACCAGCCGCCAGCGCCCAGAAACCAGCTTCCAGTTTCCCTACTAAACCAAGTTAACTCTTGAGCCCCACTTCTTTTGGTAGTATAATTTAAAATGTTACTGATTATGGTGAAATGAGGTCGCCTCCAAGAGGCGAGAGACAGGTTTTCGAAGTATTGAGAGAGTGGTGTTGCTCTTAAAGCAGGAATAGTATGTGGTATTTCGCTATATACTTATGTGCTTATGCTTTTCTTCTGTAGCTTGTGTTTATGGTAAAAGGGGCGGTTTTGCGGGGGTTTGGGGTTTGTGCAGGGTATTGTGGTTTTGCTAGAGCGGGTGCTGCTACGGGAAAGGGGATAGGCCTACTTCAAAGGTAAGGCGTCAGGTCTCGACATTCGATAATTTATTCTTGCTTTCCCTATACAATACACTAGACAATACCTATACGATATGATATTATATTGGCATGTTTAAACCGGATTATAGGATAACAGAATACCTGCTTGAGCTCACAGGGCAAATCACTGCGATCTCGGAAAAGATCGAGGCAAAAAAAATAAGATTTACCCTAATGGCTAAATTGCAGAGTGAGGCGTTAGAGCGAAATACGCACTCATCAACTTCCATAGAAGGAAATCCACTTTCTCTGGCGCAGGTCTCCGCTTTAAATCATAAACGGGATGTGCCCGCTGATTTCCGTCAAAAGAGGGAAGTGCTTAATTATTTCAAGGCTCTGCGCTGGATAATAAAGTATCCGAAAAGAAGCATAAGCAAAGCTAACTTATTGCGACTTCACACGCTTATCGTAAAAGATCTACTTCCGGGTGAAAAATCCGGAAGCTTTAAAACAAAACAAAATTTTGTTCTTAATGCAAAAAAACGCGTTGTTTATACCCCGCCTGCTCCAAAAAAGTGCCCAAAGCTGATTTCCGAACTTTTAGCTTGGGCCGAGAGGGGAGCAAGGATACACCCGATTATTTTGAGCGCTATTTTTCACCATCAATTTGTTAATATTCATCCTTTTTCAGATGGAAATGGCAGAGTAGCGCGAGCTGCCGCCCAGTGGATACTTTACAAGAAGGATTTTGATCCTCACCACATTCTTTCATTAGATGATTTTTATGCCGGGAATAGGGAAAAGTATTACGATAAGATCCAACAAACAAGGGACCTGGATTATGATTACACCTATTGGATTGAATATGTTGCCGAAGGATTGCTGGCGACATTAAAAAGAACTTACTCGCGAATAAGTAAATTATCTTATTCAAGCCGGGAGAGAGTGACTATTACGCCAAAACAAGAGGAATTGATCAATCTTTTAAACATGCATGGCTCATTAGGTTCCAGGGAGTTGTGTAAATTCTTGAAAATTAAGAGAGCCCGGGTAAATCAGCTTATTTCACCTCTTATAAAGGCTAAGATTATAAAAAAAGAGGGTGAAGCAAGAGCAACGAGCTATTATTTAAGCAAATAAAGCACAACACCCGCCAACCCGCTCACTATTTCCCCTTGAGGCGGGTTTGTTCCGCCTTCGTCAAATGGCTTTCGCGTTTGACTTCGGCGGATGTCGGCAAAACTTCTTTTCTCGAGCTCCATTTAGGGGTATAATTAAGGCATGATGAAAATAATCATAGGCATGCTAATAGGCGGAGCGATCGGCTTTGCGATAGGATACTTCGGTAAGTGCGCCTCCGGCGCGTGTCCTCTTACAAGTAATCCGGTGACAAGCACCATAATTTTCGCTCTTATTGGCGGCCTTATAGGCGCCATGAAATAAGCTATTATGAAGAAAATCTTATTATTCACGCTATTTCTCCTCTGTTTTGCGGCCGCTATTTTTGCCGCTCCGGATGAAAAGACCGCGGCTTACGAAAAAGTAAAAGAATATACAGCCTCCGGCCAATCCTTCAAATACGTTCTTTCGGCGGAGGGTGAGTTCATAACTGTCTTTAACGACGATATCGCGCCATGGATTAAGCGCAAGCTCGACGCGAGCCTTGTTGCCGAAATACGCGCTGCGTTAGAACCGCGCCTGCGAATCGAGCTGAACGATAAAGGATTTGTTTCAGCGGCTACCCGCCAAACCTCTGACAGCAAAGATGTTACCGGCTACGACGCTATCTGGGTGCGGGACAATGTCTGGATCTACTATTCGCTTCTCGGAGATCCGCAGCGCAGTAATGACGCCAGGCGGCTCATTCTCGCCCTGTGGGATTATTATTCTACACCGGAACAGGTTTCAAGGTTCAAGGATATTATCGCGCATCCTGAGCGCGCCACGGATGCCATGGCTATGCCGCACATACGGTTCGACAGTAATTCGCCGAACCTCACAGACGTCAAAATTGACGGTAAGCCTCAAGTCTGGAATCACCGGCAGATAGACGCGCACGGCATCTTCTTCACGGCGCTGGGGGAGGCGCTACAGAATGGATTGTTAAATGAGTCCGACCTGACAGAAGCGCGCGCCGAGCCGCTCGCGCTCTATCCTCTATTTCTCGCAAAAATACAGTTTTACGCATATGAGGACGCCGGCTCATGGGAAGAACTGCCGCGAAAAAATACATCCAGTATAGGGCTTGCGACCCACTCATTGCAGATATGGAATAATATTATGTATGGCACAGGTGCCGACAACAAGGCCGGCGTTGCGTCTATTCGCAAAACGCTCAAGAAATTTATAGAGGGTACCGGCTCCGAAATCATATCGTCATGGTCCGAGAGTTCTCTGGAGAAGCTATCAGCGCTGGGACTAAAAGAGGTGAAGCGACAGCTCGCGCTCGGAGGAGAATCGCCGGATTACAGCCCAACCGATGTGCACTTTCGCCTAGCTGATGCGGCAATGCTCGCGCTCATTCAGCCATCGGCACTTGAGGGCCTGAGCGAAGAGGATATGAGAAATATCCTGCTCATAGTAGAAACACTGAAACGCCCTGCCGGCGTACTGCGTTATAATAATGACAGCTACCAGGGAGGAAACTACTGGATAGAGGCGCCCGTTCCTTCGGGTTCTGATAAACCCGCACTTACAGGTGATACGTCGTCGCAAAACGCTTTTCTGTGGCGGCTTGGCACGCTCATTCCAAACACGGAAGCCGAATGGTTCTTCGATAGTCTGATGGCAATGGCCTGCGTTCACCTTGCGCGCATTACCACGGATCCGGAACTACGCCGGATCGACATGCATCTTGCGGCTATACACATAAAGCGGGCACTTGGCCAGATAACAGCCAAAGCAATAACAGCAGACGGAAAGCCTGTAGACGCATGGCTCACGCCGGAAAGTATAAACACCGTCTTGATAAACGGCCATGAATATTACCTGCCTTCACCGATTGTGCCGCTTAATTGGGCCAAGGCAGCTCTCTCTATGGCGCTTCGCGAGTACGAAAAAACGTTAGAAAGATATGAATTTACCCAACACCGTCAAGAATAGCGCGCTTTGGTTCACCAGTATTGCGGTTACCGCGCTATTTTATATATTTGCCGAAGGGTGGGTTATACTTGCCGCGAAACTTTACGGCGCTTTATGGGCAACCGTTATAGTAAGCGCAGTAACTACACCTGTCGTATGGCTGGTGATTTACATGGCTACGCGATCTAACGCAAACCGGTTTTTAAGAGACTGGCTCGCTAAGAAAGAAGCCGAGTTGTCAAAAAGGGCCAAAGTCGCGGTTAAAGGCGGTAAAATATTTGCCGTTCTCAACGCGACTATTTTCTTAGGGCCGATACTAGCATCTCTTCTTATGCTTATATTAGGGATTGCCGTGCGAAGAGTATATGTTTACGCTGTGCTTAGCGCTATCTTATGCGCAGGAGTATGGTGCAGTTTATACGCAGGGGTGTTCTGGGGAATAAGCAAAATATTTTCGTAAGAAACGAAGGAGATAGCATAATGGGAAAAAGATGCAAGTATTGTTTAAAGCCGCTCGAGGAAACCAGCGATGTATGTGCCTTTTGTAAAATAGACAACACAAAATCGAAGAGAGACCTTGAGAAGCATGAAAAATTGGTCGCTTATTTTTGCCGGGGCATCAGAGTAATCGGTTTCCTTGTAATACTTTACGGAATACTTATGACGTTTTCTTTTGTGGGGCTTTTGCTTCCGACTATAGGAAAAAATATGATCACTACTCCTGTGATAGTCTTTGCCTCTATTATGTCTCTTTTTGGTATATTTTCTATTTTTCTCGGGGTCGGATTGAGGCGATACTATAAATGGTCATTTTGGGGAGGCGCGATCCTCTTTTCGCTATCCCTGATACTAAGCATTTTATCCTTGAATATTATCGGCATCTTATTCAACGGCCTGTTTTTATACTACACCGTAAATCGCACTTCAAGAAAAATATTACTACACAAGCTTTAAAGAATTGGGTCGTTTTCCACGCCTCAAGTTTACCTTGAGGCGGTTTTGTTTTAGGAGTATAATTACCCAATGAACACCGGAGACATACTACTATTCAAAGGCGAAGAGGGGATAGCGAGGGTGATACGGTGGGGGACAGAGAGCAAGTACTCGCATGTCGCTGTGTGCGTGTCCCCGGAAATGAACCTTGCCATAGAGGCCATGGCGTGGAAGGGCGTACGGGCAAGGGATATACGCAAGATTAAAGAGCCATACGATATATACAGGACAAAGACACCCTGCAAGCTTGATAGCACCATATCGTACCTTGTAGATAAGCTAAACAGCAGCTATGACTATTTTGGCGTGTTTTTTCTTGGGATCCTGAAGCTCCTGGCAAAGCTCGGCATACCTCTTAAAAACACGGCAAACAAGTGGCAGAAAGACCGCGATTACTTCTGCTCAGAGCTCTGCTACGAGGCCTTCCACAAAGGCGGCGGCCTCAACATAGTCCCGGATGTGGGGGAGAGCGATACGACCTCTCCAGGCGACATCGCAAAGAGTAGCTTGATTGAGCTTGTGAGGGAAAAATGAGTGTCTGTTCATGTTTTTATTTTAGAAATTATTAATAAGAAAGAGGAGTAAAAAATGAACATAAAAATAGGGATACATCCCATTAACACAAAAATAGGAAGTGTCCCGATTAAAAAGTCCCGATTAAAAAATTTCTTTTACCCCTCTGCGAGTATAGATAAATAATATTAAAAGCAAGTACAAAACCGCCGCACCTTCTGCGATACCTATGTAAAGCCGCACAATAGGCATGGCGGTTTCGGAAATAAGGCCTTTCATAAGGGCTTTGCAGATTTCTTGACTCACCTCTTCTGCAAACTCATCTAAAAAATCGCCAAAAAGGTGGCCCGTCTCAGTTCGCTTTGTAATCGTAACCTCAAAATCACCTTCGTTTAGTATGTTTTCCTCTTCGATCGCTATCGCCCTGTATGTAGCAGGTATTATGACGGCCATATTCACTAGCCCTATAAAAGATAGAATAATAATGAATTTTCTCGCCCATTTTTTTCGGAAAAAGGCCGCTATACCGCCAAGTGCTACAAGAAAAGCAAAAGCCATGAGATAAAGAGAAGACAGGTTGTTTAATAGAGAGGAATTAGCTACTACACAGGAAGCGATGATCCAATATAGGGAGAAGAGTATAAAGGTTCCGGAGAAGAGGCCAATCCAAAAAGACCATCTATTTTTCATAACCTTATTTTACACCTACAAAAAACAACCCGCAAGGAAAACCTTGAGGCGGTTTTGTTTTAGGGGTATAATGAGACAATGACAAAAATAATAACCACTCTGATCATAGTGTGCTTAATTTTGGCAAATTATGTCTTTGCTGAAAGCGATTCTGAGTTTACCTGTAAGGGCATGAACAAGAAACAGCTCTGTAATTTCTTCATGGATATGCCTGTCGCCTGCAAGAAAAGAGGCAACAATGAATGGATAACATTTGACGACTGGACATCCAAAAAAAAGGGTGACGTGGTAATTTTTCATTTAAAAAATGACGTCGTGATCAGTTACGAAAAACCGAAATAAAGATGAGAAAACTATTAAGCGTTTGCGTTGTTATTTACGGCGCATATATGAGTTATGCTTCGCTACTTTTGATAAACCTTTTTTCTAGCGGTTGGTTTAAGGATCCTTTCAACCTGGTAATAGCCAAAATAATGCTCCCTCTTTCTATAGTTTGCGCGATATGCGGTATTGCGCTTTTCTTCTTAAAGCAGCGGGCGAGAATATGCTTGCTCTTCATATGCCTGTTTTATATCTTTCTTTATGTTTCGGCCATAACGCAGGCGATAATAAGAAGCGGCGAATGGAGTATGGATGCCCGCGGTATTCTCATATTGCTGGCGCCGATTTTGTTTCTGATCTTCTTCGCCCGGCCCGGAGAGAGGGTAAGGGATTAAGCCTCGACATTCGATAAAAAATTTATTTAATTAGGGGCACATCCCATTAGCACAAAAATAGGAAGTGTCTCTATTTAAAAAAGGTTCTTGCGCGACTGCCGATATTTTTTCGCGCGTTGAGAGATAAGAAGTTTTCCGACAAAGACCTAAAGACATTGATCGAAAAAATACGCAAGTCATGACAAAAACTGATACACTTACTTCTTGACCATAACTGAATGGTGTTGTATAATTTACAACAGTTGATGTAGGTAAAACAACAAGGGCTTAAAAATGACTTTACTGTTTAATACAAAATTAAGAAAAAAACTCTTAGCTTATTCATTTACACATCCGGATGAAGAGTACTATGTGCGGGAGGTGGCGGGGATTATTGATGAGGATGCCGGTAATCTTTCGCGTGAATTAAGAAAACTCGAGGAAGAAGGGCTTTATAAATCTTCCAGAAAAGGAAGCCTTAAACTATACGCTCTTAATAAAGGTTACCCCTTGTTTAAAGAGGTTAAGGACATCATCTTTAAAACAGAAGGCGTAGAAGGCGCTCTTAAGAAACTAATATCCTCCTATAAAGATATTTCTTTCGCTTTTATATACGGCTCGTATGCGAAAAATAGGGAAAAGAAAACATCTGATATAGATCTTGTCATAGTAGGCAAATTCCCGCTCGATACGCTTACCAGTCAAATTCGCACCCTGGAATCAAAGCTAAATCGAGAAATCAATTTTAATCATTACAGTGAAGAGGATTTCAGAAAAGAAAAGAGTAAAAAAGGCGCATTTTTAAATATGGTTCTTAAAGGTAAACTCATTACGTTGAAAAAAAAATTAAACAATGGGTAAACTTGTTGAAAAACTGAAAAAGGAAGGAAAAATAGCGCCTCAAAAAGTAGGGATCATACAGATAGAAGAATTGCTACGAGAGGCTATACTTGACATAAAAGAAGCTAAAAAAGTATCTCATATTGCTGACAGGGCTACTTATCTACTGGCATACATGGCAATGCTCAAAGCGGGGCGAGCGCTCATGTTTTTAAAAGGGTATCGCCCTACGGATGGAGCGCAGCATAAAACAGTTGTGGAAATGACAAGTGTGATTTTAGGCGATAAATACAGAAATCTTGTGGGGCATTTTGAAACAATGCGCAGAAAAAGGAATAAAATGACCTATGAGGCGGGGGCGTTGCTTTCCAGGTCTGAGGCTCAAGAAGCTTTTGCGGATGCTATTTCTTTAACGCAAAACATACTACTCGAAGCTAAAGCCCGAAACCCTCAAATGGAATTACCATTTGATTTATCCTAATATCGTAAAAACCATCATTTTCACCTGTATGGGCTACCGTGCTAGTGAGCACCTCCTAATAGTAACCGACACCCGCACCAAACCCCTAGCTCGGGCCTTCCACAAGGAAGTCTTAAAACAAGGCGTTATAACAGAGCTAGCACTAATGCCTACCCGCAAAATGCATGGGGAAGAGCCACCAAAACACATAGGGGAGAGGCTAGGGGAGACAGATCTGGCACTCCTTTTGACCCACATGTCGCTTTCGCATACAAAGGCCAGGAAATCTGCATCCAAAAAGGGCGTGCGCATGGCAAGTTTGCCCGGAGCAACATACGAAATGCTCAAAAGAGCCATTCCAATAGATTATACTAAGCTACATCAAAGAGCTTCAAAGCTGGCAGGCCGTTTTAGCCGCGCAAAGACCATTGAATTGCGTACCAAAAAAGGCACTAAAATAACAGCAAAAATAACCGGTCGCAAAGGTCATATAGATGATGGTCTATATGTTAATAAGGGCGACTTTGGAAATCTACCAGCTGGCGAAGCATGCATTGGACCGGTTGAAGGAACTGCTAATGGAAGGCTCATAGTAGATGGAACTGCGCCGTTTTTAGGAAGAATTAAAAGACCTTTTGAGGTTGTAATAAAAAAGGGTAGGGCAGTTTATATTGAAAATAAAAGGCTTGAAGCCATAGTCCAAAAGCATGGTTTAAAGGGCCATAATATTGCTGAAATAGGCATTGGTTTAAACCCTAAAGCAAGGGTCACTGGTAAGACCTTGGAGTCTGAGAAAGCTCTCAAAACAGCTCACGTAGCCCTTGGAAACAACAAGTCTTTTGGTGGCAAAGTAGGCTGCAAGATCCATCTAGACCTTGTAATCTTGGACCCAAAAATCAGATTGACATAGTATACACTAAAGTGTATACTTTAGAAATCGTGATTAAGAGCATATCATTAAAGAATCTAAGGCCGAAATTACCCGCCATAATGAAAGATATCCAGTCCAAAATGGACCGTTTTATAGTTACTAAAAGAGGCGTTCCGGTAGCTGTAATGATGTCCCCGAATGATTACGAAAGCCTGGTGGAAACCCTCAAGATACTATCCAACCGGAGCTTTTTAGACCGCATTAAAGCCTCCCAAAAGGACCATGATAAGCACCGGACAAAGTCCTTAGATCAACTCGAAAAGGAACTTAAAGTTGTCTAGAGTAGTTGTCCTGGCAAAGCCTGCAATAAGCGACTACAAGGGCATTCTAGGCCGCAATAAGGCCACATTAAAGCAGATAATCAACGTACTTAAATGGCTTGGCAAAGATCCTTCAGGGGGCAGGCCATTAAGGCTCGAGCTTAAAAACCTTTGTGTTTATAGGGTGGGAATTTACCGCATAATCTACGGAATCGAAACCAATCTTCTTAAAATCTACGCCATAAGATACTAGAGAGCCTGAAACCTGAAGCCTGCAGCCTGGAGCCTGAATCCCTATATACCAAGTTAACATAAGATATATTATAGGCAGTAGCCATATATGGCGCTCTTTGTGTATAAGTCGGCTTTTACGGCTACCACAAAGGTATACATGCTCCGGCTAAAACCTATACAAGGGTGTACAAATTCGCGTTTTTTTTGGCGCGTTTTTCGCGTAGGTTGTGGATAAGGTGCATGCCGGCCTCTCCCCTAATTTAGACAAAAAAACCCCCCGGAATATAGTGTAAGCAACCGGTGCTTACAATCAACCCCGGAAGGTTTTGCCAAGCTTAAAGTTTAGGTTTTTTAGCGCTCTTTTACGTAGTCTGCGTGCCTATTGATCGGTGCATCCTTTTCTGCCTTATTTACGCCTGTCTTAGCCGCCGCGCCACAGCATGGACACATTGCATACTCGCATGCACTATAGCTTGTGCTGCGGCATTTTTTGCATATTGTCTTTACCATTTTGCCCTTCCTTTTTTAAGATCTTTACTAACTGGGTATAAAAAAACAGCCTCTCTGCTATTAATATAAGTATACTTGAAAAGCCAAGATTCGTGGTAACAGGGGTGTAACATGTATGTAAAAATAGCGTAACGGATGGTTATTTCTTACGCACGAATTCGAGGAAAAGCGCAATCAGAAGCGCCATAATGCCTCTTTACCTAAAAGTTACTTAGGCTTTGAAGGCTCTGGAGGACATTGGTAATTTCTTCGGCCGCGATCATGCCCATGGCCTGCTTGACACGGGGGCCCACATTAAACTGGAGATTATCACTAGGCCCATATGCCACCCAATCAAATACAATGTCGCCTTCTCGTGAGGTGAGGTAAGGAATAATACGATTGGCTGTCGTGCTTAAAAATCGCGCGTTTTGCTCGGCAGGGTTTACAGAAAGGCGCAGCCTGTGGAACACCATGGTAGTAAGCAAATCTATGTAATTGGAGTGCATTTTGAACTTAGTCGATGAGCTGAAGAGCCCTTCATTGAACTGGAAAGGTGTATAAAACTGAAAATAAGGCAGGAATTTCATGACATCTATGTATTCGGTTTGAACGGTAGCCTCCATGTTAACCTGATAGTCATACACTGCCATGCTTGATTCAACATAGAGCCAGCCGTCTCGATTATAGCGCTCTGCAGGAATACGGAACCCGAATTTACAGGTTACAGGGATTGAACCGCCTGAAGGTATTTTTTTCGATGTCAGCTTAAAATTAAAAGTGTCAAAGGTAGTAACAAACGGTACTCCGTATAAGGTGGAATCGCTGAACTCAAAAGTCGAGTTCCTGATCACTATCTCTTCTACTTGCCGCGCCATATTGTAGAGAGTTCTATTTGAAAAGGCCTCATAGGCGTAAGCTGCCTCTTCCCCGAATATGCCGGGCTCTCCCCCATTTAGAAAAGCCATGTTAAACGTACCATTTTTGTTTCGCTCAAGATGTAAGGTCCCGTTGTCAACAACAAGCACCTGAAGTACGATCTTGCGGTTCTTGCGAAATTTTGAGCCGTCAATCGTTGCGGTTACCGAATCGGCTTTAAAAAAAGGAATGCCTTCTGCGGACATGCGCCCCGGTATCGTGAAGTCATTAAAGACAACTCTATTGTTTTCGAGGTCTATTGAGAATTCCTTGAAAGTAACCTTCTGCCCCACTGCCTTGGAGACCGCGTTTTCCACGAGGCTCTTTCCGAAAAGCTTAAGGTATAGCGCAGTGCTCCCGATAACCGCTATAATAGCGATTATCAAAAGCACACAAATTATAATAATTACTTTTTTAATTCTCGCCCTTTTCATATAGTCACACAATGAATGTATAATATAAAATCTGTTCTGTCAAGTTAACGTTGCTAAAAAATTTGCCAAAAGCGGAAAACTATACTATACTTATAATTGCATGAATAAATATAGCGGGCATTTTTTGATTCCGGCGGCAGCAGATTTTCCGTCCGTCAAATACAAGGTAATAAGCGCCGTAACAGAATTTGAAAGCGGCTGCTCCTCTATAGTGGTCGAAAGCTTGAATCCGGACTATTATCTTCTGTTCGGGCAAATCGAGCTCATAGTAGCGGAGCGCGGCGGGGCGCTCGCGCATCTTGCCATCCTTGCCGGGGAATACAATATCCCTATTTTTATGTGCGACGGCCTTTGTTCACGCATCCCGCCAAAAGGCGTTCTGTCAATTTCGGGCAATACGTTAGAGATAAAGGGAGCGTAAATTTCATGAAAATTCTGTTCTTGATAATTCTATTTATGCTGGTCGCAAGACCGGCTTACGCCTTTATCTCTCCGAACACGCTTAACATGCTATCCGCAGCAATGGGCTCGGCCATATGGGCGTTTGCGGCTATTTTCTTTGCCAATATTTTTTTATTTTTTAAAAAACCTAAATTTAAAGTACTTATCAGGGTAGCATCTCTCATAACTATCGCGGCGCTTGTTTATTTTGTCGCGTCGCGCTTTATCGAGCTTAAAAAACTGAATATGGAGGATCTAAGCGATGTCAAGGTAAAGGTACCGGAAGCAATGACCCCGGATGAGTCGCTTCTCTACGACGAAATACCGCTTGATGAATACGAGGTAGATTTAAACGAGATGACGCTCGAAGAGCTCACGCAATACAGATTTTTTCAGATTGCCTCGACCGCTGACCCGTATATAGATATAACCGGAGCCGAAACAATCGAAGAACCGGAAATAGAGTTCGTTAAAGATCTGCCTAACGTATTTGAAAATATCGAGGCCTTCGCCCGGGAACGCGAAATAGCCAAAGACGATAACCTTCTTTTTATCTGCAGGGGCGGCGCTTCCTCCAGCCGCCTGGCGATTCTTTTTAACAAGGCCGGATATAAGGCCTCCTTCGCCATGTTTATAAATCTCAAAAAGGATAACGGAATATTTACTACTATATACGATCAGGAAAAACCGCACTCATCCAATATCATCCTTGAGCCGTATTCCTGGAGAAACGAAACCATCCCTGACGCCTACATCGCCTTTAAATTCATAGATCCGCTTAAGCTTCTTCCCTGGGAAAGCCGCCGTAAGTTTATCATAATATATCCGGACCGCTTTGACCCGAGAATGGTCAAGCGCTATAATATCGTATGCTTTACGAATGCCCACAGTCTCGTAACAAAATATTTTCTGGATTATCATGGAATAGACAATGCCACCATATACAAGTTTCCCATAGACGCCCAAAAATACCGCGACTGGGATCTTGGCGAGATCAAAAGGCTTAAGGAATGGAAAAGATAAATCTCGAAATAAATGACCTTGCGGTAAACCCTTCCCCCATTACAAGGGATCTGCTAAATCGCGTAAGCGCGCTCGATGCCCGCTATCAACGCGCGCTTTCCGGGAAAAACCCGCTTCGAAAACTCACTGCGCTTTCAAAAGTGGAGGCATACTTAAAAAATGACTTTCGGGAATTTTTTGTTTTTTTGCGTGATTATAAAAGGCCTGTTTTTAAAGAGGCGGGCGCAAAAAAAATAAGGCTTCTTTTAAAAGAGTTTGAGAACCTGTTTGAAAAACTTATCCTGAATAACCTGGCGCTCGGGTATTTCTACCTCAAGAAAGGAATGATAGGCGAAAACCCCGTGTTGACAGCAGAAGACGAAAAGATACTTTACCTTAAAAGGTTCTTTCACGGAAAGGTAAGTGAGTCAGAATTTAAGGCGCGATTCGGGCATTACGCCCTGAACGCCTATGAGCTTTCCTCCAGGCGATTCGAGGAATACAGCCACGATGAACTTCTTTCGCTGGCTAAGCTTGCCGGAAAAGTGCCGGAACACAAGAAAACAACATTAGATGAATATTTATCTTTACCGCCTTCAGATATTCTGCCGGTTTTAATAGCATTGAGAGAGCTCGCAAAATATCGCATCCTTTTCGTTGTCCGGGACATCCGCGGCGAGCTTCTTAACATTTCGAAAGAAAAAAATATCCCTGATATATTCTCAAAAACGTTTAGCGAGATACCGCTTTAATACGTCCCCAGATCCCTCAGGCGCTCGTCGCTTATGCCAAAGTGATGCGCGATCTCGTGCTGGAGAACGTGCTTTATTTCTTCATAAACGTCTATCCCTCGCTCCCCGCATACTCGCTCTATACTGTGCTTGAAAAGGGTTATTCTGTCCGGCAGGATCATGCCATAATAGTGAGTGCGGCGCATCAAGGGCACGCCCTCGTAAAGGCCCAATAGGCGGTCATTAATAGGCCTTTCCTCTATAATTATATCTACATTCTCAAGCTTGTTTTTAAAATCATCCGGAAGTTCTTGCACGGCTTTAGTGGCTAGAGATTCAAATTCCTGGTGGTCCATAATGGAAGATTCTATCACGAATCAGGCGGCGCGCGCAAGGAGGGTTTTAATGTAAAAGCTGCGAGCCGGAGTTTTCTATCAGCATAAGAATATTTTCTTTTGAAAAAATGTCAAAATCTGCCGGATTTTCAAGGAAATTTTGGACGTCGCTTCTGACCCTTTTCCAATCTGTCGCCATGACTATTTCCTTTATATGGCTGCGCCAGGTATCCGCAGCAGGCATTTCCTTCTTCCATCCTGTTTGCTTGAGAGCATTTTGCAGAAGATCCACATTCGGCTTCAGGTTTTTAAAACGCGAGAGATACCATCCGAGATCAAAAAAGTCTCTGCCCTTAGCGTATTCCCTTGACATCAGAGCATGAAGCTTGCCGGCAAAAAGGGATCCGATATCATAGGATAAGAAGGACAGGGGAAAATACTTGTTCACAATGTCCGTCCTTACCGCCGCGCCTGCCGGAGGGTTAGTGTCTATTTCGAGCTTGATTGATAATTTCCGGTCCTTTAGCGGAGAGATCCCGGCCTCAAACATCAGCGAGCTGAATTTCAGAAATGCCGAGATTACGTTTTTTTTGTCATTATAGGTAACGCCAATATTGTAGCCGGCTGATGCAAATTCTTCCTTGACCTTCTTAATGAGGCGTTCGAACGGATACGCGGCCGGTCGAGCTGCGACAACGGAAAAATCGAGATCTTCCGAAAACCGCGGAATATCGTAAAGAAACCTGAGCGCCGTCCCTCCGACAAAAGCCGTAGTCCGGAACGCGCCCTCTTCAGCCATTGCCTTTAGCGCATACGCCTGAAGATATTCGCGCATCGTGTTCAATTTTGCATTAAGACCGTGCTGCTTTGAAACAAGCTCCAGGATATAATCTTTCATAGGGTTTTTTCCTCTTCCTCGTAAGAATTTATATATTCCCCGATAAGTTTCGCGGCTCTCACAAGGCCGGGCCTTTTGAATTTTTTCGCGAACGCGGATAACCTGCCGGTGTCAATCTTCCCGACATTCTGGAGCCGGAGTTCATTAAGATACTTGGCCGAAACCTCCCTTCCTTTAAAATAGCATAGGTCCAGCAGGGCTTTTTCGGGACAGGCTACAAAAGCGGTCTGTTTGTTTACGGTCACGGAATTGTATCCCCAAAAGAATTCATTTTTGATATGGCGGTAATCAAAAACCCATTCACCACGCTCAAACCTACCTGGCCTTTTTGTGGTAACTGAGGTATAAACGGGGACAGCTTCAGGGATCAATGCGTGGTATTCAAGCGCCTTCTCCAGGCTTATATATGAGGGCTTGATTAAGATAGAGGCGAGATAGAATTCATGCGCTTCAATTTTTCTATACGGATCCGCTAACAGATAAAGGCCTCGCCTCAGCTGGATCAAATTGCCGGCTTTATGCCATCTGCTGATCTGGACCTTTAGTGGACGCTGGTCAGCAATCCCCGCAAGCAGGAGTTCTGTCTCAATAACCGGCAGGTCTGCTACTCTTTTAAGGAATTCTTCCCATTTCATAGTACTAATTTATCATATATGTTAAATAAATGCAAGCGTTTGTACCGCCGCTCAGGCGGCGCGCGCAAGGAGGGTTTTAAGCTGGGTCCAGGGGACTTCGGTAAACCGTATTCCGGCGCGGCTTGCGCCAAAACCCGGCGAACCGCTCTGCCAGACAAGGCGGCCTTTTGCTTTTATGCACGAGGCTCGTTCAGGATCGTATATGTGAAGCGTAATGCCGTTTACATCTTTTAGAAAGCCGCGTATTTTCATGCAGATGCCGCCCATTGATATGTTTATGCTCTCTGTTCGTATTTCTTCATCCAACGCGCCTGGCAAGGAATACGCCAAGTCATACGCCAGCTCATACCGCACATGTTTTCGTTTCTCGCTCATAAAAACCGCCTTCTTCTGCTACCCTACCCTATTCTAAGTATACCACATGGTCATATTCTTATGGTAACAGTAGTGTAAAATCTGTTATTGCGAACCTCACAATCTCTTTTACAGTGCCCGCGCGGTTGCTTGAACCGTAGTAATAAACTCGCTAATATATCTCCATATCTCTTGAGCGGTTATAGGAATGAATCTCAAAAGATGGCCAAGCTTTTCTTTAAGTTTACTTAACGCTTCGTTTGTATCTTTCGCACAATCAATAGTCATAACTGTTGCCTGGTTTTGCGAGGCAAGCTTAACCATAAGATTTAACATATTAAGTGCCGGCATATTGGCTCTAACTTTCAATACTTCCTCGTTTTCCCCTGCTATCAAGAAGTTAAATTTATCTTCGGCCTTCGTAAGATTAGAAACTGCGATTTCTATCCTTGATTCTATAATGGCTATAGAAGCGTTGTAATTGTGGTCAATTTCGTATTTTTCTAGCTCAGAACTTAAAATATTAGTTAATTCTTTGTCATCGGTTACTACTATTTTTATCGCCCCTCGAGTATCTATTTCTTCGCTTCCAACTATGAAAAATACTTTTATAGGAGAATCCCCTGGTAGAACATTAAGTTTTTGCATCATTGACTCGGCATCGAACATACCGTCTCTTGCATCAAAAACAACACCAAGATTTCCTGCATAAACTCCGGCATCTTTCA
>JADHYN010000027.1 GCA_016782425.1 Candidatus Omnitrophota bacterium
ATAAGAACCTTACAAGGATATGGGAATATGTAAGAAATAAAGATAAGTTTTTAGATTATGTTACAGGTGAAATAAAAGACTATTTGAAGGAATAACAGACAATGGTTGAGATTGCAATAGCCTGTCTTTCTGCTCTGTGGCTTGGGATACTAACTTCAATAAGCCCCTGTCCGTTGGCAACCAACATCGCAGCCGTATCTTTTTTATCTAAAAAAATAAACCATCCGCAGTTAGTATTCTGGTCAAGCACGGCTTATATACTTGGACGAATGCTCACATACGCAATTTTAGGGACAATAATCATAGCCTCACTAGTCAGTGTGCCGGTAGCGGCAAATTTTCTACAAAAGTATATGAACAAAGCGTTGGGGCCAATACTGATAATAGTAGGCTTGTTTTTGCTGGATATAATACGGCTGAATATAGCTAGTTTTTCATTGTCACATCAAAAGCAAAATGCATTGGCTGAATCAGGCGTAAAAGGCGCTTTTTTACTAGGGGCCCTTTTTGCACTGTCTTTTTGTCCCATTGCCGCAGCATTATTTTTTGGCAGCCTGATCCCATTAGCATTAAAAAGTAATTTTGGTATCGTTTTACCCCTTATTTACGGAATAGGGACCGGGATACCGGTAGTCATTTTTGCTGTAGGTGTTACACTGGGTATTCAATCGCTTTCGCATTGGTTCCATAAGTTGGCTAAATTTGAGCTTTACACAAGAAAAATTACGGGAATTATATTTATTTTAGTAGGCCTATATTTTACTTGGCATTATATCATTACCGTGAGGATTTAATCTAGGGACGGTTCTCGAGCCGAACTTACATCCGTCCCAGAACCGAACTTAAAGCTCTCCCCAACCTCTTTGCTTTTAACCCCTTGTAATGAAATAAGTTGCAGGGGGTTTTGCATTTTTGCCATTTTACGGATATAATTATAGAAAAGGCCCCTCGCTTCGCTCGGGACGATTTTTAAGTACAAAAATCGGAGGTGAAATATGGAAACTTCAATATTTATCGCCAGGATTTTCGGCCTGTGTTATTTAATTCTTGGAGCATGTTTTTTGTTTAACCGGAAGGCCTTTCAAGGGGTAATGGAAGATTTCTGTAAAAATAGAGCCTTGGTCTTCTTTGGCGGGTTTTTTGCGCTTGTTATCGGAGTTCTAATTATCCTGACCCATAACACGTGGGTGGCTAACTGGACTGTGATAATTACAATCATAGGTTGGATCGGACTCGTGAAAGGTATATGGATGATTGCCTTTCCGGATACGGTTTCCACGTTCATGCAGGCTTACCAGAGAAACGAAAGCCTGCCAATAATTCACTCAATCGCTGCACTTATTCTTGGGGCTCTCTTGACTTTTTTTGGATTTTTTGCGGGATAGAACACTTTACGCAATTTAAAAAATAGCCTGCCTGCTTGTCCGACTTGCCAATAGGCAGGCGGGCCGACAGGCAGGGATGTGCCCCGAATAAAAAATTAAAAACCAAAAAAGGAGGGAATTATGACAAACCTTATTGCAGGTGTAAAAAAACTCTCTAATCCTATGTTTGTTATTTTTGTATTCTCAAAAATATTAGTAGGGATCGGCATAGGTGTCTTACTGGCAAACTGCCTTGCCCCATACGGATGGTGGTTCCTTATACCCGGCGTCGTTCTATCACTTATTTGCGTTGTTCTTGCTTTAAAGAATAATTAAAATTTGACATTTCTGACTTTGGACCATTTCAGAAGTTGAATTTCCCTCGCAGCCTATATTTCTTATTGAGGTGCTCGGGATTCCCTTTGGTCACAAACCGTCCCTAAAACTGAACGTAGAGTTGTCCCCATGGCGGGAGCAAGTCTACAACCAGAAATAATGAAAAAGATTCACAAAAAGAAAAAAAAGCTACTTTTAGCTATAATTTTTGTGCTCGTTCTTTATCCTGTTTATTCAGGGAGAGAAGAAGGCAAATTTGCGCGAGAACGAGAATCCATGGTAAAAAACCAGATTGAAACGCGTGGAATAATAGATCCGCAAGTCCTTCGGGCAATGAGGAAGGTGAGGCGCCACTTATTTGTGCCGGAAAGATTAAGAAGATTGGCCTATATAGATTCCCCTTTACCGATAGGTTATAAACAGACAATATCGCAACCTTTTATCGTAGCTTATATGACCGAAGCGGCTCAACTCAAAAACGGCGATCGTGTCCTTGAAATCGGAACAGGAAGCGGGTATCAGGCAGCTGTTCTCGCAGAGATCGTCGATCATGTATATACAATAGAGATAGTAAAGGAGCTCGCAGATTCCGCTCTCGAAAAACTGAAGAAGTTCGGGTATTATAATGTTACCGTTAAATGGGGTGATGGTTATAAAGGATGGCCGGAACATGCTCCTTTCGACGCTATTATTGTGACCGCTTCGCCATCGGAAGTGCCGGAAGAGCTGGTCAAACAACTAAAAGTCGGAGGGAGAATGGTTGTTCCTATAGGGAGTTTTTTTCAGGAACTTTATCTTATTGAGAGAACCGAATCAGGCATTCAAAAGAACAAACTCGTTCCTGTGCGATTTGTGCCGATGATTCATCCGGAAGAATAAAGACCTGCGGATGATTCTTACGTTGAATTAGCGAACAAACTAGAGACGATGTTGATTTGGAGAGGACAGTGGGCCCTTCCGAACCTCAAGACCTGTCTCGCTAGGCACACGCGAAAAAAATGTGGCGTAGGCAGATAAACCTTGAGGCTTGTTGTTTTAAGTAGTATAATCTCAATAACAGAACAGCGTTAAAATTAAAAAAAGCCCCTCCTACACTAAGGCTTCCGCCTTCGCCAAATTGCTTTCGCGTTTGGCTTCGGCGGACAAATCGGAGGGCAAGCAGATTGCTACTTAAGGTTGCGAACGGCACAAAAACTAAATAGATTGTGAAAGATGAAAATGTTTCGAGGTAATTATAAAATGAAAGCGAGGTGATTATAGTGACAGCTGACAAAAAACAGATGACCGGTTACTGTGTAAAATGCAAAGCAAAAAAGAGTATATCTGAGGCTAAGGAAGTAACAATGAAAAATGGCAGAAAAGCACTCAAGGGGAAATGTCCTGATTGCGGGACAGGTATGTATAGAATACTTGGCAAGTAATCGGTATAGGAGTGTCATATTGAGCCTTTGCTATGGAAAATGTAAGCATTGGGTTCGATGCCATGTAATATCAAAGCGAAAAACTATATAAAAGCAATACATCAAAGAATGGAGAAAAATAAATATTATGTCCGGTGAATTAAAACCTCTTTTAATAGGGGATTTAGAGATAAAGATACCGATCATTCAAGGCGGTATGGGAGTTAAGGTATCTACGGCTTCTTTGGCCGGTGCAGTCGCGAATTGCGGTGGAGCCGGTACCATAGCCAGCGTAGGCCTTGCTTATGGCATAGATGAAAAAGGGGTAGATGTTGTTAAGGTCTCAAATGAAGCACTCCAAAAAGAAATACGTCAGGCCAGGGAATTGACTCGAGGGACTCGAGGGGTTGTAGGCGTAAACGTAATGGTAGCTCTTAGCAATTATGAGGATTTGGTGCGGACTGCGGCAGAAGAGAAAGCGGATTTCATCATTTCGGGAGCAGGCTTGCCTTTGAGTCTGCCCGAATTCACCAAAGAGACCTCGATAAAACTTATACCAATCGTTTCATCACGGAGGGCGACTGAGCTTATAATCAAAACATGGAAGAGGCGTTACAATCGCTTACCGGACGCCATTGTTGTGGAAGGCCCGATGGCAGGCGGGCATTTAGGATTTAAACTCGAAGATTTAAAACTACATAAAGCAGATAGCCTAGAGGATTTGGTAGTAGATGTTTTGAAAGTAGTTAAAGGATATGAAAGCGAATCGGGCATAAATATTCCGCTTATAGCAGCAGGAGGCATATTTGACGGAAAAGATATCGCTAAATTCCTTGGATTGGGAGCCAAAGGCGTCCAAATAGCGACTAGATTTGTTGCTACTTTTGAGTGTTCCGTACCGGACGAATTTAAGAAATTATATATTGCAGCTACCGAAGAAGATGTCGTTATCATTGATAGCCCTGTTGGCATGCCGGGAAGAGCAGTAATGACTGAATTCGCTCATAGAGTAATTCATGGTGAAAAGATACCGTTTAAATGTAGCTATCGGTGTCTTAGAAGCTGTGATCCTAAGACTGTCCCATATTGCATAGCCAGGGCCTTATGCAACGCCGTAGACGGTGACCTGGATAACGCGGTTGTGTTTGCAGGAAGCAACGTTGCAAAAGTAAAAAAGATCGTATCAGTAAAAGAATTGATGGATGAAATTGTTAGCGAGGCCATCGAAGAGTTAAAAAATAAAGGCGCGACGTCATAATACAAAATACGGATAAAACAAAAGAAACTCAACAGAGAATCAAGGATATAAAAGAAATATCAATAGCAATTGATACATGGGACGATATCTTTTCTGATTTTGATCCTCGCGCTTTAAGCATTCGCGCGCTTTCAGAAGATTTTATAGCAGAACTTAAAAAAAGATACCGCGAAACGCGTAAAGGCAGTTTACTCGTTACCATTTATGCACCAATTTCACTCAAGGACAACCAGTCAGAGAAAGCGGTTATCCAGAGGCTAAAGAAACATTTTAAACATAGATCTATGCAAAGGCAGAAAGATCTCAGCCGCATAAGGAAAAGGGGAGCTGTTTTCGTTATAATGGGAATTTGTTCCCTGGCTTTTCTTACGATAAGCACATATTTTCAATTATTCAGAGAACTTACAATTGAAATTCTGAGTATTATATTTATGCCTCTGGGCTGGTTTGGTATCTGGGAAGGTTTTTCGAAGATTGTTGACACGTCTCCCATGTTTATTCAGGAAGAAATGTTGTTTAATAAACTTTCGAAAGCAAGTTACCAATTTAAGCATATAGAACAAGATAAAGTTCTTTGAAACATAGCGAAAACCGTGCAAAATACATAATAATATGGTTAAGACAAAAATAATATGCACACTAGGCCCTTCGAGCGAGAATACTACTACGCTTCGAAAAATGATGCTAGCAGGAATGGATGTAGCCCGCCTTAATTTTTCACACGCGAGTCACGAAGAACACGCCGCCCGCATAAACTTAATAACGAAATTAAATAAAAAATACAGACGCCACATAAGGATTCTGCAAGACCTTGAGGGTTACCGGATAAGGATAGGAAAATTAAAGAATAGAAGTAAAAAATCCATAGAGTTAAAAAAAAGACAAACCGTTTCTTTAAGTAATCAGGAGAAGACAAGCGATAAGAGGGTTATACCGTTTGATTATGACGGACCACTCTCTGATATAAAAAGAGGCCGTTTCATATATATAGACGACGGCAACATAGCTCTCAAGGTAAAATCCAGTACCAAAAATCATATCAAAGCAGAGGTAATTATTCCCGGAGTCGTAAAAGCAAATAAAGGGATTAACATTCCGGGCATAAAACTTAGGTTCAAAGATTTAACCGAAAAAGACAGGCGAGATCTGCAATTCGGCGTAAAAAACAAAGTCGATTTTATCGCCCAGTCATTTGTAAGGAACAAAAGGGATATTATAAACGTAAGGAAATTTATCGGCAATAGAAATCCCGAATGCCGGATAATCGCTAAAATCGAAAACCGCGAAGGGATTAAGAACATAAACGAAATATTGGATGTCGCTGACGGCATTATGATAGCACGGGGCGATATGGGGGTATCTTTACCCATATATGAGGTTCCCATGATGCAGAAAATGATTATAAAGAAGTGTATCAAGCGAAGGAAGATGGTGATCACCGCTACTCAAATGCTTGAGAGCATGACCGAACATAAGAGGCCAACGCGTGCTGAAGTAAGCGATATTGCAAACGCTATACTTGATGGCTCCGGCTATTTGATGCTTTCCGGGGAGACTGCGATAGGCCGATATCCTGCTCTAGCGGTAAAGATGATGAATGATATTATAAAATTTACAGAATCTGCTTTGAAGAAACAATTTAATAATTAGAGACGGTTCTTCTCATGTCCTTAGAGTGCTCTACCCACCTGATAACTCCGAATCCGGCTCCCTTTCTTATCGTGACATCCGAGGCATCAAAGGCATTATCTTTAAACTCCTCCTTTAATTCACTCCACAGCTTTCTCATGCCATCGCATTGCCTGATATCGTCCAAAACCACATAGCGGGGGTTCAGTTTACCGGCATAAATATTTATATTATTTCTCGTATGTTTATACTCATGCACCGAATCGATATAAAGAAGGTCTATCCCTTTATCAAAGGACCCAACGACTCTTCTTGCAACCCCCTCATCCAGTGAATTACCCTCGATTCTCTTAATGTGGGGATATCTCCTAAACCCCTCCTTATTTTTATTAATTATATCCACCGTTACCAACCGGCTGCGGCTTGTGTCATCCTTCTGTAACCCCTTGCTAATCGACATAATAGAACCGCCGTGATTCGTTCCTATCTCGAGAATATAAATAAGCCCCTCTAACCTGACGAGTCCCGCGAGAAAAAAATAGTATTTGGTCGGGCGGTTGATAAAGGAGCACGGTCCGGTCGTCTCGCCGTAAGGGCAGTCGGACAAATCTATATTCGTCCCCACGCTCATAGCCCGTTCGCATATTTCTTTTAAGCTGGTAGCGACCATTTTACGGTATCTATCAAATCGATCAATTCTTTATACGAGCGTACCTTGCATATGCGCTTACGGATTTTTGCGGCATTATAAAGGCCTTTAAAATACCACATTGTTACCTTACCCATGAAACCTATCTTATTGGCCTCTCTCATATCCTTATATTTTTCTACGTAAGCAAGGTGAACTTTCAGGATCTTTTTCTTTAAAGATAAAGCCGGGGCTTTACCGGCCTTACCGTTTTTTAGATAGCTTTCGATATTCTTGAATATCCAGGGATTGCCGAGCGCGCCCCTCGCGACCAGGATTCCGTCGCATCCTGTTTCGTCAAGCATCTTTTTAGCGAGAATTTCGTTAAATATGTTCCCGCTTCCGAAGACGGGTATCTTTAAAGCAACTTTCGTGGCCTTTATCGATTCATAATCGATATCGCCGGAATAGCCCTGCCGCGTTGTCCTGCCGTGCATGAAGACGACTGATGCGCCGTTTGCCTCACATATTTTAGCACCTCTTACGCATTCCCTGATATCCCTTTTATTAAAGCCGGTCCTTAACTTAACCGTGACGGGAATCGGCAGTTTGGAAGCCATTTTTTTAATGATTTTACCGAGCCTCGCCGTATTTTTTAATAGAGACGCCCCGGCGCCCTTTTTTAGTATTTTTTTTGCGGGACAGGCACTATTTATATCCAAAAAAGATATATTGACAAGGCTTAAGAGCTTTTCGGCGGCATCAAGCATTACGGAAGGATCCCCGCCTACCAATTGCGCGGCCAGGGGCGAGTCTTCCTTGAGGGTTTTTAGAAGGCGACTGTTTTTCGGATGGCCATAAAGTGTGGCCTTTGAATCGAGCATCTCGAAAAAGCAATGTGTGGCACCTAGTCTGCGGCTTATAAGCCGGAAGGCGAGATCCGTTACGCCCGACATAGGGGAGAGATATATTTTTGGATTCATAGCGGCTATTATACTATCCGGAGAACCGAAAATAAAGATAGTTTTGTAGATAATAGACCATTTTTTCCTGCCGCCCCTTGCGTTAAATACCAGGTTGTGTTATAATATTTTTCTTTTGGTGAAAGGATAAAACCTATGTTATACCAGGTTCGGATGTTCTCTAAAGAAGCTCTTTTATCAATTCTTGCGATTCTAGTGACAATCTTCATCTCCACCTGCGTAGTTGCCGAGGAGGCCCCTTCCTTTAGCCTTCTCGATGCCCGCCAGAAAGGCGTCTTCAAAACCGATCAGGGAGAAGGCTATATAAGACGCTCATTCGACGAAACCGTCAAGAAAGACGTTTTGAAGTTCGAATACTCAGGCGTATCCAAGGGCTCAGCTATAGGCGTTTGGACAGAAGGTTTTTCTCCTGATCTCGGAACAAAAACAGTAAATGCGGTCAAAATTGGTGTCAACGTACCGACTCCCGCGCAGTTGCAGCAAATATCCGTAACTGTGGAGATCGCAGGAAAAAGGGCTGTGCAGAGAATCCCGCTTAGTCTTGAATCCGGTTGGAACTCTGTTCAAAAGCCTATCAACTGGAATAGGATAGGCGACCTGAAGGAGATTGTCTTTATAGTCAGGTCGATTGGTAAAGACAAGTCGGTGGACGGAACATTGTATTTTGATGTCGATTTCCACAAGGTGAAGGACTCTTCCAGGCTTTTCGATACAGGTGAGCAGGGAATATCCGAGAGGGGTTCTCTAAAAGGCCATGTAAGTCACTCCTTTAGTCAGCAAGATGCCGGCGATATGGGAGTGTTCAACATTGGTTTGGCACTGGGTGGCCTACTTCGCTCATTTGACGAAACCCTTAAGAGAGATGTTTTGGAGTTCGACTACTCGCTACCCAAGGGCTCAATTATAGGCATTTGGACAAAAAATTATCCTCCCGACCTGGAAGCGGCTACAGTGGATGCAATCAGGGTTGGCGTCAGGGTGCCTCATCCCGACCAGTTGCGAGAGGTATCCGTAAGGTTGGAGATCAAGGGAACAAGCGCTATGCAGAAAATCCCGCTTCAGCTTGAGGCCGGATGGAATTATTTCCGGGAAGCAATCGACTGGAACACGATAGGCCGTCTTAAGGAAATTGTTTTTGTTATTAACCCGATGACCTTCGGCCCGCAGGGGTCCAATCCAATGTGGTTTGATCCTACGGGGGCGGGTTCTCTGGATGGCGAGAAGCCGGCGGAAGGGATATTGTATTTTGATTTCGATTTCTACAAATTAACATTCCTTCAGAAAAATCTCATCTTCATAAAAGTTAGCCTGGTTCTACTCCTTAGCTTTCTTGTGACCTTGATGTTCACTTTTTCCGGCAGGGTATTTAACCGGTATCGTGCCTCCAACCGGTCAAAAACAAAAAGCGATGAAAGTAACGGTGATTCTCGAGAGGCTTCGATTCTCTCAAGGATTAAACGGGATTTCTTATACGGTATAGCAGCCGTATTGATTATAGGAGGCGCGCTTTCTATCTACTCCATGGGAACGATAAGTCCCCTCCGGCAGGGTTTCAGCTTAGGCTTCCTGGGTATAACATTATTAGGCGCAGTGATTGCTGCGTTACTTAAGTTTGTAATCACCGGCAAACATCTTACGCCTTTTGAAGTCTTTCAGAATATGTTGCTGACAGGGCTTCTGGCGGCTTCATCAAGCAGGTTGGGGATCCTGCAAGCCCCTTCTACCTGGACTCATTTATTAACGTTGAATAAGGTTATTGCAACGCTTGCCTTTATGTTTTATCACGTCTTCAATGCCCGTTCACTTGCTCTCTCCGGCAAACACCTGAGAGCCACAACAAGCGTGTCATTCATAGGAATACCGTACCTTTTCAACTGGTTGTTGCTCTTACAAAACGCAGCCCTTCTACAAACACTGAGTAACACTGTATCCGCAGGCCTTCTTGCTTCCTGGCCGGTAATCCTTGAAATGATAGGTCGGGTTCTTGTCGTATTTGGTTTTAATGAAGCTGTCGCGAACGGAATTGGCCTCGTAACCAAGAAGAGGCTGCTTAGAACATCCAAGGCACATATTTTTATCTTCTTTGTTTCTTTGGGTGTTGTTATATCTCCGCTAATTGCGGATCTGGGATCGACCGCAGCCGTTGCCTCAATGCCTGTAGTCGTGAGAACCATTATTATTCTTTTGACAACCATGTTTTCCTTTGCGGGTCTTTGGGGAGAAATTTATCTCATAACAGGCATGGCCCTGGATGCCGGCCACCGAACCGAACCTTCGTGGGATACTATCTCCAAACACGTTAGCGTAGGCATGAAAAAAGGCATGGCATACAGTGGTATCGTGATGATGATTCTGTATACGCTTCGATTCTTCTTGAATGCGCCTATCTCGCAAATAATAGTGACTAAGTTACCGGTAATAATCGGAACCCTGGCCGGCGCATTGGTCTTCCCGGTTATTAAGACCATTGTTGAGACTTTCGACGGCAGCCTGCCGTTTTTCCAGAGGATACGGCATAGCTGCCGCGATGCGAGTCTATATGCAAGGGGTGCGATTGTTGGATTTGGATTTTCTTACGGAATTGTTTACGACCTTTTTAGAATGAACATGCCTGAACGGATTATGTTCGGTCTCAGCATCGGCCTCTTAGCATCAGCGGGGGTAAGCGTCTTAAGGGATGTCGTCTATGCTGCCAGGGGTCAGGGCCGGATCCAATCATGGAGGCTCTATTTTACTGACGCACTGCTGGGTATTTTTGTCGGAAGCGCTGCGGCATTCTATTTGGACTCCCGGCAGGTTCCGGTGGTCATCGAGAAATTCAAACTTTATACCAGTTCCGGTTTTTCTGCGATGGAATACATCACCTATCCCTTGGTCAACAAATGGGGCCGCATTGATTTGGGGACTTATACCGGCGGAGTGAAACTCATATTCACCGAGTCCTTGGCCGGTGTGATTAACTGGTCTATTGCCGCATGGCTATTCGCCATAAACAAGGTATTTCTCGTGGCGATCTTCGAGAAGCAGACCGCCCCTATCAAATTCTTCTTCTCAAAGGCGGGATTCACACAACTTATCGAACACATGATATATGTCTTACGTTGGGGGTTGTGGATGTCGCCTATTATATTTACTTTCCTGCGAATGATGCCGGATCCGACCTGGTACAACCAGGACGGCGCGATTCGGACACTCTTTGCTACTTACCACAGTCTTACAATGGTACCGGGAGCATTCCGGCAGTGGAGCCTGGATATTTTTGTCTATATTATGGCAATTGACTTCTTCCGGGTCCTTATCTGGATGGATCACATGGGCTTGCGCGTCGCAACGCTGGTTAACTTGAGCTTCATCGGCCTGGATAGACTTGATGAACGAATTGCGCGTTTCATCGGACCGGCGACAGCACAGCGGTATATCCCCGAAGCCGTTAAGCGTTTCTGCACATGGGGGCCGTTACTTATTCCTTTCTATCTTCCGCGCGGGAATAATTGGGATTACGTCTGGAGTACAGCAGAGGCTATGCAAAGCGCCAGAAGAGGAGGAATGCTTTCTCTTTTGCAGTCTCTTACATTACCGGAGAAACTTCTTCTTACCGGTTTAGCTATCCTCGCTTGTACGGGGATTTCTTTTGGTATCCGTTCGTTGCGACGCCGATCCCGGCGACGAGTCATAAAGAGCTACGAGTTGGGCAATAGAGAATATAGAGTTTTCCTCAAGGAAAACGGCGAAATATATAGCGAAGTTGACCATCATAAAAGCGGGGTTTTCCCGCCGGAATACGATATCAGCCGGCGTTCATACGACATTATAGATCCTTGCGGCAGAGTCCTTTATCTTGTGGATACGTCGGAGGCGCCCCAGAGCAAAAAACGTTCATGGCCGGTCGTAGGAAATTTCCCAAAAGATAGGTTTAAAGCGTCTCGCATCGAAAGGGGCGATAATTCCCTTAAGGTAGTTAACACCGCTAACGGCATTAGAACGACAATCAATATCACCCTCGCTGACCTGGACACAACGGCAGAACTCTGGAAGATTACCGTTGAGAATTTGACGTATAATTGGCGCAAGGTAAAAGTTATTCCGTATCTGGAGTGGGTGCTCAATGGCGGCATTCATGATAGATTTCACACACAATACGCTCGGTTGTTTCC